>CAYJWF010000006.1:9829-60608 GCA_964373805.1 uncultured Planctomycetia bacterium | reverse complement strand
CCTGGTACCTTACTGTACCAGGTACCTATTATACATGTCGCTCTTCAGGTGTGGATCGGAGTTCTGCGATGGAACCCCGCCCACCCCAGGGTCGCCATAAACGCCATTTCCGCGACCAGGTAACCGACGAGCAAAAGAGGCAGCGGCTTGGCGTGTCCGCCGGCGTAGCTGTGCAGGCCCACCAGATAGAAGCTCACCCCGTAGTAAGTCATCAAAAGCAGAAGAAATCCGGCGATCGTCCCTATCGCGACACCGACTCCGTTCAGCCAACCGGCGAATCGGCTGTGCAGAATCGCCAAAAACCAAAGCAGCGTGATGAGCGCCCAGGTCTCCTTGGGATCCCAGCCCCAGTACCGACCCCACGAGGCGTTCGCCCAAATCCCTCCCAGCATAATCCCGCTGGCCAAGAGAACTACCCCCACCTGGATCCCCCTATAGAGGAAGGTGGAAAGCTGCGCCAGGGCTGGATGCCGGGCTCCCCTCGCCAGATAAATCCCGCCGTAGAGATGGGCCAGCACCGTTGCCAACCCGAGAGCCCCGTAGCTGGCCACGATGGTCAGGACATGGATGGTCAGCCACAGGTTGCTCCTTAAAACCGCCACCACCGGTGAGATGCTGGGATCCAAAGGCAGATGATCCGCCAGAACCAAAAAGATCGCCGCCAAGATGGCGGCAGCCAGTCCGAAAAGACGCGCTCGGTAAATCCGCTCAAAAATCAGTGCGAGCGTCACCGCCACGAACGGAAGCCACAGCATCGTCTCGTAGAAATTGGATACCGGTGGACGCCCCCCTAACACCACCCGGATGAGGATCCCCATTCCATGGATCAAGAAACCGGCCCCCAGGGCTAAAACCCCTAGCCGTGAAAACAGCCCTACCTTAGCCAACCCAATTCCAAGTCCAAGAGCAGCCAGGGCGTAAAGAGCCGCCGCCACCTGGAACGGAGAAAAGCGGTTGTACCCTACCTCCAGCCGAAGCCTCCCATGGGCCGGATAAGCGGACCGGTTTAAACCACGCACGGTTTCCGAAAGCCGCCTCCCCGACTCCTCAACGGCTTGAGGTTCCCCGTGCCGCCACGCCTCCATGAACGCGGTCCAAGCCTGCCTCAACAGAATCTGTTGATCCTGGGAATACCCCTGCGGCTCAAGGACCGGACTCCAGATCTTGTTTTCCTTCGAAGGCGGGGGGACCAGATGAAGCTTCTGTTCCAACAGGGCGCTGAGCGTCACAAACCGGTTGTAGACGTCCATCACCTCGTTCTCTAGAATGGTCAGCTTCTCGTTGGACTGCTGTTTCTTGACAATGGCAGGCAACATCCGCATGAGCCTGCGCTCGGCGATCAAGGTGTTGTAAGCGATGTGGGTGCCTTTAAGGTTCATCCCTAAGGCGCCTCGGAGCGGAACAAACGGCACCGAGATGAGAGGTTCCTCCTGCCAACGCTCCGGTTCCATCGCAATGGAAAGAACGGTCTGAACCGGATCGGAGCGTCCCACTCTGGGCGAGCCGGTGATCAGATCCAACGTCTCTCGCGCAAAGCTGTCCAGCGGCTTGACCCGTCCGTTGTGTTGAATCGCCAGATGCCGGATCGTATCCAAGGCATCGTCGGATACACCCGCCCCAACCCCCATCACGCAGATCGCTACCAGAAGGAGCCGTTTCATGAGGACCCTTTTCGCAAAAGGAACATCGCAACAATTCCACCTACCACAATCAGGAATCCGGTATAGACCAGGGGAACGCCTGGGTCCTTGCGGACGGAAAGGACTGTCGTCTCCGTAGGCCCCGGAATGTAGCTGGACTGGAACAGGCTAAAGCCCCGGTATTTGAGCGGGTTGTTCATGCTGATCTTCCGCTTTAAGGTCACCCCTTGATCCGGATCGGCCAGTTCGACATCGCTCTCAAAACTGGCCGGGATCTCTGTTCCGGGATAGTCCGTCTTCCGAAAATCTAGGAGCTTAACGGTGAAAGGCAGTTCCCACTCGTCCCTTCGGTACTCGACCAGCAGCGGATCTTTCTCGGAAAGAGGAAACTCCACCGGCTCCCCAAGTCCCAACCAGCCTTCCGCTTCGGTTTGCCCATCCGACGCCCGAACGTGCAATCTCTCCGCTTGAATCTCATCGCCTCGAGGAATCACCTGCTGGACCCGCTGGGCCCGCGGCAGAAGGGCCTTCACCTCGAACTTAAATCCTAACGCGGGATGATCGTACCGGGTCCCGATTTGAATCGGGCTTAGAATCCGTGGCGGCTGAGGAGACTCCCTGGTGAAGACGGCGCTCAACTCCCCGGCCTCGCCGGCCGGCAGGCCCCCCACGTTTTGTTTCGTTTTCCCTGAGGAATCGTGCGAAGCAAAACGAAACTTGGGGGGCAGGCCGGAGACCGATCGAATCAGGACGATGCTGTTAGGAGGCCAATCTCTTGAGGAAGAAAACAGGTAGCGGACCTGAGCCCGAATCTTCTGGGGATGTCCATGCAGCGCCTCGAAATCGGGATGGTTCGCAAAGGCCAGGTGCGCATCGGTCCCTTCTGCGCCGCTTAAGAGGAAGGCCACGGCCGGGTTGTTCGGTTCCTCCGACCGATTGATCGGCCCTTGAGCCGTCAACCCAAAATCGCTGAAGATCTGTCTAAACAGAATCCGGTATGGGGTCCCTGGGATCGAAAGAGATCGTCCTAAGCGTTTTGGAATTTGGATCGTCCGGGTAGCCCCGAGATCCAGAAATCGGATCGAGACGGATCCCCGATCCGATTTTTCCTCTCGTGGAGGATACAGAAGCCGCTTCCACTCTTCCGGGGACTCCGGGGCCAAAAAGAAAAAGTGGGCGCCCTCCCACTCGGCCCCGTACCGATTCGGATCTTGAGCGAATAACCACACCTCGGCCGGTTCTCCCTCGCGCCAGAGGGTCAAACGGACGGCCGGATTCTCCGCGTCGCCTGGGGTCACCTCTTCTCGGACGGCCGCGTTCGGATAGTACCGATCGACCGTGAGCCAAACGACCCGATCTTTGACCGGAAACTTGAAATGGGCATTCGGCTCATGATTCCAAGCCCTCGCCTCAAAGAAGGTGGGGAAAACCTCGTGGATCCCGGGATTCGGTTGATGAATCACCAACAGTTTCTGCGGCGACTCGATCCGACTGGAGGATTCCCCTTCCGGGATCACCATCTGGCCCTCCACCCCCAGTCGGCCGCCCACGATCCCGCCGATTAAAATCAGGATGATCCCCACGTGGGCCAGCAGAAACGGGAGCTGTTTCCGTTTCCAGGGAAAGCGCGTTAAAGCGGCCACCGCCAGATTCAAAGCGAGAAACCCTAAAAGAGTCTGGAACCATCCCGAATGGTAGATGAATCGCTGGACCGCGGCGGTCCCGAAACGGGCCTCATAGAAGGTGCCCCACGCCAACACCCCGGCCAGGGTGGTGAGCAGAACCACGGCCATCGTTAGGGAACCTAAACGTCGAATCATCTTTTAAAGGGGCGGGGTTTCCCCGGAATCGGCTTTAAGACTCAAGAGGTATTCGCTCAAGGCGTCCAGCTCCTCTTCGGAGATCTTCCCTTTCCAGGACGGCATCCAAAGGGGCGGGGCTGTTTCCGACGAATCGGCGCGGGCCGGGTAACGGCCGTTTCGAATCGTCTCCTTGAGCTCCTCCTTGGTGAAACCATCGGCCACATCCATCAAGGGAGGAACCTCCTCGGCCATCTCCATGTTTTTGTTCCGGATGCCCCCTCGTCCCTCGAACCCGTGGCAGCCGGCGCAACCCCATCGGTTAAAGACCGCTTTCCCCCTTTCGACGGCAGAAGCGTAAGAGGGCTCCGGTGAGGGATGAGCGGGGAGTAAAAATCGAGCGGGGATCGGATGCTCTTCCTTTTCCTTCTCGGACGCGAACGACAAGACCAGCGCCGTCAGCATCTCGACTTCCTCATTGGTCAACTCGTAATTGGGCATGGACGATTCCGGAATCCCGGCCTGGGGATCGCCGGGAACCACCTTCTGAGGATCTTTGAAGTGTTCCCGAATCCAATGGGCCACGGTCTCTTCTCCCTCCACGTGGCGAAAATCGAGTTGATCCACCGACTTCGCCCACGTCTCCTCCAGCTCAGGCCCCACCAACATGCCGGAGCCGTGGAGCGTGTGGCATCCGATGCAGCCTTTTTCCTCGAACAGCGCCCAGGCCTGAACCAACCGCTCGGTCCCTCGAACCACCGCAGGCCCTTTCAAGCGAGAGGCCTCCTGGTGACAGGTGGTACAGGCCCCGACCGTTAACCCTTTCGTAAGAAGCGGCTCCTCCCAATGCGCCACCGGTCCATGGGCATGCCGCTTCATCGTGGCCGACCCTTGGCCGTGATGGCAAACCGTGCAGCCGATCTCGTTAAAGGAATGGGCCGACAAAAATCCGGGGATCCCCAAGTCCGGGTGGGTCTGAAACGGCTGCGGCTCATTCGCCATCCGCGGGTTGTCCACCCCCAGGTGACAGGTGGTGCACCGGTCGATCCGACGAAATTCGGGCAGGTAAATCTGCTGGACCGTAAGCGGCATCCGGGCTCTGGAGGGATCCCCCGTCACCTTCGCCAGCCGTCGGTAATACTCGGCTTGATATCCCCTCCACTCCGGAAAAAGCTCCTGACCCACCAGGGCGAACAGCAGGACCACCAACCCGAAACTGGAGGCCAAGAATAACCGATTCCAAATCCCACGCCGCATCACCCCGCCCCTCCTTCAGGGCCGAAGCGGGCTCTACCGCTTCGGCCCTGCGCCGAATCTCCCGAACAACGCAACGGCTCGGTGCAGGCGCCGTCCGGACAAGTTCCGTCGGTTCGCCAAGTCGTCGGACGGCGCTTCTGAAGGAGGGGCGGGGTCATATGTTGAAGTTGAAATCGGGGAAGGAGACGATGTACTTGATCCTAAAGAAATTCCGCAAGACGATCTTCACCGGCACAAAGAACATCCCCAAAACAAAAAACAGGACGATCGCGTACCGCCAAGGCCCTAAACGCTTGTAAAAACCCTTAAAGAGAAACCGGGGGATCAGCATCCCCAACGCCCCATAGGCCAACAGGAATCCAAGCCCCATTCCATTGGGCAGGTTGTGTAGCCCCATGGGAGAGGTGGCCCGGAAATGATCCCACTTTTCCCACGGCAGGTAGATCTCCCAACCGGGCCCCCGCAGGTAATAGCCGATAAAGATCAACACGAACCAAAAGGTGAGACCATAGGTGAAGATCCCCGTGGAAAATTTTCGATTCCTAAAGTTGTAATACCCGACGCCGATCGGATTGGAATCCACGTAGGGGATCGCCATGAGTCCCAAGATGATCAAGGTCGGCAGCACCACCCCCGCGATCCAGGGGTCGAAATAGACGAGGAGCTCCTGGAGGCCCACAAAATACCACGGCGCCTTGGAGGGATTCGGGGTTTTGTTGGGATTGGCCAACTCCTCGAGAGGGGCGTGGGCCACGATGGACCAAAGGGAAAGGATCGCCGTAATCGCCAACGCCGAGACAAACTCCCGAGAAACGAGGTTCGGCCAGGTGAACACCTTCTCCTGAAGAACCTCCGGATGCGCCTTGATCCACTCTTCGGGACGGACCCCCTTGCTTCGTTCCTCAGCGGGAGGAAGCGGCACCGCCGAGAATTCGTCCTTGCGAACGCGCCAGAAATGGACCGAGACCAGGAGCACAAAGGCCAACGGAAGCAGAACACAGTGCAGCACGTAGAACCGAAGCAGTCCCGCTTGCCCGACGATTTTGGAACCGAGCAGGATGAACCGGGCATCGTTCTCCGGGGTGACAATGGCAAAGGGCCCCTCGGCCCCCAAAAGCGGCGTATTGGCCGCCATGTTGGTGCCTACGGTCACCGCCCAGATGGCCAACTGGTCCCAGGGAAGGAGGTACCCGGTAAAGGAAAGCAGGAAGGTGATCAGCAGCAGGATCACCCCCACCACCCAGTTGTACTCGCGCGGCGGTTTGTAAGCAGAGCGGTAGAAGACCGAGGCCATATGGAACATGACGAACAGCACCATCACGTGGGCCGCCCAGCGGTGGATGTTCCTTAAAAACGGCCCGAACGGCACCACGAAACGCAGATCCTTCATGTCCCAGTAGGCGTGCTCGATCGTGGGGCGGTAATAGAACATGAGCAGCACTCCGGTCACGGTAAGCAAGAGGAACAGGTAGAAACTCAGGCCTCCTAGCCCCCAGGTGTAGCGGTACCTTAAACTGGCCGGCCGGACTTTGACCGGATGCAGGTGGAGGAACACATTGGAAAGGATCATAAGGGCCCGGTTGCGCGGGGTGTCCTGGTAGCCGTGCCGGAAGATCGACTTCCAAATGGGGGAGGTCCGAATCGCCCTCGCCACCTCGGTCAGGGTCGCCTGTTTCTTGGGGGGTGCCGCTTCTTTAGTGTCCGCCATGATCCGTTAGACCTTTAGATACGCCTCCGGTTTCTTCCAGTCCTTCGGGTTCTTGAATCGGTTGTTGAGGTCAACGAGGATCTGGCCATCGTCGGCCAACGCCACCCGGCAGCGTTCCAAAGGCCGCGGGGCCGGCCCTTCGAAATTGATCCCGCCCCGTCGAAAGCCGGAACCGTGGCAAGGACATTTGAACTTGTTCTGCCCCTCGAGCCAGTTCGGGGTGCAGCCCAAGTGGGTGCAGCGGGCGAAGATCACGTAGATCCCTCCTCCCTCGGCATCGGAATCTCGAGCCACCCAAACCCGGTACTTCTTCTTCCACCGTTCGTCCACCACCCCAGGGGTGAAATCGTCCGGCCTTCCGATCTTAAAGGTTGAGGGAGGATCGTAGGTGATCTGGGGGATGAAGTACCTCAACGTCGCCAAGGTCGATCCCAGCAGCCCGGCAAAGAAGGCCCCCCAGCCGGCCAACGTCAGGAACTCCCGTCGGGTAAACCAGAGGTTCCAAACCTTGGTCTGATCCACCTCGATCTGCTGCATCGATTTGATCGGCCCCTTCGAGACCGAAGGCTGTACGGTGGTGCCAGGCGCCTTCGTGGAAATGGTGCCAGGCACCTCGGGAGGAGTGGGTTTCTGCGACGGTGGCGGCGCCTCGCTCATCCCCTACTCCCGTTCAAAACGACTCAGGAACTGGCCCAGTTCCGCCTCGATGATCTTCGCGCAGGAAACCATCTCGTCTTGGCGCTTCAAGCGATTGGCCGAGGCGACTCCCTCCAGGTCGTCGATGTCGTAGAGGTAGACGTTCTCCAGCCGACCGATCTCAGGGTCGAGGTTTCGGGGAACCGAGATATCGATGAGGAACAGGGGCCGCTGCCGTCTTAAGGTCATCACCCGACGAACCTGCTCTCGAGTCAAAAGATACCGGTCCGCCGCGGTGGAACCGATCACCATGTCGGCCCTCGTCAAGTCGGTCTCTAACCGTTCCAGTGGAATCGCTTGGCCGCCGAAGGTTTCGGCCATCCTTAAGGCGGTCTCATACGATCGATTGGCCAGGAGAATCGATCGGACCCCTTGGGCCTTCAAGGAGGATAAGGTGGTCTCCCCCATCTGACCGGCCCCAATCGTCAAGACTGTTTTCGTGGCGAGACTCTGAAAGATCTTCCGGGCCAGCTCCACCGCCACGGAACTGATCGAGATGGCCCCCTGCCCAATGCGGGTCTTGGTCCGGACCTCCTTGCCCGTCCGGATCGCCGTCTGAAAGAGCCGATGGAACACGGACCCCACGGTTCCGCAGGAGACCGCTTGGGTGTACGCCTCCTTCACCTGGCCTAAAATCTCCGACTCTCCCAGGACCATCGAGTCCAGTCCCGAGGTCACGTGGAAGAGGTGCCTCACCGAATCGGGCTGTGTCCGCCAATAGAGGCGACCGCTTAAGAAGTCCGGCTCCAGTTGGTGAAATTGGGCCAGGAACCTTTCCAATCGGTCGGCCTGGTATTGGTGCCTGGCACCATTCTGAGGAAAGGCGGTGTACAGTTCGACCCGGTTGCAGGTGGAAAGGATCACGCACTCCGGAACCCCCAACTCCTCTCGGACCCGCCGCAGCGCCTCCGGGATCCGAGCCCCCGAGAAGGCGACCCGCTCCCGTAGCTCCACCGACGCGGTCCGATGATTAAGCCCTAAGACCCCGACGTTAAAAGAAGACGTGGCGGCCACCGATGAAGTAATTGACTCCCACGAAGGTAAAGAGGACCAAGAGGAACGACATGACCGACATAAACACGACCCGTCGGCCTTTTAAGCCGGCGGTCATCCGAAGAAGCAAAACGGTGGCGTAAGCGCCCCAAGTGAGGAAGCTCGCGATCTCCTTGGGATCTCCACTAATGAAGGTCCCCCAGGTTTGTCTGGCGATCCAGTGCCCCTCGAGGGCCCCGAGGCTAAAGAGGCTGAAGCCGACGACCACCGCCAATAGATTGATCCGATCCAGAAGCTCCAGGGAAATCGTGGGGTGGGCCAACACGGAGGGATCCTTTAATTTGAGCCTCCGTTCCTGAACGAGAAAAACCGCTCCCGACACCACCGCCATAAAGAAGGCCACGTAACTGGCGAACAGAAGTGTGGCGTGCGAAGCAATCATTTCACCGCTCCGTTCGCCCTGAGCCCTTCGACAGGCTCAGGGCAGGCTTGGTCGAAGGGCGAAGTTTTAACGCTCCAAAGTAGGCCTTGAGCGCTTCTTCAAAGAGCTTCTTCCTCTTCGCCCCACTCTTGACCCTTTGTTGAACTTCGGGGCGGGCTTTTCCCATTCCATTCAACAGTTGGCCGAACTCAGGTCCGTATCGGGCCTCGAGGTCCCGGCGGATCCATTTGGACAACGCGGGGCTTGCCCCTCCCGTCGAGATCCCTAAGACCAGCTTTCCCCGTCGGACCACTGAGGGAACGATGAAGGAGCAGAGTTTCGGTTGATCCACCACATTGATCCAGATCCTTTTTTGGGTGGCCCATCGGTAAGCATCTGAATTGACGGTGGGCTCATCGGTAGCCGCGACGACCAGCTCCACCCCATTCAAATCGGAGGTCCGAAAGGGATGCCGCGCCCACCGAACGTTTCCCTGTTGAACGAGGCGTCGCAAACCGACGACCAACTCGGGGCTAACGACCTTAACGCACGCCCCGCAGGAGAGCAGCGCCACCACCTTCCGGTAAGCGACCCCGCCCCCTCCAATCACCAAACAAGGCCGTTTTTTAAGCTCCAGGAAGATAGGGTAATATGCCATTGGGAATTCCAGCCGTCCATCGATAGGTGAAACCCCTATTATGGCGAAATGTCCCCCCAAAAACAAGAGGGCAACAGGGTGGGTTAGCGCAGGAGGAAGTCGGTGAGGGCGAGAAGGCTCGATCGGTAACGGCAGGGGGCAAACGGCTCGAGGGCGGCTCGGGCCTTGGTGAGGAACCGCTGGGCGACCCGGCGACAGTTCTGGGGAATTTGAAGGCGGATCGCGTATTGCCGAAGCTCTTCAGCCGCCTTCAACCTTTTGTCGGGGCTGTGGCCGTTTCCGTTGAAGCAAACGGCCAGCTGCTGGACAACCTCCGGTTGGTTGGACTCTCTTAAACGAATCAAAGGCAACGTCACATTCCCTTCCGAGAGATCCGTCCCCAACGATTTTCCCAACACGACCTGATCTCCGATGAGATCCTGGGTATCGTCCACAATCTGAAAGGCCATCCCAAAATTGATCCCAAAGGCCCCCAACCGGGCCGCCTGAGACCGAGAAGCTCCCGCCAACAAGGCGCCGGCCTGCACCGAGGCCCCCATTAAGGAAGCGGTCTTCCACTGGATGATCTTCAGGTACCGGGCGGGGCTTAAGTTCCAATCGTGCTGGTGTTGGATCTGGGCCACCTCTCCCTCACAGACGGTCCGGGCCGTATCCGACATCAGGGTCAACACCGCTGGGTTCTGAAGCCCACTCAACAGGCAGAAGGCCTGCGAATAGAGGTAATCCCCGGAGAGGACCGAGAGGGTGTCTCCCCACTTGGCGTTTAAGGTGGAAAGCCCCCGCCGCAGAGAGGCTCCATCAATCACATCGTCGTGCAGGAGGGTCGCCGTGTGGATCATCTCGACCGCCGCGGCTAACCGGATGATGGGGTCAGACCCCTTTGGGGGGACAGGTCTAAGACCTGTCCCCCCAAACACTGTCCCCATGGTCTTTACCAACCCCGCGCTCAACAGCGTCAGGGCCGGCCGGATCCTTTTGCCCGGCATTCGACCGATGTAACGGGTGAGCTCCCCCAGCAGCCCATCCGCCAAGACCAACTGTTTAGAAAGGAAATCCTCGGTCGCTCTAAGCTGGGACCGAATCGGCCGGTAGATCTCGGTGAGTTCCACGGAAGGTTCCATCCTCATCGTTGAAGATCCTTAGGATCTCGTACTTGGTGTTTCGTTGGGCCGGGATGCGGCCGGCCCCGCGGATCAAGCGAATCGCCTCTTCCCGATCGACTCGATACACCATGCCGGTAGCACCCACCACCACTTCGTCAATTAAGATCCCACCAAAATCGTTGGCCCCGAAAGTCAACGCCAACTGCGCCAATCTAGGCCCCTCGGTGACCCAACCGGCCTGGACGTTGGGAATGTTGTCTAAGATTAACCGGGAAGCGGCAATGATCTTGAGATACTCCATCCCGCCGGTCGGCGGCGAGTTGAGTACCGTGTGCCCCCGTTGAAAGCTCCAGGGGATAAAGGCCCGAAACCCATCGGTTTCGTCCTGAAGTTCCCGCAGCGCCATCAAGTGTTGGATCCGCTCTTCGTTGGTCTCCACCATGCCGTAGGTCATGGTGGCCGTGGTCTTTAAACCCACTTCGTGAGCCGCTCGATGGACGGCAAACCACCCTGCCGCCGACAGCTTCTTGGGACTGACCGCCTGACGAACCCGATCCACCAGAATCTCCGCCCCACCGCCCGGCATGGAGTCGAGGCCGGCCGCCTTCAACGCCTCCAACACCTCGTGGTAACTTTTCCCGGAAACTTGGGCCATGGTGTCGATCTCTGGGGCCGAGAAGCTGTGGACATGGACTTGGGGGTACTGGGCCTTGATGGCGCGGCAGAGCTCCTCATAATAGGAAAGGGGTAGCGACGGATCCAATCCGCCCTGCAAGAGGACCTGGGTCCCGCCGATCGCCACCAGCTCCCCTACCCGCCGGAGGATCTCCTCGATCGGCAATCGGTACGCCTCCGGATGCCCGGGCGGGCGGTAAAAAGCGCAGAAGGAACAGTCGGCCACACAGGCATTCGTGTAGTTGATGTTTCGATCGACCACGAAGGTTCCAAGCCCTTTGGGGTGAAGGCACTGGCGAACCTGATCGGCCACCCACCCTAAGGCGGTCAAGGGCGCACCATCGTAGAGGCGGATCCCTTCCTCTAGACTGAGGCGCTCGCCGGCCATCGTCTTTTTGAGAATCGTCTCGATCGACAAGGTCATTGCGAGGAGTCCGCCTTAAGAGGACGACGAGGCAATCTCAAGAAGTGATTGCTTCGCCCCGGAGCCTGCCCTGAGCAAAGGCGAAGGGGGGGTCGCAATGACAGTTGACCATCGCCCCATTCTCTTTGTCGTCCCTTTCGACAACTCCCGGATCGCCTCCGCCTGTCGGGCAAAATGCCTCAAGCCCCGCCAGGCCTTCGCATCGAATTCGTAGGAAATCCCATCCAAGTACCGTTGAAGAAAATCCGCCTCCCATGGAAAGACCTTCCGCATGGCGGCGATCAGCTCCCGCTGGTGTTCCCTGCCCCAGGTGCAGGAGACCTTCAAAGCCTTTTCCATCTCTTTTAACAGCTCCGGATGCTGCGCGACGACGCTCCTGCGGATCACCCAGAGAGCGTAAACGGCCGGCAACCGGGTCCATTGAGTCCAAGCCTCCCCAAGATCCCATACGTGCAGCCCTTGCGCCTCTCGGCTGGCGGCCAACGCTTCATCGCCAATCAACAGGGCCGCGGTATACCTTTCCAGAATCTCCGGATACCGAAGAGCGGTCACCTCGAGCTTGGGCCGGATCCGTCGAGTTCCAAGGAGGACTTTAAGCAGAATCGGGGTCGTCGCCCCCTGGTTGCTTACCCCAATCGTTTGATGATTCAACTGTTCCAGCGGAGAGTTACCGATCAACAATACGCTGTTTACCCCGCGGTCGGACCGGATGCAGAAACCTGGGATGGGAACGAGTTCCTCCGGATGCCTCAAATATAAAGCGGAGGAGACGGCGCTGGCATCTAACTCTCCGGTCAAGAGACGGCGGTTTAACTCGGCCGGGGTACCGGTAATCACCTGAACATTGGCTTTTATCTTACCGACACGCAGGGCGTAGGTCACCGGCCAGGAATTGAGGAAACGGATATCACCGAGGCGAATCGGCATTACCCCGAATCTCCATTCTGATAGAGGCTGTTCACCCTCTTAGGTGTCCGGCCGGCCCGTTCAATCATTTGGATCAGCTCCTCGAGCGATGGGGCATCGGAATGGTTCGCTCCAGCGGCCTTGACAATCCGTTCCTCCAAGTTGGTGGAGCCGACATCGTCCACCCCGAAATCCAGCGCCACCTGAATCATCTTGGTCCCCACGTAGGTCCAGAGGAGCTTCAAGTGCGGCACGTTATCCAGCATAAGCCGCGAGATCGCGTAAACCTTCAAATCCTCAAAACCGGTGGTGGGCGGCGTGTCCGGGAAAGCGGTGCCTGCCGCGTGGAACGAAAGGGGAACAAAGGCCTGAACCCCGCCGGTTCGATCCTGAAGTTCCCGAATGGCGAGCATATGGTCGATCCGCTCCTCGATCGTCTCCACGTGGCCGTACAGCATCGTGGCGTTGGTGGGGATCCCTTGTCGGTGCGCCTGCTCCTGAACCTCGATCCACCGCTTGCCGGAGATCTTCTCCGGGCAGATCATCTCGCGGACCCGCTGGCCCAAGATCTCCGCTCCACCGCCTGGCATGCAGTCCAAACCGGCCCCCTTTAACCGCTCAAAAACCTCCGGGACTGGTATTCGGAACCGCTTGGAAAAGAAATCGATCTCTACCGAGGTGAAGGCCTTGACCGTCGCGGTAGGAACAACTCTTTTCAAGGTCCGGATCATTTCTTCGTAATAGTCGAAGGCAAGTCGTGGATTTAATCCGCCGGTGATGTGAAACTCCTTGACCCCCAACCGGCCGGCCGCTTCGGCCTTCTCGGCGATGTCGTCCAGGGAAAAGGCGTACGCCTCCTTATGGTCCAAGGGCCGAAAGAAGGCACACAGCCCGCAGGAGAGGACACAGGCATTGGAATAGTTCAGGTGCAGCGTGTGGGTGTAGTAGGTCGAATCTCCATGGAGCCGCTGCCGAACCTGGTTGGCCAAGAACCCTAAGGTGAACAGATCGGCGCCGAAGAGCCGGATCCCCTCCTGCCGCTCAAGCCTCCGGTCGGCCTCAACCTTCTTAGCAACCTCGGTGAAATCAGGGTTAATCGTCGCCAGCATGATCCAGGACAGGCCCTTCGACCCCCTGTGGAAAGCGGCTCAGGACAGGCACTCCGCTCCAGCGTCGACTCAACCCATGAGGGACCTTCAAAAGGTCCAATACCCGCGCCACCACAAAGTCCACCAGATCGGATATAGAGGAAGGCTCATGGTAGAAGCCGGGGCAGGCCGGGACCACGTGGGCTCCGGCTTGCGCCAGGGTCAGCATGTTCTCTAAGGTGATCGTGGACAACGGGGTTTCCCGCGGCACCACGATGAAGGTTCGTCGTTCCTTTAAGGTAACCTCGCCAGCCCGATGAATCAAGTTACTCGAGATCCCATGGGCGATCGAGCCCAAGGTGCCGGTGGAACAGGGGATGATCACCATCCCCTGGGTTGGAAACGACCCGCTGGCCAAGGGGGAGGTCAAGTCCCGTACATCCTCCTCCCGGTAACCGCCTGGCCCCAGGTGATCCTTCAGATCCCCGCTTCCCAGCTCGATCGCCATCACCTGATGGGCGGCGTGGCTGACAATCACGTACGGCTCCAGATGCTGGGCGATCAAAACCTCCAGCAATCGAACCCCATAGCAGGCCCCGGAGGCTCCGGTCAACGCGACGATGGGATGAAGGGCGTTCACGAAAGGTGCCAGGTCGACCCGACCCCTTTTGGTTTTCTCATGGGGTACCCCTCAAGTCTAAGAGGGTGAACAAAAAGAGGCTCACACTCACCCATCCATTGACCGTAAAGAACGCCTTGGAGATTCGATCCAGCCGATTCGGACCCACCAATCGGTGTTCATAAATAAGCAATCCACCCACAATAGCCAACCCGATCCAAAACCACCTTCCCAATCCTACGAGGTAGCCAAACCAACCGAAGCCTAGCACCGCCAGTAGGTGACAGACTGTGGAAACGGTAAGGCCAAGTTCTACTCCGAACCGTTGAGGAATCGAATATACGCCGTGCGCGCGATCGAAGTCAAGGTCTAACAACGCGTAAAGGATATCGAAGCCGGCTACCCAGAAGAGGACCCCTAAGGCCAACGGCCAGAGAACCGGATCCCACCCTCCTGTCACCGCGAGCCACCCTCCGACCGGCGCGCAGGCCAACACCGCCCCCAATCCAAAGTGGCAACCCCAAGTGAACCGCTTCAGATACGGGTAGAGGATCATCCAACTCAGGGCGATCGGCGCGAGGAGCAAGCAGAGGGGATTTAACCGAGCGGCCGAATAGAAAAAAAGAAGGGTCGACCCGAGGGTCATCCCCGCCAAAAAGGGGATCCGAACCTTACCGGCCGGAACCGGCCCATCCTTCGTCCTGGGATTGATCCGATCCATCGGCAGGTCGATGAGGCGATCCAGCGCCATCCCGGTGGTCCGGGCCGTCACCATGGCCAGCGTCACCCATCCGACCAGGCCCCAAGCCGGCTGTCCTTCCGAGGCGACCCACAGTCCCAGATAGGCAAACGGCAGCGCAAAGACCGTATGCTCCAGTCTCAGCGCCTCAGTGAGATCTCGCCATCGCATCTTGTCAATCGATAAGTGGAGCCAGCTTGTTTCGAACCAGTTCGTAGGTCTTTCGGGCTAGGCTTAAGGCTTCTTCCGCCTTGTCACGGAAGATCGGCTCTTCTTCTCCGGGCTCGTCCGGATAGCGCCCCTCCACCGCGTAAGGGCTTAAGGAGTCGATCTCGTCCAGCTCCCGGATAAGGTCGGGCGCCATGCTGCACTGTTGAAGGAGTTGGCCCAATTCATGGATTTTTTCGAACTCGACCCCATGAGCCGTCAGAAAAGCTTTAAGACTTTTCTCAGCACATTGCTGCGCATGGAAACAGACCGTGTCGAAAGGGCACTCCGAATCTGGAAGCGTTAAGGTGTGCTCTGCATTTTTGAGGTCGTGGGACGCCTTCTTTAGCCATTCTCGAACCAACGCGATTCTTTCAGGCAGCACGCTCATAAAGGATTTTCCCTTTGTGGGCAGCCGGATAAATCACCGTTCCAACGATGTCCCGATAGCGCTCAAACGTTTCTGGACGGACCACCACGATATCCTTGGCCACACCGACGTCACGAAGGGCCCGATAAAGTTGGACCGTCATCTCCCGTTTGGACTGTCCTTTATCTGACAGAACCATCAAATCCACATCGCTACCCGGTCCGGCATGCCCGGTGGCATGCGAACCAAACAGGATGATCTTCTCCGGCTCGGCCACTTTCACGATCCGCTTGACCATCTCTTCCAATAGGGCCTCCATGGGCTGACTCTGTCGCGAATCAATTGGCGAATTTCTCTGACGATCCCAATAGGGGCTATGACAATGTGGGCAGACCCGGACCTCCGGTTTCCTAGGAACCCATCGGTGGGAACACCGCTTACAGGTCAATGGCTGAATCGGTACATTCATCACTATAATAATATACTATAGAATGTTTCTTTAATCAATTAAAATTGAATGGACCCTTCGACCTCCTTGGGATCGCTGCTCAGGACAGGCCTGGCACCTTCCACCGGTTCTACAGCCCGTACTCGAACCAGCGGCGGGTAACCCTTTCCTTTACATCAGGGGACATCTCGATCGGCTCCGGCCAGGGGCGAGGGTGCCCTTCTTCGGGGAGTTTGCGGGTGGCGTCGACCCCCATCTTGGAGCCGAAGTTCCATTGCGGGGAGGCGTGGTTCAACGTATCCACCGGCCCCTCCACGACGAAGCAGTCCCGTTTGGGATCGATGTTCATGAAGGCGAGCCAGGCCACTTGGCTCAAGTTCTGCGCGTCGACCCACGCGTCCACCACAATGATTATCTTTGTAAACATCAACTGTCCCAATCCCCAGAGGGCATGGGCTACCTTCCGGGCCTGGCCTGGATATTTCTTTCGGATCGAGACGATCACGGCGTTGTTGAAGATCCCTTCCGCAGGGAAATTCATGTCAACGATCTCCGGCACCATCTTCCGGATCAAGGGCAAGAAGATCCGTTCGGTCGCCTTGCCCAGCCAGAGGTCCTCCATCGGTGGGCGGCCCACGATGGTGGTCGGATAGATCGGATCCTTTCGGTGGGTGATGGAGGTCACGTGCATGACCGGATACGGTTCAGGCAGTGAATAGTAGCCGGTGTGGTCTCCAAAGGGGCCTTCCTCAGCCAGCTCCCCCACCTGAACGTAACCCTCGATCACCATCTCAGCTTCGGCCGGGACCTCGAGATCCACGGTGACCCCCTTGACCAGAGCCACTGGTTCCTTGCGCAGGAATCCAGCAAAGAGGTACTCATCGATCCCTTCCGGCAGCGGAGCGCTGGCCACGTAAACGCAAGCCGGATCCCCTCCCAACGCGATTGCCACCGGCATCCGTTCCCCGTGTGCGTATCCCCGCCAATGCTCCGCCCCATCCTTGTGGAGCTGCCAATGCATGAGGAGCGTTTTTTCTCCGACGATCTGATGCCGGTAAAGCCCGACGTTGCGTCGGCCTGTGGCTTGGTTGCGCGTAACCGTGGCCCCCAAGGTGATGAACCGGCCGGCATCCTTGGGCCAACACTGAATGATCGGTAGCAGAGAAAGGGACGGCAGGTCCTTGATCACGATCTCTTGGCAGGGGGCGCGAGAAACCATCTTCGGTGGGAACTTAGCCGCCTCGGCCAATCTCGGGATGAGGCTGAGTTTCTCCACCAGGCCCGTAGGATTCGGGATCTCCATCAGCTGCTCGATCCGCCGAGCCACATCGTCGAGGTCGCTCACCCCCAACGCCAGCTCCATCCGGGCTTTTGTCCCGAACAGATTGATCGCCAGCGGAATCGAGGAGCCGTTGACCTTCTCAAAAAGCAGGGCCGGCCCGTTCGACTTCATCACCCGGTCGGCGACCTCGGCGATCTCCAGGTGGGGATCCACGGCCGCCCGGATCCGCCTCAGCTCTCCCCGCCGCTCCAGCTCCTCAATAAACTCCCTGAGATTCCTCCACGGCATGGCGACAGAATAGCAGGCCAGCCCGATTCCAGCAAGAGTAGGCTGGGGTCTGAAATTGACAAAGGGTAGTTATAAGGTACCAGGTTGACCCGACCCCTTTGGGTAGTGAAGGCGTAGGCCGGAGAAGGTCTTTCGATAGAATCCCTGGTCCCGGGTCAATAGGCGCTCAGCTTGAAGGGTGGCATGAGCCCCGATCAGGAAATCGGCTAAGATCCGCCGGGAGCCTGCCGGATGGCGCGGGTGTTTCAGGCAGAACTTCTTCCAGAGATCTCCCGCCATCCACAAGGTCTTCGGCTTCGAAGGACTTAACTGGATACCCGACTCCTTAAGGACCGCATCGAGATTCGGCTGGCGTGGGAAGAAACCGGCCAGTTCCGCGTAAACCACCTCACAGATCACCAGCGCCCCCTCCTGGGAAGCTGCTCGTAACCGCTCTTTTGACCCAGGGCCAAAGACGGAGTCCGGAATGAGAATATCCAAAAGGAGGTTCGTATCAACCGCCGTAATCAAGGGCGGGGTCCGCGAAGCAGCCGCATCACCTCATCGGTGCGCAGCTTCAGCTTCAAAAATCCGTAGTAACGGTCCCAAACGTCCTCCCCCCTGGCCTTCTCCACAACCACCCGATGATCCTTCTCCACAAACCGCACCTCGGTCCCTGGATAAAAACCGTTGCGCTCCCGAACCGCCTTAGGAATGGTCACTTGCCCTTTTGTCGTGATTCGCATGGGTGCCTCCTAATCTGGTATTACTTTCTTACACAAAAAGTATACCATTTCTCGGAACGGTCGCTCAAGAGAGATTACGCGAACACCACCAGGGCCTCGCCGAAATCCCCCTGGACGATGAGCCCCACCACAATCGTCTTGCCCGGCCGCAACAAATCCTGCAACTCCAGGTGGGCCAAGAAGGCCGGGGTCACGGAACGGATGGTTGAAAGATCCACCTGAAGGGAGGGTCGGGAGAGAAAGAGAATCCGGTCTACCGAAAGCAGAAATTCTCCATCTCCGGCCACCAACTGAGATTGATCCAGCCGATTGACCAACCGATAGCGAGTCTCTGGGCCAACCGGAAAATTCTCCTCCATAAAGCTCCGCCATTTCGGCATCACAAACAAGCCATTCAAGATCGGCTCCTGGATCGTCCCCGGAAAGGTTTCCGTGGGAACCAAAAGGGCCTTCGTATAGCCGGCCTGAGCAAGTTGCTCCGAAAGATTCGGAAAATATTCCATTAAATCCACCACCCGGTCTCCTCGCGCCAGCAAACTTAAGACCGACCGGATATCCGGCTGGCGCAAGAATCCAACCGGCCCTTGGGTGTCCCCAGACATGGCGGGAAGCTCCGTCATAAGCCTCAGGAGCCTAGCCGTGGTGGAAACGGTCCTGGCGTAGTCCAAACCAATCTTGAGAGGTTTCCCAGACAGGTAACGCCCATAATAAGCAGAGACCCCCTCAAATCGAAGCAGGACTCTGTCTTCCCCAGCGGCTTTAAGGACTTTTCGGTTATAGGCAGGTCCCCGGTTATACCCGAACGAGGCGAATTCTATGGGGGTCTCGGTCTGCTGGACTTCAACGAGTGTTTCCCTCAGGTACAGGATCCCTACCTGCACATTAAAGGTTGGATCATCCCGAAGAAGCCGCCTTAAGAGCTCCGGTTCCGATATCCCCAGCACCTGCGCCCATTGTTTTGGGGTCAGCTTCACAGGGACGAGTTCGTACCTTTGGAGAAGCGGCCAGAGCCACCGCAAGGTCGTTCGGTTGACTCCCGAGAGGCCAATACCGTCGTTTCGGACCTCAGCCTTGGCATCGAGGTTGGTCGTCTCCTTCAACAGGACCGCTATGACAAGGGACCACGGCACCTGAACCAATCGACCGTCCCGGAATTGGGCGTACATCCCGTCGTACGGCTTCCCGTTTAACTCCTCCAGGAATATCCGGATTTCGCCGGGATCAAACCCGCCTACCTCGGCGGTCCGCTCCCACTCTGCTCGTTCGGTCAGGTTCATCTGGGCCAGACGGTTCGCAATCGATTCCTTCTCCTCCTCAGAAAGGAACCGCCATTGCTTCTTTCCATAGTCTTGGAGGAACCTCTTTAAGGGCCGATCCGGCGCATCCACGTTGCTGGCCTTCTCCTGCAACTGCTCCAGAAGCGCGAAGAACTGCTCCGCCCTAGCCTCCACCTGGGCCTCAACCGTCGGCACGCTCCCCTCCGGCGCCGGCGTCGTCACTTCGCTTGGAGCAGGTTCGTCCATCTGCCTCCCATCGTCATTGCGACCCCCCACGATTTGTTTCGCTTCGCGCAACCCAATCGAAACAGGGGGGGAAGCAATCTCCTCCTTCTCCTCCACCAGCGTCTCCTCCGAGGTCTCGACAGCCCCTATCTCTTCAACCGGCACAGAGACACCCATCTCTGCCAGCTCGGACCTCGCTGTTCTCTCCGGAGCTTCAACCTCTACGTTTCTGGCTGCGCCAGCGGCCAGTCCAGAAAAGTCCCGAGCGCTAGCGAGGGGCACCACCCGCGTTACCGGAGGGTTCTGCCCTGCCGCAGGGTTCTGTAGAAGCTCAGGCTTCTGCGAATCCACCGGAAACACCGCCAACGCCCCAGCCGCCAGTAATTCACTCATCCCCACCTTCCACATGAACCGATTCCACCATCCCTCCTCCAGGCCGGAGTTTCGGAGTTCCTGGATGATCTCGGAGAAACTGGCCTCTCGTGCTCGGCGATCCTTCTCTATGACAACTACCCGGAAGGAGAGCTGCATCGCCGCCAAGGGATCCCGTCCCTTGTAAGCCTGCACAGCGCGATCGGCCTGGGATCGCGGGAAGAAGACAACGGCCCGTTCCTCTGTTGAGCCACCCAGAAAAGGAATCGCCTTGGACGCCTTGACAGTTACACGACCGTTGACCCGGATCGGATAGAAGGTCGGCTGGTCAGGCCATGACGTTGGAGTCCAGCGTGACCCCGTTTTCACGAACGGAACGGCCACCCACCCTTCCTCAATCATCTCCGGTGGCAAATCCAATTCCAACGTGATCTCCATGGGGGAAGATCGTATGACCCGCGCCCCAAACTGAGGAGCAGGCTGAGCCGGCATACTCTCCAGGAGGATCCGCTGAGCAGAGAGGGGACTTTCCGTCTGGACGATGAAACCAAGCAGGTTCGCTCGTTCCTCCGGCAGCATAAAGAGGTAAGCCCTCTCCAGCGCCAGAGCAATTTCCTCCTCCATGGAAGCGAAGATCTTGGCCGGGACTGCGATGTGGAAGGAAACCCCTCCCTTCTTGGCCTGATGCCCTGCTATCCTTGACGTCATTTCGATGTCTACTTCTCTGGAGATCCTCTCGACAACAACGACCATCATCCCTTCTTTCCGAATCCATAATTCCTCGGCAGAAGAGAAGTCGGCGTTGACCTTAGCGGCAAAGGCGATCCGTAAGGGGCCGGCCTTAAAAGAGGAAAGCTGGCTTCGATCACCGTCCGTAAAGCCAATCGTCCGAATCCCGGCTTGAGAGGCTTGCGTGAAAATGGCCTGTTGCTCCTCCGGCGTCAACTGGAGGAACCGGTCCCCACTGAACCAGATCCCGTCAAACCCAGCCTTTTCGGCCAGTGGAAAAACCAAGGGCAGTCGGAGAAGGTCCCTCGGATCTCCCACGTCCAGCCCAAGTTGTTTGCCGTTCCCATGAACGGTTTCCCCTAAAGAGGCAAAGGTTCCAATGGGCTTTGGCTGGGCAGCCTGTTCTGGTGTTAACCCTGCACAGGCTGTCAGCAGGTTGGACCCCAACAGCCCAAACAACCCTCTCCCCGCCATCCGAAGAACCTCTCGACGAGAGAGCCTTCTCGGCAGGGGAGAGGCAGGAGTAGAGATTCCAAGTTGATCTAAAAATCCTTGCTGGGTAGCCCTTTCTTCCAAACCAGACGTAGGTCTCTGCCGCTCCTCCAGACCGGCCCTGGTGGAAGGAGCAGCAGGAGGAGCGCTCGGGATTCTGGACAGGGCCCCGCGGATCTCCTCCTCCAGACCGGCGTTGTCGCCAACCTCGGTTGGGCGTAGGGCCAAGGCAGGGTACGGCAGGGCAAGGCTGATGAGAAGGGCTAAGAAACAAGCGGAGGAGACTTTCATCGATTTGCCTGTCTTATAGATGCAATCCATGACCGATAGAGCATGGTATACTTCCTTTAGAGAGGTTCATGATGACGAAGCTGGAGATCCTTAAACCTTGGCTGGAGGAAGTGGAAGCTGTCGAAGAGCAGCTCGAGGCGATGAAACTAACGGCGTGGCGTATAGCCTCTGCTGTCCGACCGAAGCCGGTAAGCATCGTCCGGAAGACTTCGGGACTCCTGGAGGAACAGGTGCCTCCCGGGTCGGTGTACCAGCGGCGTCTCCGTAGAGCCTGGGAGGGAGCATTCCGCCAGCGCATCTCGTGACCTACCTGGTCGACACGAACATCCTCATCGACCATCTCCGTGGCGATCGTACTTCGACAGAATTCCTGTACCGAGTCCTCGAGGAAGGCAAAGCTCAGGCTGGTATTTCTGTCATCACAGAATACGAATTGTTGGCAGTCCCACACTTGATTCTCCATCAAGAACACAAAATTGCAAAGTTGCTGGCCCTGATGCCCCGGCTGGCTGTCACCTCCAAGGTAGCGCGGCTTGCCGCCGAGTTCAGACGGCGCCATCAGACCAACATCGCTGACGCGCTGATTGCAGCAACCGCTCACCTGCGCCACCCTGGTAACCCGCAACGTGAAAGACTTCCGGCCGATTAAAAACCTGCGTCTGCATCCGATTTAGTTCCCAGATCACGCCATACCAAGCACAGCCAGGTTTATGCTTAGCAAAAGCCCTATGATTCGGGGGAACAACATCAACCGTTTCATCCGGTTTGCCTTACTGGTACTCTTTAGTTTACCTGGAAAGACCCTGCTTTTCAAGTGGTATGATTAGATTTTATTTGCACTAACCTGGCCGCAATGTTGAGAATGGGTGGCCATGGTGGGAATGGTTCTATTGCCCACTTGTAATTATTCCCACACTGGGGTATCTTTAAGGCAGGAGGGAAGACCATGATAAAACTGGATGTCTTAAAGGACGCCGAATTTGAAGAGATTACGGAAGCCCGAGTAGATTCCAAGCGCCGGGTGACCTTAGGTCGGACGATTCCGGATCAGGTGAGGAGCTTTCGGGTCTATCGAAACGCCCACGGACAGATGATCCTCGACCCGATGGTTTCAATTCCCGCCCATGAAACCTGGCTATTCAAAAACAAGCGGGCATCCGCCTTGGTGCAGGAGGGCCTGGAAGATGCCCGGCGGGGTCGCATCGTCAGAGCGAAGGAGGATTTCTCGAGGTACGCCAAGGGTAAAGATTGATGTTTGAATTGGTCTTCACCCGGCGTGCCCAGGAAGAGCTTGAAAATCTCGGAAGCTCATCCCGACATTCGGGGTTGGTCAAACAAGTCAAAAAGACGCTCGGTTTCCTACAAACCAATCCCCGGCATCCCTCGCTGCAGACCCACGTCTTCCACTCACTGGAAAACCCTTACGATCCACAGGAGAAGGTGTTCGAGGCATACGTCCAGCAGCAGACGCCGGCCGCGTACAGACTCTTCTGGTGCTACGGACCCCAAAAAGGCCGGATCACCATCATCGCCATCACCCCAGATCCATAAATGGGAAAATCCAACGACGAAACAAAACGTGGGGGGCCAACCCCGAAAGAAGAGATCTGGTCTCGATCACCATCGGTACTCTTAAGTTTACTTGGAAGGACCCTGGTTGTCAAGGGTTAGAGTCAGATTTTAATTTACACTAACTAAGCGACGGGGTCGAGGCCCAGTCACCGTAACGATCTGATTGGAATCAAGAAATTGGCTGAGGTGGGTGAGGTGCTCTGGCCGAGGCACCCCTGTCTCAAGAGCCTTTGCCCAGAATTCTAGTCTTGAAGGATCGCTATGAGCTCATTTTTGTTCATTTTATACTGTGTAGTAAACAAAATTCGTAAATGATACTCATTGGGATAATACCCTATAGGGTCATTCAGATCAATAGCCTTACGCGATCCAGGAAAGCCGTTGACCTAAAGATATGGATATGGCATTATATATATGGATATGGAGGGGAGGGACGCCATGACAAGGACGACCGTGCTGTTACCGGAAGATTTAAGGCTCCGTGCCACGATGAAGGCCCACCGCATCGGCATCTCTCTGGGCGAGCTCATTCGCCAATCACTGGCCTCTGTCGTGCGGGGAGCAGGTGCGGATCTAAAGAACGACCCGCTGTTTAGCGATAAACGGGTCTATACCGGCAAGGCGCCGCGCGATGCGGCCAAAGAGCATGACCAACATCTCTACGGTGAGGCACTGTGATCTTCATCGACACAGGCCCCTTCGTCGCTCGCTACGTCCAGCGTGATCAGTATCACGAAAGAAGCGTCCAATCCTGGCAGAGGCTACGCGACCAGGGCCAGCGTTGCTTCACCAGCAACTTTGTCTTAGATGAAACCATCACCTTGATCGCCAGAACAGCGGGATATGGCTTCGCTGCCGAGACGGCCAGGCGCATCTTCTCCTCCAGCGGATTGACCCTCTTAAGACCCGATGAGAAGGACGAGCTGCAATCCCTAGACTTGTTCGAGAAATACGCCGATCAAAAGGTAAGCTTTACGGACTGCATCTCTTTTGCCCTGATGCATCGTAACAAATTGGGACAGGCCTTCTCCTACGACCAGCACTTTAGGCTTGCTGGATTCCGGCCTTGGGATTAAGAGCGGGCAGCGTGGTACAGGTAAACGATCCCGCCGTTGAGTGGCTCGGCCTGGATCTCGGTAAACCCGACTGCTTTCAGGCGCTGGATCACCTCTTCTGGGGCGAGGAACCGGAAGATCGACCGGCGAAGATAGACGAAGGGCCACAGGATTCGGGTGGTGAGGAGCCCAATCAACGGAACTCCGGTGGCCAGCCAGAGTTGGTGACCGAACCTTAAGGCCCGATGCTTTGGCCGGCCAAACTCCAGCAAACAGAGTCGCCCACCCGGCTTCATCACCCGGTAGAGCTCTCGAAAGGTCGCCTCCAAGTCGCTGACGTTGCGCAGCGCAAACCCCGTCGTGGCGGCGTCAAACGTTTGATCCGCAAACGGAAGCGCCTCGGCCTTTCCCTGAACGAGTTGAACGTGCCATTGGGCCGCTGGGAGGCGCCTCAATTTATTCCGGGCCGCTTGAAGCATCGGGAAGGAGAGGTCGCAGGCCACCACGAGCCCCAAGGGAAGAAGCCGATGAGCCGCCTCGACACTTAAGTCTCCTGTCCCGCTGGCCAAATCCAGGACCCGCATACCCGGAAGAAGCCGCAATGCCTCGACCGTCCGGCGGCGCCAGAGGCGATCCAACCCGAAACTCGAAATCCGGTTAAACCGGTCGTACAGGGGAGAGATTTGGTCGAACAGGGAGCGAATGAACCACTCCTTCTTAGCCGGATCCACGGGGGGTGAGGAAATCACAATGGCCATCGGCATGGTTACCGGTGTGAGGTTAAGCTGACGGTTCCGTGCAGGTCGTCAAACGTAACTTGGTACTTCTTGAAGAAGTCCCGCCTTCCCAAGAGATTGGAATCGACGTCGAATCCGCGGGGCACTCCAAAGGTGACCGAAAGGCGGGGCTCATCTGCGATCTTCACCCAGAGCCGATGGAGGCTGATCTTTAAAGTTCGGCCGCCGCTCGAGGTTACCGCGACCCGCCGGGCCTTGATCTTTAAGAGTCCCAGCCGCTTCGCCTCGGCCACGGTGAGAACACTGTAGGCCGCCCCGGAATCGACGTAGGCCTCCACCTTCCGCCAGCGGCCGCCGGCCCAGACCTTGATTGGCAGGATAGGGGCTAACCCGCTACGATAGCGCTTATAGGGAAATTGGAGGGAAGTTTCTTGACGCCGAAAAGGCCACACCTTACCCACGATACCACACCGCTTACCCTATTGACAAGAAGCCCTGCCAAGCTTAGGATGACTCCCAATGGAACCAGGAGGCGTTTGGCTGCCAGGAAGGTTTCAACCCCTCGCAGGGGTCATAACCTTAACCCTCGTCGGCTTCCTCGGTTCGCCCTTGGCACACGCTGAGGAAAATACCTTCTCCTTCTCCCGTCTCGAGTTAAATCAAGAAAGCGGCGCCCCGGAGAAGACAGAGGGTTGGTCTTTCCCAGACTACATGCAAAACTGGGAATTCGGAATCAACATCGGGATCGAACGAACCCCCCTTTACTTCGCGGACTTGATCTTTCCCCTGTATCGTCCCGACGCGGAGGACCGGGTCCTCTTTTTTGAGCCGCGCGTGAACCACCTCCAGAGCGAAACCCTCTTTAACGCAGGAGTGGGCTATCGCCAGCTTTTCCGCGACCGGACCTGGATGCTGGGAGGGAACCTCTTCTACGATTACGATACCAACACCTCCCATTACCGGGTCGGCACCGGCGCGGAGGCGATCAGCTCCTATGCGGAACTTCGGGCCAACGGTTATCTCGGGCTGTCCTTGACCCGCGAGATCGATCCGGGAGTGCCGCAGTCCCAGTCTATTGTGGAGAGAGCGGTGGATGGGTATGACGTCGAGGTCGGCGCCCCGCTGCCGTTTTACTCGCGGCTTAAGCTGTTCGGGGGATACGAGTGGTACGATTTCAAGAAGTTTAAGAACCGGGAGGGTTGGTCGGTCCGAGCGGAATACAAACCGGTTCCCTTCGCCGTTTTGGACGTGACGTTTGGCGACAACACGAAACGGAACAGCGGTTGGATCATGAATCTGGCCTTGAAGCCCCCCATCTGGGAGAACGAATGGAAACGGATCGAATCCCCCCTTCAGCTGGATCCCAGGATGTTTCCCGATGCGGATGTGGGGGGCCGGCTTCTTACCCTCGTGGAGAGGCATCACGAGATGGTCGTAGAGAAGTACACCTCCGGAAGCGGGGTCACCGTCGAGGTGGGCAGGAGGAACTGATGATGGAGTTTTCAAAAACCATGGGAAGCCATACACCGTTCACCCTGAGCTTGCCTGCCCTGAGCTCCGCCGAAGGGTCGAAGGGTGACTCCCGTTGTGCTTCGACTTTGCTCAGCACGAACGGGAAAAGGGTATGGATTCTCCTGGGCTGGATAGGGTTGCATCTCCTCGCTGGAGCCGTCCCCGCCCAGGCGGCCACCGGGGACGCGGCCGGGACTTATACGGTCACCGTAACCCAGGTGGAGATGTCCAGCGATGGAGGTGGTAGCTACACAACGATCTTCAGCGGCAGCAAGGAGATCAACATCGCCTCTGCGAATGCCGGGGCGGTAGCGGCCAGCTTGGCCTCCGGGGTCACTCTGCCGCCAGCCCTCTACAATCGGATTCGGGTCACCCTGGCACAGAACCTGCAGCTCAAGGGGTTCGTGAACGACGGGGCCACCACCTTCTATACCAACAACGACAGCGATGGCTTTGGACTGAACTTGGGCGCCGCGGATACCCCCGGCGCCGATTACGCCATCTCGACCTTTACCATCCCGGCCGGCAATCGGGTGAACACGATCACCGTTTCCATCAACATACCGGCCACCGGCTCCGCCCCAACGGTTCGGGTCAACTTCGACACAACTGGAGTCCTCACCGTCTCGGGATCTATCCCCTCGGTGGGTGCCCCCACCGTCACCGTCACCCAGAGTTAACTAGCTCTTAGTGACCCATTGGATGGCAGCAAACGTCTCGCGGCAGAGGAAGGTGAGTTCCTCCTCGTCGATGGAAAGGGGCGGCAGGAGGACGATCACGTTTCCCAGGGGACGTAAGAGGATTCCCTTCTCGCGCAGAGCCTGACAAACCCGGATCCCCATCTTGGCCTCCCAGGGATAAGGGCGTTTCGTCTTCCGATCGAGCACCAGCTCAATCCCGGCAACGAGCCCTCGTTGCCGAACCTCACCGACATGCTCCAGCGTCTTGAATCGTTTCAGCTCCTCGGCGAACCGGCGAATCTTAGGCTGCAACCTCTCCAGAACTCGTTCCCGACGGAAGATCTTCAGATTCTCTAAGGCAACCGCGCAGGCCAACGGATTGCCGGTGTAGCTGTGCCCATGGAAAAAGGTCCTCTGGGAAGCGTAGGGACCAAGGAATCCCCGGTAGACCCGATCGGTCGTCAGCGTCGCGGCTAAGGGAAGGTACCCGCCGCTTAGCCCCTTGGCCAAGCAGAGAAAATCGGGGCGAATCCCCTCGTGTTGACAGGCGAACATCTTGCCGGTCCGGCCAAATCCCACCGCCACCTCATCGGCGATGAGAAAGAGGTCTCGTTTCCGACAGAGTTGCTCCACCTCTTTCAGCCAGCCGGGCGGTTGCGTGATCATCCCGGCAGCTCCTTGAATGATCGGCTCGACCACCACGGCAGCAATCTCCCGATGATGCCTCTTAAGGATCCCTTTGAGCGGTTGTAAGCGGCCGATAGGAACCTTGAACCCTCTAAACAGAAGCGGCCGATAGACCTGGTGGAAAAGACCGATCCCGCCCACACTGACTGAGCCGATCGTGTCTCCATGATACGCGTTGACAAAATGAATAAACCGGCGTCGTTTAAGGCTGCCGTTCTGTCGCCAGTACTGAAAGGCCATCTTTAAGGCGATCTCGACCGCCGTGGAACCGTTGTCCGAATAGAAAACCTTTGTGAGCCCTTTGGGCGCGATTCGAACCAGTTCCTGGGCCAATTCGATGGAGGGGACGTTTCCCACTCCCAGTAACGTCGAGTGGGCCACCTTGCCCAACTGCTCCCGTAACGCCCGATCCAGATCCGGATGCCGATGCCCGTGGAGATTCACCCATAGGGAGGAGACGCCATCGAGGTACCGTTTTCCTTGCACATCGGTCAGATAAACCCCATCGGCCGACTCCACAATGAGCGGCTCCGATTTCTCCCACTCGGCCATCTGGGTAAACGGATGCCAGAGGATTCTTCGGTCGATTTGGCTCAAGCGCCTGGCCTTGGCCCGTTTCCTCCCCGGGATCGCTTGAATCTCGCCTAAGATTTTTAAGACCCTCAGGTAACGGGCCACCTGGGATGGCGTAGGATGCGGCATCCGCGGGACAACGCTTAAGATGGGAACTCCTCCCAGCCGCTCGATCACTTGAGGATTGGTCTTCTCCGCCAAGGTGGGTTTAAGCGACCGACCGTTTAAGACCACACCCAAAATATCAAGCCCCTTGGAACGGGCCATCTCGAGGGTCAACAGGGTATGATTGATCGTCCCCAAACCGGCCCGAGCCACGATGAGAATGGGCAACCCCAGCCGTCTTGCTAAGTCGGCCACCGTCCACTGCGAATCGATCGGAACCAAAAGCCCGCCGATTCCCTCTACGAGAACCAGATCGTGGCGGACTGCCAGTTCCTGAAAGGCCTTCTCGACCCGATCCAGAGAAATAGGGACAGTTCCTTTCGGGGACAGTCCCTGTAAGGCGCCAGGTCGACCCGACCCCTTTTGCTTTTGCGCGACCCAGGGAGCTACCGGCAGCTTAAATCGGTAGGGTGATACCAACTCCAGAGGATCTTGGGAACCGGCTGCTTGAACGAGTTTTTCAACGTCCTCGGAGATCAACAACCCGTTCTGACCCCGGCAGCCGGTGGCGATCGGTTTCATCACCCCGACATCGATCCCTCGATGGCGGAAGGCGTGCGCCAGCGCCGCGGTGATCACGGTCTTGCCGACCTCGGTATCGGTGCCGGTGATGAATAGACCGTTCACGAATTCGCTGGTTGGGTGGGAACTTTTCCTTCCACCACGAACTGTTCGGGTGGAATAACCCCGATGAAATCGTCGCCGCTTGCCTGGCCCTCGAGGATCGCCGTGGTGATGATCCCGGTGGCCGCGGTGGTGACCGAATGAAGTGTTGAGAAGATCTTGGGAAGGTTGGCGCTGGCGTAAGGGGCTCCCGATGGACCGTAAAGCTGTTGAAGTTCCACCGCCTGCCGGTACAAATCCCACGCCCGAGTTTGAAGGGCCTCTCGTTCCTTCGGATCGGGCGCAAATCGAGCAGCCTCTCTCAGGAAAAGGACGAACCCAAAGGAGGCCTCCGGTTGGAGCATCTGCTCCAACTTCGGTCGATACTCCTCAGAGACCAACACGAAGGGATCCTGGAAGCCAGAGGTAAAGTAGTAAAGCCCCTCCAACTCTTTTGACGCGCAGCCGACGGGAAGATCCTCCACCTGCGCCGGAGGGGTTCGGGTGAGGAACCGCTGCTCGATGTATCGGATCGCCGATCGACACAGATCCTGATCGTACGGCAGGAAGATGTGGGCGGCCCAGGTGTTGTTGTCCACGGCCACCGATGGTTCTCCATCCGTTCCGGTGTAAAACTGGCCGTTGGATTGAACCGCTGAAACAAAATGATCCCCCTGCCAGAAACAGCGTCGGATCGCCCGCATCAACAGGTCGTGGCGATGGATCAATCCCTCGAGAAGTTTCCCGTCGTTCGGGTCGAATCTCTGAATCGCTTGATACGCCAGCCGGAACGTGCCGGCGACATCGGCGTTATGCTCCAAGATCGCGTGGGGATAGAGTTGGTTTAAGTTCCCCTCGTAAACGTGGTACCCCATGGCATCGCCTTGGGGCGCATCGTCGGCGTTGTGCCGCCCGGCTTGAATCAATCCGAAGCGCGGATCTTTGGGGTCCATCACCTGCAGATCGAAGAGGTACTCTCGAACCATCTCCTTCATCCACTCCCAACCAGCGGTATTGCCGGTCGCCAACAGATAGGCGAGCAGGGCGTTCAAACACCAGGCGTTCGCCCCGGTCGGCCCCCGGGGATCGATGAAAAGGTCCCCCTGGGTGTTGTAGGAAAAATGCCAGAGTCCTCTAAACCCGCGTTCCCTTTCCTTCAAGGCCAACTGCATGACCCGCCCGGCCTGATAGCCGGCTTGTCGAAGTCGCCCGGTTTTCAAATCCGCATAGATCGAGAGCCCCACATCGTAGATCCAGATCCGCCCAAAGCGGGCCACGAACCGGGCGTCCGGGTGACTCGGATCGTCTCGGTAGCTTTTCCGAAGCCCCTGGAAATCGAATCCGATCTGCTCGTTGACCGACGGGGCAATCAGCCTCTGCCGATCTAGGAACGCCAGGTTCTCCTTCAGGTATTGATTCTGCAACTCTTTCAATTCGGTGTCAGACACCGCCCCATCTTTTTAAAAGTGGAGCCCCACGGGCAGAGCCCGTGGGGCGGAATCCTGAGCGAGCCCACGGCCGGAGGCCGTGGCACGAGTCGAAGGGTTAACCCGGTGTCAGACACCGTTTTAAACGCCTCCAGGGCGACGCTGAGATCCTCCTCGGTATGGAGGGCGGTGACGCTCGTGCGAATCCGAGCGGAACCGGCCGGCACCGTCGGCGGTCGAATCCCTGGGGCAAAGACCCCGGCGTCGAACAATGCCTGAGCCAACTCGGTGGCGACCTGGGAAGAGTCCACTCGGATCGGGACGATCTGGCTCTCTTTGGAAATCAGCTCACACCCCAATTCGTGGAGGCGAGAAATCCAACGTTTTGCGTTCTCCCAAAGTCGCGCCTGCCAACCTTTCTCTTCTTGAAGAACCGAAAGGGCGGCCAAGGCCGCCGCGGCAGACGCGGGGGCAAGCGCGGTCGTATAGATAAAGGATCTGGCCTTGTTCCTTAAATAATCGATCACCACCCTTGGGCCGGCGATGAATCCCCCCATAGAACCCAGGGCCTTGGACAAGGTCCCCATCTGTAGGATCCCCTCTTGCGGGGAGATCCCGAAATGTTCCAGCCCTCCCCGTCCTTGCGCTCCCAGGACTCCGGTGGCATGCGCATCGTCCACGAGTAACCACGCCCCGTAGCGGCGGCTGATTTCCAAAATCTCCGGCAAAGGGGCCAAGTCGCCGTCCATGGAAAATAGACTTTCGGTGACCACGAGGACCCGTCGATACCGACCTTGACGAGATCGGAGCGCCCGTCTTAAGGCCTCCGTCTCTTTATGGGGATAGACTCGAAAAGTGGCCCCGCTTAACCGGCAGGCATCGATGAGGCTGGCGTGGTTGAACCGGTCCCCGATGACGAGATCCCCCGGTCCCACCAACGTGGGGATAATTCCTAAGTTGGCCATGTATCCGGTGGGAAAGAGGAGGGCGGCTTCACTTTGCTTAAATTGGGCGAGTCTCGCCTCCAACTGCTCGTGCAGCGAAAAGGTCCCTCCAATCAAGCGGGCCGATCCGGCTCCGGTGCCGTATCGGTCGATCGCTTCCTTGGCCGCAGTGACCACCTTGGGGTGTTGGGTCAGCCCTAAGTAATTGTTCGAGGCCATGTGGAGGAACCATCGGCCATCGATCCGGATCCTGGCCCCCTCAACCGCCTCCACCCGCCGCCAGGAGCGATACAGCCCTTCCTCTTTAAGGACCTGCAACTCCCCCTCCAGTTCTTCTGTCCACTCACGACTCACGGCTCAAGACTCACGACTGTCTCTAAACGATGCGGCTGTCGAGGTTAAACAGTTGGCCCGTGACGCCGGTGCAAAGATCCGAGAGAAGCCACGTCACAAAGGAGGCCGCCACCTCCACGGAGGAGATGGTTCCTAACGCGGAATCGGTCTTCGCCCGTTCCCAGGCTTGAGGAGGGGCCGCTCGGGTCATCTTGGAGTCAACGAAGCCGGGACAAACGACGTTGGCGGTAATTCCAAATCGACCCATCTCTTTGGCCATGCTCTTCACAAAGGCGACGGTCGCCGCCTTCGCCGCGCTGTAATGGGCTTGGCCGACACGCCCTACCTCACCGGACATCGAGCCGATAGCGATCAGCTTCCCGCTACGACGATTCTGCCAACTCGGCAAGAGGGCCTGGGTGCAGGCGACCAACCCTTCCAGATGGAGCTGAAACACCTCATCCCATTCCTCATCGGTAAGCTTCGGCAAGGTGTGGTCTCTGGTGTTACCGGCGCAGTAGACCAAGGCATCGAGGTCACCGGTGCTGGAAACAATCCGATGAACGAAAGCTCGGGCCTGATCCCGATCGGTCAGGTCCGCCTTCTCCATGAGGATCCCTTGGGTTCTTAACCGTTCGGCCTGGGGCTCATCGCGAAAGTAGGAGCCGGCACTCCAAGCCCCCGCTTCCCGCGCTGCTTCGAGGATCGCTCCTCCAATGGCTCCCGTGGCGCCGGTGATTAAGATTTTCTTACCAGTGAGCGAGATAACCATAAACCGAAAGTCTGAGGGGGTCAGACCCAAAAGGGTCTGACCCCCTTTTGGTTTTACACGGTGAATCCGAGGTCTTTGAGCATCTTGAGATCCTGATCCGGCTGGCGCCCGTGGGTAGTCAGATACCCGCCGATGATCAGGGAATTGGCGCCGGCCAAGAAGGCCATCGCCTGGAAATCCCTTAAGTTGACCTCCCGGCCGCCCCCTAACTCCAACCGGGCACGAGGCAGGATAAACCGGAAGACCGCGATCGTTTTGATCACCTCCAACGGCTCCGGAGGGTTAGCCGTCTCTAAAGGGGTTCCAGGCCTGGGATTGAGCACGTTGATCGGGGCGCACTCGACATCCAGTTCCGCTAAGGCGAAGGCCAGCTCCAGTCGCTCTCGCCGAGATTCTCCCAACCCTAAGATCCCACCACAACAGGCCTCGACGCCGTTGGCCTTCACCATTCGGATCGTATCGATCCGGTCCTGGTAGGTATGGGCGGTACAGATATTTGGAAAATGGCTCTCCGCGGTCTCCAGGTTGTGGTTGTACCGGGTCATACCGGCGCTCTTCAGATGTCCCAACTGATGCTCCGTTAAGAATCCCAGAGAACATTCCGGCACGATGCCCACCTCTTCCTGGACCCGGCGGACCGCCTCGCAGAGAATCGGTAGATCCCGATCGGATAAGCCCCGGGTGGCGGTCACGATGCAGAACCGCTTGGCTCCAAATTGCTTGGCTTGCCGGGCACGCTCGACGATCCGATCCGGATCCATGAGCGGGTATGTGGAGATTCCGGTATTCCAATGGGAGGATTGACTGCAGAACTTGCAACCCTCGGGGCACAACCCCGCCTTGGCGTTGACCAACGCGCAGAGATCCACGTCGTTACCGGTAAACCTCTGGCGGATCCGGGTGGCCTGGGCCGCCAGCTCTAAAACTTGAGGCCACGTTTCAAATTCGATGAACCGCTCGGCCTCCGGAAAGGTGACCGTCCCTCCCTCCAATACCCGATCTGCCACTTGCGTGATTTCGTTGAGCATGTCTCCTCCTCGCCAAATTCAGATGGGGTCAGACCCCCTTAGAGGGTGTTCCATAGTTTATCAGGTTGGCCGGAGGAATGTTAACGTTTTCTATAGAAAAGGTTGACAATCGAAAGGGGTCTGACCCCTTTACCCTAAGCGCCAGATGGCGATCAGGCCTCCTCGGCGGGAGACGTTGACCACCGCCTCTTTCGAGGCGCGCCCTAAAACGGCTAATCCGTCGCGGGTCGCGGCGAAGCCAGTCACGGCGTAATACGGCTCGAGTCGAACCGATCCGTCTTTAAAGGCGACCGGAAAAAGCTCGGCCCGCACCTGGGCCGCCTGCTGGATGACGTATGTGAAAGGGCGCTTCAAGGCCCGTTCCAGCTCCTTCTCCCACGCGACCTGGGTCACCTGGTGACCAAAGACCACCCCTTCTCCTCCGTAGGCCCGGTTCGGCTTCAAGACCAACGACTCGCGATGGCGGCGGATATGGGCGATCAGATCGACCGGCTTACCGGTGGATGAGGTGGTGTTGCGCGGCCAGATCAGGCGAGTCCATAGGACGTGCCTCCTGAAGAGACGCCTCTGCCGCAAGGTGAAGTATCGGGCAAACTCCGGATTGGTGAACAGCTCCCAGGCCGACTTATGATCGAACTCTCCAGCGATGGAGGAGATCACTTGATTGCGCAGGAACGCCTCTTTGATCCCGGCGATCGCCCTCTCCCCCTTTTTCCCCGCCATTTCGAGAATCTCGGTAATCCCCGAATCCCGGTAGAACAGATCCACCGGCTTGCCCCTGACGGTAATCTCCTCGCCTCGGACCACCAAATCTCGAGGATCGGCGGTCATGGCGGTGAGCCCGTGGCGGTTGAAATAGCGGGCCACGGCGGTAAATTCATCGGTGCCGCCGTTCACCGATTGATCCTCGATCAAGGCGACCCGTCCTAATCTTCGGCCGATCGCGCTGGCGTGCCGGTGGAGGGTCTTCATCAACAGTTGGCGGATGTCGTCCGGAAAGACGAGCTTTAGATCGGGAAGCTCCTTACGCAGGGCCGGCAAAATCCACTCCTCGGTCAACCGGCAGGTGGCCGGGATGTAATGGACCCCGCCGATCCCCACCGAATTCGGCTCCAGAAACCAGAAGTTCTCCTTCCAATCGGAAACCGCGAAGGTCGCCGTGGTATCCAATCGGTCCACCACCGTCTGGGGACGCTGGAGCCCTTGGGCGTTGGCCTCCACCATCCATTCGTGCTCCTTCGGCTCCAAGGGAAGAACCTGACGGACCTTCGGATCGGCCAAGTAAAGGGGCATCAGCCGACTCAAAGCCGATCGAAGCAAAAGGCAGGTTCGATGGAAGAACCGGCGCTGGGATTGGTCCAGGCTCCAAGGCCGAAGCTGGACGTCGATCACCCGCGCCTTACCGCGCGGGGTGAACATCGACATCCCGTGTTTGACCGACAGCTTCTCTTTCTTGGCCAGGAAGGCCTGGATTGGGGTCTTCGGAATCCGCAAAAAGGCGGCGTTCACCGCCTCCATCGCCCGCATCGGTGTGTACCGCATCATTCTCCTTGTAAAATCAACGCATCGACGTTACGCCAGGGGACCGCCACGATCTTATCGCTGAGGGCGGTACGTCGCTCCACCTGGCAGACCAGGTAGCCCTGGCGTGCCGAGGGGTACTCCGAAAGAAAGGTTTCCAAGTGCCGAATATCCTTTAGGGAAGGAGACTCTGTCCACTTGACCTCTACCGGAATGGAGTGGCCCTGCTCCTCGATCACCCAATCCACCTCAGGTCCGTCCGGATCCCGCCAGAATCGAATCTGGACCTTCCGATCCGACACCCTGGCGCATCGGATGAGCTCCAGTCCCACCCACTGTTCAAAAAGGTTCCCCAACGTCTCTCGAGAAAGCCGGGTCCCCTCCCGTGCAGCGACCCGTCGGACTCCCAAATCGAAGAAGAGGTATTTCTGCGACTTGGTAAGCTTCTTGCGCGTCTTACTGCGGGTCAACGGCTCCACCCGTTCGGCGATCAGGCAATCCTCCAGGATCTGGTAGTACGACCCAATGGTCGTATGGGCCACCCCAATCTCCTGCGACAGCTTCCTTAAATTCACCACCTGCCCTGATTCCGAAGCGGCATACTCCAGGAACCGAGCGAATGTTCCTAAATTCCTAACGATCGCCTCCGCACGGACCTCCTCCTCCAGATACGTGGTGACGTAAGACTCCAGGTCCGTTTCCCTGTCGCGGATATCCCCCACGGAAAGAATTCCAGGCAGAGATCCAAAGATCAGATGGGACTGAAGACTCTCCTTCGGCATCTCGGTGAGTGTCAAGGAATCCAGCCGCAAGACCACGACCCGCCCAGGCAAGAGATTCACACCGGATCCTCGACGAAGCTTTCGGGCGGAAGACCCCGTTAAAACAAAGTTGGCCTTTCCTTGGTCGATCAGATCCTGAACGACATCGAGAAGCTCAGGGACCTTTTGGACCTCATCCAAGAGTACCAGGGGACGTCGGGAGGATCCTTTCCTCGGAAGCGCCTCGACCTCCCCAGCCAGAAGGGATGGGTTCTTCTCATACCTTTGTCGAACATCCGGCCGGACGAGCGAGATGGCCAGATCCCCGTTTAAGCGTTGGATCAGGGTGGTTTTCCCGGTCTGTCGGGGTCCCAGGAGGAGGACGCTCTTGTTCCGGCCCAAGGCCCTCCGGATTTTTTCCTCTTGGCGTCTCGGTATGAATTCCATTAGCTCCATTTTCGTCGAAATTGGAGCCTTCGTCAACAAAAATTGGCGATCCTATCTTTCAGCCTTTAGAAAAGCGGGCGCTACGCCATCAGGATCAGGGGGTGATCTCTGCCCGACTCATCCTTCAGGCGGACGGCCACAGTTAAGACAATCACCGGTGGTAGCCCATCTTCGCCGGCAAAAAGTTGGAAGGCAAAGACCGGAAGCGCCTCAACCTGCACTCTGCTTCCCATCACCGCCCGAGCCGCCTCGGCACCCTCGATGCCGTTTTCTACCAAAAGCTGCTGGACCTGATCAACGGTTAACCCAGGCTCTGCTTCCAACACCAGGAGGTTTCCTCGACGGGCCTTCATGAACCGGGCATTCCTCACCACTTCGGATGCGTCCTTTCCCACCTTTAACCACGCCAGCACCCGCTCGGCCAACTCATTGACCCGATCCTCCTCCGCCATCACCGCATGATTTCCATCGGTCACCTTGGCCGAATCGGAAATGATCAATCCACCCGCAGCCTGATACCCAAACGCCCCGGCCTGCCCCGGCTCCAACGAGAGCCAGCCCTTCTTTAGCAGCGCCTCTCGCACCGCCGGATCTTCCACGATCCGGCTGAACACTGCCTGGATCTCCTCCATCGCTTTGGGCGTCAGCCCCTCAGCAGCCCCCACCTCCGGTGCAGCCTTGACAAGAACCTCCTGGACAAAAAATCCCTGCCGGCTCACCTTATCCTCCACCCCGGTGGCGACCGGCGGCGTCGCCTCCGGCGACTCCTCAAGACCGGCAGAAGGGGGAGGTTCTTGACCTGAAGAAGGAGGCATTTCCCCAATGGTTCTGTGCCGCCACTTCTCTGCCCTTCAAGCATCCGGAAAACAGCCTCTTCAGAAGGCATTTTCTCGTTCCTTACGAGGACATCGGCCACGGCATTTTCCCAGGCCTCCACTCCTTCTCCCGGCCAATAGCGTGGGGCTGCTTGCACTGCGGCACTAAAGCCATCTCCTCCGACATTGCCAGGGACCAACGATTCGCCCTTATCAAAGCGATCCAGAATTAGTTTTTCGATTTTCTCCTTTAACCAAACCCTGTGGCCCCGAGTTGCTGCGGCGGTTTGACTGCGTTTCGTTAGCGATTCGAGCCTTTGTTCCTTCAGCATCTTCACGACTTCTTCGTTAGAGGGCATTCTCCTATTCTTCACCAGAACATCTGCTACAGCGTTTTGCCAAGCCTCTACCAATTTCTTCCCAGGCCAGAAATCGGTCGATCCCTTAACTGCGGCGTAAAAACCAGAACGGTCTACAGCACCAGGGTACAACCGTTCCCCTCGATCGAAGCGCTCCAATATAAGTTCCTGAATCACGGCTAAAAATGGCCAATTTTCGCTGGTGTCCGACGAAGGGTTGGATCCGATCGTTTGCAAATCCGGTTAAATCAAGGCCTTGACCCTGGAGGCGGCCTTTTGAATCTTGAGGAGCAGATCGGCATGGGGATACTTGGCCGGGAGCCGGAGGCAGTTGCGATTGCCTCGTTTGACCCACTCGGCCGGCAGCCACCAGAGTTCCCGGCGCAAGGTGGCGATGTTCCAGTATCGGGCTTCCGATGGCAGACACAGGAATTGGAACGCTCGTACCAGGTCGTAGGCCCAGAGGACCATCTCCATAAAGGTGGCGTTGGCCCAAAAGCTTCGGGTAGGGATCTGGGCCATGTGGTAAGAGCCCTTGAACTCGCGCAGGAGGAGTTCCTGGGCGGCCCGATCGCAGTAGAAGCGCCAGACGGCTTCGGGAGTCAGATCGAGATTGGTCACCAGGGCCCGGTGGTAGGTGTAACGGCGGAAGGTGAACAGGTGTTGCTGCGTCTCTTCCACCTCGAAACTCACCGGTCTTCGCACCGCCACAAAGCGGTGTCCCTCCTCCCAGTGGAACGGGGTATAGGTAAACTCGGCGGCCTCCCATCCTTTGGCAAAATCGTGGTAGCGAGCTTGGACCATCCGTTGCCGGAGGGGCTGGGTCATCCGAGCGACGATCACGTATCCCAGGCGTCTCTCGTCGAGAGGAAGGGTAATCTCCCGGTCGTAGAAAGCCCCATCGAGCCGGAGACGGCTGCGGGAAGCGGCAATCGCGCTGGGCAACTTGTCGATCTGGGCTTCCAGGAACATCCAAGCTCCGGTCGAGGCGTGGACGTTGCCGGAGCGAAGCTGCATCCCGAGGGAGAGTCCCGTAGAGCCCTCGCTGGAAAGAAGGGGAGCGTAGGAGCCGTGGCGGTGCCGCCGCTTGGGGATGTAGCCCAAGGCGATTCCTTCCTGATGCCCATAGGCGATGAGAGCGGTCGTATCGGCGTCCACGATGGCGCTGTATCCCAGGTTCAGAAGTTGGAACAAAATGGAGCGACACCGGTCGTGGGTTGCCTGGAGGCTGCGCAGGTGTCGTGGGCTGAACCGCCACAGGAAGGTTCGCAGGGTATCGCGATGCGGGAAGTCGGGCAAGCCCAGCAGAGGGGGGATCAGTCCGTTGTGGATCAGCGACTGCGCATTCTCGATCCGACCGATTCCCGCGACGATGGCGAAGACGTGTGCCAGGAACAGGTCTGTCGGATGATAGGAGCGGTGATGGTAAGCTGGCCAGCGGACATACGTCTGGAGAAACCGCCTCAGGCCGAGGGAGTTGCAAAACTGGTGGAAAAGGCTCAGTCCCCCGAAGCGGGTAAGGCCTGTCGCCTCGACGAGAAATTGGAATTTTCGCGGTCCTTTTGGCATCCTGCACAATCCTACCTAAAAGGTAGCTTTGTGCAAGACCTATTTTACCGACGGCACAAATGTCCATTAGAGACGTGATTCAGGAAATGAAAATTTTTACTGAATATGACGTTACTCTTAACGATCGATATTGCCATTAACATGTGGTGAAAATACCGCGTAAAATAACCACGATGTTGCGAGGGCATATTTAACCTATGAAGGAACGGGTGCGGGATCTGTTAGTACAGACGGTTAAGTTCCTTAAAAAACGGGGGGTCGCCTACGCCGATGTCCGGTGGGTCAAGGAGATCCACGAGGAACTCGTCGTGCAGAACCTTCATCTTCAACACGTGAGCAGTTCCACCACCGAAGGGATCTCCATTCGGGCGCTGTACCACGGAACCTGGGGATACGCCGCCTCCAGTCGGATCGATCGACCCGGACTCGAGCACACCGCTGCCCAAGCCTTGGAGATGGCCAAAGAGACCGCTCTCTTAAAGGGCAAGGTGGCCCTTCACCCGATCGAACCGGTTCGGGCCAGTTACGCGACCCCACTGGAAGTGGACCCTTTCCAAGTAGAGATCCAAAAGAAGATCGATTACCTGATGTGGGCCGCTCAGGTCCTTAAAGATCATCCCAACATCCAGACGGCCACCACTAGCTTAGAGTTCTACCGAACCCACAAGCTGTTCGTCTCGACGGAAGGTTCCGTCATCGAGCAGCGGATCACCGAATCGGGAGGAATGTTGGAGGCCACCGCCCTTCTCGATGGGGAGGTCCAACGTCGATCGTACCCTACCGCCAACTCCCCCTCCCTGGCCCAGGCCGGCTACGAATACGTCAAGGCCCTGGACTTCGTGGGCCAAGCGACTCGCGTGCGCAAAGAAGCGGTGGCGTTGCTCCGGGCCAAGGAATGCCCGGCCCAACTCACCACGGTGATCCTCATGCCGGATCAACTGATCCTCCAGCTGCACGAGTCGTGCGGGCATCCGGTCGAATTGGACCGTGCCCTTGGGCTGGAGCTTTCCTTTGCCGGCGGTTCCTTTCTAACCCCGGACCTCTTGGGGAAATTCCGCTACGGCTCGAAGGGGGTCAACATCACCGCCGACGCCACGACGCCGCTGGGATGCGGGACCTTTGCCTACGACGACGAAGGGGTCCCGGGTCAACGGGTTCCCATCGTTCGCGATGGGATTTTTGTCGGGTACTTAAGCTCTCGGGAGTCGGCCCCACGGATCGGACAAAGCTCTACCGGCGCCATGCGGGCCGATGGATGGAACGCCATGCCGATCATCCGGATGACCAACGTCCACCTCGAGCCAGGAACCGGCACGCTGCAAGACCTGATTCGGGATACCAAACGGGGGATCTTGATGGCCACCAACAAGAGCTGGTCGATCGACGATCGAAGGCTCAACTTCCAGTTCGGCACCGAGATCGCCTGGGAGATCCGAAACGGTAAAGTCGGCCAGGTTTTGAGGAACCCGATGTACACCGGGATCACCCCGGAATTCTGGCGATCCTGTACCGGGGTGGCCGGCAAAGGGGATTGGCAACTGTACGGCGTTCCCAACTGCGCCAAGGGAGAGCCGGTCCAGCTGATGCACGTGGGACACGGCGCTTCGCCGGCCCGATTCGAGAAAGTGCAAGTGGGCCGCAAACGATGAGATGTCGATGGGTTGACAGGTTCATAAGTTGACACGGAAAGAGAGTGGGGTACCAAGGTTTCGAAGAACTTGAGGTCTACAAGACGGCAAGGGAGCTACGGAAACACATCTACCAACTGGCTGGTCGGCTCCCCGAGTCCGAAAAATTCGGCTTGGCCGCACAAATGAGACGAGCGGCTGTATCTTTGACAAACAACATTGCCGAAGCTCATGGGCGATTCCACTACCAAGAAACCATCCAGTTCTGTCGGCAGGCTCGGGGGTCTCTTTCAGAATGGATGGACGATATGAACATCTGTCTAGATGAAACGTACTACGAGAAAGGGGAGTACGAAGTTCTTAGGGCAAAGGCGCGTATTGTCCAACGTCTGTTAAACGGTTTTATCGGATATCTCAGGAAACGAAAAGATGAACAGGCTTAGTCCCTATCGACCCATCAACCTATTCACCTATCAACCGTCATGTTGCTAGGTGAATCGCGAATCGTGACAGCGCTGAGGAGGGCGGCGAAGGCCTCCCCGGCCGATGAAACGTTGATCGCCGCTCAGAGGGGAAGCCGCAAGACGCTCCGGTTCGCCGGTGGGAGAATCCACCAATGTTTCCATGAGGAGGAGATCACCGTCTGGGTGAAGGTCGCCTTGAGCGGTCGGATGGGAGTGGCAACCACCTGTTCCTTAAGCCGCGAATCTCTCCTGGCCGCGATCAAAAGCGCCGTCACCTTAGGCACCGTGTCGGCCAAGCAGCTTCATCCCGCCTTCAGCACTGCCCCACCGAAAAGGCCGACTCCAAAGCTCACCACCTATTTCTCCAGCACCACCCATCGGCCGCTGTCCGAGATCGTCCAGATGATCCGAAGGCTAACCCAAAAATCGGCGGACCAAAAAATGGATCTGGCCGGCTCCTTTGTCGTCGGAGAGGACGAGCTGGCCGTGGTCGGCTCGAGGGGCTTGGCGCAGTATCAACCGTTTTCCATTGCCGGGCTTCGCCTGGTGGCCACCCAGGGGAAATCCTCCGGCTTTTCTTCTTACGCCGACCGGAATTTGGACACCTTGAATTCGTTGGGTCTCGCCGAGCGGGCTTGGAAATTCTGCCGCTTAAACCGAAATCCGAAATCGATCCGGATGGGACGGTACGACGTCCTCTTGGAGCCGGAAGCGGTGGCCGAACTTTTGGAGTGGCTTAGTTTCATCGGCTTTGGGGCCAAACAGGTGATGGAACGGACCAGCTTCCTGGCCGGTCGGATGGGGGAAAAGTTGATGAAACGTTCGGTCTCCATCGTCGACGACGGCTCCCATCCGGAGGGGCTCGTGGTTCCCTTCGATTACGAGGGGATCCCGAAGCAAACCGTCTCGCTCATTCAGGACGGGGTCGCCTCCGAAGTGGTCTACGACAGCCAAACCGCCCAGCTCCACCGACGGGATTCCACCGGTCACGCCGGTCCGTTTGACGAGCACGAAGGGCCGCTGGCCACCAACCTCTTCATGGCGCCAGGTCCGACGCCTCATTCGGAACTCCTTCCATCGATGGAGCAGGGATTGTGGATCTCTCGGTTCCACTATGTCAACGGCTTGCTGAAACCCCAAGAGGCCTTAATGACCGGTTTAACCCGGGACGGCACCTTCTTGATCCGCAAGGGCAAGGTCGTGGGGGCCGTTAAAAATTTGCGGTTCACTCAATCGATCCTAGAGGCCTTCTCCAAAATCTTGGCGATCTCGAAAGAACGCCGGCTGATTGCCGATCCGGCCCAAGGGCTCTCCGCCACCGTGGTCCCCGCGCTTCTCATCCGGGATTTCACCTTCACCGGCCAGACCCAATAGGGACGGTTCTCGCGGCATCCGTATCCGGTTCTTAGAGAAATAGGGTGAGCCGATCTAAGAGTCCTCGATAGGACATCCAAGCAGCCTGGATGAGAACAGCCGTGTAGAGGATTACCAGGGTCGTTAAGCCTACCTTCCAAAACGGCGTGAACCGAGGAGACCTCCAGAGAAGTGGAAGCCCCACGGGCCCTAAGACCAGAAACAGCATCAAAAGGATAAATCCCTTTCCGTAATACCATTTTGGTTGGGAACTTGGGAGGCAGGTCATCGAGTCGTCTCATTTCGTTGGCAACAGTCCGGGGTCCCGCAGCCTTGGACCTTGAGCGCCACCACACAGCCTTCCGTATCCTGCTCGCAGGCGAAGCGCGCCCGACAGCCCGGACAGCTCCACTCTCCAGAGGAGTTTCCCCGAACCAACAGTTTCGCGCAGAAGAAACAGTAAAGCTCAAGCGTCCGCTCCATGAGCTTTAAGTGTAACACAGTTCGCCACGAACGGCCTAGGCGGCCAGGGGCGGGGCGTGATCCATCGGCTTTTACGAAGCCAACAGGGTCTTCACCTGGGTGCAGACCTTTTCGCGGTCAAACGGTTTGGTGAAGTAGTCGTCCGCGCCCAGTTTAATCGCCTGGGCGGCGACGTCGCTGGATTCGTAACCGGTAATCATGATCACTGGGGTTGATCGGCTCACCCGCTTGATCTGAGGCAGGGCCTCCAACCCGTCCATCTTCGGCATCTTAATGTCCATGATCACGAGGTCAGGGGAAAGAAGTTTTACCTGCTCGAGCGCCTCCTCGCCGTTGGTGGCGTAGGCGAGCGTGTACTCCTCTCCCAGGATCATCCGCAGGGATTCCCTCACCCCGGCCTCGTCGTCCACCACGAGGATCCGCTCTCTAGCCATCAGAGGTCCGTGGTGGACTCCCCAGAGGGAACCCAGGTTCCCTCTGGTTCCACCCTCCTAGAAGAGGCGAGGGGCGGTCCCCCTCGCCAACACCCCTGAGTTCTCCCCGCCAGAGAACTCGGTGGGTCGAACTCGTCGTCGCAGATCAACACGCGGGCCTTCTTCATGGCGCACCTCCTATAAAACGGCTGGGCTCATGACGCTCAAAGCCTTTGTCCCCACCTCAGAGGTATTTCGAAACTGGTGGGGCACAGAGGCCTTGAAGTAAAGGGTGCTCCCCGGGCTTACCCGATACGATTTATCGCCCACCGTAATCTCCAAGGTCCCCTCCAGGCATAAGACCCATCGTTCGGTTCCCTCCCTATATTGCTCCAGGGTCGTCTTGCCCCCGGGTTTAAAAACCAACATCTGGGGAAGCATGTTCTTGCCGGAGACCTGCTTGGCCAGCAGAATGGCGGAGGTTTTTTCGTCGTAGGTAAAGCTCTCAGCCTCCTCGGAGCCAGGCTCCATCCAAACCGCTTCCGGGACCGGTTCCTCTAAGCCCTGGTACAGCTCGGCGATGGAGCTTCCAAAGGCGCTGGCAATCTTCTGGTGGGTCTTGAAATTCCCACCGGTCTTGCCGGTCTCAATGCGGCTTAAGGTGGCCAAGGCCACCCCGCTTTTCGCCGACAACTCCTCCAGGTTTAACCCCCTTTGCTTCCTTAATTCCCGAATCCTAGCCCCTATTTCCATCCCAAATTAACCTTACCATAGAAATATAAATCAGTCAAATAAAATATATCATAATTGGAAATATATGAGTTACTTCAGGTTATTCCTATTTATTTAAACTGTATTTTATTCATAAATATATTATTTATAATTGTTTATATATAATAATATACGTAGTATTATAATATATAAAGAATGGAAAACTACACTTGATAAATATGGAAAATTAGGCTATACTTGGTACCAGGTACAAAAATAACTAAACTTTTATAAAGTTAGGCCAAAACGGTGCCAGGTACCAAACAAGGAGGAGTCACCGATGGACCGAAAACAGTTGACCCAGTTATTCCGGGAGGGGATGCGGTATCCGCAGGGAAAACACAGGGTCACCGTCTCCCGGATCTTCGAGATCACCGTGCATCCCGACAGCCGGGTGCAGTTGGACGAATACGAGGGTTTCGCGATGAAAGACCGGGCGATCGAAAAACGCCCCAAAAATAGCGCCGAGATGTTTCACCTCGGACGAACGGTCCTCCACTTAAAAGAGGACCAGGTGGTTGAGGAACCTGGCTCCGGCTGGGACAAACCGGATCGCTAAGAGCCCAGGCGAGCCCGGACGACCCGCTCGAGGTCTTCAAGGATAAAAGGCTTCACGAGGTAGTCGCAGGCTCCCAGCCCCAAAGCCATCTCGGCCACATGTTGATCCTCCACCGCCGTCACCACCACGATCTGGGTCGGCATCTTAGCGGCCTCGGCCCGACGCAACAGCTCCATACCGCTTAAACCTTCCCCCAGCCGAAGATCCAACAGGGTCACCGATGGTTTCTCCGATTGAAGAAGGTTTAAGCCCTCCTCTGCCGTGCCGGCGGTTAAGACCTCCAGCCCCTGCTGCTTAAAGAAACTTTTCAAGTAGTCGGTGACCTCAGCCTCGTCGTCTACGATCAGTACCTTCAGCATAAAGGGCTTTACCTTAGAGGAACTTTCGGACCGCTTCGATGAGGCCCTGCTCGGTAAGCGGTTTCGCCAGGTAGAGATCCACCCCGACCTCTTTTCCCTTTTCCTGATCGGCGGGGCGATGGAGAACCGTGAGCATCACGATGGGAATCCCCTTGGTTTTTTCATCGAACTTGAGCAGCCGGGCGACCTGGAACCCGTTCATCTTTGGCAGGATCGCGTCCAAGAGGATGAGCCCCGGCGCCGATTTCCGAACCTGGGTGAGCGCCTCCGCTCCATCGCGGGCGATCTCCACCTCGTAATGGTGCCGAGTCAGCAGATCGCTCATCTTCTTCTGCTGATCGGCATCATCCTCCACCAAAAGGATCCGCTTAGTGGACTCCATCCCTCTTGAAAGGGATTCCATCCCTGCTTCCTAAGGAGTCTCGACGTCCGCTACGGAATGGACGATGACGTGAACGTAAGCCGCCGGCCGCTCCCCGGGACGATCGGTGATGCACTGGTCCAAACGAAACGTCTCCGCCTTTAACGGTTGATCGACCAACGCTAAAACGAGATGCGCTAGCACCCCTACGGCAATGACGAAAAGCAACCCTTGGGTCAAACGGGATCTCTTCATTTTAAGTGGACCTCCCAAAGCCTCTTTAAGACGTTGGAATGCCAAGCAGCCGCTGGACTTCTTTCAAAAGCTCATCCGGATCAAACGGCTTGGTCACGTAAAGATCGGCCCCGACTTCGTTGCCCAACGCTCGATCCGCCTCCTGGGTCCGGGCCGTTAAAAGGATGAGTGGGGTATCTCGAAACTTCTTGTCAAACTTTAAGAGCCTCGCCACCTTGAAGCCGCTTAATTTCGGCATCATCACATCGAGGATGATCAAATCCGGAGAGCTCTCCCGGGCCGAGAGCAACGCCTGCTGACCATCGCGAGCGGTCGCCACCTTAATCTGGTGCGCCTCGAGTTTAAGCGTGATGATGTTCAAGGTGTCGAGGTCGTCGTCCACCGCCAGGACCGTCTTCAAGAAGGAAGCCATCGAGGAATCGCTATTCTTCGAAATCGTGTTCGGTGACGCGGAGCACTTCTTCGACGGTGGTGACCCCGGCCAAGACCTTGGTGACCCCGGCCTTGCGAAGGGACGTCATCCCCTCTTTGATCACCTGCTCCCTCAACTCCGCGGTCGAGGCCTTCTTGAGCAGCAGATTCCGGATGGAGTCGCTGGTCTCCATGAGTTCGTAGATCCCGGTCCGCCCCCGATAGCCGGTCTGTTTGCAGGCGTCACAGCCTTTTGTTTTGTAGAGGGTCGCCTCTTTGGAAGGATCCGCCCCTAACTCTTTCAAGATCTCCCGGGAGGCCTTGTACGACTGCTTGCATTTGGGACACAAAACACGGACCAACCGTTGGGCCAGGCTCCCGATCACCGAAGAGGCGGCCAAAAACGGCTCCACCCCCATATCGACGAGACGGGTCAAGGCGCCGGGGGCGTCGTTGGTGTGCAGGGTCGAGAAGACCAGGTGCCCGGTCAAGGCGGCGTGAATCGCGATCTCAGAGGTCTCCAGATCCCGAATCTCACCGATCAAGATGATGTCCGGATCCTGCCGCAAGATGGAACGCAGTCCATTGGCGAAGGTGAGCCCCGCCTTCACATCCACCTCGGACTGCCGGATCCGGGGGATCCGATACTCGACCGGATCCTCCAGAGTGATCACGTTCTTCTCGACGGCATTGACGGTCCGCAACGCCCCGTACAGGGTGGTGGTCTTCCCGCAGCCGGTCGGGCCGGTGACCAACAGAATCCCGTGCGGACGCTCGAGCAGCGTCTTATATCGACCCAGCGTCGCAGGATCAAACCCCAGGTCTTCGAGCTTCAACATGATGGCCGCTTTGTCCAAGACGCGAATCGAGATGTTCTCCCCGTAGATGGTGGGAAAGCTGGAGACGCGCAGGTCTACCTCCTTGTCGCCGAAGCGCACTTGGATCCGACCATCTTGAGGAAGACGCCGTTCGGCAATGTCCATACCGCCCATGATTTTGATTCGGGAGATGATCGCCGGTTCCAGATTCTTGGGGGGGGGCGGCACATCGTAAAGGATCCCATCGATCCGGTAGCGCAGGTACGTGGAGGCCTCCTCCGGCTCCAGGTGGATGTCGCTGGCCCGATTGTCCACGGCCTGCTTGATGATGGTATCCACCAGCTTCACCACCGGGGCGTTCTCCGCCGCCGCAATCAAACTGGTTACCTGTTCGTCCGCCGCCGGGCCAGCGCGGCCGGTCCCCTTAGGAGTGGCCACCGGGGCCTTCGTGGGATGAGCCGCCGCCGCGACGGCAGGCTTCTCCACATCCAGCGTAATGTCCCGCATCACCTTCTCTAAGGAGCCAACTGTTCCCAAGTGGCGGTCCAAGGCCTGTTGGATGGCGCTCTTCGTCCCGAAGATCGGCTCGATCTCCAGCCGACTGATGAATCGCAACCGATCGGTCAAGCGGACGTTCATCGGATCGGCCATCGCCACGGTGACCGATTTGCCCACTTTAAACAAAGGGGCGGCCAGGTTTTCCCGAAGGATCTCTTCCGGAAAGAGGGAAAGGACCTTGGGATCGATCTGGTAGGTGGAGACGTCGACGAAGGGGATGCCGACCTGCTCGCTTAAGGCCTCGGTGACCTGATCCTCGGTGGCGAACTTAAGCTCCACCAACACCTCACCAAATAAGCGACCCGAGAGGCGCTGCTTCTCCGACGCCTCTTTGAGCTGGGCGGCGGTTAGAATGCCCTTTTTAACCAGTTGCTCTCCAATGAGCTTGGAGGTTTCAGAGACGGCCGGCATGAAAGGCTCCCCCCAGTGGAAAGTTAACCATAGTCCGACGGAGAAGTCAATGGCTCGACTTCGCTCACCATTGATCCTGAGCGTAGTCGAAGGGTCAACCCCACGCGTTCCACTTCCGTTCCAAGGTGTCGAGGTCCCAACCGTAGATCTCTTGCAGAGCTTCCTCCACCGATTGGCCGCCCCCTAAAGATTTCAAGAAGGCCCGCAGGCGGTCCCATCCCCACGTCTCTAACAGGTACCGAACCAGCGAGTGGGAAGCGGAGTAAAATGGCGATGCCGGCATCACCACCACCTCGCCAGGTCGATCGGGAATGCCCATGAGCTGCCGAAGCGGCGGCATCTGCTTCGCGTCATTGCGAGGAGTTCCGCCTTGGCGGGACGACTGCGACATCTCTTCGCATTCCTGCGCCAGGCCCTCGTGCAGCCAACGCGGCGCACGCCCGTGGCTTAAGTCGTAGACAACGACATGGGTGTATTCGTGCCAGAGAACCGAGGCGATGTCCGACTGCCGAGGGATTCGAATCTTCCCGTCGAACAGCCCGAGGACTTCCATCGGCAGATGGGTCGTGGCGTAAAAATCTTTCTCCGGATAGATCAAAACCGTCAAGGGCCTCTGGGGTGCGTACTGGAAATGATCTTTCAGTCGCGCCTTGGCCTCGCTTAAGTTCTGCAGGATGAGCTGCTCATCTTTGGGAGGAAGATCCGATGGGATCCGGATCGTCAGACCCTCCCAGGGAACCGGTTTCAGGGAACGTTCCAATTGAAGCTCCAGTTCCGCCTGGGCGATCTGATTCTGAAGTTCCCTTAAGTGGGGATTCAACTTCAAGGCCTTCTCCCACGAGGCCTTGGCGTTTCCCAAGTCGTGACGAAGATAGGCAAGGTCCCCTAGAAGGGCGTGGGAATGGGCATTCTCCGGATCGGAGCGGATCGAGATTTCAAGCCACTTCTCGGCTTCCCCAAACCGTTGCGTCGCGTAGGCGGCCCACCCCTTCCGGTACGCCTCCATCCCTTCGTTGTATTCGGCGATAACTGGTGTCAGACACCAAAATAGGAAAACTTTGAAAAATAGTGCCAGGCACCATTTTCGATTTTCTTTTAAAAAGTTAGGGCGATTTGGCGCCCAGTACCACCTGGTCTTCGGCTGGAAGGCTGCGTTTTTTTTATTGAAATTTTTTGAATTTATAATAAAATTGATTTCTCTAGAGTCTACCATGGGCCGCCCTCTAAGAACATCCGAACCAGGAACGGTTTACCACGTCACCGCCCGGGGAAACAACCGGAATCTGATCTTCCTCGATGAAGCGGATTATCAGCGTTACCTTCAACTTCTCAAAGCCTACAAAGAAAAGTGGGGGCTTGAATTATTCAGCTACGCCCTTATGCCAAATCACGTTCATCTACTTCTGCGAACTACAACGTTAGAGGGGACCACCTCTAGACTCCTCCACGACGTGCAATTTCGGTACGCGAAATACTTCAATTGGCGCCACCAACGGACAGGTCATGTTTTTCAAGGACGCTTTCACCCCTCTGTGGTTGAGAAAGAATCGTACCTGTTGACGGCGAGTCGTTACATTCACTTGAATCCCGTCCGCGCGGGTCTCTGCCAGCGCGCCATCGACTATCCGTGGACCAGTATGAGGGCCTATGTAGACCCAGCAGGTGATCCATTGGCTCTTGTCGACACCTCCCTGATCCTTTCCATGTGCTCTCCCACTCCTGCCCTGCAGCGCCAAGTTTACCAACAACTGGTAGAATCCAACTAGTGCCTGGCACCATTTTCGATTTTCTTTTAAAAAGTTAGGGCGATTTGGCGCCTGGCACCATTAGGGCGTCGAGGTCGCGGATGGTGACCGGCTTGAAGAGGTAATCGTAAGAGGCGATACCGTAGGAGAGAAGTTCCCGACGAAGCTGAAGATCATCGCAGGCGGTAATCACCACCACCCGGGTCGGGAGCTTTCGCTTGGAGATCTCCTCAATCACCTGCCGGCCGTTTCCCTGGGGAAGCATCAGATCGATAAGGGCAACGTCGGGAACTCCATGATCCAAACAGGCGAGCGCCTCCGGGGCGGTGGAAGCGGTTAGGACCTGATTTCCCTGCGCTTGGGCGTAGCTGCGTAGACAGTCCAAAACGTCGATTTGATCTTCTACGATAAGGATCCGCATTAAGAGGAACTTTCACTGGTCGCGCTGGTGTCGGTGGTTGTGGTCGTAGTACCAGTGCCGGCGCCGGAAGATTCTCCGGTACCGCTCGACTGCCCTTCCGATTCCTCCCCTTCTCCTCCGGAGAACCCGCCCTGAGCGGAGCCGAAGCTGCCGCCCATCCACGAGGGAGGACCACTCATCCACGATGGCATGCCACCGGATTCACCACCGCCCTCGGCACCAAATCCGCCAAACCCGCCCTGAGCAGCACCAGAAGATCCACCCATCCACGAAGGAGGCCCACTCATCCAAGATGGCATGCCGCCCGATTCAGCTCCGCCTTGGCTGCCAAATCCGCTCTGAGCAGAGCCGAAGGACCCACCCATCCAGGCTGGGGGACCCATCGTTCCGGTAGAGGTCGATCCCTCGGCACCGCCGCCTCTCCACGGCCCCATCGACATCGGCCCGTATCCGCCGCTGGTCCCACTTCCAAAATCGAAGCCGCCCGTAGCACCACCCTTCGATCCAAAGGTCATTGGCCCAGCGGCACCGAACCCGGCCGTGCCGGTATCGAATCCGGCGGTGCCGGTATTGAACCCACTCATCCAACTCGGCATGGCGGCGCTGGACTCCGCCCCTTTACCCTTGCCACCCCCAAATCCACCGAAGCCGCCCCCAAAGGTCGGGGCAAACGCGCCAGGCGTAAAGCTGGTCGGGCCTTCGAAGCCATGCTGACCACTGCTACCGAACCCGGCCGTGCCGGTATCGAATCCGGCGGTGCCGGTATTGAACCCACTC
>CAYJWF010000006.1:0-9729 GCA_964373805.1 uncultured Planctomycetia bacterium | reverse complement strand
TGGTCGGGCCTTCGAAGCCATGCTGACCACTGCTACCGAACCCGGCCGTGCCGGTGTTGAAGCCGGCCGTGCCGGTGTTGAAGCCAGACATCCAGCTCGGCATTGTGGCAGTCCCGAAGTCGCCCGCAGCCTTACCGGTTGTACCGGTGTTGAAGCCGGCTGTGCCGGTTCCAAAACCGGCTGTACCGCCAAAATAGGAAGACATCGAGGCGGCGACGGTCGGCGGCAACCCTTGGGTCGCGGCCTGGAACGCCGCCGGTGAAAAGGTATACGACGTGCCTGAACTCCCGGACGTCGTAAAGGTCGGCGCCGTGAAGGTCGAGGAGGTAAGGCTCGTCGGCAAATAGGACGCGGTCGGTGAATAGAACGTACTCGTGGTGGGGGAAGTTGTGTAGCTTCCCGTGGTCGTCGTAGTCAACGGCGACAAGTAGACGGAGCTCGTTGTCCCGGTCGTCGTGGTATAGCTGGGGCTCGCGTAGGCGCTCTGCAGGGCCGTCAAGGCGCTGGAGACTTGGCTGTCGTAAGTGGTCGCCGTGGTAAACGTGGTGCCACTGCTCGTCAACTGTTGGTAGGTAGTGGTCGGAGAAGTATAGGTCGTTGTCGTGGAGGTTGTCGGAGAGATCGTGAGGCTCCCCGGGGCTTGCTCGTACTGAATGTACTGGAACGAAGTGGAGTAGGTCGAGGTGGAGGACCCAAAGGTCACGACCCCATAGACCACCGGCAAGGTCGGGAAGGTGTAGCCGTTCACCGTCACCGTCTCCGCCTGCGAATCGGTCACCGACAGCGAGAGCTGGCCGGTCTTGAAGATCGGTTGAATCGGCGACACCGTGGCGGTGCCGTTGGCCGTCTGCTCGGTGATCGTCACGTAAAACCTCGTCGTATCGTCGTAAATGATGTTGCCAATCGCATCCACGATCTTGACCGGAACGGATAAGGTTCCCACCGGGCCCGTCACATTGGCCACCACCACCTTCGCCGCCACCACGTTGACCGTGGCGCTCGTCCCTGTGGCCGTGGCCGTAGCCGCATCCGAAACCGTCAACGTATAGCTCCCGGCCGCGGTCGCCGATATCCCGATAAATTCATGGACCCCAGCATCCGCAGCGAGAAAGGCGAAGTTGGCCGGCAGCGACAGACCGCTCACCGCCGCGAAGGTCACCGTTCCACGGTAGTTCGGGGTGGTCACCCCATCGTATCCCTGCGCGATGACCTTCACCGAAGACCACGGTTCGCTCACGTAGAAGACCGATCGGCTCGGCGGCGGAGAACTCACCGTCAAGGCAAACTTGGATGGCGAGAAGATCAAGGCGCTGGAGGTTCCCTGGATCGTCACCCCGGTGACGTACGTCGTGTCTTTGGCCGTGATCGTGGCAGACGAGGCGCAATCGGAGTAGGTCAAGCTCGCCGTCGCCACTCCAGAGCTGGCCGACAAGCTGGTGGAGCTTAAGCTCTTGGTCGCCGTGGGGGTGGCCGTCAACGTCAGGTTGATCGTCCCGGCGTATCGGGTCACCGTCGCCCCGGCCGAATCGACCGCCGTCACCGTCAAGGTGAACGCCTTGCCGGCCGTCAAAGAGGTGGAATCGGCCGATACCGTGAAGGAAGAGGGGTAAAAGGTAAAGGCCAATGTCCCGTTGGTTAAGCCGCTGCCTGAGTTATCGGTCGCGGTAAAGGTTCCGGCCCCGGCGCTGGCCCCTCCGATGGTGGCACTGGCGGTGGTAGCCCCAGCCGACCAACCGGAACTAGAGGAGGAAACAATGGTCGTCGCGGTTCCACCGGTCGGCGTCCAGGTCAAGGTGTACGGGCCCGCGTAGCCGGAGATCACAGTCCCATTCGCATCTTTGGCCGTGATCGTCAAGGTCAAGGCGCTGCCGGCTACCGCCGAGGTGGCGCTGCTCGGGGCGGTGATCACCAGCCTTGGCGTCGGCGGGGACAGGTAAACAAACGCCTGCGCTGCGGTGGCACTGATATTCCCGGCCGTATCCTCCGCCCAAACCGCCACACCGTAGGTCTTAAACTGCGTCAAACCGCTGGCCACCAGCGACTGCGAAGAGGAGGCTGTAACACCGCTGACAACGCCTGCTCCAAAGGCAGTCCCTGCGGTGGCGCTGGCCGGATAACTCGGCGCTACATTCCCATCCACCGTGCTGTATCGGAAGATCAACTTGGTCACGTCCGAGCTGGACGGGGCCGTCACCACGGCGGTGATCGCCGTGTTGTCCGAGTTGGCGGTCAAGGTCAGCCCGATAGGAGCCGTCGGTGGCGTGGTATCCAGCGTGATCGTGTCGCTGATGTCGTAGGTGGCCGTCCCTCGGGAGATCCGAGCATAGACCGTCTTTTCTCCATCTCCACTGGACAAGATCCAGTTGGCTTCTAAGCTCGCCGGCACCGGTGAGGCGATGTTGGTGGTCGCCCCAAAGGAGCCGCTGGTATTGGAAAGAACGTAGGCGGTCGCGTCCGACTCCAATCCGGTGAAGAAGGCCTTCAACGAGGTCGAATTGGTCGCAGAAGTCGACAAGGTATCGGTATCCTTCAACGTCAAGACCCCGGCCCCACCCTTGGCCGCCAACCCGGCGATCTCGGTGGAGTTGAGCGCCCGGCTGTAGATCCGAACCTCATCCAGCGACCCGCCCAAATAATTGGCTCCGAAGGAGGCCGCCCCCAAGGCTCGTGTTCCACTGTAGCTACCTGGAACGGCAGAGGTCGCTGTTCCATCCGAACTGCCGTCCTTGTAGAAGGTAACGGTCGTTCCACTGATCGATATCGCCACATGGTGCCAGCTATTGTCGTTCACCGCGCTGCTGCCGGAGACCCAAGATCCCTGGGTGCTGCTCCAATAGCGCAGCTTCCCCGATGCATCGATCCCCAGCCCGTATCCAGGGAACGGATCCGATCCGTAGCCGCCAATCACCACATTGCTCGCACCAGAGCTCTTCACCCAAGCCGCCAGCGTGATGGCGCCGGTGATGTTCAGTGAGGCAGCGGCCGGAATCGTGATGATCGCGTTCGACCCATTGAAGCTGGCCGAATGGGTGGAGCTGTAAGACGTTGGAGAAGAGGTCGTCGAGAAGGTGGCTCCGGTCACCGTCCCGTTGTTGGTCCCGGCTGCGTCGGCGGCGCTGTTATCTAATTTCCAGTAGGCGACGAGCCCCGTGGTCACATCCAAGGTCTGGAACACCCAGTTCAAGTTGTTCCCGGAATCGACCGAGTCGTAGGCGGTAAGGGCCAGTCCGGTCGAGGCGTCGTTGTCCTTAACGTCCAGGAAGAGAAGGCTCTGCACCCCACCGGTGGAGAGGATCAACTTCGCTTTCGTCCCACCCATGCTGGATCGGATCGCCAACGGATTGTTCTTCGCCGGTCCCTGGATGGTGAGGTTGCTGGAAACGGTAATCGTCACCCCGGCCGGCAAGGTAAAGGTATCGGCCACACTCGTTGTCTTGGTCAACCCGTAGAAGGTGGTGACCCCGGTGATCGCCTGGCTCGTCCCGTTGAACGTCACCGTCCCGGACCGCGGCGTAAAGGTCCCGCTGTTGGACCAGTTCCCTTGCACCGTCAGGCCGTAGTTCGAGGCGCTTACATCCAAGGCGCTGCCTAAGGTGATCGCCAGGTTCCCCTGCGCCGTCGTGGCTCCATTCAACGTAAAGGTGGTCCCAGCGTTGTCGAAGGCCACCGACCCATAGGTTCCACCCTTGACAGTGACCGCTCCGTCCGCCGCATTCCCGGAATAGGTGACCTGAGAGGTGCTCACAGTGGTCGTCAATGTCCCGGCGGTAATCGGAGTGCCGGCTCCCTTGGCCAGGAGGGACCCGTTGTTGGTCAAGACGTCGCTCACCGTCAACGGATACGCGGCCAGATCCAAGGTTCCGGCGGCCACCGTCATGTCCTGGCCCGCGGCCCCCAGCGACAGGGCCGAACCCAAGTAGGCGATTCCAGTTCCCTTGTTGATCGTCAAGGTCCCATCGGGAAGATCGGCGTTCGTCGCGGTGATCGTCTGATCGATCGTTCCGTTCAAGGTGATTCCCGCGGTGCCGGTGACGCTCGCGTCGGTCGAGGTTAAATCCCCGGCCACGTTCAGGCTCCCGGTGGAGTTGATCGTGCCGGCGTTGGTGATGATGAGATTCCCGCCCACGTTCACGATGTCCTGGGTCGTCAACGTTCCGGCCGATTTGTCGATCGTCACGTTGGAGAGGGCCCCGATCGATCCGCCGGCCCCTAACGTCTGAGCCCCTGTGCCGTCCAGTTTGATGAGCCCTGTCCCGCCGACCGCGGTGTCGGTCGTCATCACGTCGCCGCCCGCCAGGAGGATCCCGCCGTCGATGTTCCGGATCTGGGCAATCGTCAAGGTGCCGTTGACATCCATCGATCCGGTCACCGTCAGGTCAGAGGTCGATCCCTTGTTCAAGGTCACGTTGTTCAGCGCCACCGAGCCGATGTTGGCCGTCTGACCGCCGCTACCGTCTAAGGTCAGGGTTCCGTTGTTGTGGGCAAAGGTCCCGCCGGAGATCGTCAAACCGCCGGCCACACTCATGATCCCGGAGGTGGCGGTGAAGGAGCCGCTGGTTAAAACGAATCCTCCGTTTAAGTCGATGGTAGAGTTCCCGCCGACAAAGGTCGCGGCCGCTTGCGTGTAGCCGGAGCCGCCTACCGTGAGGATCACCCCGGGCCCCTGGGTCACCGTCCCGTTGTAGCCTAAGTTCAAGTTCATCCCATCGACCGAAGCGTTGGCATTCACGGTGCAGCTTTTGTCGTTGGTCCCATCGAACACCACCCACTGGGTGCTGCTGGGAGTCGTATCTCCCGACCAGTTGGCCGCCGTCGACCAGTTGGTGTCGGCCCCGCCCCCATCCCAGAACTTGTAGGCGCCTGTCGAGACGTCGAAGAGCCAGTTCGGCCCGTTGTTGCCGAAGTTGGTCCCGTTGTAGACGGTGATCGTCGCCGTCCCGGCCTGGTCCTGAACATGCACATCGAACAGGAGGAATGTCCCGGCTCCGATCCACGGACGCTGGATGCCCAGGACCGAGGAACGGATCAGGATGTCATCCGCCTGCCCGCCGCCGTTGCCGTAGGAATCCAGCCGCAGGTACCCGCTGTTGTTCACTCCCCCGGCACCTAAGGTGACATCGCCGGTCGACTCGTTGAGCCAGCTTCCGGCCGAGGTGATCGTGATCCCGCCGGCTGTCAAGTTCCCACTCGTCTGGAGCAGCTCTCCGGTCACCGTCAAGGTCCCAACCACGGTGGCGTTCAAAGTGGAAAGATCCAGCTTGCCGGCGGAGACGCTCAGATTCCCATCGACGTCCAGGTCGTTTGTAGCCAAGGTGAGCGTCCCGGCCGACTTGTTGACGGTCAAGTGATAGAAATCCTGTCCGTCCAGCGCCCCGCCGGTCGTCAGGGTCTGGGCCCCAGTCCCATCAAACGTCACCGTGTTGGCGCCGCTCGTGTAGGCGCCGGCGTTGGACCAATTCCCGGCGACCGTCACGTTCTGTCCGTTGGAGATCAAGGTGCCGGCGGTAATCGTTAGGGTTCCGTTCACGTCGAGGGCCGCGGTGTGGGTCCAGGAACCGGCGGCGTTGTTGAAGGTGAGGTTAAAGTAGTTGCCCCCGCCGGCCAACGAGGTGTAGGTGGAAGCCCCGGCGTACAGAACCGTTCCGGAGTCGATGTCCAGGTTGGTCACGTTGGTCAAGGTCTCACCTCCGGCCAGCTTAATCGTCCCCAAGTTGCTGGCCGCGGCCGGCGAGGGGAATCCAAAGCTCTTGCCGTTTAAGTCGAACGTTCCGGCCGCTACCGTCAGGGCATCGGTGGTGACGTTGCCGGTCAACTGCTTGGTGGCGCCGCTGTCGTTGATAATAAAGTCCTCGACCGCCTTCCCTAAGAAGTTATACGTCTGCGTTCCAGAGCCGACACTGGAGAAGGTGATCGTGCCGGTTCCCTTGGTCCAGGTGATGGTCCCCACCGGTTCGGTGATCACCACGTTCCCCTTAAAGATAAAGCTTGGGTTGTTCGTCCCGTTATCCAATGTCCCGGTTCCGGCGGAGCCGGCGCCGTTCAACTCGACGTTGCCGTTAAAGGTCACGGTCCCTGAACCAAACCTCCAGTAGTTGGCCGAGCTGGTCATCCCACCGAACTTGACGGTGGCCGAGGCATAAGTAGCCGCGGCGATCGAGGGGACATGATCGGTAAAGGTCAAAGTCGACACATCGATCGTGCCGGCCTGCCCGGTGAGCTGAGCGCCGCTGGCCACATCCAACGTGCCGAGCCCGGTCACCGACCCACCGGATGAGACCGACAGCGCCCCGGTGCTTCCGGAGACGGCGTAGGTTACCCCAGTGTTAATGGAGAGTGTCCCGGAAACGGTCGTGGTCCCGTAGACGGTGCCGTTGGCCGCGGAGCTGACCGAACCGGAGATCGTCACATGGTTCAAGGCGCCGGTCGACCCGGCCTTCATCGTCAACGTCTTGCTGGCTCCGTCCAACAGGACGGTCGAGAGATCCCGGTTAAAGGTGGTCACATCGGCGTGATCCCAGCTGCCGCTCACCGTCCAGGTGGCATCCCCCAGGTCGACGCGGGAGCTGTCCATGGTCACGTTCCCGGTCACCGTGATCGCCTTATCGTTGGTGGCATTGTCAAAGGTCCCGGCGCCAGCGTTCAAGGTGAGGTTCCCGCCCACTTTCAAGTTGTTCGTCACCGTCTGCACGGTGCCGGCCCCGCCATGGGTTAAGCTGTAAAAGCTCTTTCCGGCGCCGGTGCCACCGGTATTAACCGTCTGGGTGCCGGAGGCGGCGTCCAAGGTGACGGTGCCGCTTCGTGGCGTGAATGTCCCAGCGTTCGACCAGTTCCCGGCCAAGGTGATCCCGTAGTTGGTGGCCGAGACGTCCAGGGTTCCGGCGGTAATCGTCAAGTTGCCGTTCACATCCAGGGCCGCCCCCAGCGTCCAGCTTCCGGCTCCATTGAAGGTTAAGTGGTGATACGCGGAACCGGCCGCCAACCCGGTGTAGGCGCCGCCCCCGTTGTAGATCACGGTGTTCCCGCTCCCTAAGCTGACAGACCCCTTGGTCACTGTCTCTCCACCCTGGAGCTGAAGTGTTCCAGAGGCGCCCAGGGTGAGCACATCGTTGACCGTCAGGTTGTACCCGGCTAAGTCCAAGGTCCCAGCGGTCAGGGTCAAATCCTGCCCCAGCGCATTGACCGACAGGTTCGACCCCAGGGAGGCAGTGCCGGCCGACTTGTTAATGGTGAGCGTCCCGTCCGGCAGATCGGCGTTCGTGGCGGTGATGGTCTGATTACCGGTTCCGTTCAAGGTGATCCCGGACGTTCCGGTGACCGCCGCATCGGTGCTCGTCACATTGCCGGCCACGTAGATCGGCCCGGTGTTGATGTCGCCTGCCGTGGTGATCACCAGGGCATCGGCCACGTTGATCGTGTCGGAGACGGTCAAGGTGCCGGCTGACTTATCAATGGTCAAGTTCGGCAGCGCCCCGGTTCCGCCGCCGGCTGCGATCGTCTGGTTGCCGGCCCCATCCACCTTGACCACCCCGGCTCCACCCACCGCGGTATCGGTGGTGGTAACACCCCCACCGGCTAAGATCGTGCCGGTAATGTTCTGGACCTGGGTAACCGTCAAGGTGCCGTTCACATCCATGCTGTTGGTCACGGCCAGATTCGTGGTGCTGGATTTGTTGACCGTCACACTGTTCAGTGAGGTCGAGCCGATGTTCACCGTCTGGCTGACCGTCCCATCGAACAGGATCGTGCCGCTGTTGTGGGTAAAGGTTCCACCGGAGATCGTGAAGTTATCAGAAAGCTCCATCGTCCCGGAGGTGGAGGTAAAGGTCCCGCCGGTTAAGGTAAAGTCGCTGCCGGCCAGCTCGATCTTCGAGTCCCCGCCGGTAAAGGTCCCGGCCGCCTGGGTATAGTCGCTGGTCCCGGACAGGGTCACGGTGATGCCGGCCGCCTGGGTGACGGTCCCGGTGTAACCGACGTTCAGGCCGATCCCGGCCACGGTCACGTTGGCATCGATCGTGCAGTTCTTCGTGCTGGTCCCATCGAAGGTGACCAGCTCCGTCGATGCCGGAGCCAAATTCCCACTCCAGTTGGCCGCTTCAGACCAGTTGTTGGTGGTCCCACCCCCATCCCAGGTTCGGTAAGGCCCGTTGGCTGCATCAAAGGTCCAGTTCGTCCCGTTGTTGCCGGTGTTGGTCCCGTTGTAGACGGTGATGGTCGCGGTCCCGGCCTGGTCCTTGACGTCCAGGTCCTGCATGATGAAGGTTCCGGTTCCGCTCCAGGCCCGTTGGGTTCCGTCCGTCGAGGAACGGATCAAGATGCTGTCGGCCGATCCACCGCCGCCGCCGTTGGCGTCCAACTTCAGGTACCCGCTGTTGGCCAACCCACCCGCCCCGACCGTGAGATCCCCGGTCGATTCGTTGACCCAGGTTCCGCCTGAGCCGATCGAGACCGTCCCGGCGGTCAAGTTCCCGGCCCCCTGCGCCAGATCCTTGTTGATCGTCAAGGTCCCGGTGACCGTCGCATTCGAAGAGGAGAGATCCAGCTTCCCGTTGGTGATCGTCAAATTGTTGTTGACGGTGAGCGCCCCGCCTAACGTCACCGTGATGCTGGCGGCATTCACCGTCACGTTGTTGAAGGGGTCGTTGCCGTTTAAGGTCTGGGTCCCATCGAACAGTACCGTTCCACTGCGCGGGGTGAAGACCCCGGCCCCGGTGTCGGTCCACCCGCCGGCCACATTGATCTGATAATTCGAGGTGGAGGCGTCCAGCGTCCCGGCCGTCAAGGTCAAGATTCCGTCCACATCCAACGCAGCCCCCAGTGTCCAGGAGCCGGCTCCGTTAAAGGTCAGGTGATAGTAGCTGTTGCCGAGGAGGAGCGAGGTGTACGTTCCCCCGCCATCGTAGGTCACCGTCCCGGAGTTCGTGTCCATGGTCAAACCTGTGATCGTCTCCCCACCGGCGAGCCGCAAGCCCCCATCGTTTGAGAAGGTGGCGCCGGTGGCGGTCAAGTTCTGCCCGTTGAGATCAAAGGTCCCGTTGGTAATGGTCAACGCGTTGGTCACAGTCAAGGCGTTCGTGCTTAAGTCCCAAGCCCCGCCGACCCCGTTAAAGGTCATCCCGTAAAAGCTGGAGCTGCCGGGGTTGATCGTATTGTCGGTGTCGGTCGCGTTAAAGGTGACGGCGCCGGACCGAGCGGTGAAGGTGCCGCTGTTCGACCAGTTTCCTCCCACCGTGATGCCATAATTGTTCAGCGCCGTCACATCCAGCGTCCCGGCGGTGATCGTCACATTCCCGGCTGCCGTCAGCGCTGCCCCTAAGGTCACCGTCCCTGCCGATATGTTGACCGTCACATTGTTGAAGGCATCGTTGCTGTTGAGCGTCTGCGTTCCATCGAACACCACGGTCCCCGCCCGCTTCGTAAACACCGCCGCCCCGGTATCGGTCCAGCCACCGGCTACGTTGATCTGGTAGTTGGAGGCCGACACATCCAACGTCCCGGCCGTCAAAGTAAGAAGCCCATTCACATCTAGGGCAGCCCCTAAGGTGGTGGTTCCCCCATGGTTGATGGTCACACTGTTGAACGCCTCATTGGAGTTGATCGTCCCGCCAGCCACATCAAAGGTCACCGTCCCGGTCCCCTCCGTGAACGCCCCAGCCCCGGTGTCGGTCCAGCTCTTGGCGGTGATCCCAAAGTTGGAGGCTGACACATCCAATGTCCCAGCGGTCAGAGTCA
>CAYJWF010000005.1:21950-65446 GCA_964373805.1 uncultured Planctomycetia bacterium | reverse complement strand
TTGCGATGTTCGGTCTGCCGCCCGCTGATGCGCATGAGGAAGGCGCGCCCTTCTCCGGGGCCATTATCGATCCTCTAGAGGTGCACCACGCGCACATTGAGGACGAGCAACGCTTGAATTTCTTTTTCCGGGACAATGTTCCGGCGGAACCGGAAGAAGCGGAAAAGGGAAAACGGCCACGCGATGTTTTCATGCACAGCTACGAGCTGGCATGGGGGTCAGACGATTTTCGCTGGGGGGCCGAGGTGTTTATTCCTTTCTCGACCGAAGGAGAGAATGACGATCACGCGGTCTACGGGCTGGGCGACATCGAGCTGCAGCCAATCAAATATTCCTGGATACGGAAACCCGAAACGATCTTCACGACCACGATGGCTGTTGTGCTGCCTACCGGAAGTGAACGAAAAGAGCTCGGGAAGGGAGATACGCTGCTGGAGCCCCATATCTTCTTGGATCAGGCGTACCGCAACTGGTACTTTGGGGCCAACCTCGTCCCAAGCGTTGCCGTCGGTGGAGACGCACAGACCAAGCTGGAGTGGGGGACCGTCTTCTCGTACTCCTTCATCCGAGGCACCGATCGGGTCGCTGCTCCGAAGCCTCACCAACCGGTTGTCTTTGCCACGTCCCTTGAAGTCGTGGGTGAAGCGGGCCTCGGCGGCAAGGGGAAGGATGAGGACATCGTCTCACTGTTGCCCGGGATTCACCTGTGGCATCCCGCCAGCGGCTGGCAGATGCGGGTCGGCATGCGGTTCCCGATGACCGAGGATCGCGAGGAGACCAAGATGATCCTGATCCAGGTCGGCAACCATTTGGATTGGGGTAAGCTTTTCAAACGGCGTTGATGGTGGGCCTTGCAGCGATTGAACTCCTTAGGCTGGCACCTCGATGATCACCGGGATCGGCATCGTGGCCGGAGAGATCTGGCACATCCAGCCAAAAGCCATAAAGCGCAGGCCTTCGCAGGTAAATTCAATCGGCTCCGGCATCCTCAAGGAGAGATTCACCCCTGCGCCTTGCACCGTCGCTTCCCAGGCCTGGCTGAACTCCGGACGGGTCTTGAGGGCTTTGATCAGCTGGACTCTGAACTCCGCGGGGAGATGGACGCAGTCGTACCATTTCTGCAGATGTCGCGTTCAGGAAAGCCGCAGGCGGCGGTCGAGGCCAAGATGTTGAAAGCGGATGCCGGTGGAGAGCTGGCTCGCTCGAAATAGCTCGGCAGTTGTTGGGTATCCGGAAATTTAGTAAGGACAGGGGGTGATTGACACTCCTGTCTCCGGCGCCGTATAGTACGAACCGTGGATGCGCCGAAATGAGGGCCTGCCTTTTTTGAAGTTGTAGACCCCAACGGTTTCAAAATCCTTCTGACGAAACGGGTGTGGTTCGGCCATGTCCTTGGAACCGACGAGAGGGCGTTTCGCACGGGGCGGTTTACCCGCGGTCATGTGAAGGGAACCATTGAAAACCCTATGGAAGTCCGACAAAATGAGAAGGCCCACCGACTGAATCGGGTATACTATAGGGAATGGAAGGGTATGGATAGGTCTTCGGAGGAGAAGAGAGTATGGCCAAAATAATGCTTCGGTATGACGCTCCGTGTGATGTGCTTTACGTGAGGAGCCGTCAGGCCAGGACGGCGAATGTCCCGATCTCCGCCGATGAAATTCTCTGCATTGACCCGGATGCCCTGGAGGTAGTGGGGTCCATCCACACGAATTTCAGCGTGAACTACCCTAAGATCGTGAAATTGTTGAAGGGAGAGTCAAAGACCGCCACAGAAGGAGCGGAGGAGTTTTTCGGGCTTTCTCTGAGGGAATTAAACGTGGGGCTCTCCGCCTTCCGATCCAAGAAGGCCCTCCTCGATTTCTTGAGAAGCGAACGCATCGGATCGAAACTGCGAGTTCGCGCCTGAAATCTCCGCCATCCTTGCCCTTTCTGATAGCATCCTGATAGCAGATCAAGCACCAACAGGGAATAACAGGAAACAACACCGAACAAATCCACTTTTAGGGGGAGCGCTTGGTTCGGGACCAAGAGATCGGCTTGATGCAGGGGAGGGATCTATTCCAGGAGGGTAACCTTGTTCATGCGTAGGTCGGCCAGCGGCCGATCGTTGCCGTCCCGTTGAACCGCGGCGATCTTGTGAACGACGTCCATTCCTTCGACGACATGGCCGAAAATGGAATGTCGTCCATCCAGCCAAGGGGTGGGTGAGAGCGTGATGAAGAATTGGCTTCCGTTTGTGTTTGGGCCGGAATTGGCCATGGAAACCACCCCGGGGTTGGAGTGCTTGAGTTCTGGGGAGAACTCATCGGCAAAGGTGTAGCCGGGCCCGCCTCTACCGGTGCCGGTTGGATCTCCGGTCTGGATCATGAATCCGGGGATGACCCGATGGAAGAGGATTCCGTCGTAGAAACCTTTCTTAACGAGCTGGATGAAATTCTCCGTCGTCTTGGGCGCTTGATCGGTATACAACTCAATCACCATCCGCCCCTGGTCTGTTTCAATGGCCACCTTAGGGCCCTTCTCCACCGTTGACCCGTGCGCGTTGGTCAGCATGAAGGCGCTCATCAGCGCCAGCGCCCACCCCCTAGGTCCGGCCGTTTTCCACATCCGATTAGGAGATCATCCCTCGTTCCATCGACCCTTCGACTCGCGCCACGGCCTCCGGCCGTGGGCTCGCTCAGGATTCCGCCCCACGGGGCTCTGCCCGTGGGGCTCCACAAGCAGATGGCATCTTATCATCCCAAGACCGACTTGCCAATGGCCCAGTTTTCGAGGGGAGGTCACAAGTGGAGGATGAATACGCATTCGCATGTCCTTACTGTTTTGCGGAGATCTCGATCAGCGTGGATTACAGTGCGGGCCGCCGCCAAGCCTTCACCTCTGATTGCGAAGTTTGCTGCCGACCCATTGCGATTCGCCTTGAAGTGGGAACCGGCGGGGTGACGAGTTTCAGCGTTGAGCAGGAGTCGTAGCTATTGAGGATTGCATAAATTGTTGTGGCGAGGTAGTTCAATAGCAATCATCGCTTCGGCCAGAGCCTCACGGTGACCTCCGTGTAATTCCCACCAGCAGCAACGGATAGCCAACACCGGTAAACAGGGTTAAAATAATCAGCGCGTGGCGGAGACAACCGAATCTTTATATCATCGCTGGCCCGAACGAAGCGGGGAAGGGGACCTTCGCGCTGAGTCTGAAAAGGAAGATTGGCCTGATGTAGGTTAAAGCGGAGAAGGCGGGATGAGATGCTGGAATTGACCGTGGTGGCCCGGGCGAAGGCGAGGCCTGGGAAGGAAAAAGAACTGGAGAAGGAACTCCGAGCGGTGGTGGGTCCGACCCATCGGGAGGCCGGCTGCCTGCGATACGCGCTCCATAGATCGGCGCAAGATCCTGGCCTCCTTATCATGATCGAGCGTTGGACCTGCCGAGAGGCCTTGGATAGGCACTTCGCGACTCCCCATATCAAGAGGTTATTGGAGAAGATTCCAGATCCGATCGTTTCGCCGCCTGAAATTTCTGTTTTGGAATCCCTTCCAGAGGGTGGGCCGGCTAAAGGGAGGATCTGAAAATAGGACGTAAAGGTGCCCCTCGCTAGCGCTCGGGACTTTTCTAGACTGGCCGCTGGCGCAGCCAAAAACGGAAAGGATGAAACCCATGAAGGGAATGGCTTACGGGATCGTTGGATTATGGATTCTTCTTGGGGGAGTTTCTGTGGCGCAGGCAGGACCGAGCGCGGCCGAGGCCAAGCTCTATGACGCGCAGGGAGAGGAGATTGGAGAGGCCACCTTGACGGAGGAGAAGGAAGGAGTTCGGATTGAGCTGGACGTCTCCAAGTTGTCACCGGGGATCCACGCGTTTCACATCCACGAAAAGGGGGCGTGCGATCCGCCCGATTTTAAATCGGCGGGTGGGCATTTCAACCCGGAGGGGAAAAAGCATGGGATCAAGAACCCCGATGGGCATCATGCGGGGGATCTCTCCAGCATCACGGTCGGGCCCGATGGGATGGCCAAGATCGAGATGGTCGCCCGAGGCGTTACCTTGGGGCCAGGGAAATTTTCCCTGTTGGACGCAGACGGCAGCACCCTGGTGATTCACGCCAACCCAGACGACGACGTGACCGATCCGGCCGGCAACGCCGGCACCCGAATCGCCTGTGGGGTCATAGGAGGAATGGAGTGATGACGAGGTTTCTGACTTTCCTTTACGGTGTCGTGGCTTACCTGGTTTTCTTTGGGTCGTTTCTCTACGCGATTGGATTCGTGGGGAACTTGTGGGTTCCCAAGTCGGTCGACTCCGGGATCGCGGGGCCTTGGGCAGAGGCCTTTTGGATCCATACCCTCTTGTTAGGGCTTTTTGCCGTTCAGCACAGCGTGATGGCCCGGCAAGGATTCAAGCGGTGGTGGACCAAGGTCGTCCCTAAATCCATTGAGCGAAGCACCTACGTTTTTCTGGCGAGCCTTTTGCTCATCCTCCTGTTCTGGCAGTGGCGACCGATGTTAGGGGTGGTCTGGGAAGTGAACCATCCCTTGGGGCGTCTAGGCCTTCAGGGACTCTTCTGGGTCGGCTGGGGGATGGTGCTTCTGGCTACGGGTATGATCAATCACTTCGATCTCTTTGGATTGCGCCAGGTGACTTTGGCCGCTTTGGGGAAGGCCTACACGCCGATTGGATTTAAGGCGCCGGCCCTTTACCAAGTGGTGCGCCATCCGATGATGTTGGGGTTCCTGATCGCCTTCTGGGCGACCCCGCGAATGACGGTGGGCCACCTGCTGTTTTCCAGCGCCACCACGGCCTACGTCCTGATCGGAATCTTCCTGGAAGAACGGGATCTTGTCCGTTTCCATGGCCCAGCCTATCAGAGGTATAGGGAACAGGTCGCCATGCTGATCCCGGTTCCGAAAAAGAGGTAGCGACTGGAGCGGAGCCGATGCCTCAGGGAAGGAAACGGCTCCACGTCTTCTGGTCCGGCCGAGTTCAAGGGGTGGGCTTTCGCTATACCGCCGAATCGGCGGGGTTGGAGTTGAAACTAACCGGTTGGGTGCGAAACCTTCCCGATGGGAGGGTCGAGGCGATGGGTGAGGGGCCGGAGGAGGTCTTGAAGGGTTTCCTGAAAAGGATCGCCGAGGGTCCCATGAGGCCGTACATCCAGAGGGCCGTCGTTGAGTGGGGCCCGGCCACGGGGGAGTTTGACGATTTCCGGATCCGATTCTATTAATACGAAATGACGGTGGTACAGGCCAAGAGGGAAGTCGACCGCTTAAGGCGCCTGATTCGACTCCACGATCAGAGGTATTACCTCGAGAATCAACCGGAGATCACCGATCAGGAGTACGATCGGCTCGTCCGCGCCTTAAAGGATTTGGAGCGTGCCTATCCCCAGCTGGCGACGCCGGATTCCCCGACCCAGCGGGTGGCCGAGAAGCCCTTGGAAAGCTTCAAGGTGATCCGCCATCGGGCCCGGATGTACAGCCTGGACAACACCTACTCGGCGGACGAATTACGGGAGTTTGACGCGCGGGTGCGACGCTTCTTAGGTGGAGAAAAGGTCTCGTACGTGGTGGAACTTAAATACGATGGGGTCAGCGTCTCTTTAACCTACCAGGACGGCGAGTTCCTCCAAGGAGCCACGCGGGGAGATGGCGAGCAGGGAGACGACATCACGGTGAATTTAAAGACGATTCGCTCGATTCCCTTGAAGTTGAAGCCCCCCCAAGGGGTCGCGCTACCGACTCTCATGGAGGTGCGGGGCGAGGTGTACCTGCCGAGGGCTGCCTTTCGGCGGTTGAATCGAGAGCGGCCAGCCCAAGGGGAACCTTTGTTTGCCAATCCCCGGAACGCGGCGGCGGGATCTTTGAAGCAGCTGGATCCCCGCATCGTGGCCCAGCGGCGTCTGGACCTCTTTTGTTATGGGGTGGGGGCGGTGGAGGGAAAGAGCCCCTTAACGCAGCATGAGGTGTTGGAATTCTTAAAGGAGGTGGGGTTCAAGGTCAATCCGCATTCCAAGCGTTGCGGGACCCTCGAAGAGGCGATCGCCTTCTGCGACGAGTGGCAGACGAAACGTAAGAAACTCGCGTACGACATCGACGGCATGGTGATTAAGGTCGATGATTTGGCCCAACAACGGCGGCTCGGATTCACCGCCAAGAACCCTCGTTTCGCCATCGCTTACAAATTTCCGGCGGAGCGGGCCTTGACCCAGGTGTTAGGAATAGAGGTGAACGTCGGGCGGACCGGTACCCTGACGCCGGTGGCCCATCTCAAGCCGGTCTTTGTGGCCGGCACCACGGTGAGTCGTGCCAGCCTGCACAATGAGGACGAGATCCGCCGAAAAGACGTCAGAATCGGGGACTGGGTGACCATCGAGAAGGCCGGGGAGATCATCCCGCAGGTGGTAGAGGTGGTTACCTCCAAACGGACCGGGAAAGAGAAGGTCTTTCACCTGCCCAGCCGGTGCCCGGCTTGCGGCGGCAAGGTCTCCCGGGATCCCGAGGAGGTCGCCGTCCGTTGCGAGAGCTTGACCTGTCCGGCTCAGTTAAAGGAGCGATTGGTTCATTTCGCCCAGCGAAGCGCCATGGACATTGAGGGGCTGGGGGATGTGATGGGCCAGATGCTCGTGGCCAAGGGACTCGTCAAGGATTACGGGGATGTCTATCGACTTGGCCCAGAAGAGCTGCTCACCTTGGATCGGATGGGAGAGAAATCGGCGCAAAACCTACTCCAAGGGATTCAAACTTCTAAACAGCGGAGTTTAGCCCGGCTCATCTTCGCGCTTGGGATCCGCCATGTGGGATCGGCCGGCGCTGAGGTTTTGGCCCGCCACTTCGGCTCTTTGGAAAAATTAGCGCGGGCCCCCCAAGAGGAGTTGACCCAGATTTCCGAAGTGGGCCCGGTCGTGGCCGCCTCCATCCACCAATTTTTCCAAACCCCAGGAACGGCCCGGGTTCTGGAAAAACTTGAAAAAGCCGGGGTGAACCTTAAGGAGAAGGCGGTCAAACCGGTTTCCCAACGATTGGCCGGCGAGAGGGTGGTCTTTACCGGGGAGCTGTCCGACTTCAGCCGCTCGCAGGCGGAGGAGCTGGTCCGCAGCCATGGAGGACTGTTGGGATCGGCAGTGACCCAGAAGACCACCTTAGTCGTGGTTGGGGATTCCGCCGGTTCCAAATACGAGAAGGCGAAATCGTTGGGGATTAAGAGTATCGATGAAGCCGCTTTTAAAAGGCTGATCGGGCAGCGATGAGCACAGAGCACAGAGGACAGCGGTCAGAGGTCAGCAGACGGTGGGTAACATTCTGTCTTCTGTTTTCTGTTCTCTGTCTTCTGACGACCGGCTGCGGCCATCAGTGGAAGAGAAAATTCATCCGGAAGAAGAAAGACGCAACTCCTCCCTCGCCGGTCTTGGTGCTTCAATCCGAGACCCAAGCCACCCATCCGCCCGAGGTCCGTTACCAGGAGCATTTCGCCTATTGGAAATCGTGGCATTCGGATCTGCTCAACTCCTGGGGACAGGTTCGTAAACGGGACTTGAAATACTTGGAGGGGACGATCGGGGAGTTGCGATCCATGTCGGAGTTGCTCTCCGGCCCTGCGGCGGAGCAACTCAAAGGGATCCTAGTGGAGCTGAACCACTTGGAGGAAACTTGGGGGGCTCACCCGGGGTCGTGGCATCCTTCCGCGACGGCTCGGAGTCGCCTGGAACAGCTGAAGCGCGAGATCGACCGCGACCTTCACTACTCCCGCGTGAAGGAATGGATCGTTCCTGGGAACCGTTCGTCGAACCGTTCGTAGATTTCTTGCGCCTGGAGCGGGCGTTATCGACTCATACGATCCTTGCTTATCGGAGCGATCTCGCCCAATTCGCGAAGGCACTGCCTGCGGGGGCCTCTGTCTCTCAAGTGACCCGAAGCCAAATCGTGGAGTATCTCATGAAGTTGAAAGACGCCGGGCTTGCGGCTGCGTCCATCGCTCGAAAGTTGGTCTCGATCAAGGCCTTCTACCGGTTTCTCTTAAGCCAGGATCTTATCCCAACCGATCCGGCCAGTGTCATTGAGTCGCCCCGCCTATGGAAAGGGCTTCCGGCGGTATTGGATGTCAAGGAAGTGACCTCCCTGCTGACGGCGGCCCCGGGCCGGGATGGGAAGAAGGGGATTCGTGACCGTGCCCTGTTGGAGCTTCTCTACGCGGCCGGTTTACGGGTTTCCGAAGCGGCGAACTTGAAATTAACCGACCTCCATTTGGAAGCCGGCTTTTTGCGATGCCTCGGCAAGGGAGGGCGGGAACGGATCGTTCCCGTAGGCAGGCAAGCCTTGAATTGGCTTGAAAGGTATCTCACCGAGGTTCGTCCCACGTTGCTTCGTAACGGAAAGACCGAGATGAAACAGCTGTTTCTCAATCGGTTTGGGCAGCCCCTCTCCCGGCAATCGATCTGGGAGCTGATTAAGGCGTACGCCTTGAAGGCCGGCTTGAAGAAGCCGGTGTCGCCGCACACCTTGCGTCACTCTTTTGCCACCCATCTGTTGGAGGCCGGGGCCGATTTGCGGGTGGTTCAAGAGCTGTTGGGTCACGCCACCATCGCCACGACCCAGATCTACACCCACGTCGATCGGACCCGTCTTAAAGCGATTCACGCCAAATACCATCCGCGTGCTTAGCGCTTAACACGCCTCCGGCATTCCGGCGTGGCCCCTTGGGGTCAGACCTCCTTAGAGTGGGCCGCTTTTCTTGGGAGGCCAGAAGAGGAGAAGCGCGTAGAGGACCGTCCCCAAGAGGGGGATGAGGGAAAGAAGGAGCACCACGATCGATGCCACCGTGGCCTTGCGATGGAATCCCAAAAGGTCCCGCATCCGTTTAAAGACATTCCCGCAGGCCAAGAGGAACATCACCGTTAATAGCCCGCCGGTGGTCAGGTTGGCCAAGGTCTGTTTGAGCCCAAAGGTAGAGACCGAGATCACCGATCCGTAGGTAAACATCAGGGTGAACAGGAATCCGTAGAGAAGAGAGGTCATTCCCAGAAGCAGAACAAAGAACGGCCCGATCGTGGCTCCTGCGACGAGGGCGTAAAGGAACAGCTGAAGTGGGGGGATTTGCTTCCACTGGGGGGTGGCGGCGAGCTGCTCCTGGCCGTAGCCGCCCAGGGTGATAAACGCGAACGACGCGCCAAACAGAGCCGCGAGGATCAGGGAGTTGAGGAAGAAACCCTTGCGCCCGATCGTCCCCCCCAACCGATAGAAGGCGTCGTTGTCCCCTGAGGTTTGTGGTTCCATCATTGGTAATATTGTACACCATGGTAGAATACATTTTCCTCTGGGGGTGGGAAATCTCCCCTTCCATTGGAAAAGGGGGTGTGTTGGGGCGTGCTGAGGAAACGGACGATCCCCCCATGGGAATTTCCCCCCAACGAGACCGATTGCTTTTGCTGGAGATAGGAATATTAAGGGAAGAACCAGGCTATGGTTCTTCCCTTAAAAAGCGGTTTGGCGGAGACCTCCGGTTCGCTTAAGTCAACGGGCACTTATCCGAGAATTGGGTGATAGCTGAAACTCTATAGGTACCGCCAAACTGCTTTGCGCCTGTAGCTCAGTGGATAGAGCACTAGCCTCCGGAGCTAGGTGTCGTGGGTTCAAATCCCGCCAGGCGCGTAAATTTGGTGTCAGACACAGCCAGGACTTTTAAAAAGTCGACTCGGTGTCTGACACCGATCTTGAATAGCTTATGATTATCGGATTGCTGCAGATGGATCTGCGGATCCCGGAAAGTCAGTCGCTCAAGGAAAAGCGCCAGGTCCTTCTCAGTCTGAAGACCCGGCTTCGGCAGCGGTTCAACATCTCGATTTCCGAGATGGACCACCAGGACAAGTGGCAGCTGAGTACCTTGGGAGTGGCCTGCATCGGGACCGAACGGCAGGGGGTCAACCGCTGTTTGAATCAGGTTCGGGACGTGGTCGAGGCAGAGCGATCCGCCGAGTTGGTGAACACCCAGTTGGAGTTTCTCTGAAATGGTGAGCCAACGAATTCAGAAGGTGGCCCAGGCCATCCAGGAAGAGGCGGCCCGGATCCTCCAGCGGGAGCTCAAGGATCCTCGGATTGGCTTTGTCACCATTACCCGGGTTCAGGTCACGCCGGATCTTCAGCGCGCCACCGTCTACTTTAGCCTCTTGGAAGGCCACGGCAATCCTACGGAGACGGAGGCCGGCTTAAAGAGCGCGCAAGGCTACGTTCGGCGCTTGTTGGGAGAGCGCTTACGCTTGCGAGTGACCCCCGAGGTGAGTTTCAAGGCCGATCCTTCGGTAGCCGAGAATATTCGCATCTGGAAGCTGTTGAACGACTTGAAGGGTTCATCCTAAAAGAGGCCTCGAAAATGGAAAAGCTTGGGCAAGAGATGAAGGCGGTGATGGAGGCCATTCGCGGCCATCGTCGGTTTCTGGTTTCCTCTCATGTGAATCCCGAGGGAGACGCCTTAGGGTCCGCGCTCGCGCTCGCCTCTCTTCTTAAACGCTTAGGCAAGAGGGCCACCATCGCTAACGATGGCGGCATCCCGAAGGCGTTCCAGTTTCTTCCTCGATTGGCGCCGGTTCTGGCGGGACCGAAGGGAAACGTCTCGGCGGAGGTCTCGATGATCGTAGATGTGCCGACCCTGGAGCGTGTGGGGACGATCTCGCGCCTCATTAAGAGAATCCCCCTGGTCGTCAGCATCGACCATCACGTCAGCCACCAACGGTTTGCCGATGTCAACTGGGTCGATCCCGACGCGGCCTCGACGGGAGAGATGATCTACCGGTTGTACCAGGCCTTCCGGTTGAAGCCTACCCGGCAGGAGGCCCTCTGCCTTTACGTTTCGTTGGTCACCGATACCGGTTCCTTTCGCTACATCAACACCACCCCCGTCGTCCATCGGATCGCCGCGGAGCTGATCGGCCAGGGGGTCAGCCCCTTGAAGGTGGCCCAGCGGCTGTACGAAACCCACTCCCCAGGCGATTTGAAATTCTTAGGGACGGTCCTTCGATCCATTCGAAACTCCGCCGACGGCGAGATCGCCTGGTTAGAGGTGCCTCTTACCCTGCTCAAATCGACCCGGGCCGGCAACGAGATCATCGACGAGTTGGTGAACTACCCCCGTTCGGTCGGATCGGCCGAGGTGGCCTTCGTCCTGCGGGAGAGCCCTGAGCGGGGGAAGATTCGGGTGAGCTTTCGTTCCAAAGGGAACGTGGACGTGAACGACGTGGCCCGCGCCTTTGGAGGGGGTGGCCATCGGGCGGCCAGCGGCTGTACCGTGGAAGGAACGCTCGCCGAAGCCCGTCAAAAGGTGTTGAGGGTGGTACGTCAAGCTTTAAAGAAGCCCCGCCTTCGGCAGGACATCCCTCGATGAAAGCTTAGAGGAAGCCCCGTGGACGGACTGCTCCTCATTGACAAGTCGGCGGGGATGACCTCCCACGATGTGGTCGATGGCATCCGCCGTCGGTTTAAGATTCAAGCGGTGGGCCACGCTGGCACTCTGGATCCGCAAGCGACCGGGCTCCTCATCCTCCTCATCGGCCGAGCCACCCGATCGGCTCCCCATTTTTTAAAGGCCGATAAGAGCTATCGGGCCACCCTTCGTCTCGGGATCTCGACCGACACCCAGGATGGGGAGGGTCGGGTGGTTGAGAGGCGGCCGGTCGATGGGTTAACCCCTCTTCAAATCGAGGCGGCCTCTCGCCGATTCGTGGGAAACATCGAGCAGGAAGTCCCGGCCTACTCCGCCGTGAAGATTCGGGGGAAACGTTTCTACCAGTTGGCGCGAGCCGGCCAATCCGTTCCTCGGCGAACCCGGCGGATCGTGATTCACGAACTAAAGGTTTTGGACATGCCATTACCAGACGTGGAGTTGGAGGTGACCTGTTCCAGCGGGACGTACGTTCGGACCCTCTGTGCCGATTTAGGCAGCGCCTTAGGTTGCGGTGGACACTTGGCGAAGCTTCGACGCACCCGTATCGGTGATTTCACGATCGACCAGGCGGTTCCCCTCAAAGGCTGCGCTCCAGAGCAGATGATCCCCCTTGATCGTCTTTCGGCGGCTCCCCAAACGGCCCTTTAAGTTTCGCAACCCCGTCGTCGCCATTGGAATCTTCGATGGCGTCCACCGTGGGCACCAGACGATTCTGAAAGAAACGGTCAGGAGAGCCGGTCGCATTAGGGGAACTCCGATGGCGATCACCTTTCATCCCCATCCGTTGGCGGTGTTAAACCCGAGGATCGTTCCCTCGCTCCTCCTCTCTTTGAAACAGCGGCTGGAAGCCTTTGCCGCTTGTGGGATCCATGCGACGGTGGTGGTCCCGTTTACCCGTTCCTTTTCTCGGTGGACGCCCCACCAGTTTGTGGAGCGGTTGTTGGTGAAGGCCCTTCGGGTACGGGAAGTGGTGGTGGGCCATGATTTTGGATTCGGGGCCGGCCGATCCGGATCGCTGGCTACCTTGAAGCTCTTTGGACAGCAGTGCGGCTTTCAGGTGCATGCCGTTCCTCCCATTCGGATCGGTGGTCAGCGGGTGGCTTCCCACCAGATTCGGGATCATATTCGACGGGGCGACTTGAATACCGCCGCCCAATTACTTGGACGGCCGGTGTCGGTAGGGGGACGGGTCGTTCGCGGGATGGGACGGGGCAAACGTTTTGGATTTCCGACGGCTAACTTCAAGATAGAATCGGGGGTTCTTCCAAAGCCGGGTGTTTACGCCGTGATGGCCAAGGCAGGGAATCGGCGCTACCCTGGAATGGCCAACCTCGGATTTCGCCCAACCTTCTTGCGCCCATTCGCCCATTCTCCCACTCTCCCATCCCAGCCTTTGCTCGAGGTCCACCTGTTTGGCCTGAAGAAATCCCTTTACGGCAAGCGGCTCGAGGTAGCCTTTCACAAGCGACTCCGGGCCGAACAGCGCTTCCCCTCAGCCGATGCCCTGGCGAAGCAACTGGCCCGCGATGCGGTCCTTGCCCAGATTTCTCTGGCGTTGAAGACCGCTTCTTGAGGTCGCAAAAGGGAGTTTTCCCTTTACAGGGTGGAGGAATCGTGGTATCTGTAAAGAAAATGGCGGTTAATTTAGAGATGCCGGTACTTAAAGAACAGAAGGGGAAGGTGATCCAGGACTTCAAGACGCACGAGACCGATACCGGGTCGGCGCCGGTCCAGATCGCCCTTTTGACGGAGCGGATCAACCAGTTGACCAGCCATTTCAAGGTTCACCGCAAGGACCACCACTCCCGCCGGGGCTTGCTCAAGATGGTGAGCCACCGTCGAAAGTTGTTGGAGTATCTGAAAGTCAGCGATCGAGACGAATACCAGAAAATCATCGAACGCCTCTCCTTACGCAAGTAGCGTTGGAAGGCTCTTAAAAAGTTCACTCCCCGAAGTTTGCAGTTCATCCGTTTTATAGGAGGATTCGTTTAGAGATGAATTCCATGCCACGCCGTGTCCAGACGCGATACGGCCGAGAGGATCTGATTTTGGAGACCGGACGGATGGCCAAGCAGGCCGATGGTTCCGTGATGGTCCAGTACGGAGGGACCGTCGTTCTGGTCTCTGTCGTGATGGCTCAGGAGGCCAAAGAGGGGGCCGATTTCTTGCCCTTAACGGTGGAATATCAGGAGAAAACCTACGCGGCCGGGAAGATCCCCGGCGGGTTTTTCAAACGGGAGGGGCGCCCCTCCGAGAAGGAGATCCTAACCGGGCGGCTCATCGATCGGCCGATTCGTCCCCTTTTCCCGAAAGGATTTTTTAACGAGGTTCAGATCATCGCCTTGGTCCTCTCCCACGATGGGGCCAACGATCCGGACCTCTTAGGGATCCTCGGGGCCTCGACCGCCTTGGGGCTGGCCGGCGCGCCGGTGGCCAGCCGGGTGGGAGCCTGCCGAGTGGGACGGGTGAACCATCAATTCATTTTGAACCCAACGCTCGCCGAGGTTGAGCAAGGGGACCTGGATCTCGTGGTCACCGTCACCCAAGACGGCATTGGGATGGTGGAGTCGGAATCCAAGGAGCTCCCTGAGGAGCTGATCATCGAGGCGATGCGGTTTGGCGAGGGGGAGGCCAGGAAAACCATCGCCCTCCAGGAGGAGCTGATCGCTGCCTGTGGGGCAAAAAAACAGGAGGTGGCTCTCCACCCGATGGACCCCCGATTGGTCGATCGGGTGAAGCAGTTAGGCGAACCCCGATTGATGGAGCTGTTGCGTTCGCAGGTGGAAAAGGAACAGGCCGCCGAAGGGGCGCGAGAGCTGGTGGCCGAGCTTTTGAAGGAGCTGCAGAACCCCGAAGGGACGTTGACCGAGGACCAGGTGAAGGAAGCGGTCCACCAGGTGGAACGGTCCCTGATGCGGCGGATGATCTTGGAAGAACGCCGGCGAATGGACGGACGGAGCTTAACCGACGTTCGGCCGATCACCTGCGAGGTGGGGGTATTGCCCCGGACGCACGGATCGGGCCTTTTTACCCGGGGGCAGACTCAGAGCTTGGCCTCGGCTACTTTAGGGACTTCCTCCGATGAGCAGATGATCGATGCCTTAGAGGGCAAGACCTTCAAATCGTTTATGCTGCACTACAGCTTCCCCCCGTTTTCCGTCGGGGAGATCCGCCCGGTTCGGGGGCCGGGGCGGCGAGAGATCGGGCATGGAGCCCTGGCCGAGCGGTCCTTGAAGCCGATTCTACCGGCCAAGGAGATCTTCCCCTACACCATTCGGGTGGTCTCGGAGATCCTGGAATCCAACGGTTCCTCCTCGATGGCCACGGTCTGTGGGGGGACGTTGGCCCTGATGGATGCCGGCGTGCCGATTAAATCGCCGGTCTCGGGGGTGGCCATGGGCCTCGTCAAGGAGGCCGATCGCACCGCGATCTTGACCGACATCCTGGGGATGGAAGATCACTTTGGCGACATGGACTTTAAGGTGGCCGGCACGGCTTCAGGGATTACGGCGCTCCAGCTGGATCTAAAATTAACCGGGGTTCCGCTCACCGTTTTGGCCGAGGCCCTGTTGCAGGCGAAGCCGGCCCGCGCGCATATCTTGGAGCGGATGTTGGCGACGATCCCGGCGCACCGTTCGGAGCTGTCACCCTACGCTCCGAGGATCACCTTGTTGAAGATCGATCCGGAGAGAATCGGCGAGTTGATCGGGCCCGGCGGCAAGATGATTCGAAAGATCACCAAGGAAAGCGGCGCCACGATCGAGGTGGAAGACGACGGCACCGTGATGGTCGCCTCGGCCGACGCGGCCGCGGCGCAGAAGGCGATTGACTTCATCAAGGGATTGACCGAGGAGGCCGAGATAGGCAAGGTCTATCAAGGGGTGGTGAGGAGGATCACCAACTTCGGCGCCTTTTGCGAGATTGCCCCTGGCAAAGAGGGCCTCTGCCACATCTCGGAGCTCTCCGACCAGTTCGTTCCCAAGGTGGAAGACATCGTCAAGGTGGGAGATCCCTTGGCGGTGAAGGTGGTCGAGATCGACGCGCAGGGGCGAATCAACTTGAGCCACAAGCAGGCGCTGCTGCCGCCGGGTACGGCGCCGGTTCCTCCCGCTCGGCGAACGGGCGAACACAGAGGCCCCTTGGGGGAGCGGCCCAGGCGGGGCGGTGAGCCGTATCGAGGCGGCGAGCCGCACCGGGGCGGTTGGGCGCGTGGGCCCCGGGAGCAGGGGTCGGAGCCTCGCCGGGACTTCTCTCGGGATCGGGAACGGCCCCCCCCACGTCGAGTGCCCCCGCGGCCTGCGTCCAGCTACCGAGGGGAACCTGGGGTTCGGGAGCGATCTTGGGGAAAGCCCGATTAACGCCTGAGCGGCGGAACGAGCTTCTCGGCATCCTCCTCCTGGCTGGAGGCGTACTGCTTTTGATGAGTTTGGTTTCCTACCGGCCGGAGGATCTCACCTTTTTTACTGGGCGGTCCGGGGCCCAAGTTCAGAACCTCTGTGGCGTCGTCGGAGCCGCCGTGGCCGGAGTGATCCGTTCCGCTCTGGGGCTGACCGGTTATTTCGTGGCGGCCTTAGGGGCCTTTTGGGCGATGACCCTGTTTAACGGGACCCCTCCTCAGCGGCCGGCCGGCAAGCTCCTCAGCGCTTGCCTATTCTGCCTGGCGGTCAGCTCCCTTTTATCCATCGTTTGGATTCAGACGCCCGAGGCCCGAGTCCATCGGGGGGGGCTTCTGGGGTTGTTGGTCGGCAACCGACTGGTCCATTACTTTGGATGGTGGGGAACGCTGGTTGTGCTGTCCGCGGTGAGTCTGCTCTGCTTTGTGGTGGTGACGGAGATGGCGGCTTTGAATCTCTTGTCCCAAGCGGGCCGCTGGGTGGGTCGTCCCACCGGTCGGTTTCTTGAAACGATCCGTCGGCAGTTGAAAAGTTCCGCGATACTCCATCGAGCTTCATCTCTCCCAAAGGCACGGCCGGTGGCGTATCGAAGCGGCGAGCCGCATCGAACGCCAGCCATGGCCCCGGTGATCCGAGAACCCGCTGCAGAGAAGCTCCGTCCCTCGGAGGCGGAACTCCCGAAACCATCTCCGGCCAAGAGACCTTCGACCAGTTTTAAGCTGCCGTCTTTGGACCTGTTGGATCCCGCTCATCCGCCCCAAGCCGGACCGGGGAAGGAATGGGCTGAGAAGAACGCCAAGGTTTTGGAAGAGTCTCTGCGGGATTTTGGAATCGAGGCGAGGGTCGCCGAGGTGGAGATAGGGCCGGTGATCACCCGCTACGAGGTAGAGCCGGCGGCCGGGGTGAAGGTTCAGAAGATCACCACCTTAACCGATGACCTGGCCCTGGTGCTCAAAGCCCCCTCGGTTCGGATCGTGGCCCCCATCCCGGGAAAGGCGCGGGTTGGGATTGAGGTCCCGAATCCCAGTTCCTCGCTCGTGAGCCTTCGGGAGGTTCTGGAGTCGAAGGAGTTTCGCGAATCGGCCTCGAAGCTGACGTTAGCGATCGGCAAAGACACGGCCGGCCACCCATTGGTGGCCGATCTCGCCCAGATGCCGCACCTCTTAATTGCTGGCACGACCGGATCGGGCAAGACCGTCTGCGTCAATGCCCTGATCACCTCGATTCTGTTTAACGCGACACCCGAGGAGGTCCGATTCCTCATGGTGGATCCCAAGATGGTGGAGCTGTCGGTCTTTAATGGGTTGCCCCATCTCATTCTGCCGGTCTTGACCAACCCCAAACAGGTCCCTCGGGCTCTGGAGTGGGTGGTCCAGGAGATGGAGACCCGTTATCGGCTGTTCGCCAAGTTGGGGGTGAGGAACATCGAGTCCTATCACGAACGGCTCGCCCAAAATCAACTGCCGGTGGAGGAGATTCCGGAGGCGTTACCGTATCTGGTCGTCATCATCGATGAGCTGGCCGATTTGATGCTGATCGCCCAGGCGGAGGTGGAGAGGACCATTGCTCGGTTGGCCCACCTTTCCCGGGCGGTGGGAATCCACATGGTGTTGGCCACCCAGCGGCCATCCGTGGATGTGTTAACCGGCGTCATCAAGGCGAACTTTCCGGCTCGGATCTCGTTTCAGGTGGCCTCCAGGGTCGATTCCCGGACGGTTCTGGATAACATGGGGGCGGAGAAGCTGTTGAGCAAAGGAGATCTTCTCTTTATGCAGCCCGGTTCCTCTAAGCTGATCCGCGGGCAAGGGACCTTGATGACCGATGAGGAGATCGAACGGGTGGTGTCGTTCTTGAAGGCCGAACGGCCGCCCGAGTACGACACCTCGATCCTGGAGGCAGAAACAAAAGGTTCTGAGCCGACGGAGCGGGAGAGGGATTCCCTCTATCCGGAGGCGGTCCGAGTGGTGGTGGAGTCGGCCCAAGCCTCGGTCTCTCTCTTGCAGCGCAGGATGCGATTGGGGTATGGCCGAGCGGCCCGGATTCTCGATATGATGGAGGAAGAGGGAATTGTGGGTCCCATTCGAGGGGCCAAGCCTCGTGAGGTCTACTTAAAGGAACTCCCCGATGATGTCCATCGGACAACGTCTGAAGTCCGCGCGTGAAGCGAAAGGGTTAACGCTCGAGGACGCCGCCCGGACCACCAAGGTCCAGCGGAAGATCTTAGCGGCCATAGAAGAGGATCGGTTAGAGGAACACCTCGATCCGATCTACGCCAAGATCTTCTTGAAGAAGTACGTCACCTTTCTGGGACTTGAGCCCCAAGCCTTCCTAGGAGAGTATCTGGCCACTCAAGGGCCCTTACTCGAGCGCCCCTTGAGGGTTCAAACAGAGCTGACGAAGCAAGAGGCCTCCTCGGGGTTTCCCTCCTTCCTGGTTCCTCTCGGGGTGGTTGGGCTTGGCCTTATTGGGGTGGCCTTTTGTGCCTATCTGGCCGTTGATCTTTACGGGACCCTTCAAAAGAGATCCACTCGGCCGGTGGTAAAGAAGGTGGCCTCCACGGTGGTAAAAAGCCCGGCGCCACCCAAGGCCTCTTCCACCACGACCCCTCTTCTTGTCCCTAAGTCGCAGATGTTGAAGCTCAGCATCCGGCCGAAGGTGGATGTCTGGATGCAGGTCAAGTCCGATGGGTCGGTGATCTTCCAGAACGTTTTGAATAAAGGGGCGCAGGAGAGCTGGATGGCCAAGGAGGAGTTGGAGTTGTGGACCGGAAACGCCGCGGCCTTGGAGCTTGTGTTGAACGGCAAGCCGCTGGGATCGTTAGGATCCGGCGTCAAGAAGGGGATCAAGGTCACTCGCCGCGGCGTGGAACCATGAATTGTACCAGGTACAAAATCGGCGCAACTTTTAAAAAGTTAAGTCAAAATTGTGCCTGGTACATTTGATGAAAATCCACGTTTTGTCTCTAGGCTGCGCCCGCACGTTGGTCGACTCGGAATGTTTGGCCGGGATCTTATCGCAGGCGGGACACACCCTGTCCGAGGAGATTAAGGAGGCCGAGTGCGTGGTGGTGAATACCTGCGCCTTCATTCGGGAGGCCGAGGAGGAGTCGGTCGCCACGATTTTGGAGTTGGCCGACCTCAAGAAGACAGGCCAGTTGAAACGTCTCTACGTGGTCGGGTGCCTGCCTCAGAAGCGGCGCAAGGAACGGGACGATCTGCTCAAAGAGCTGCCGGAGGTCGACGGCTTCCTGGGTCCCGGGGATCTGCCCCGCTTGCCCGAACTCATTCGGGAGCAGATGGGGAGTTCTCCATGGGCCGTTCGTCCTGAGCAAGCCGTTCCCCCTTCGACTGAGCTCAGGGTGAACGGCGCGTCGAAGGACGGTGCCGTAACCACCTTCAATCGTTTCTTTGTCGCTTCTCCTGTTCCAACGTTACTGTTTGATTCTGCCACTCCTCGCCATCGCTTGACCCCCGGACATTTTGCCTACCTCAAGATCTCGGAAGGATGCGATCATGCCTGCAGCTTCTGTTCGATCCCGCAGTTTCGAGGTCCCCATCGCTCCCGGTCCATCGAGGATCTGGTCCGAGAGGCGGAGGAGTTAGCGGCGAAAGGAGTGGTGGAATTAAACTTGGTCGGGCAAGATACCTCCTACTACGGAGCCGATCGCTACGGGGCGCTAAGGATCGCCCAGCTTTTGGAAAAACTTTCCAACGTTTCTGGCATCCGTTGGATTCGACTCCTCTACGCCCATCCGGCCCACGTGGACGAGGCTTTGATCCAGGCGATTCGGGACTATGCTCCCATCGTGAAGTACCTCGACATCCCGCTTCAGCACATCAACGACCGTCTCTTAAAGGCGATGCGTCGAGAGACGGACGGCACCCAGATCCGTCGTCTCATCGATTGCCTGCGGGAGGCGGTCCCCGGGATCGCCATCCGCTCGACGTTTATTGTCGGATTTCCAGGGGAGACCGAATCGGACGTGGAAGAACTGGCCCAATTTTTCACCCAAGCCCAATTCGAGCGGGTGGGGATCTTCCCGTACTCTACGGAACCCAAGACCCCGGCCGAACGGATGCCGGACCAAATCCCTGAGAAGGTCAAGCAGGAACGGTTCAACCGCCTCATGGAGCTTCAGAAGGGAATCTCGGAGGAGATCAACCGGCAATGGCTCGGTCGTCGGATCGAGGTATTGATCGATGAGCCCGCCGAAAAATCACCGCAACGCTATACGCTAAACGCTATCCGCTACCTTAACCTGGGTCGGTCGTACGCCGATGCGCCGGAGGTGGATGGCCAGGTCTTCTTGAAGTCGCCAGTCCCCTTAAGGCCGGGTGAGTTCGTGCAGGCCAAGGTGATCGATACATACGAATACGATCTTGTGGCTGAAGCCATTCTAAAGGGGTCTGACCCCTCGGGGTCAGACCCCATCAGGTTTGAGTGAACCTTCCTAACCAGCTCACCCTCCTTCGGATCGGTTTAAGTTTCCTGCTCATCGTGTGTCTGTTGGCGCCGGGATTCGGGGCAAAGCTAGCTGCCGCAATCGTGTTTACCGTGGCTTCGCTCACCGATCTCTGGGATGGTCGTCTGGCCCGGGCTAGGGGCGTGGTCACCGATTTTGGCGTCCTCATGGACCCGATCGCAGACAAGGTGTTGGTCTTATCCGCATTCCTGGCGTTCGTGCAACTTAACCTCGTACCGGCCTGGATGGTGGTTTTGATTGCCAGCCGGGAATTTTTCGTGACCGGTCTTCGCCTCTTCGCCTTAGGACGGGGTCACGTTCTTCCGGCGGAGGCGGCCGGAAAGCACAAGACCGTCTCCCAGATCGTAGCCATTGGCCTGATCCTTTTGTTCCTTCTCGCTCGTGAGTGTGGTATGGCCCAAGGGAGTTCCTGGGTGGCCAAAGGGGAGCAAGGGATCTGGTGGCTGATGCTGATCACCGTGGCCCTGACCTTAACGAGCGGGATCTCCTTCCTCTGGCGCCACCGCAAACTCATCCTCAACCTTTAGTAAACTTTTTAATTCTTTTTAATACTTTTGCTTGATAATAGGCGATCTCCTGTGGTATCCTTTTTGATGGAAGGAGATGGATCCCATGAAGGCGAGCTACGCGTTAAAGATCGATTCCCAGCTTCGGAATCGGGTACGAGCATTTTGCGAATCCCGGGGAATTAAGCAGGGCTTCTTCGTGGAGCAGGCCCTTCGGGAGCACATCGAGCGGGAGGAGCTTCTGGAGGATCTCCGGGATTTCAAACGCCTGAAGCCTGAAGAGGCTTTGAGCATCGACCTTTCCACCTACCTTGCCAGACGTCGTACCTAAGCGGTACGAGGTTAAGGTTCTTCCTTCCGCCCAAAGGGACTTGGATGACCTGAGCACAAAGATGCTTGCTCGCCTCCTGCCCGCCATAGAGAGCTTGGGATTAACTCCACGGCCTCACGGCTCCATCAAATTGACCGCAGAAGAAGGGCATCGATTGAGGGTAGGAGACTATCGGGTCTTGTACCGGATGGACGATCCGAATCGGCAGGTGTTCGTCTATCGGGTTAAACATCGTCGGGACGTTTACCGGTAAACTTCGCATGCGAACCATTGCGACAGTCGGTGGCTTAGGGTTCGTCCCAAAGATCCCTGGCACCCTCGGTTCCGCGGTCGGTCTGGTGCTGGCTTGGGTCTTATCGGCGCATCCTGCCCAGCAGGGGATCGGCTGTTTGGTGGCGATCGCGTTGGCCCTCTGGTCTGCCGGGCCAACCGCCAGACAAATGGGGAGCACCGATCCGCAGGCCATTATCATCGACGAGGTGGCCGGGATGATGGTGGCCCTCGTTGCGTTGCCGGTTCACTGGAAGATTTATGGCGCCGGCTTCCTCCTGTTTCGTTTCCTCGACATCGTCAAGCCGTCCCCCATTCGGCGGCTCGAACGGCTCCCCGGCAGTTGGGGGATTCTCTTGGACGATCTCGCCGCCAGTCTCCTCACCAACCTGGCCCTCCGGGCGTGGATCGCCTTGACATGAAGATGATTTTATGCTAATATGCTAGTTGGAGGTGAGAGGGATGAGTCTTCGAAGGACCACGGTGGCACTGGAGGATGGGCTCTATCGCCAGGTCAAGCGGATGGCTGTGGATTTGGGTAGGCCCATGCGGGAGCTGATCCAGGAGGCCCTCCGGTTGTTTTGTGAGGGGAGGCTCCTAGGTCGCAGGCCCCAACGGATGCCCCACTTTGGAGCGTTCCGGTGCAAGATCCGGGGAGGATTACGTCGCGCCGATATCTACGAGGATCGGGTTTGATTCTCCTGGATACCAACGTTCTCATCCACGCTACGACCAAAAGCTCCCCGCGACATATCAAGGCAAAGGCCATTTGCGAGCAGGTTTACCATGGTCAACTGGAAGGGTGTGTTGCTCTTCAGAACCTTTGTGAATGGTATGGGGTGATGACCGATCCAAGGCGAATGACCCCTCCCCTCTCGGCGGAAGAAGCGACTCGGGAATTGGAGATTTATCTTTCGCCAAGCCAACTGGGATTGTTAGCGGCCACCCCAAAAGTCGTCCACCGGTTACCGAATTTGATTCGCCGTTCCAAATCGCGTGGAGCCCATGTGTTTGATGTCCTTCTCGTCGCCACGATGCTGGAGCATGGGGTCGATACGATCTACACCGACAATACCAGCGATTTCTCTATTTTCCGCGAAATCCATGCGGTGAATCCCTTTGCCTAAGAATTACAGCCAGAGGTAGAGGGAGTTGCCGTCGGTGCTCTCTTCGATGGCGTGGAGGATGAAGAGGCCGTCTGGAGCCGGCAGGTTCATGAGGAAGGCCGCTAGCTCTGGAAGGGAAAGGGTGTCCATCCTTTCCCAGTGGGCAGGGGGAATTTGAAGGCCCTTCAACTGCTGATTTTTGAGAAATCGATCCCAATCCGGATCGATACTTCCGTCTTCTGAAGGAATCAGGAGAACCATCGCGCCTGGTTTTGCTGCTTGAATCAGTTGCTTCTTCATCTCTTCTCTCGCCTCAGAGGACAGCTCGACCAGGTTGGGGCTTCCTCTTAGCGCCTTCGGGACGAAGGCCCCCTTCTCCACGAAGATCTGGGGCAGCGAGGTAGAAATGTCCGACTCGTTGAGTTGTAGCCGATCGATTGCCACCAGATCGACCTCCACTGTTTTTCCCGCTCCCTCCCCCACGTTCAAGTGCGGGATTGTTTCAGCAGTTGCCACCGTGGCTGTTCCTTGCCGCACCAATCCATCGTACACCATTCCAGCGCCCGCAAAGACCGCTACCAGACCACGCCCCATCCCGACCAACGCCTCTCTCCGGCTCATCGGCTCCTCCAGCCCGGATCCAAGGTGAGTCTGGTTGCCTTGGAGCAAGGCCAAGAGGATACGTCTTTTCTCAAGGAGTTTTTTACGTTGCTTACGTTTCGGAGTTTCTAAGTATCGATCCAGAGCATCTTCAAAGCCATTTAACGCTTCAACGATGATGCTCACGGATAGGCGCCTATTTTTTGCTAATTTTAGAATGGCCTCTTCGGCCTTGGATAGCCTGACGTGAGTAGTGGAAATATCATCGTCTGACTCCGCTTTGAAAAACTGTTCGTAGGCGCTCTCGAACTCCTTGACCGCCTCCTCAGGAGTCATCTCCTCCAGGCCGGCGGAACCTGAGGCGCCCATCGACGGGGGCTTAAGCCGATCCCAAAATTCCCGCTTTGCGGCGTTCTCTTCAAGTCCAGCCCCCCGTAGGGCAAAGGTAGGACTAGGCAACGTTAGGCATAGGGCTAGGAAAAGCGCCAGGAATCGGGGGAGTATGAACACCCTCTGTTTATGCCGTGGTTTGTTCAATCGTTCTGCCTCTTCGGGAAGCCTTTAGGTAGGCTCATCTGTTCTGAACCCAAAGATACCCGATCGGCGCCCAGATGTCAAGGGGCCATGAAAATTTTATATAAGATAGCGTTACGTTAACAAGTCCTCCGGAACGGATATCCATCCCTGGAACATCCGCAAGAAGCGGGGTATACTGATTCTTATGGATTACAGAACGCTTCCAGGCGGTGATTTGGTCCGTGAAGGGATCGAGGACCTCCGGGTAGGAATTGAGTCCCCAGAGGCTCTCCTCGTTGCCATCGGCAGGCCACGCCTCGACAGGCTGGGGGTTCCGGTCCCGGATCATCCGTTCAGATTTCCCGAACGACGGCTCTATGAACAGCTCTGGAAGGCCGATCCCGACACGGCGCACCCTCGCTATAATGCCCTGATTCGTAGGCTCGTCAGCTTCGAGCGAGCAGCCGAATGCGCCAGTTAGCGAATGCGGACCACCTTCGGCAGTTCATGCGTGCGCTGGGCGCCGGAGCGGACGAGGAAACGCGCCTGTATTTTACCGGTGGAGCCACGGCGGTTTTGCTCGGCTGGCGGCCGACGACCATCGATGTGGATATCCGGCTTTTCCCGGAAACCGATCGGCTGCTTCGTACCATTCCGAAGCTCAAGGAACAGCTACAACTGAACATCGAGCTGGCCTGTCCTGCCGACTTCATCCCTGAGCTTCGTGGATGGCAAGACCGCAGCATCTTTATTGCCAGCGAAGGCCAGGTGGCCTTTCATCACTATGACCTCTACGCTCAGGCCCTCGCCAAGATCGAACGAGGCCACAGCCAGGATCTCCAAGATGTCCGGGCGATGATCGCCCGAGGCCTGGTCGATCCTCAAGCGGTTCGCCGCCACTTTGACGAGATTGAACCGCTCCTTTACCGCTACCCGGCCATCCATCCCCCGGCTTTTCGCCGAGCGGTGGAAGAGATTCTGGCCGAGTGACTATGGGGGACGGTTCGGAACGTCCCCATTCCTAGAGCGAGGTGGGAGCTGGGGACGTCCCTGGGAGGGACACCCTACGCTATCGAGGCGAGGGGTCCCCTTTGAGGGCGTCCCCATTCGCCTCAATTTGACCGCAGTCCTTAAATGAAATATGCTTGATTTTACTCTGTGTGTTGAGTAAAATTACTCAGTGTGGTGAATAAAATGTATCAGCGCCAGATTACAAAAACCATCCGAGGACGCTTGGAGGAAAAGAGGCGTTTCCTGCAGGTCGTCATTGGGCCAAGGCAGGTTGGCAAGACCACGGCGATTCAGCAGGTTTTGGCCGGGGCCAAGATTCCTTATCACTACGCTGCGGCGGATCTGCCGGCCCCGCCGGCTTTGGAATGGATCTTACGGCAGTGGGAACTGGCCCGGATGAAGCTTGAAGGGGATTTACCAGCCATCTTGGTTTTGGATGAGATTCAGAAAATCGCTCACTGGTCAACGGAAGTCAAACGCTTGTGGGATGAGGATACGCGCTTCAAGAGGCCCCTTCATGTGGTTCTCTTGGGATCCTCCTCGCTGCTGATTCAGAAGGGGTTGGAGGAGAGTCTGGCGGGCCGGTTTGAAATGATCCGGTTTCCCCACTGGTCTTGGACCGAGTGCCGGGATGGTTTTGGTTGGTCGTTGGATCAATACGTTTATTTTGGGGGGTATCCGGGATCAGCCTCTCTGATCCATGAGGAGGATCGTTGGGGTCAATACATCAGGGATTCCTTGATGGAGACGGCAATCTCCAAAGACATTCTTCTGCTCAACCGGGTCGAAAAGCCTGCGCTTCTGCGTCAGTTGTTCGTGCTGGCCTGCGAATATGGGGGGCAGGTTTTGTCTTATCAGAAGATGCTCGGACAATTGACCGATGCCGGCAACACCACGACGCTGGCTCATTACCAGAGACTTCTAGAGTCGGCGTTTTTGATCCAGGGTTTGCCGAAGTGGTCCGGTGCGGCGATCCGACGGCGAAGCTCAAGCCCCAAGTGGCTTCCCTTGAATGCGGGGCTCATCACCGCTTTGTCGAATGGATCCTTTGAGGAGCGGAGGAAAAACCATGCCTTGTGGGGTCGGTTGGTGGAGGTGGCTGTGGGGGCGCATCTGGTGAATCAAGGATCGCTGTATGGGGTGGACGTTTATTATTGGCGGGAAGGAAATCACGAGGTGGATTTCGTTATTCACAAGGGAAGCCGGTTGACGGCCATCGAAGTCAAAAGCGGAGCGAAACGGACCTTCCCATCGGGCCTGGCCGCGTTTTCAGCGCGATACCATTCCAGGACAATCGTCGTGGGAAGTTCTGAACTGGGTCTCCGGGAATTTCTAGAGACGCCGCTTCTTCAATGGATTAAACCGTGACCTAGACGAAAGGGAGGCTGGCCAGGGGCGTGTAGGTGGGGCCGTGGGGGGAGAGGGTGGATTGGAAGAGGGTGATGTGATCCACGAGGGTAGGGGAACTGGCCTGAAATTCGGCGGTTTGCAACTGTTTGACCAGGGCCGCCAATCGGTCGCGGGAACGGACCCGGCCGATGGTCAGGTGCGGTGAGAAGGACCTGTCCTGAGCTTGTTGAAGGAGGCGATCCTCTTCGGGGAATCCCACGGAATGGCAGGCGGCTTCTACGGCCGAGGCCAACTTCGTCAACTCCTCTTTTCCGGTTTGGATTCCAACCCAGACAACACGGGGATACGTCGTTTTAGGGAAAGCCCCGATCCCTTCCAGTTGAATCGTGAACGGTTTGAATTCTTTGACGGCATCTTGAAGGGCCTGCTGCAAAACCGGGAGCTGTTCCTCCTGGATTTCACCGAGAAACTTTAAGGTCAGATGCAGATTCGCTGTCTTAACCCACTTTACATCGGCCCTTGCCTTGGCCAGCTCTTCTTGGAAGCCGGCCACCGCTTGACGGACCGGCTCTGACAGCTCTACAGCGATGAAGGCGCGAATCATGGGGTCTGACCCTTTTTGGTTCTGACTGGAGCCGGTTTCATAAACCCCATCGTCATTCCCGCGAAAGCGGGAATCCGCGTTGAGCTAGATCCTCGCTTACGCGAGGATGACATTTGTGAAAGGAATTCTAGGTAACGTCGGAGGAGATCCAACGCGGCTTGGCTGGCTTTCCATTTCACGATGCTGCGTTCCCCGGTGAAGAGGTACCGATGGTTCTTGACTCCCTTTTGGGTCGCCAACGCGATGTAAACGAGGCCCACCGGTTTTTTGGAGCTGCCGCCAGTGGGGCCAGCGATTCCTGTAATTCCTACCCCTAAGTCCGATCGGGTGAGACGACGGACTCCGATGGCCATGGCTTTCGCCACCTGGGAGCTGACCGCCCCGTACTTTCGGAGTAGTTCGGAGGAAACAGCCAGTGGACCACTCTTTAATTCGTTGGCGTAGGCCACGATTCCTCCCAGAAGGTAATCGCTGGAACCGGGAATCTCGGTGATTCGGTGCTGCACCAATCCGCCGGTGCACGATTCGGCCACACTTAGGGTGAGTTTCCGTCTCCTTAAGAGTGGCCCGACCACAGATTCCAGGGTTTCATCGTCGGCTCCAAAGATCAACTCTTTCAGCCGACGACGCAGCTTCACCTCGACCTGAGCGATCAGGCGGTCAGCCTCCGCGGGGGCGCCGGCCTTGGCCGTGATCCGTAGATCGACCTGACTGGGATGGGCGTAGATCCCGACGGTGACGGAGCCTTTTAATCGAAGCAGATCCGCCACTTTTCGGTCCACCTCCGACTCGGTTAGCCCGGTCACCTTCAACGTTCTGGAGCGGATGACAGCCTTTCCGGTGAATCGCTTGAGCCGAGAGATCAGGCGCCGTTCCACCATGGGGATCAGTTCCGATGGGGGGCCTGGTAGGGCCACCAATAATTTTGTTCGTGGTTCGACAGGCTCACCGCAAACGGAAGTAGCTCTTTGAACAGTCCGTTCGCCCTGAGCTTGTCGAAGGGGAACTCTTAAAAGAAACCCGGGGGCGGTACCGACCTCGTTGGGAAAGACCACGGCTCCCTTGGGGACCATCGCCTGCCGGAGGTTGCTCCTGGGCATTTGGATCTTGAGTCGGGCGAACCGTTCCTTGATTCGCCTTAACGTCGGGCGATGGAGAACGAGGGGTCGGCCGGTGACTTGGGCGATCGTCTCCAAGGTGACGTCGTCCACCGTTGGGCCCAGACCGCCGCAGGTGATCACCCCATCCGATCGGGCCAGGGCAGCCTCCAGGGTTTCGGCTAGCCGCCGGCGATTGTCCCCGACGGTCACCTGGTGGTAGCAGTCGATCCCCAGGCTAGCCAGTACCCGACCCAGGAAGACGGTATCGGTATTGACGGTAAACCCCAGCAGCAGCTCCGTCCCTACGGCAACGATTTCGGCGTTCATGGAGAGGAAACAAACCTCTGAGCAGTATCCGCTAAGCTCGGTGACGTTGTCAAGCCAGGGGGGATCTCTACAACATTATGCTTGACATACATTATGTTGAGGATGCCGATCTTCCGCTCTTTATCCGAAGCGGTAAACTCTTACCGAACGGCTCACGCGGCGTGGGCCAGCCCTTGAGCGATGTACTGTTTGATCAGAGCCTGGTAGGGGACGCGCAGCTCGTTCGCCTGCTCCTTCAGGCGCATCAGCATCGCTTCCGAAAGCCGGATCGAGATGGCCCGAGAAGAGGGTTTCAAATTTGGAAAGGAAACAGGTTGGAAATCCTTCGCCTCAAAATAATCCGCCAGGTCGGTACTGGCCCAGAACTCCCGCTCTGCATCCTCGTTTTTAAACTTGGGAACCTGTAACTTCTTCTTCATGGTAATAACCCCCGCTCCTTGCGGTTCAGATCTCGAGCAGAGATCACTCGGACCCTGCTCTTCCTTAGGGTAAACACCACGTAAAGCGCCCTCTCTTCTTTGGTCTGCCCGATGAGAACATACCGTTTCTCTTGGCCGATACTCCCACCGTAAAGCACCTCCTTCAAGATCCGCTTGTGTGGATCGAAGAAAACTTCCTCACACTCGGTGGTGGTCACCCGGTGCTTGAGGAAATTCTTCTGCCGGTTACCAACGTCCCACTCGAATTCCAGCGGGTCTCTTAGGAACTCCACAGACTATATATACCACATGATACACCTCCAATCAAGCGCCGTTATGCTTCTCCACCGCCGAGCTGGGCGCCGTCGCCCGCGGCGCCTAGCCCCCTGATCGGCCAGGTCGCGCTTACCTAAATAGATAAATAATATTTATTATTGACAAATAGGGTGGAGTCCGCTAGGCTCCTTGGAGTAGGTCGCGGCTAGAGCCAAGTAGGGGGCGGGGTTGACCTATCCAAAAGGAGGGAGCTATAATGACGGTAAATACAGAGGGAACTTCTATGCCAACGAAGACCAAAGAGGTGGAAGTCAAGGAACGGAAATCCACGGAGACGAAAGCGGCGGCAAAGCCCGCGGACGAGCCCCTCGCTAACGCTCGGGACTCTTCTGGACTGGCTGCTGACGCAGCCAAAAACGCAGAGAAGCAGCGGGCCGAGAAGGTCCGGATGCTGGAGCTGACCCTGGCCCAGATTGAGAAACAGTTCGGCAAGGGGGCGATCATGAAGCTGGGAGGGGACGTCAAACAGGATGTCCCGGCGCTGCCGACCGGTTCTGTTTCGCTCGATATGGCGTTGGGGGTCGGGGGAATCCCCCGTGGCCGGGTAGTGGAAATCTTTGGGCCGGAGTCTTCCGGGAAGACCACGCTGACCCTTTCCTTAATTGCCCAGACGCAACGCCGAGGCGGGATCGCCGCCTTTATCGATGCGGAGCATGCCTTCGACCCGACCTACGCGAAGAAGATCGGGGTCAACAACGAGGAGCTGTTGATCAGCCAGCCGGATACCGGGGAGCAAGCCTTGGAGATCGCCGAGATGTTGGTTCGCTCCAACTCCGTGGATGTGGTGGTGATCGACTCCGTGGCGGCGCTGGTGCCGAAGGCGGAGATCGAGGGAGAGATGGGGGATGCGCATGTGGGACTGCAGGCGAGGCTCATGTCGCAGGCCCTGCGCAAGCTCACCGGGCCGATCTCCAGATCGAAGACGGCGCTGGTTTTCATCAATCAGCTTCGGGAGAAGATCGGCGTGATGTTTGGAAATCCTGAGACAACCCCGGGCGGAAGGGCGCTTAAGTTTTACTCCTCGGTCCGGTTGGACATCCGCCGCATCGAGCACTTGAAGCGGGGGGATGAAGTGATTGGCTCCCACGTTCGGGTCCGGGTGGTCAAGAATAAGGTGGCCCCTCCCTTCCGGCAGGCAGAGTTTGACATCATGTGGAATGAGGGGATCTCCCAGTCCGGAGATCTGATCGATGTGGGGACTCAGACCGGGCTTCTGAAGAAGGAGGGCACCTGGGTGAGCTACGGGGAGGTGAAGTTGGGCCAAGGCCGGGAGAACGCCCGGGCGTTCCTCAAGGAGAATCCCAAGCTCCTTTCCGAGATCGAAACGAAACTGCGGGAGATGGTCAGCGTCCCGCTTTAAAGGCGAGATTGCTTCCCCCCGCGTACGCGGGGGGAAGCAATGACTTTAAGACAGCGTGTCGTGTGAAGAAAGGCGCGGCACGCTGTTTCCTTGAAGTTTTTATCCGGGAAAATCCCGCCCAAAGCGGGGTTTCCTTGAAGTTTTTCATCATGGAGGGGAGGTGGAGAGATCTATGAGAGCATCTGATGGCCGACGGCTTCTGTGGATGGTGGTTTTAACCCTTTCAAGTTCGATGGTGGTGGCGGCACCGGAGGGTTCTCCCAATCCGGCTCGGCAGTTGGAGGCCCAATTTGTCGATGTGGCCAAACGGGTGGGGCCGGCCGTGGTCTCGATCTCCACCGAGGTCACCGAGCACGTGAAGATGCGCCGCTACTCCTTCGGGGGGTCGAGCCCTTTTTCTGGGTTTGAGGACGATGTCTTTGACCGATTCTTTCGGGATTTCTTCGGAGAGATCCCGGAACGGGAGTTCAAGCAGCGGGGCCTCGGGACCGGGGTGATCATCGATGAGGAAGGGTACATCTTAACCAACGAACATGTGATCCACGGAGCCGATAAGGTGACGGTGACTCTGCCGGATGGACGGGAGTTGGAGGGCAAGATCAAGGGAAGCGACATTCGCTCGGACTTGGCCGTCATCAAGATCGAGGCCAAGAACCTTCCCGCGGCGGAACTCGGCGATTCGGAGGGGATTCAGATCGGTCAGTGGGCGATCGCCGTCGGCAACCCCTTTGGCTGGGCGGTGGGAGGAAGCGAGGCAACGGTGACGGTGGGGGTCATCTCGGCCTTGAACCGGACCCTTCGCGTCGGCCGATCGGATCGGGACTATTCCAATCTGATCCAGACGGACGCCGCCATCAACCCGGGCAACAGCGGCGGCCCTTTGCTGAATTTGGACGGCCAGGTGATCGGCATCAACGTGGCCATCTACTCGACCACCGGCGGCTATCAGGGGGTCGGCTTTGCCATTCCGGTCAATACCGCCAAGAACATCGTGGGGGATCTGATCCAGGGTAAGAGGATCCTGTACGGCTGGTTGGGGGTGAACGTCCAGGATGTGACCGAGGAGTTGACTAAGCATTTTGGTTTGGACTCTCGGGAGGGGGTCATTGTGGCGAAGATTCTGCCCGACTCGCCGGCCGAGAAGGGAGGGTTAAAAGAGGGGGATGTGATCCGGACCTACGACGCCCATCCGATCAAGAACGTTCGGGAGTTGTTAAAACAGGTGGCCCGAACCCCGGTGGGGAAGAAGGCAACCCTCGGGATCGTTCGGGATCAGCGTCCCAGCTCCGTTTCGGTCGTGGTCAGCGAGCGGCCCAACGATCTGGAGGGTGAGGAGATTAAAGGAGAGGGAGCCTGGCGGGGAATGGAGGTGAGCGGCATCACCTCCGAGGTGAAGGAACGGTACCAATTGGAGAGCTTACAAGGAGTGGTGGTCACCCAGGTCGAGACCGGATCGCCGGCCGACGACGCCGGCTTAAGAGTGGGGGACCAGATCTCGGAGATCAATCGCAGGCCCTTGTCCTCCGTGGCCGACTTTAAGGCGTTGACCCAGGGAATGAAAGGGGACGTTCTGGTCAAGACCCCGCGCGGGTACGCGGTGATCCGCGAGAAGTCGTGAGCAATGAGACCGGATTCCCCGACATTGCGAGCGACCAACGGGAGCGAAGCAATCCCGTTTTTAAGACGAGATTGCCACGTCGGCCTTTCAGGCCTCCTCGCAATGACGCTAGGAGTGGGATTTATGAGATAGCCTCTAGGTACGCGCTTCGCCTTTTTAAGATCCGGCCCCGATCGGAGGCCGAGATGCGAGGGCGACTAGGGCGCAAGGGATTTGGATCCTCCACCGTGGAGGCGTTGATCGAGGAATTTAAGCGCGAAGGCTTCCTCAACGATGAGAAGTTCGCCCGGTACTTCGCCACCCAGAAGAGCCTCTTAAAACCGGTGGGCCGACGGCTGCTCATCCGGGACTTGATTCAAAAAGGAATCCCTCCGGCTCTGGCCGAGCAGGCGACTCAAGAGGCGACCTGCGAAACCGATGAGTTGGAAACAGTGCGGGAACTGGCTTCTCAAAGGCTCTCCCATATGAAAGGGTTGCCGACGCAGGCGGTCCAACGCCGGCTGTTTGGGTTTTTAAGCCGACGTGGCTTCTCGGCTGAGGTGGTCTATCGGGTGGTGCGAGAGCTCGCGTGAAAAGCGACGAGCTGCGCCGGCGATTCCTGGATTTCTTCCAATCAAAAGGACACACGATCGTCCCCGGCGATTCCCTGGTTCCCTCCAACGATCCCACACTCCTGTTTACCGGCGCCGGGATGAACCAGTTCAAGGATTACTTCTTAGGGGTCCGGACCAATTTGAAGCGGGCCGCCAGTTGTCAGACCTGCTTTCGGACCGGGGATGTGGAACAGGTGGGGAAGACCGCGTCGCACCTGACCTTCTTTGAGATGCTGGGGAACTTTTCCTTTGGGGACTACTTTAAAAGCGGGGCGATCGCCTTTGCCTGGGAGTTTTTAACGAGCGATCTTAAGATCTCCCCCGATCGACTTTTGGCGTCCGTTTACGAGTCGGACGAGGAGGCCGTTTCCATCTGGGAAACCAAGATCGGTCTGCCGCCGGAGCGGATCGTTCGGTTTGGGGCCCAAGAGAATTTCTGGCCTTCCAACGCCCCGGCCCAGGGGCCCAACGGTCCCTGCGGGCCCTGCTCCGAGATCTATTTTGATTACGAACGGTGCCTCGTGGGAAAAGTCTGCCCCGATCCGGACCATTGCGTGCCGGGATGTCCCTGCGGCAGATTCGTCGAGATCTGGAACCTGGTTTTTACCCAGTTCGACCGGAAAGAGGATGGGTCGTTGGTTCCTTTGCCGAAGAAGAACATCGATACCGGAATGGGCCTGGAACGTCTGGCCGGGGTGATGCAGAACAAGATGTCGGTCTTTGAGACCGACGGTTTTGAACCGATCCTGGAGGCCTCGGTACAGCTTTTGCGTCAAGAGGTCCCCGATCGGTTGGAGCTGAACCAGCGGGCGGCCGTTTACGCGATGGCCGACCATCTGCGGGCCCTCACCTTCTTGATTGGAGAGGGGGTGGTCCCCTCCAACGAGGGCCGAGGCTACGTCTTGAGGATGCTGCTCCGGAAGGCCGAACGGGCCGGGATCCGTCTGGGACTTAAAGGGCCTTTCCTTTACCGGTTGGTTCCGGCGGTGACGAAGGTCATGGAGAAACCGTATCCGACCCTTCTTCAGCGTCGGGAGTCGATCGCCAAGGTGATCTTGACGGAGGAGGAACGGTTCCTCAAGACCATCGAGGAAAAGCGGCCGCTTTTGGAAGAGGAGATCGTTGCCCATCAAGGGTTGACCGCCGAGGCGGCGGCCCGATTTTACGATACCCACGGCCTTTCTTACGAGGAGATCGCCTTGGTTTGTCAGAAGAAAAAGGTGCCCCCCCCTTCCCAGGAGGCGGTCACCCAAGCCCTGGGAATGCTGCAGGCCAAGTCGAAGGTTGACTCCAGCTTCACTGGCCAGATCTTCGCGAAGGATTCCCTTCAGGAGTTGGTGACGAGGGTGACCCAAGTCACGACCGATTTCGTGGGATACGATCGCCTGAGCGCATCGGCCAAGGTACTGGGCTTAATCCAGGAGAATCATCTCGTGACGTCGGTCCGAGCTCCCGCTTCCTTAGGGGTGATCCTCGATCGCTCCCCCTTCTATGGCGAGTCGGGTGGCCAGGTCGGGGACCAGGGAACTTTGGTGGGGCCGGAGGGGAAGCTCCAAGTCACCGATACCCAGTGGGTGGGAAATGTCCTGGTTCACCGGTCCGATCTCAAAGAGGGAACGATTCGGTTAGAGGATCAGGTGACGGCAACGGTAGATCCCCAGTGGCGGCGAGGGGTGGCCCAGAACCATACCGCGACCCACCTCATCCATGCGGCCCTGCGAACGGTGCTGGGGCCCCAGGTGGTGCAGGCCGGGTCGCTCGTCGCCCCGGACCGGCTTCGATTTGACTTTTCTTATGGGACCGCCCTGAAGGCCTCCCAGCGGGAATCGGTGGAGTCGCTGGTGAACGACTGGATCGAGGCGAATTGGAACGTCTCGACCGAGGAGATTCCGTTAGAGGAGGCCAGGAGACAAGGGGCCATCGCCCTGTTTGGGCAGAAGTACGGTTCCCAAGTTCGGGTGGTCTCGATCGGGGAGGTCTCCAAGGAGTTATGCGGAGGGACCCATCTTTCCGCCACGAGTCAGGTCGGGTTACTCACCTTGGTGGAAGAGGGGTCGGTGGCGGCCGGGGTTCGACGGGTGGAGGCGTTGACCGGCCAAGGGGCCTTTCGTCGGTTGAAGGAGCAGGCCTCTCGGTTGGAAGAGGTGGCCCAGAGGCTGAAGGCCTCCCCCGATCAAGTGGTTGAAGCAGTAGATCGAGTCTCGGCACGAACCAAAGAGATGGAAGATCGGCTGCAGAATCTAAAAATCCAGGGACTTCAAGAGCAGGCCAAGCGGATGACCCCTCGGGAGATGGGTCCCGTCCGACTGATTGTCGAGCAGCTTCCCGATAGCGTGGATCCTGCTGCTTTACGGACGTTGGCCGACGCTATTCGAGGGCGGGAGCCTGAGGCGGTGATCTTTCTGGCCGACAAGGAAGGTTACTGTGTTGCCGCCTCAAGCCCGAGGGCGCAAAAGCTAGGTATCCTAGCCCCCCAATTAATCCAGTTGGCGACTCAAGTGGCAGGAGGCTCTGGAGGAGGGCGCCCGGATTTGGCCCAGGGGCAGCTGAAGGAGCCATCAAAATTTCTGGAAGCTCGTCAAGGGCTTGCAGCCTATGTTCAAGTGCGTGTCAAGTCAGGTGGAAAGTCGTGAGGATCATTCGCGTTCGAAGTAAGGAGTGGGAACGGCTCATCAGCCGAGGCTTCCGCCGTAGGGCCCGTGTGGAAGAGGCGGTTCGTCGGATTGTTGAGGCGGTTCGAAGCGAAGGGGATGAAGCGGTCGGGCGCTATACCCGACGGTTCGACAAGGTGCGCCTTTCCCCCAAGCAGTTGAAGGTCACCGAGGCGGAGACCTCGGCCGCTTTCCAGAACATTCGGCCTGAGTTTGTGGCGACCTTGAAAACCGTGATCGAGAACGTCAACCGATTCTATCGGCGCTCCGTCCGCAGGCCTTTCCGGATCCGGGATGAGAATGGGGTCATCCTGGGGGAACATCCGGTTCCCTTGGAAAGGGTGGGGGTCTACATCCCGTCGGGGACGGCGCCGTTGGTCTCCACCGTCTACATGACGGTGCTGCCGGCCAAGATGGCTGGGGTCAAGGAGATTATCGTTGTGACCCCTCCGAAGTCGAACGGATCGGTGGATCCCCATATTCTGGTGGTGGCGAATCTGTTGAAGGTAACGGCTGTCTATAAGGTGGGGGGCGCCCAGGCGATCGCCGCGTTGGCCTTTGGAACCAAGACGATCCCCAAGGTCGACAAGATCACCGGGCCTGGAAACCTTTACGTCACGGAGGCCAAGCGCCAGGTTTTTGGATACGTCGACATCGATATGACGGCCGGTCCCACGGAGATCGCCGTCATCGCCAACCACCACGCCAACCCAGAGTTTGTCGCCCGAGATCTGGAGGCGGAGAACGAGCACCACCAGGGGCTGGCGATTCTGATCACTACCTCCAAGGCTTTGGCCCGAACGATCCAACAGCGGGTCTCCCGCGGGTTTATCCTTCTGGCCAGGAATTTGGACGAGGCGGCGGAGATCGCCAACGCCATCGCCCCGGAACACCTGGAGCTCCACGTTCGTCGTCCGGAGGCGTTGATCCGGAAGATCCGCCATGCCGGGGCGATTTTTGTGGGGCCTTACTCACCGGCCTCGGTGGGGGATTACGTGGCCGGGCCCAGCCACGTGCTGCCCACCGGTGGGACGGCCAGATTCTTTTCCGGGTTAGGGGTGGGAGAGTTTGTTAAGGTGGCCCATGTGATCAATTATTCCCGGAAGGCGTTGGAAGCGGCCAAGGAGATGATTGAACGGTTGGCCACCATTGAGGGATTGCCGAAACATATGGAATCGGTGCAGGTGCGGTTTTCGAAAGAGGGTGAGGCGTGAAAACGAAGGCTAAAGGGGCCGGGTCGACCCGCCTGCCTCTTGGTGCCTTCCGGGGCGGGCAGGCCTGGCACCTATGAAGGCTCGAACAGCTGAGATTCGACGTAACACGAAAGAGGTCCAAATTCGGGGAAGGCTGAACCTCGATGGATCGGGCCGATCTTCGGTTTCTACGGGGATTGGGTTCCTGGACCACATGCTGGAGCTGTTCGCCAAGCATGGGCTGTTCGACCTCTCTCTCCGGGCAAGGGGAGATCTGGATGTGGATCTCCACCACACCAACGAGGATTTAGGATTGGCGTTGGGAGAAGCCGTGTCCCAAGCGTTGGCAGATAAAAAGGGGATTCAGCGGATGGGATCGGCCTTTGTGCCGATGGACGAATCGTTGGCCCGGGTCCGGGCCGTCGTCGATGTAAGCGGCCGGCCGTTCTTCAAGTGGGATGGGTCTGTTAAGGCTGTCCCTTCGGCGGGACCTGGCTATGGCGTGCAGGATGCCAAACATTTCCTGGAAGGCTTTGTGACGGAAAGCAGGGTAACCCTTCATGTGGATGTTTTAAAAGCAGGGGGCGACATCCATCACCTCCTGGAGGCGGTCTTCAAGGCATTGGGCAGGGCCCTTCGCCAGGCCGTGGAGCGTGATCCCCGCGTCAGAGGTGTCCCCTCCACGAAAGGGAAGCTGTGAGAACGCTTCTCTTGGGGACACTTCATTCGGGAGAGAAGTGTCCTTTCAAGAAGCGTTCTCTCATTACGATCATCGACTACGGCATGGGAAACTTAGGATCGGTGGCCAAGGCCTTTCACCATCTAGGAGGATCCGTTCGGGTCACCTCGGATCCCAAGGGAGTGAAAAAAGCTAAGGCGTTGGTTTTTCCAGGGGTCGGGGCCTTTGGGCCGGCGATGGGTGAGCTGCGACGCCGGCGTCTCTTAGATCCGATCCTTGGGTTCATTCAGGAGGGAAAACCGTTTCTGGGGCTCTGTCTCGGGCTCCAACTCCTCTTTGCCTCCAGCGAAGAATCTCCGGGAGTCAAAGGTTTGGCCGTTTTCCCGGGTCAGGTTCGAAGGCTTCCCCGCCGTCGGGATCTTAAAGTCCCCCATGTGGGGTGGAACCAGATAGAGAGACAGAAGACAGAGGACAGAGGTCAGAAGTCAGAGGTTGGCGGTCACAGGTCTGTTGGGTTGCTGGAAGGGGTGCCGGATGGCGCCTACATGTACTTCGTGCACAGCTACTATGCGGATCCTCAGGACAAGGAAGTCATTGCGGCAACGACGGAATACGGCCGTCGGTTTCCATCGGTCGTGTGGAACGGGGATCGGCTCTGGGCCACCCAGTTTCATCCGGAGAAAAGTCAGAAGTGGGGCTTGAGGGTCTTGAACAATTTTCTTTCGGAGGTTCGATAAATGGTCATCATACCTGCCATTGATTTGAAGGGAGGCAAGGTCGTCCGGCTCGTGCGGGGCGATTTCTCGGAGGAGTTGGTGTTTGGGGAGGATCCGATTGCCGTCGCGCAAAGATGGGTTGGGGAGGGGGCTTCTCGACTCCATGTGGTCGATTTGGACGGCGCCTTGACCGGGACCCCACGGCATCTTTCCATCGTGGAGCGGATCGTCAAGGCCGTATCGGTACCCATCCAGAGTGGCGGAGGCATTCGGACGTTGCCGGCGATCGCCCGATACCTCGAGGTGGGGGTGGCTCAGGTGATCCTAGGGACCAAGGCCTGTCTGGATGAGGCGTTCGTGGCCAAGGCCTTGAAGGCCCATGGCGAACGGATCGCCGTGGCGGTCGATGTCAAGGAAGGGCGGGTGGCCATCGAGGGATGGGTCCGAAAGGAGTGGATGAACCCTGGGGCTTTGGTTCGGCGCCTGGTCAAGCAGGGTGTCAAGACGTTGATCCATACCGACGCGACTCGGGATGGAACGATGAGTGGACCGGCCATTGACGGGCTTAAAGAGGTCCTCAAGATCGTTGGGGGACAAGCGACTGTCATCGTTTCAGGTGGGATCAGTTCGCTAGAGGATTTGGTCCAGCTCAAGGAGCTGGAATCTCAGGGTTTAAGTGGAGCCATCGTCGGTCGGGCCCTCTACGAGGGAAAGGTTAACTTAGAGGAAGCGGTGAAGTTATGCTCGCTAAAAGGATCATCCCCTGCCTCGACGTCAAAGCCGGCCGGGTCGTCAAAGGAGTCCGTTTCCTCCGGTTAAGGGACGCGGGCGATCCGGTTAAGGCGGCTTACCGGTACGAACAGGAGGGAGCCGATGAGCTCGTCTTCTTGGACATCACTGCTTCCGCCGAGGCCCGGTTTACCCGCGTTCGGCTGGCCCAAGCGGTCGCCAAGGAACTGTTCATCCCTTTTACCGTTGGGGGAGGCATCCGAAGCTTGGAAGAGATCCGGCGGTTATTGGCCGCCGGCGCCGACAAGGTCTCAATCAATACGGCGGCGGTTCAGGACCCTTCGTTGATTTCCAGGGCGGCCGAGCGGTTCGGCAGCCAGTGTGTGGTCGTGGCCATCGACGCCAAGCGAAGACAGCGTAGGGCGTTTAGCGTAGAGCGTTTAGGAGGGCTATCCGCTATCCGCTATCCGCTAAACGCTGACCAATGGGAGGTCTATATTCACGGTGGGAGGACGCCTACCGGAAGGGACGCAGTGTCCTGGGCGAAAGAGGCGGCCCGCCGAGGGGCTGGCGAGATTTTGCTGACCTCCATGGATTGCGATGGAACCGCCCAAGGGTACGACCTCCCGCTGACGAAAGCGGTGGCTGAGGCGGTTCCGATCCCAGTCATCGCCTCCGGTGGGGCTGGGAATTTGAGGCATCTCTGGGAGGCATTAAGTCAGGGTAAAGCCGACGCGGTCTTGGCCGCCTCAATCCTCCACTACGATCGCTACACGATTCCCAAGGCGAAACGGTATCTGAAGGCCAAAGGGATTCCGGTTCGTCTGTAAATCTGTCGTGGGTCTTGAGTCATGAGTCGTGAGAAAAAGATAAGAGCGAAGGATTCGTGGGTCGACCAGATCCGCTTTGACTCCGATGGCCTGGTTCCAGCGATCATCCAAGATGCGCGGACTCAAGAGGTCCTCATGGTGGCCTACATGAACCGCGAGGCGCTCCTTCAAACGTTGAAGACCGGCCTCACCCACTTCTACTCCCGTTCCCGTCGACGGATCTGGCTGAAGGGGGAAACCTCCGGCCACTTCCAGAGGGTGAACGCCATTTCTCTGGATTGCGATGGGGATGCCCTCTGGGTGTCTGTTCACCAGAAAGGGGGGGCCTGCCACGAAGGTTACCGGAGTTGTTTCTTCCGAACGTTCCAGCCCTCCCAGGGCAAGTGGAAGATTACCGGGAAACCGCTCTTTGATCCCAGGGCGGTTTATGGGAAGACATCACAATGACGTTCCATCCTTCGTTGGAGGAGTTCCTTACGCTGGCCAAGCGGGGCAACGTGATCCCGGTCTACCGCCAGATCCTGGCCGATTTCGAGACCCCGTTATCGGCGTACCTCAAGTTGGAGGGCCGGGGACCGGCCTATCTCTTGGAATCGGTGGAAGGGCAAGAACGGCTCGGGCGTTATTCCTTCATCGGATCCAACCCCAGCCTCATCGTCGAGTCCCGAGGACGCGAGATGTGGGCCAAGAGCAAACAGGGAAATCGGCAGTGGACTACCTTGACCGATCCCTTGGTGGAATTGGAGCAACTGATGGCTTCCTACCGATCTGTCTCTGCGCCTGGGTTGCCCCGGTTCTCAGGCGGCTTCGTCGGATACGCCGGTTACGATGTCGTCCGTTTTTGGGAGCCCATTGGTCCACCGAAGAAGGATCTCCTGGGTGTTCCGGAGTCTGTCTGGCTCTTATCGGATACCGTGGTGATCTTCGACCACGTGGAGCGGGTCATGAAGGTCGTGGCCAACGCGACGATCCCAGACGGTGACGGAGCTTCATGCACCAAACGGGCGAAGGCAGTCTACGGGCAGGCGACCAGGCGAGTCGAGTCGATCGTTCGACAATTGCGTCAGCCCCTTTGGTATTCCCCGCCAAAGGATCACAGGCGCTTGGAGAATCCATCGGTCCGTTCCAACATGAGTCGAGGGACCTTTATCCAGGCTGTCCAGAAGGCGAAGCAGGCCATTCGAGATGGAGAAGCGATCCAGGTGGTTCTTTCTCAGCGGTTTGAAGTTCCCGTCGCCTGCTCGGGCTTTGAGATTTACAGGGCGCTCCGGTCGTTGAATCCCTCGCCCTACATGTTTTATTTGAACCTCGGATCCTTTGCCTTGATTGGATCCTCTCCAGAGATTCTCGTTCGTTGCGAGGAGGCCATGGTGGAGGTCCGCCCGATTGCAGGGACGAGACCTCGAGGAAAATCCCCGGCTGCCGACCGACAGATGGAGGAGGAATTGAGACGTCATCCGAAGGAACGAGCAGAACACCTGATGCTCGCAGATCTCGGTCGCAATGATATCGGGCGTGTCTGCGAGTACGGATCGGTCAAGGTCAACGACTTGATGACCGTCGAGCGTTACTCGCATGTCATGCACCTGGTCAGCGACGTCGTCGGAAAGCTGCGGCGGGGCAAGGATGCCTTTGACGTGTTTCGGGCCGCCTTCCCAGCCGGCACCGTGACCGGGGCGCCGAAGGTCCGGGCCATGCAGCTCATCAATGAGTTGGAACCAGTGTCCAGAGGCCCTTACGCCGGGGCGGTGGGTTACATCGGTTTCTCAGGAAACTTGGATACCTGCATCACGATTCGCACCGTGCTGGTCAAAGGCAGTCGCGCCTACGTGCAGGCCGGGGCCGGCATCGTGGCCGACTCCCAGCCGGCCCGGGAGTACCAGGAGACCCGCAACAAAGCGGCCGGCATGCTCGAGGCGATCCGCCTGGCCGAGCAAGGATTGGTGTGACTCCTATTTGTAATCGAAGGGAATCGTATAGTATACTTATTATGGTACAAAAGAATCTCTTGGAGGGGACATGGTGCAATTTGTGAATATTCGGGAATTCAAGATTCACACGGAAGCTGTCCTAGATCGGCTGAATCGAAGCGACCTCGTTCTAACGGTTCGGGGACAGCCCAGGGCGGTCCTCCATAAGATTTCCGAGAGGGACCTCAGGCTAGAGGAGTCCTTTACTGAGGAGGAATGGGACAAATTAGACAGACTCGCCAGGGAGCCTGGAAAGGTCTACAAGACAGGGACTCAATTTCTTAAGAGCTTGAAACGACTGTAGCGTGGAATACAGCCGTTCTTCCTCTTTCGATCGAACCTATCGGAAACTTGAGGCTTCAGATCGTGCGAAGGTCGAGCAGGCCATCGTCCTGCTTGTCCATGCGCTGGATTCAGGTCAGGGGCCCAAGGGACTGGGCCTTAAGAAACTGAAGCGTGACTTTTGGGAAATCCGAGCGGGCATTTCCATCCGAATCCTGTTCAAGCTGGAAGCTGGGTTGGTTACGTTTGTCATCGTCGGCACACACGATGAAATCCGGCGTTATTTAAGGAATCTCTGAAAGCACAGTGGCAAGGCAGCGGATATTGATGATCGATAATTACGATTCGTTCACCTACAACCTCGTCCAGTACCTGGGGGAGATGGAATGTCAGCTTTTGGTTTATCGGAACGACAAGCTGATGGGTGAAGAGGTCAGGCGTCTGAAGCCCTCCCGGATCGTGATCTCGCCGGGGCCGGGTAGCCCGAAGGACGCGGGAATCTCGAATGAAATCATCCAAGAGTTCGGGTCGAGGATTCCGATCCTCGGGGTCTGCCTGGGCCACCAATGCATCGGCGCGGTCTTTGGGGGCGTCGTGGAACGGAACTGGCGGCTCATGCACGGAAAGACCAGCCTCATCTACCACAACGGAAAGGGCCTGTTTAAGGGGCTTCCCAATCCGTTTGAGGCGACCCGGTACCATTCCCTTGTGGTCAAGCGGGAGGGATTCCCAGGGGTTTTGGAGATCACCGCTCAAACAAAGGAGAAGGAGATCATGGGGCTTACGCACAGACGATTTCCGATCTATGGGGTGCAGTTCCATCCCGAGTCGATCTTGACGAAGGTGGGAAAGCAGCTGTTGAAAAACTTCCTGAAGCTCTGAGCCTACTTTCAGCCATGACGTCCTTGGTTCACTTTCTTAAGGAAGTTCAATCGGGACGTCATTTGACCGAGCCCGAAGCCGAAGAGGCGATCGCCCAGATCATGGAGGGTCGATCCACCCCTGAAGAGGTCAAGAGCTTCCTGTTGGCCTTGAGAACCAAGGGGGAGGCCCTCTCCGAGGTGGTTGGAGCGGCCCGGGCGATGCGGGCCCATGCCATCTCGATCAAAACGGTCGGCCCGATGGTGGTGGACACCTGTGGGACCGGTGGCGACGGCTTAAAGACTGCCAACCTCTCGACCCTGGCCGCCTTGGTGGTGGCCGGGGCTGGTATTCCGGTCGCCAAGCATGGGAATCGGGCCATCACCTCTTCCTGCGGATCGGCCGACCTTCTAGAGGCCCTGGGGGTGAAGATCGATGCGGCTCCCTCAGTGGTAGAGAGGTGTCTGGCCGAGACCCCATTTGGATTCCTGTTCGCTCCGCAGTTTCATCCGGCGATGAAGGTGGTGGCCCCGATCCGGAAAGAGCTGGGGGTCCCCACGATCTTTAACCTCCTGGGGCCGCTGACCAATCCGGCCGGGGTTCGTCATCAAGTGGTGGGGGTCGCCGACAGAGCGAAACTGGGTCTGTACGTCGAGGCCCTGCGGGCGTTAGGGGCTGTTCGGGCCATGGTCGTTCACGGCCTCGATGGACAGGATGAGCTCTCCACCACGGGACCGACGGAGGTGGTGGAGGTGAACATCGGGATGGATCCGAAACGGGTGGCCCGTTACACGTTGGATCCCAGGGCCTTTGGGATTCGGATTGCTCGTTTGGAGGAGATCCGGGGTGGAACGGTTAAGGAGAATGCCCGGATCGCCCAGGAAGTTCTCGATGGGAAATCAGGCGCCATCCGGGATGCCGTTCTCCTGAATGCGGCGGCTGGCCTGTATGTGGCGGGGGCATGCGCAGATATCCCCTCGGGAATGTCTGTGGCGTCCCAGTCGATCGATCGCGGGCGAGCCAAGGCTGTGCTCGAACAGGTGAAACGGATTACCCACGAATGACCCCGCCCCTCCTAGGCCATTCTGCGCGCTATTGCAGAGCGCAGAACGCCAATCTTCGATTGGCGGTTGCTCCGCCTTCGGCGGAGCAACCCCAAGGAGGGGCGGGGTGACCCCATTGGAAGAGATTGTTGCCTCTAAACGGCTGGAGCTGGCCGATGCCAAGCGGGCAATTC
>CAYJWF010000005.1:0-21850 GCA_964373805.1 uncultured Planctomycetia bacterium | reverse complement strand
GAAGAGATTGTTGCCTCTAAACGGCTGGAGCTGGCCGATGCCAAGCGGGCAATTCCAGTGGCGATGCTGGAGCGGCGGCTTCGCGAGAGACCTCCAATCCACTCCTTCCGGCAGGCGATCCATCGGCCAGGGCGTTTAAGCTTGATTGCGGAAGTGAAAAGGGCCTCCCCCTCGGCCGGGACGATCCGACCTGGGGCCGATGCGAAGGAGATCGCCCAACGGTATGCCGAAACCGGTGCCCAGGCCGTCTCGGTTCTGACCGACGCGAGGTTCTTTTCCGGGAGTCTCAACGATCTGGAATTGGTTCGGGAAGCGGTTTCTCTCCCGGTGCTGCGGAAGGATTTCGTTTTGGAGGAGTACTCCTTATTGGAGTCGGCAGCCTCTGGGGCCGATGCCATTTTACTCATCGTCAAGATCCTGACTCCCTCTGTATTGAAACGGCTCCTTTCCTTGGCCCATGACTTAAATCTGGATTCCTTGGTAGAGGTTCATACCGAGGCCGAGGTGGAGGAGTCGTTAGACCTCGGCGCCGAGATCATTGGTATCAACAACCGGGATCTCGCCACCTTCCAGGTGGATCTGAAGACGACTGAGCGGCTGATTCGGTTGGTCCCCCAAGATCGGACCGTGGTCAGCGAGAGTGGAATCCGCTCTCGGCAAGAGGTTGAGTGGGTTCAGTCCCTTGGGGTCCATGCCGTGTTGATTGGCGAGGAGCTGATGGGGGCTCAAGATATAGAAAAGAAAATCAAGGAGCTTATGGGATGGTAAAACCAGAAGGGGTCAGACCCCTCATGGGGCAGCAGGGTGAGGTCCCACAGGGTCTGACCCCATGGGTCAAGATCTGCGGGATCACGAACCTCGAGGATGCACTCACCGCTATTCAGGCCGGGGCGGACGCCTTGGGATTTAACTTGGTCCCGACCAGCCCCCGGATGGTGACGCGGGATCGCCTGGCCGAGATCTTGAGCGCTTTACCCCGCACCGCCTTGACCGTCGGGGTGGTGGCCAACGAGGATCCAGATTTCTTGAAAGGGCTCTTAAGGATCTGTCCTTTGGATGCCCTTCAATTCCACGGAGAGGAGTCCCCGGAGGGGGTGTTGGCCTTTAAAGGGGTCTATCGGCTATTCAAGGCGATCCGGGTAAAGGATTCGGAGAGCCTCAGAGAGATTCCCCGTTACCAAGGGGTGGACGCTGTTTTGTTGGATACCTATTGGCCGGACCAACTGGGGGGATCCGGCCGATCGTTCGATTGGAATCTGGCGAAAGAGGCCAAGGCCCTCGGAATCCCGATCGTGGTGGCCGGGGGATTAACCCCCGCCAATGTCTCCGACTGCATCCAGCAGGTCGAGCCGTTCGGGGTGGATGTCACGAGCGGAGTAGAGAAGGCCCCAGGAATCAAGGACCACACCCTGTTAAAGGAGTTTGTGGTAAATGCCAAAGGGGTCTGACTCCATCGGTTTTGGTTGAAAGGAGGCTGTAGCTTTGTTATCATGTTTAAGAAGGATTTAGGAAGGGAGGTTTAGATCATGAAAACGTTGAAGACAGCCTTTCTGCTGACCGTTTTGACGTTGATGTTCATCGCCATTGGGGGCCTGCTTGGCGGGCGCTCTGGGATGATGGTGGCTTTCACCATGGCGCTTCTGATGAACTTGATCACCTACTGGTTCTCCGACAAGATCGTGCTCGCCATGTACCGGGCCAAGCCGGTGACCGAGGCCGAGGCCCCGGATCTGGTGAGAACAGTGCGATACCTAGCTCAATTGGCCGATATGCCGATGCCGCGTGTTTACGTGATCCCATCGGCCGCTCCGAACGCCTTTGCCACCGGTCGATCCCCCAAACACGCGGCCGTCGCCGCCACCGAGGGGATCTTGCGGTTGCTGGATCCAGAGGAGCTGACCGGGGTCCTGGCGCATGAGCTGGCCCATGTGAAGAATCGAGACGTTTTGATCGGCACGATCGCCGCGGCGGTGGCCGGGGCGATCTACATGATGGCCGATATGGCCCGCTGGTCCATGATGTGGGGAGGGCACGGCCGTAGTCGAGACCGGGGCAACGGGGCGCTGCAGCTTGTCCTCATGATGGTGATCGCCATTGTCGCACCCTTGGCGGCGATGCTGGTTCAGATGGCGATCTCCCGATCACGGGAGTACCAGGCCGATGAGTCTGGGGCTAAGCTTTCTCGCAAGCCGTTGGCCTTGGCCTCGGCCCTCCGTAAGATCCATACCGGGGCTGCGAGAGAGCCTATGGAGGCCAATCCTGCGACGGCCCACCTGTTCATCGTCAATCCCCTGACGGCCAGAGGATTGGTGAATCTCTTCAGCACCCATCCGCCGGTCGAGAGGCGGATCGAGATTCTCGAGAGCCTCGCCCACCGCCTGTAGAGGCGGAACTGAAGGGGTCAGACCCCATCTCATTTTCCTTCACTGGGTTAAGGGGGCCAGGTCTTAAGACCTGGCCCCCTTTCGATTCTTCCAGGTATACTACTATTGTAAAAGGACAAGGAAATGGTGAAAATAACCTGGAATAAAAAGGGGCCCGGATGGGTTTAAGAGGTAGGGAAACCACCCAGAACCATGGTGGACCGACGGACCGGGAGCTTGTTTCTCGAGCTCAAAAAGGGGATCCCACGGCAGTGGGAGAGTTGTACGAGCGGTACCGTGGGAAGGTACTCAATTATTTGTACCGTTTTACTGGAGAGAGAGGAAGGGCCGAAGAGTTGACTCAGGACACGTTCGTGCGGGTGGTGGAGCACATCGGCGATTACCGGCCGACCGGCAGCGTAGGCGGCTGGATCTACCGGATTGCCGGCAACCTCGCCTTGAACGCCTACCGGGGTCGGGCCGGGGTGAGGGAGATCTCTTTGGACGAGCCGCTCCAGCTCGAGGTGGAAGGGGGAGAGGTCAGCCGCGCCGAGGTGGTCGCTGGGTCGGAACCTATGCCGGACGAAGAGGCGGGGCGAAGGGAACGGCAAGAGGCGGTGCAAAAGGGTTTGATTAAGGTGGGGCCCCATCATCGGGCGGTCGTGATCCTCTGCGACATCGAGGGGCACAGCTACCAAGAAACGGCGGAGATCTTGAACTGCCCGTTGAACACGGTGGCGTCTCGGCTGGCCCGAGGGCGCACGGAGTTGGCTCGGGTTCTGGGCTATTTAAAGAAAGAGGGAGTTTAAAAAGAGATGGGACATCCTCAAGTTGAAGAGCTTTCCCGCTGGGTCGATGAGATGCTGGGGAATCGGTCGACCGACGTGGAGGAACATCTGTTCGGATGCGACGCCTGCAGCCAGTGGGTGAAGGCTTTTCAGGGGCTTAAAGCGGAGCTTAAAGCCCTTCCGGTGATTGAGGGGGTCTTCCAGGAGCCGCCGCTTCTCATTCCTCGGATAAGAGTGGGTGTGCCCCGGTGGTCGGTTCTGTTGGCTTCGTTGATTGGCTTAAGCGCGGGACTCCTCTTACGACCGGCGACACCCGCCATGAAGGTGATCTCTCCTCAGCAACCTTTGATTTCTGGGTCGGAAGGACTCATCGGGGATCAAGTCAAGCCGGATACGGCCGTTCAGACGATGGGAACCGGCGAGGTGGATCTGGAGATTCCGGGTGAGATCTTTTTGCGATTGAAACCGGGAACCACGTTGACCTGGGAGCAGATGGATCGAGGCTTCTGGCGAAAACCGGGAATCGCGGTGAACCTGATGCGTGGGGAGCTGTTGGCTCGGACCGCCGAGCGATTCTGGGGTTCCCGAATGGAGGTCCGCACGCCGACCGCCATGGCCATGGTGAAAGGAACCGCTTTCTCCATGGAGGTGGATCCGAAAGCGGATGCCACCACCGTCAAGGTTTTGACCGGTTCGATCTTCTTCTCCCCGCACTTGAAGAAGGTGGGTGTCCACGTCGGCGCCGGACAGCAGAGCCGGATTGCGGGACAGCGGTTGCCGGAGAAGGTTCAGGAGCTTTCACCCCAGGAACGGGAGCGATTGTTGGAGACCTACCGGATCGGGCGGGTTCCGCTGGCGGCGGTGGTCATGGGAATTGGTCCTGGCCGGGTCGAGGAACTTCTTCAGCATGGGGTGCTGTACCTATCGGATCGTAAGGACCAACGGATTCATCCATTTTTACGCCGGAACGTTGAGACGCTTAACCTCTGGATCCTTCGGGGGGCTGAGCCCCTTTCTGGAGGAGAGCCGCCTCAAGACGCCCTGAGGGTCATCGAGACGGCCCTCGAGTATCTGCGAGACGAAGAGTTGGTCGTGCCCTTTCGGCTGTTTGCGGGCAGTTGTTGGGTCCGATTGGGCAATCCCCATCGGGGGTTCATCCACTTTGAACGAATGGCGAAGGAGTTTCCGAGGGACCCCATGGCCTCTGTAGCCTTGGCAGCGATGGCTGAGGTGGCTCAAACGTTAGGGGATGAGGTTCAAGCTCGGCAGAATCTAGAAAAGATTTTGAGCCACTACCCGAAGAGTCCCGAGGCGATCCGCGCCCGCGAAATCAGAACGGTTAATCCCCGTTTGACTTCCACCAGGGAACGGTAACGGCAAACCGAGTCTCCGTGCTGAGGTGGCTTTTCGTTTCGAAGGAGCCTCGCAGAAGTTCCAGATAGTGCCGAACGAGAACTGCTCCCAAACCACCCACTGGGTATTGCGCTGGTCCCTTCTCCTCAAGGAAGCTCCCTCGGCCGGCATGGCCGATCTCAAGGCGAAATCCCCTTTCCCCTAGGCAGATGAGGCTCACCTCTACCCAGCCGCCTTTCGGGGTAGAGGTGAGAGCGTCCTCCAAGAGTTCCCGGACGATGAAGCCGACCTTCTCGAGGTCTGTCTTTCCTTCCACCGGGTCGGAAGGTAGAACTCCCTTGAAAGCCACCTGTCGTTCCTCGGCCTGGGGTTGGTATTGGCGAATGGCCTCGTTGACCAGGCGTTTGATGTCGCTTAAAGCGGGGTTGACCCGCTGTTCGTGTCCCACAAAAAGGGCGACCGCCCCCAAGAGGGTTCTTGAAAGCAGATGCTCCACTCGCCTCAATGGGTTCAGAAACGGAAATTTTAACGGGTGGTCCCAAGGCCCGTAAAAGCCCTCTTGGGCCAGGGTGAGGGCTTCGCTCAACAGCCGAAGCGGAGCCCGTAATTCCTGGATGGCGAGTTTCAGGAAGTCGGCCCGCATCTGTTCGATCTCCATCAAACGGTTGGGAAGCTTGGAGTCGTTTTGGCCCTCGAGGTGGGAAAGCTGCTTCATCTGCCGGCGGTAATCCAAGGCCCGCTGGGTGACCTGTTGAACCTGGGTCACGCTGCAGGGTTTTTCCAGGAAATCGTACGCCCCCAGTCGCAGGGCATGGATGGCCGTGTCGGTGGAGCCGTAGCCGGTCATCATCACCACCGTCGCGGCCGGGTCGATCCCTTTCAAGGCCTCCAAGACCTCCAACCCATCGAGTCCCGGGAGCCTCAGGTCGCAGAAGACGAGGTCGGCCCGTTCCCGGCGGAACAGCTCGATCGCCGCGGTGCCGCTCGTACAGGTCTTGACCGCGTATCCGACTGCCGCCAAGGCATGAGAAAACGCCTCGCTGAATTCCGGCTCATCATCGATGATAAGAAGCCTTGCCATCAAATCCCTCTAGCCTAAGTATGCCCGATGAAGGCGTCGACCCGCAAATCCCAAATGGGTAAACCCCCTTTTTCCCATTGGAGAAAATGGGAATCGGGATCCAGGCTTTTTGACACTCGTTTTCGGGGTGTGATAGACTGAATTTCTGATGTCGATACGATCGGGGCGGTTCGGGCCGTTTGGGGGGCAGTTGGTGCCGGAAACCCTCATGGCGGCGCTGGCGGAGTTGGAGACCGCCTACCGTCGTTTTCGTCGAGACCGAGCCTTCTTAAACGAGCTTCATACGGTCCGCACCCAATACGCGGGCCGGCCGACTCCCCTTTACTTCGCGAAGCGACTAAGCCATACCTTGGGACGGGGGATCCGTGTTTATTTGAAGCGGGAGGACCTCCTCCACACCGGGGCCCACAAGATCAACAACACCTTGGGCCAGGGGTTGTTGGCCCAGCGGATGGGAAAGCCCCGGGTGATTGCCGAGACTGGGGCCGGTCAACACGGGGTAGCGACCGCTACGGTGGCGGCCTTACTGGGATTAAAATGTGAGATCTACATGGGTGAGATCGACATCGAGCGTCAGCGGCTGAACGTCATTCGCATGCGGCTGTTGGGGGCGAAGGTCACCCCGGTCTCAAGCGGCTCCAAGACCTTGAAGGACGCCTGCAACGAGGCGATTCGGGACTGGGTGACCAACGTCCGGACCACCCATTACATCTTAGGCTCCGTGGTAGGGCCGCATCCCTATCCGACGATGGTGCGGGATTTCCAGTCGGTGATCGGCCAGGAGGCGAGGCAGCAGATCCGAAAGCAGGTGGGACGTCTACCGGATGTGGTGATCGCCTGCGTGGGCGGTGGTTCAAACGCCATGGGAATCTTCCATCCCTTCTTTTCAGAGCGGTCGGTCCGGTTGATGGGCGTGGAAGCCGCGGGCAAAGGGCTTGCCTCCGGCGCTCATGCGGCGACCCTTGTGAAGGGGTCGATCGGGATCTTGCATGGGGCCCGATCGTTTCTCCTGCAGGATCGATTCGGGCAAGTGGCCGAGGCCCACTCGATCGCTGCCGGATTGGATTATCCCGGCGTAGGGCCGGAGCACGCCTACTACAAACAGATCGGACGTGCTCGGTATGTGGCGGTGACCGATCGGGAGGCGCTGGAAGGGTTTCATCTTTTGGCCAAGACCGAAGGGATCCTTCCGGCCTTGGAGCCGTCGCATGCCATCGCTTACCTTAAAAAGGCGGCTCGCCATCTGAAAAGGGGCGCGATCGTTCTTTTGTGCCTCTCTGGACGTGGAGATAAGGACGTGGAGCTTGTGGCGGAAGAGCTAAAGGGGTCAGACCCCTTGGGGTCTGACCCCATCAGGTTTTGATGTCTCGGGTTGAGGAAACCTTTGCGCATCTGCACCGAGAAGGGAAGAAGGCGTTGATCGCCTATTTGACCGTTGGCTTTCCATCGGTCAAGGTCCTTCCAGAACTGGTGGAAGCCCTCGCCGAGGCTGGCGTCGATCTGATCGAGTTGGGAATTCCATTTTCCGATCCGTTGGCCGATGGGCCGACCATTCAGGCCACTTCTCAATGGGCCTTAAGCCACGGGATGACCCCGGAAAAAGTTTTTCACGCGGTGGAGGAATTGCGGCGGCGTAACGTTGAATTGCCGCTGGCCCTCATGACCTACGTCAACCCGGTTTTCCGGTTCGGGTTCGACCGGTTCTGTCTTCGCTGCGCGGCGAGTGGTGTGGATGGGCTGATCGTCCCGGATCTTCCTCCAGAGGAGGCGCAAGAGCTCATTCAGAGCGCGCGACCGTTAGGGGTGGACACGATCTTTCTCGCCGCTCCTACCAGTCCTGTTGAGCGGCTTAAGACGATTGCGCGAAGTTCCACCGGCTTTATCTATTACGTCAGCTTGACCGGTGTGACCGGGGTACGGGACCACCTGCCGAGAGAAATTTCTAACCAGGTGGGTCGGCTTAAAAAGATGACCGATCTTCCGGTCTGCGTTGGATTCGGGATCTCCCGGGTAAGCCAAGTGCGAGAGGTCGCCCGGGTGGCCGATGGGGTGATCATCGGCTCGGCGCTTCTTAAAGTTATGGGTGAGGCCCGACGGAATACAGTCCAGGTGGCTCGGGATTTTATGCGACGGATGAGGGAGGCATGCCGTGTCTGAAATCCCAAGACTCTGGGCGTTGATTATGGCGGGAGGCAGCGGCGAGCGACTCTGGCCGCTTTCCCGGCGCAGACATCCGAAGCAGACGCTGCGCCTGGGCACCAAACGCTCTTTGCTGCAGGAAACGGCCGATCGGCTGGGTCGATTGGTCCCGGTGAATCGGACCGTGGTGGTGACGACAAAGAACCAAGCCAAGATCGTTCGCCGGCAACTGCCTGAGGTTCGGCCGGGCCATCTCCTCGTGGAGCCGGCCTCCCGGAATACGGCGGCGGCGATCGGATTGGGGACCGTATTGATCTTACAGGAAGACCCGGAGGCGATGATCCTCGTCGCCCCGGCCGATCACGTGATTCGATCGACCGCGGAGTTTGGTCGGACGGTTCGTCGGGCGCTCCTTTTGGCCCTTAAGCAGGAAGGCCTGGTTTGCCTGGGGATCAAGCCGACCTATCCGGCCACCGGGTTTGGCTACATCGAGCCGATGGGAGAGCGTATCCCTCCGGGTGGCTGGCGGGTTCGCCGATTCTTAGAGAAACCAACCCTATCGGTAGCCCGCCGATTGATCCGGAACCCTCGGATGGTTTGGAACAGCGGGATCTTCGTATGGCGAGGCCGAGTGATCCTGGCGGCGATTCGACAGTGGCTGCCGGGTCTCTACCACGGCTTAGAAGCGATTCGAAAGAATTGGGGATTGCCCGAGGGCCGTCGACGGTTGGGGGATCTGTACCGCGGCTTGCCCAGCGTTTCGATCGATGTGGGGGTCTTGGAGCGGTCCCGCCAGGTCTGGGTGGTTCCGAGTCGTTTTGACTGGGACGACGTGGGATCCTGGAACAGCCTCGCCTTTCTCCACGGAACCGATAAAAAAGGGAACGTGGTCTTGGGATCCCACATCGGAATGGAGACGACCGGTTCCATCCTGGTTGGGCGCCCAGGGCATTTGATCGCAACCCTCGGGGTTCAGGACTTGATCGTGGTGGAAGCCCCGGACGCGACGTTGGTCTGCCACAAATCTCAGGCGCAGGAGATTCGCAAATTGGTGACGATGTTGGCCGCCAATCCTAGGTGGAGAAAATGTCTGTAACCTTGCGGCTTCAACGGCAAGCGTATCATCGAACCGAGCTTCCCAATGGATTAAGGATCGTCAGCGCGCCCCGTCAGGAAGCGGAGTCGGTCGCCCTCGGGATCTGGATGAGTGTCGGGGGCCGATACGAGAGCGCCCGGGTCAATGGGGTTTCCCATTTTCTCGAACATCTCCTCTTTAAAGGGACGAAGAGCCGCTCCTCACGGGCCATCAAGGAGGCGGTGGAGGGCCGAGGAGGGATCTTAAACGCCTTCACCGATGAGGAGTTCACCTGCGTCTGGGCCAAGGTTCAACCGCGGGACCTTGAACAGACCGTCGAGGTGTTGACCGACATGGTGCTTCATCCAGCCTTTGAACCGAAGGAGATCGAGAAGGAACGGCAAGTGGTTTTGGAAGAGATCCGGATGTATCGGGATCTTCCCATGCAGTTTGTCCACGATCTTTTAAACACTCTCCTTTGGCCCAACCATCCTTTGGGCCGGGACTTGGCCGGCACCGAGGCCTCTCTTAAAAGGATTCGGCGTCACGACCTTAGTTCGTTTCAACATCGGTTCTATACCCCGCGAAACGTGGTCATCGCCGCTTGTGGGAGGTTAACCCATAGAAATCTGGTGGGAGCGGTAGAACGCCTTTGGGGGCGAGTTCCGCCAGGCCGGCGGCAAGCCCCTGCGAAGGTGCGCCAGCGTCAGAAGAGATTCCGATTCAAGGTGGAGGTCAAGGAGACCGAGCAGACCCATCTTTCCTTAGGGTTCCACGCCTTTCCTCGGAATCACCCTCAGGTTCAGGCGCTCAATCTCCTCAACGTGGTCTTAGGAGGGAACATGTCCTCTCGGCTTTTCCAGGAGGTGCGGGAGGAACGGGGCTTGGCTTATGAGATTGGCTCCCAGGTGAAGCGGTATCGGGATACCGGCCTTTTCTCGGTGAGCGCCGGCGTCGAGCATCGGCATCTCACGCGGAGCCTCAAGGTCATTGTGGATCAGTTACGAAGGATTCGCCGAGAATCGGTGTCTACCAAAGAGTTTGAACAGGCGGTTCAGTTCTTTACCGGGCAGCTTCTCTTTTCCGTAGAGGACACCGTGGAGCATATGTTCTGGGTGGGGGAGTGCGAGATGCTTTTGAACCGGGTGGAGCCGGTGGAGTGGATACGGGATCAGGTGGATCGGGTTCATCCCAAAGATTTGACCCGGGTGGCGCGAGCGATCTTGAGGCCGCTTAAGACCAATCTCGCCGTGATCGGTCCGGTGCCGAAGAAGGTTCAGAGGCGAATCCCTCGGATTCTGGAGGCGGTGGGGTAATGGCCTCGAAAGTGTTGGTGGCTCCTTCGATGCTGGCGGCCGACTTCGGGCGGTTGGCCGAGGAGATCCATCGGATGGAGGCGGCCGGCGCCGACTGGATTCACCTGGACGTCATGGACGGGCACTTCGTGCCGAATCTAACGATCGGTCCCCAAGTGGTGAGGGCTCTGCGACCGGTGACCCGACTGCCCTTGGACGTGCACCTGATGATTGAGAACCCTGAGAAGTACATCCCTTCCTTTGTGGAGGCCGGAGCCGATCGGGTGACCTTTCACGCCGAGGCAGCTCCGGATCTCGCCCGAGCGGTTCAACAGATCCGGCGGTTAGGGGCCAAGGTGGGGGTGGCGGTACGACCTCAAACCGGCCTTGAAATCTTGAAGCCCGCTCTCGATAAGATCGACCTCGCCCTTTTGATGACGGTCAACCCCGGATTCGGTGGACAGGCCTTTATCCCATCGGTCTTGTCGAAGATCGAGGCCTTACGGAAAGATTTCGATCGCCACATTCAGGTGGACGGCGGGATCAACCACGAGACCGGCCGGCAGACCCGATCGGCGGGGGCGGACGTTCTAGTCGCCGGCACCTACCTCTTTCGAGCCACCGATGCGGCCCAAGCGATCGCGGCCCTGAAGGGCGAAGGGCCCCCACCGGCTCTTCGGCCGGCCACCCGCGGGGAATACATGGCATGAAACAGGCCATCCCCGAAGCAGGAGCTGTCTCACAGATGATGGCGCACGTGCCCATTAAATTTGGGACCGATGGGTGGCGGGCCTTGGTGGGAGAGGCATTTACTTTCCCGAATGTCCGGGCCGTGACCCAGGCCGTCGCCGACCATTTAAAACGCCACCACGTTCCCAGCCGCCCGCTTCAAGTGATCGTTGGCTACGATACCCGCCCCTTGGGCGACCGATTCGCTTTCGCCGTGGCCGAGGTATTCGCCGGGAACCGCTTTGAGGTTCTGTTAACCCAAGAGCCGATGCCTACACCGGCGGTCAGTTTCGCCATCCGAAAGTGGCGCCTCCAGGGAGGGATCGTGGTGACGGCCAGCCACAATCCGTTTACGTACAATGGGCTGAAGTTCAAGCCTCACTACGCCGGACCCGCGGAGGCTCAGATGACCCAATGGATTGAAAAAAGGCTTTTTAAGGGGAGGGTAAACCGGCTGCCCCTCGAAGACGGGTTAAGGAGAAAGGTGATCCGTTGGGTCGATTTAAAACCGTTCTACCTCGATTTCCTTCACCGCTATGTGGATTGGCCCTTATTGAGGAAGGCCCGCTTGCGGGTGGGCTACGACTCCATGAAGGGGGCGGGCCAAGATCTGCTTAAGGAGGTGCTTAGGGGCAGCGCATCCCAAGTGATTCCGGTGGAAGAACCCGAGACGTGGACTCCCAATACACATCGTCCAGAACCGATCGGTGAGCACCTGAAGAAATTGTCGGCTTGGGTCAAGAAACATCGCTGCGATATCGGGTTGGCCACCGATGGGGACGCCGACCGGGTCGGGGTGGTGGGACCGGACGGCCGGTTTGTCAGTTCCCAGGAGACGATGGGGCTGTTGGTCTGGCATCTTCTCGAAGATAGAGGCTGGCGCGGGAGGGTCGTCTCCACCGTGGCCGGGACCAATCTTCTGGATCGGATCGCGGCGCAATACGGGGTTCAGTTCACCCGAACCCCGGTTGGCTTTAAGCACATCGCTCGGCTGATGCGAAAAAAGCTGGTTCTCTTTGGGGGAGAGGAGTCGGGAGGGTTTGGGTTTAAAGGCTGTGTGCCGGAACGGGACGGCCTGTTGGCCGGGCTTCTCGTGTTGGAGATGATGGCGATCCGGGGCAAAGGGTTGCTCGCGCTGCTTAAGGAGCTGAGGCGCCGATTCGGCCACTGGGTCTATGCTCGGGCGGATCTCGCCTTGGATTGTCCCCTCGAGCCGAGGCGGCTTCTTCGGTGGGCTAAGACGGTGTTGGGAAAGAAACTTCCGGGGACCCCTTGGAAGATCCACCGGCTTCAGACGTTGGATGGCGTCAAGATCTTCCTGAAGGATCAAAGTTGGTTGTTGCTGCGTCCTTCCGGAACGGAGCCGTTGCTTCGGATTTACGCGGAGGCCCATCGGCCAAGCCAGTTGAGAACCTTGCTGAAGGCCGGTCAGCGGATGGGCCTCCAAATCGTCGCGGCCTCTTAAAATGGATCAGGCCCACATCCGCAACTTTTGCATCATTGCCCACATCGACCACGGGAAATCGACCTTGGCCGATCGCCTGCTGTTGACGACCGGGGCAATCACCCCGCGCGAGTTTCGCGAGCAGCTCCTGGACGACATGGACCTCGAGCGGGAGCGGGGGATCACCATCAAGGCCTCCGCCGTTCGCTTGATCTACCAAGCCCAAGACGGCGAGTCGTATCTTTTGAACTTGATCGACACCCCGGGCCACGTCGATTTTTCTTACGAGGTGGCGAAGTCGCTCAGGGCCTGCGAAGGGGCGCTTCTCGTCGTCGATGCGGCCCAAGGCGTGGAGGCGCAAACGGTCGCCAATTTTTATCAGGCCCGCGAGCTGGGACTCACCATCGTCCCGGTCATCAATAAGATGGATCTGGCCACTGCCCAGCCCGAACGGGTCCAAGAGGAGCTTAAGACCACGTTGGGGCTGGCCCAGGAGCCGGTCTTGGTGAGCGCCAAGGAGGGGAGCCACATCGAGGAGTTGTTGGAGCGGATTGTCCGGGACATCCCCCCTCCCGGAGGATCTTCCCAAGCCCCCTTACAGGCGTTGGTCTTTGACTCCTCCTTCGATTCGTACAAGGGGGTGGTGGTCTACGTTCGCGTCATGAACGGTGCCGTCACCCCTCAGGAGATCGTTCAACTGATGGGGACGAAGCAGACCCATGAGGTGCAGGAGGTTGGGATCTTCACGCCGCGCCCCCAGACGGTTCCTAAGCTTTCCTGCGGAGAGGTGGGTTACTTGACTGCGAACATCAAGGATCCCAGCGAGGTCCACGCGGGCGACACGGTCACCCACTCGAAAACGCCGGCGAAAGAGCCGCTGGCGGGATATCGATGGATTCGGCCCCTCGTCTTCTGCGGGATCTATCCGGTGAACGCCGCCGATTTCGAACAGCTTAAAAACTGTATACCGAAGCTGAAACTTTCCGACGCCTCTTTCGAGTACGAGATGGAGAACTCCAGCTCCTTTGGAATGGGCTACCGCTGCGGCTTCTTAGGGTTGCTCCACATGGAGATCATTCAGGAGCGGCTGGAGCGGGAGTTTGGGTTGTCCTTGATCGCCACCACCCCGAGCGTCGTCTACCGAGTCGTTTTGAAAGGGGGCAGCCCCATCGAGGTGGAGAACCCGGCCCAGTTGCCAGAAGCCGCCCGGATCGAACGGATCGAAGAACCGATGATCCGAGCGTTCCTGATCACCCCCAGCGCTTCGCTGGGAAGCGTCATGCAATTGGCCTTGAGCCGACGGGGCATCTACCGATCCACCGAATATTTAGGGTCGGAGCGGGCGATGCTGGTGTACGAGTTTCCCCTGTCCGAGATCCTCGTCGATTTCCACGATCGGCTGAAATCGGCCACCCGCGGGTACGGCTCGATGGATTACGAATTCATCCACTATCGTCCGGCCGACCTCGTGAAGCTGGACATCCTTTTAAACGGGGCTCCCTGTGAGCCCTTGGCTGCCATCGTTCCGAGGGAAAAGGCCTACACGAAAGGCAAGGAGCTGGTGGAGAAGTTGAAAGGGCTCATTCCCAAACAGCTGTTCGAGGTGGCCCTCCAAGCCGCCGTCGGGGCTCGGGTACTGGCCCGGGAATCGATTCGGCCGATGGGTAAGCACGTCACCGGAAAATGTTACGGGGGAGACATCACCCGAAAGCGGAAGCTCTGGGAGAAGCAGCGGGCTGGAAAGAAACGGATGAAGGTGTTTGGCAAGGTTCAAATTCCTCAAGAGGCCTTTATGGCGATCCTGAAGATCTCTTAAATGACCCCACCTCCTGTCCCTCGTCCCAAATCGGCCTTCCGAGAGAACGCCGAATCGATCGTCGTCGCGGTGATCTTGGCCCTGGTGGTGAGGACCTTCTTTTTACAGGCGTTCAAGATTCCCACCGGCTCCATGCGGCCGACGCTCATGGAGGGAGATCGGATCTTGGTCAATAAGGTGGTTTACGGCATCCCCATCCCGTTCACCCCCTTACGCCTTCCGGCCATCCATCCGCCCCATCGAGGGGATATCGTGGTTTTTCGAGGGCCGGAGGACCCCCGTCGCGACTTCATCAAGCGGCTCGTGGGGGTGGGAGGCGACGAGATCGAGATCCGAGACTTGAGGCTTTGGGTGAACGGCCGCCCCTTGACCGATCCACCGATCTTTCGGGAGCGGGTCTATTACAATCGGGGCCCCTTCGGCGAGGCCGGGGTGCCGATCAAGGTTCCCGCCCGCCATTATTTCTTTCTCGGAGACAACTCCGGTTCTTCCCGGGATTCCCGCTATTGGGGGTTTGTTCCGCAGGCTCGGGTTGTTGGCCGAGCCCTTGGGATCTATTGGCCGCCGAAGAGAATTCGGTATCTCAAATGAGCAACTGGTCAACTGGGTACGGGGTGGTTTGATTTCTACCATCGGGTGTGGTATCTGTAGAGGTTGAGGAGGAATGAGAAGATGCGTAAGCTTGGCGTAGTGGTGTTGGCGATGGGAATCGTAGGATGTGCGACGGCGACCCCCACCCAAAAAGGAGCGGTCACCGGTTCCGCCTTGGGGGCTGGGCTAGGGGCGATCATTGGGCATCAATCCGGTGATGCGGCCGAAGGGGCCTTGATCGGAGCCGCGGCCGGTGGATTGGCCGGCGGCTTGATCGGGGATGCGATGGCGACCCAATTTTGTTCCACCTGTGGTCGGGATTACTTTGCCGATCAGACCCACTGTCCGCTGGATGGAGCGGCTCTTCGATCCAAAGGGGCGCCGCCTCGAACGGCTGAAGCGCAGAAAACCGAGTCGACCTTGCCGAAGTTCTGTTCGACCTGTGGTCGAAGTTTTCCAGAATCGGCGGCCTTCTGTTCGGAGGATGGCGCCACGCTAAAGACGAAATCCTCTTAAGGCTTACGGGGTGAGCCTTGCCAACAAGCTCTCCCTGTTTAGGATCCTCCTGGTGCCGGGGTTTGTGTGGTGTCTTATTTACTACCGGCCCCAAGAGGGGGAGGGCCTTCGCTATTTAGCGGTCCTGCTGTTTTCCTTGGGGGTGGTGACCGACGCGGTGGATGGCTACATCGCCCGCGCGGAACGTCAGGCCAGCCGCCTGGGGGCGATCTTGGATCCCGCCGCCGATAAGTTGCTGTTGGTCACCGCCTTTCTCAGTTTAAGCCTCATCAGCACCTTGCCGCCCCAGTACCGCTTACCGGCTTGGGTTCCGATCGTCGTGTTGAGCAGGGATCTCATCATCGTCTTCGGCTGGCTCCTGATCGTATTGGTCAAGGGAGATCTTCAAGCGCAGCCTTCCTTGTGGGGCAAGGTCACCACCTTCTTTCAGATGTTGACCATCGTGGCGGTCCTTTTGGGATGGCCGGGGGCCCAAGGGATTCTCTGGGGTGCGATGATCTTAACGGTCCTTTCCGGAGTGGGGTACTTGCGCCGGGGGAATCGTCTGCTCAACTTTACTCCTCCTCGAGCTTCGGAGCTTCCTTCTCAAAAGTAGAGATGTTCTCATCGTGCACCCAACGGTTTCTCCCATCGTCTGCATCCTGGGTCGGCCCAACGTCGGCAAATCGGCCTTGTTCAATCGGTTGATTGGCAGACGCCAAGCCTTGGTCGATGCCACCCCAGGCTTAACCCGGGACCGCCTCTACGGGGAGGTGACCTGGAGGGGGCTTCCATTCCAAGTGGTGGATACGGGCGGCTTGCAGTTTTTGAAAGGGGACCGTCTGACCGAGGCGATGCGTGCCCAAGTGGCCAAGGGGATGGAGGAGGCGACCCTGGCCCTTTTGGTTTGCGATGGGAGGACCGGGCCGGTTCCCTTAGATGAGCAGGCGGCCTCTTGGGCCCGACGGTGGGGAAAACCGACTTTAGTCGTGGTCAACAAGGTGGATTCCGAAAGGGAGGAACCAGGGATCCACGAATTTTCCAGGTTGGGACTGGGAACCCCATTGCCCATCTCGGCGCTTCATGGCCGAGGAATTGGGGAGCTTCTCGATGGAGTGGTCGGCCACCTGAATACGGCCTCATCCGCCGAGGTGCCTGGCACCATTTTGAAAAAGGTGCCAGGCACCTCCCTCTCCACTGAGCCGTTGCGAGTGGCCGTGGTGGGGCGACCCAACGTGGGAAAGTCTTCCTTGATCAATCGACTCCTCAACGAGGAACGGGTCTTGGTGGACGAGGCGCCGGGAACCACCCGAGACCCGGTCGAGACGCATCTTACGTACGGACCCCACGCCTATTGCTTGATCGATACCGCAGGGATTCGAGGCCGTCCGAAGGTCAAGACGTATGTGGAGGCCGTAGCCCGCTTAAAGGCCTCGGAGGTCATCCAAAGAGCCCACGTCTGTTTGGCCGTCATAGAAGGGCCGCTCGGCATCGTGAGGGAGGACCTTAAGGTTTTCGATGAGGTGGTCCGGGCTGGCAGGCCGGTTTGTGTGGTGGTCAACAAATGGGATTTGGTGAAGGAGCCGGTCGATCCAAAGGCCGTCGCCTTGAGGATCGCCCAGCGGGCGCCGTTTTTGCGGTTTGCCCCGGTGGTTTTAACCTCGGCTAAAACCGGTTTTCATGTGTTGGAAGCGCTGGAGTCTGTCGGCGAGGTCGCCCGTCGAGCGCGTCTGACAATTCCGCCGGCCGAAACCCGTCGGATCTTGAAAGGGATCCAAACCGATCCCAGGGCCCCGGTGGGGATCCGAAACGCCCAACTGTTTCGGATGGTCCAAGTGGCCGCCGATCCTTGCGTCTTCCAGTTGTGGGCCCGGATGAAGAAGCCTTTACGAGACTCGGAGGTGGCTTATCTCGAAGGGGTCCTCCGACGGGAATTGAAATTGGAGGGGATACCGATTCGGATTCGATGCCTCGTCTTCAGATGATTTTCCTTCTAGGATTCTTAGGAGCCGCTTATCTTCTGGGAGCGATCCCCACCGGCGTTTGGGTGAGCCGTTTCAGAGGGATCGATATTCGAAGGCAGGGAAGCGGCAACGTAGGCGCCACGAACGTCGCTCGGGTCGCGGGGAAGTTGCCGGGTCTGCTGGTGCTGACGATCGATGTTTTAAAAGGGTGGATTCCGGTTACGGCGTTCGCCTCGGCGGCCGTCGCCTTGAAAGTACCGGTCTCTCCGGAAGTCCTCAGGATGGAACTGGGCCTGGCGGCGGTGGCCGGCCATGTCTTCAATCCCTTTCTTAAATTCCAAGGAGGGCGGGGAGTCGCCACCAGTCTGGGGGTTCTTTTTGGATTGGATTCTCGGGTGGCCTTAAGTACCTTGGCTGTTTGGATCGTGGTTCTGTTCATGACCCGTTACGTTTCCGTCGCTTCGGTCTCGGCCGCCTTGGCGGCCCCCTTCTTAATGACCGCTTGGGGCTTGCCCATCTCCTGGATCTTAGGCGGGATTGCCATTAGCCTTCTCGTGATCGGCCGCCATCGTCCCAACCTATTGCGGCTCCTCCACGGTGAGGAGCGTCGGCTGGGCAACTGGGGGTGAATCCATGAGTTATCTTGTGCCTTCCGGCTTTGGTGGGGTGGCCATACAGCGTAAGTTGCCCAGCCTCTCGGAGGGGGAAACCACTGCCTGGTTTCCCCCTCCGGGCTCCCCCATCCGGCAAAATCAATCGGTCTCGTTGGGGGAGATTTCCCATCTCCCCCAACACCCCCCTTTTCCAGAGGAATTGAATGGGCAACTGGGGGCGAATCCATGGCGTTGACTTCAAAGCGGTTCCGCTATACAGCGTTGGGCGTCGACGGGCGAAAAATCTCCGGTGAGGTGACGGCCGTAAGTGCGGAAGAGGCAACGAGTCTCCTTCAAGAGGCCGGGGTGTACGTCACCTCCGTGACCCCCTTAAAGTGGCGCCGGTTCTTCTCTTTCCTTAAGCCCGGGCCAGCCTTGGTCCCCGAGGAGGAGAGGATCTTCTTTCTCGAGTGCTGGGCTATGCTGTTGGAAGCGGGGATCTCCATGCAGTCGGCGCTCCTTCGTCTTCGGATGAGTTCTCGCCTCTCCTCTTTGGCCCGGGTGATTGACCGGGTCCAACGGGCCATCGATGAGGGAATGACCTTAACCGAGGCGTTGAAAAACAACCGCCTCTTTCCTCCTTCCTGGATGGCCGTGTTGAAGGTGGGCGAAGAGCGAGGAGATTTTGTTCACGCGCTTCAAACCCTTCACCGTTACGCCTCGGAGGCCCGGGGGGTCAGGCACCAGCTTCTCTCCATGCTGATCATGCCGTCGATCCTACTGGTGGTCGTGGTTGTTTGGGTGGCCCTGTTTACGGTGAAGGTCCTCCCCAGCATAGGAGTTTTGATGGCGCAAACCGGTCACCCGGTGCCCGATCTCCTAGCAACCCAAGGGGTCCACCTCCTCGTGGCCGGGACCTTGTGGGGGCTTCTGGTCCTCGCCGTCTTATTTCTTTTTGCCCAACTGCGGAACCGATCCGACCAAGAGATGGGGACCTTCCAGACCTGGGTCCCCCCCTTTTTTCCACTCCTGGGTCCCTTGGTGGCTCAGATGCATTTGATCACGATCGCCTTGGGCCTTCAGCTGCAGATGGAGGCTGGGATCCCGTTGGTCAAGGCGATGGAAAACTTAAGCGTGGGGATTTCGCATCCGACCATCCGTCGGGAGCTCTTGCAGGCGTATCGAAAACTCCGGGAAGGGATTCCTGTACCGGAGGCCTTAGCGCAGATGCAGGTGATTCCTCCCTCCGGCCTCGCCCTCCTGGCGGCCGGAGATGCCAGCGGCAAGCTCCCGGATATGCTTGGGGTTCTGGCCCGGGAGGCTCGGGAGAACCTAAAGGAGCAGGTCAAGCGGTTGATGGTGATCTTACGAACCTCGGTCGTGATCACCACCGGCCTTCTCGTGGGGATCCTGGTGGTGCTGTTCTTCGGCATGTTGTACTCTGGTATCACGGGCCTTCCCCAAGAGGTTTTCCACACCAACCCTGTTGCCCCGCCACCTGAATCAAGTAGAATAAGATTTCCATGAGTCGCATCACGATTCTGGGGGATGGCGGCTGGGGGACCTGTCTGGCCGTCGGGTTGGGACTTAAAGGGCATTCGGTCACCCTCTGGGGCGCTTTTGCCGATGACATACTTCAGCTTAAGAAAAGCCGCCAGAACACCAAATTTCTTCCCGGCGTACCGATTCCTCCGTCGGTGCGTCTGACCGCGGATCTTCAAGAGGCTTGGGACCAGGCAGAGGTCCTCGTGGTGGCGATCCCCTCTCGCTATCTGCGGGAGAGCCTCAAGAAATTTGCCGGCGGCCCCTGGGAAAAAGCGATCACGGTGAGTGTCGTCAAGGGGCTTGAGCCGGGGACGTTGCTTCGGATGTCGCAGTTGATCCGAACTCTCGTGCCGGCCAAACGGCTCGCTGTCCTCTCCGGGCCGTCGATCTCTTACGAGGTGGCCCGCGGGATTCCCACGACGGTGGTGGCCGCCTCCGAAGATCCGGCCGTGGCGAAACAGGTGCAGGCCTTCTTTACGACCGAGCGGTTCCGGGTCTACACCTCAACCGATGTGATCGGCGTCGAATTGGGCGGTGCCTTAAAGAACGTGATCGCTTTAGCCTGCGGGGCCGCCGATGGCTTAGGATTCGGCGCCAACACCAAGGCCGCCTTGGCCACCCGAGGACTCGTCGAGATGGCCCGCTTAGGAGTGGCCATGGGAGCGGAGGCCCAAACCTTCTCCGGATTAAGCGGCCTCGGGGATTTGATCACCACCTGTTTCTCTTCTCACAGCCGAAACCGTTGGGTGGGGGAACAGTTGGGGAAGGGTAAGTCCCTGGCTGAGGTCACTCAGGGAATGGAACAGGTGGCCGAAGGGATCACCACCACGGAATCGGCCTACGCCTTAAGCCAGCGCCATCGCGTTGAGATGCCGATCACCACCGCCGTCTACCAGGTCCTCTACGAGCGGAAATCCCCCCGGGAGGTCGTCCGGGACCTCATGCTCCGCGACCCCAAACCGGAATGAGAGAACGCTTCTCCTGAGGGCACTTCTATCGGTGGCTGGTGTACAAAGGGGTCAGGCACTTTCGTACCACCCCATAACTGGAGATGCATAGAAAAACATGGTATCATATGCATCAGGAGGTGATGGGGATGCGAACCACGTTGGATCTGGATGGGAGATTGCTTAAAGAGGCAATGGCCCGGGCCCATGCCCATACAAAGACGGAGACCATTGAGCGTGGCTTGCGCGAACTGATCAAGGCAGAAAGGCGCCGGCAGCTCATTGCCATGAGGGGAACCGGCTACGGCATGAGCCTGCGGACATTCTTGCGCCATCGCCGGGATGAGTGAGCGGCTCGTCCTGGTTGATTCCTCTGCATGGATTCGTTATCTCTGCGATCGGGATTCGGCCTATGCGCATTCCGTCGGGGAGCTGCTCGTAGATCATAGGGTGGCCATCAATCCTGTGATCCGCGTTGAGCTGCTCACGGGTGCCAGGGATGAAAGACAGTACGCCCAGTTGGAAGATGCCTTCGGAGGGCTTCACACACTGGATCTGACGGATTCTGTTTGGAAGCGGGCAGAGCGTTTGCGATTCGAGTTGAGGCGGTCGGGTCATTTAGTGCCGGTGCCGGACGCAGTCATCGCCTGCTGTGCGATCGTTTATGACTGCGAATTGCTGCATGCGGATCGGCCTTTCGAGCGGATCGCTCGATCCATCGCGCTAAAAATACACCCACCCGCTTAGCCGCCAGTTGCCGGAGGCCGCCCATGGTGCAGCGATCACGTATTGTGATGAGGATGAAACCAGTGAGACTTCAGGTCACCCACGAGGAATACGCCACCCAGGTCAACTTCTAAAATCTTGGTGCTGTTTTGGTGCGGAAGGTGAGGGAGGGGGTGTAAGACGACCTTGTCTTTCCAAGACAGAACGTGGTATGCTTTAGTTGGAAATCCGAGAATTCAGGAGGACTCGTCTGATGTCAAGAGTGATCACTTCGCCGGTAGGCGCTAAAGCACAGGTTACGCTGCCCAAGGCTGTCCGGGAGGCCCTGCACCTGAAGCCGCAAGAGGATCTGGTCGGTTTCGTGGTCGAAGGCGGCCGTGTGGCCTTAACGCGCATTGAGCCGGTTCCTTCCAGCGATCCCTTTACGGATCAAGAATGGTCTAAGATAGAGCGGCTTACCTCCCAAGCGCCTGCTGCCACCTTTGAGAACGCAGGGGAGTCCTTGCGTTATCTGAAGCGTCATCTGAAGCAGACGTAGCGGATGCGCTACGCCTATCAGCCGTCATTCTTGGAGACGACCCGCGGTCTTTCCAAGGATCAGGCGGCTAAGCTTCTGAAGGCAATCGAGAAATTCCAACACGCCATGGACAGCCACCAGTGGCCCCGGGGGTTGGAGATTACCCATTTGTGTGCAGAATATTTCGAATTTCGCGTGGATATTCGCCTGCAGGTCGTCTATCACCGTTCCGGCGACCTCGTTCAATACATTCTGTATGGGAGCCATGATCAGGTGAGACGTTTCTTGAATACCTTGTGAGGTCCGGAATTGTCCTGCCCTCTTGGCCAATATGTATGAGACACTGGTTCTCTGGAATTTAAAGAGTATTTGAGGGTGAGTGAGGAGGA
>CAYJWF010000004.1:0-66471 GCA_964373805.1 uncultured Planctomycetia bacterium | reverse complement strand
TTTTTGGAAAGCGGCGGGATTTGACCCGATGGTTTCCATGGCTTGCCCAAAGCCAGACGGACTCCCGGCAAAGCCTTGGTTAAGGGATTCGGGGGTGAGGGCGGTTTGAAGCGTTTGGAAAGCGGCGGGATTTGACCCGATGGTTTCCATGGTTTGCCCAAAGCCAAACGGATTCCCGGCAAAGCCTTGGTTAAGGGATTCGGGGGAAAGGGCGGTTTGAAGCACGTCGAGACCGCTTGCCGCATTGAGAAATGGCTGCCACTCAGAATGTGGAAGGGGAGTATTCGACTTATCCACCAGGCGGCCCGCCTGGGCTAAGGCCGACATGCGTTGATGAAACGTCCCCAGCCCCGAATCTTTCATAAGGTACCCAAGCGCATCAATCGGTCTGGAAAAGTTCTCCTCCAGGCCGGCAGCGGAGACGTCAGTGACTCGCCCATTGAGCAGACGGCGTTCCAGCTCGGTGGTGACGGGGGTCTTCTCTTCCAGGCCAGCGTTGCGAGTGCGCAGGGCCAGGGCAGGCGTGGTTGGCAAACCAAGCAAGATTGTCGTAGCCAAGCAGACCAAGACCTTGATGCGTTGCAAAGGATTAACTCGCTGCATCGTCATCTTAAGGTTATCCCTTCCATCCTAATCCGTTCTCACCTTTTACGAAAGGCCGAAGGAAACCAGGAAAATAAAAACGCCGGGTTGCCGTGACGCAAAATCTTCTGCACCTCGGCAGCCCGGCTCTCTTTTTTGGTGCCAGGCACCCATCTTTAAAAGGTGCCTGGCACCAAAAGATCCGTGGCTTTGCGTGGCCTTGAATGTGGCCGTGCCTTTTTCGAGGTCTTCACATCAAGTATGGCCTATGGGGAGGTAAAAGTGAGGAAAATTTCCTTGCGGCTTGTGGGGCCTTGAATTTTCCTGCGGGAGCAGGTAACCTGTTACTAACAGGACATTTCTATGGCGAAATGAACAATCCAGACAGCTAGCCCCGGTCATCACCGAAAAAGTGGACGTGCGCGTGAGCCGGGGGGCTTTCAGCGCGCTGCATCGTCATAGGTCAAGCGCGACGGTGCTGGGTTACTTCCTAGGGATTTCGCTGGGACTTCCCCAAGGGTTGTCTTATGCCCTTCCCACCGACTACGGGGTGGAGCATGGGAATGTTTCCGCAGAGCAAACGGATCCCCAGACCCTTCACCTCCACATTGAGTCGGATCAGGCCGTCCTCCAGTACCCCCATTTTGACATCGCCCAACCGGAGAGGGTGGAATTTCACCATCACGAGGTCACCCCCACCTCCGGTGTTCTGGCGAGGGTGACCGGAGGGCAGCCTTCTGAGATTGGGGGGAGGCTCCTCTCCAATGGGCAGCTTTTCCTGGTCAACCCGGCCGGGATCCACACCGCCGCCACCGCCGTCATCGACGTTGCCAAGGGATTTGTGGCCTCCACCTTAGAGTTGCGTCCCCTCGATTTCTTGAGCGGCAAGCTCCGTTTCGAACGGATGGCCGGTCAATCTCCCAAGGCGGTTGTAAATGAGGGGCGGATCCTCACCGACCCGGGAGGATTCATCTCCCTCTTAGGGGGGGCGGTGGTCAACCAGGGAAGTTTGGTGGCCGAGTTGGGGACCGTGGCCCTGGCCGCCGGTGAGAAGATCACCCTTTCTTTCGATCCGGAGGGTCAACTGGCCGTGGCGGTGGAGGAGCCGTTGTCGGAAGTGGCAACCGGCTTCGATGGGAAACCGGTTTCGGCCGCGATTCAACAGCAGGGAGAAATCTCGGCTCCCAGTGGGCAGGTCCTGGTGACCGCTAAGGCGGTGGAGCGGCTCTTCGATCAGGTGGTCAATCAATCCGGCCTGATCGAGGCGAACCGGGTGGTGGATCGAGGCGGTCGGATTGAGTTGGTCGGTGAGGGGGGAACCGTTGCGCAGACCGGAACCTTGCGGGCCGATGGCACCGTTCCAGCTCCCGATGGAGGCCAAATCTTCTTGAAAGGGACCCGGATCGTTCAGCGGGGAACGGTGACGGCCGATACTGAACAGGCCGGTCGGGGAGGTGACATCCAGGTGATCGCCGTGAAGGAGACGGTTCTGGATACGGGCTCTCTCCTACGGGTCCGGGGAGGGGCCCCAAGAGCCCAGGGAGGATCGATCTGGATCAACACCACCGAGGGGCATACAAGCTTCCGGCCGACAGCGGTGTTGGATGTCAGCGCTGGTCCGATGGGGGGAGACGCCGGTTTTGTGGAGCTCAGCGGCCAAACCGTTCAGTGGGGTGGCCAGATCGTGGGCCAAGCGCAGGAAGGCTTCCTCGGCGGGCGGCTTCTCGTCGATCCGCTGAACCTGATCTTCGATACCTCTTCGCAATCTTCTCCCACCAACAACACCTCCCCAACGCCGGACATCGCCTTTGACGCGGCACCGTCGAGCGGCACCACCACCATTCAGATCTCGGACATCACCGGTTTTTCCGAGGCCCGGTTCGAAGCGACCCAAGACATCACGGTGAACAACACCTTGAGGATGGGCAACAACAACGATCTGGTTTTCTTGGCCGGCCGGCACATTAACTTAAACGCCAACGTGGAGGTAAGAGGCTCCAACGGCGATATGGTCTTGATCGCCGATAACGACTTTTCTTCCAGAGGAGGAGCCGCCTCCGATGGGGTGGGAACGATAACCCAAGCGGTGGGCAGCTCGATCCTGTCCGGTAACGGCGGGGTGACCCTCCAGACCGGAGGAGACTTCACCGTTCGCGCGATCACGGGAGGCGGATCCGGGAGTGTCTCCATCCAATCGTTATTTGGAAACATACTGGACGACGGCAGCAGCGCGACCGCGATTGCCACCCAGACGCTCACCTTAACCGCCAACGCTTCAGGGAAAGGGGTAGGCGTAAGCGGTGCCTTGAATACGGATGTCGACACCTTGAATCTCAACGTGGGAAGCGGGGGCGCTGCGGTTCGGGACATCGGTTCCTTTACCTTGAACGGGCCGACCGTTGCCTCAGGCGGATCTCTGGATCTTCGAGCGGACAACAATCTGACCGTGGCCTCCTCTTCCGCCGTGGTGGTTGCCGGTTCTGGGACGCTCACCTTAATCGCTGATAGCGATTCCAATGGCAACGGCAAACTCACCATGAACAGCGGCTCCTCCCTTTCCACGGCCACTGGAGGCATCACCCTGACCAGTGGCGAGAATGTGGACTTGAGAACCGTCAGCTCCACCAGTGGAAACATCACCGCCTTGGCGAGGGACGATGTGCGGATCCGACAGAGTCTGTCCACCGGTGGAAGCGGCACCGTGAGTCTCACCGCAGACAGTGAGGGCAACGGCTCCGGCACCTACATCCAGGATAGCGGCTCCACCGTCTCCACCGGTGGAGGCAACATCACCATCCAGGGGGCCGATAACCTGACGGTGAGAACCATAAGCGCTGGAATCGGCAACCTCAGCATCACGGCGACGAGCGGAAGCCACATCAACGATGACGGCGACGACACGACCAAGATCGCCGCCAACGCCCTCACCTTAACCGCCGGCGGGCGGATCGGAAACACCGGCAGTAACCAGGTCGACTGTTCCGTCAACACCTTGACGGCGACCGCGAGCAACGGTTCCATCTTCCTGGCCAACGACCAGGCGCTGACGTTGGCGAGCCTCACCACGACCAACGGCTCAGCCACCGTCACTTCCACGGGGGACATGACGCTGGGTTCGTTGAACATCGATGGGGCCGTGACCCTGACCTCCGGCGGCTCCCTCTTCGATGGCAACGGTTCCAATGTCAATCTCACAGCGAATGGAGACTCCTCCCTTCTGGCCGTGGGGGTGATTGGAACTTTAAGCGATCCGATCGAGGTCTCCGTTACCGGAGCCTCCCTGGGCGTTTCGGCCAGTTCCGAGGTAAGCGGCGTCTCGGCGGATCTCTCCGGGACGGTCAGCCCCAGCAACACGTTAAACCTGTTAAGCAGCCCCCCGGGTCAGGTGATCTTCAATGGCCAGGTGATCTTTCCCTTGGCGGCAGCTCCCGCCCCGGCTCCTTCTCCTTCCCCTGTCGGCCCGGCTCCTGCCACGACGATCGCCTCAACGGCAACCCCAGTGGCGTCTGTCTTAAAGGAGTTCTTCAATCAGCTGAGTTCCAGCTTCTTCGTTCCGGAAAGCCAACGGCGTACCCAAGCACTCACCAGTTAATTTTCACCTTTCCCCTTTTGACCATTTGAGACTTGCTCTACCTTTTTGTCCCGGGACCTGCCATACTTGATGGTGAGGGTGAACTGGAAAGGTTGCGAGGACCTGTCTCAAGGCACACCCGTTCGCCACGAAAGATTCGGCGAACGGCCACCGACGTACCAGTGGTGGCCGGAGTAATCCGGGGTCCCCCGCAATGGCGGGGCCCCCCAGTCCTGCTTTCGAAGAAAGCATGGGGGGGCAAAGCTAAAAGGGTCCCCCAAGTTTCGTTTTGGTTCGCGAAGCGAAACAAAACGTGGGGGATAGCCAGTTGCCAGGTCGGTAGTCGACGTAGCAAGAAAGATCCAAGGCCCTCGCGCCTAAAACATGGGGAGGAAGAACACATGATAAGGCCGAGGGTCTTAGCTGTTTTAAGTATCTTGGTAAGCGTGCTGAGCTTACCGGGGCTGGTTTCTTTCGGATGGGCAGAAACTCCAACGGCGGCGCCTCCCATGGAAGTTCCTGCGAGAGGGCTAGCGGTTCCTTTCTTGGGGTTTGTCCTAGAGGGAGTGTCAGCCCCCTTCAGGGCCATCGTCCCTGCGGGGGAGAATCCACCGGAAAGTGAACTCACCACTTTGGAAGGATCCGAGGAAGTTTCTTTGGAAGGGCTTCGCCGCGAGCTTCATCGGTACAACGACCAGGATCTTCCCAATCGTTTCGTCGAGGTCTCTACGGAGCGATCTCCCTTATTCGGCCCAGAAGAATAAGGAGTTGCTTTTTTTTAAAGTTTCCTTTATCGTAGGGGAACCGACGGGGCTTCCCGGGCCGCTTTCAAGGCAAATGGTCCGCCACCTCTTGTGGCGGACTTAAGCGTCTCCTCCTAAACTTGAAGGAGGGATCGAGATGGCTTCTGTTTGGGCTGTGATCTGGATGGGGATGGGGCTTCTCAGTGGCTTCGTCGTGGAGAGCGGTCTTGCGCCGCTTCAAGGGACTCCGATAGAGGAGATCTCGATCAGCGAGCGGCTTGAAGAGATCTCTCGAACGAATACATTCCTTCAGCAGTCACTTTAAAATAACCTCACGAGTCGTGCAAAACCGTTCGTGCTGAGCTTGTCGAAGCACGAACATTGCCGTTCACCCTGAGCCTGTCGAAGGGTGAACGGGTCAACTTGCATGGGTGGTGTAACCTTACTGCTGGCGTTAAGCTCTCTCGTGGGGAGCGCCTCTTTCCTTCTTGCCGAGGAAACCCGCGTTACCGAAATAGGGCCCTATTCCCTTACCGTTACCGTAGAGCGTCTAGCCCCCCGTCGAACCTACGTCTTAGCCCGGGTGGTCGTTGCTGTCCCAAAGGAAAAGGTTTGGGCTGTTTTGACCGATTACGACCACCTAGCCGAATTTATCCCGGATCTTAAGATCTCCAAAGTCCTTGAGCGAAAAGGGGATCGCTTAGTGCTCTATCAGGAGGCAAGAGTCCGCTTGCCGTTTTATCGAAGAGTGATCCGAACGGTTTTCCAGGTTCAAGAAATTTCCAACACCCAGCTTCTCTTTAAGGCGGTCGAGGGGGATTTTGTATGGAATCAGGGCTACTGGTATTTGGAATCGGTCGAAGGGGAAACCCGAATCACGTACGAAACGACCGTCGAACCGAACTTCTGGATTCCCGAGTGGGTTTTCCAAGAACTGGAGCGCTCGAGCTTGAAGAGGAACTTTCGGGCGATCTTAAAACGGTGCGAAAAATTCTGATGGGGTCAGACCCCGAGGAATGACCTCGAGGAATCTCACCCCTTAAGAGCAGCCAGAGGTGGCGCCGCAGTTAAAGCACTTGTAGCAGTTGCCGGAGCGGATCATCATCGCCCCGCAGTCCGGGCAGGGTGGGGCATCCACCTGGCCTTGAAAGAGTTGGGTGACCTCCGTTTGTCGAACCGGCTCGAGGCTCGAGGTGGTCCCTACGGTGGAAGAAGGCAGAGTGATGTCGGCCTGCTTAGCGGCCAGGTCGGTCACGGTGGCGGGTGGAGTCGGCTGCTTATCCGCTGGCAGGAACTTGAGCGCCATCCAGCGGAAGACGTAATCGAGGATCGATTGGGCGAACCGAATCTGCGGATTCGAGGTGACCCCTGCCGGCTCAAACCGCATGTGGCTGAACTTCTTGACCAATGCCTCCAGCGGCACGCCGTATTGAAGGGCCAGGGAGATGGCGGTGGCGAAGGCATCCAGCAAACCGGAGATCACGGTCCCCTCCTTGGACATGACGATGAAAATCTCCCCCGGTTTTCCGTCCTCGTAGAGCCCGACGGTGACGTACCCATCGTGGCCGGCGATGGAAAACTTGTGGGTGATCGCGTGCCGTTCGTCGGGTAGGTAGCGCCGCTGGGGGCGGTGCTTGGCGCCATCGGCGGAAGGAATTTCTGTGAGAGGCTCTCCATTCTTCGTGGAATGGACGGCGGCCCCTTGCTTGCCTTCACCGAATTTTCCTGTCGAGAGAGGCTGAACCCGCTTGGAACCGTCCCGGTAGATGGCAATCGCCTTGACCCCGGCCTTCCAGGCCTCGAGATAGGTTTCCAGGATATCCTCGGTGGTCGCCTCCGCCGGAACATTCACGGTCTTCGAGATGGCCCCGCTGATGAAAGGCTGCACCACCCCCATCATCCGGACATGCCCCAGGTAATGGATCGAGCGGGTTCCCTTGGCCGGTTTGAAGGCGCAGTCAAAAACCGGCAGATCTTTTGGATTTAGAGCGGGGGTTCCTTCGATCGTCTCCTGCCGATCCAGATACTCCAGGATCACCCGGGCGTCTGCCTCGGAGTACCCCAACCGTTTCAAGGCGTGGGGAACCGTCTGGTTGACGATCTTGATCAATCCCCCTCCCACCAACTTCTTGTACTTGATCAGCGCGATATCCGGCTCCACCCCGGTCGTGTCGCAATCCATCATGAATCCTATAGTCCCCGTCGGGGCGACCACACTCATCTGGGAGTTACGTACCCCGTTGGCCGTTCCCAATCGGAGGGCCTCCTCCCAGGCGTGGGCGGCCGCGGCGAACAACTCCTTCGGAACGAGACGGTCGTCCACGTGGATCAAGGCGTCCCGATGCATCCGGATCACGTTCAGCTGCGGCTCCCGATTCTTGGTAAACCCCCCGTAAGGGCCTTTCGCTCCGGCGATCTCGGCGGAGGTTCGATACGCCTCCCCACACATGAGCGCGGTCACCGTGGCCGCATAGGCTCGGCCTCCATCGGAATCGTACGGCAGGCCCAGCGACATGAGGAGCGCCCCGAGGTTGGCATACCCTAACCCCAGTTCTCGGAAATTTTTCGCATTCTCGGTAATCTTCGGGGTCGGATACGAGGAGTTGTCCACGAGGATGTCCATGGCGATGGTCATGGTCCGGACCGCGTTGCGGAAATCGGCGATTCGAAATCGGCCCTCGTCATCGACAAACTTCATAAGGTTAAGACTGGCCAGATTGCAGGCGCTGTTGTCCAAATGGGCGTATTCTGAACAGGGGTTTGTTGCATTGATCCGTCCGGAGTTAGGGCAGGTGTGCCATTTGTTGAACGTGGTATCGAACTGCATGCCCGGATCGCCGCAGTGCCAGGTGGCCTCCGCGATCATGCGCAGAAGCTCTCGGGCCTTCACCGTCTTCATCACCTTGCCCGTGGTCACCCCCTTTAAATCCCACGGCTTATCCTCGAGGGCAGCCCGCATGAATTCATCGGTCGCCCGGACCGAGTTGTTGGCGTTCTGGAAGAAAACGCTCGAGTAGGCCTCTCCATCGAGGGAGGCGTCGAAGCCGGCGTCCACCAAAGTCCGGGCCTTCTTCTCCTCCTGCCACTTGCAGGCGATGAACTTTTCGATGTCGGGATGGTCGGCGTTCAAGACGATCATTTTTGCGGCCCTGCGAGTTTTTCCGCCGGACTTGATCACCCCGGCCGAGGCATCGGCGGCCCGCATGAAGGAAACCGGTCCGGAGGCGGTCCCACCGCCGGCCAGCGACTCAGAGGAGGAGCGGATCGGAGATAGGTTCACCCCCGAGCCGGAACCGTATTTGAAGATCATCCCCTCGACCTTGTACCAGTCGAGGATCGACTCCATCGTGTCCTCTACGGATAGGATGAAGCAAGCCGAGGACTGAGGATGAGGCTCAATTCCGACATTGAACCAGACCGGGGAATTAAAGGAGGCCTTCTGCATGAGGAGAAGGTGGGTCAGCTCCGCGTGGAAATTTTGAGCCTCTTCGGATCCCGCGAAGTAACCGTCCTGGATTCCCCAGCTCGTGATCGTGTCGACCACGCGGCCGATCAACTGCTTGACGGAGGTCTCTCGTTGAGGGGTGCGCAAGGCCCCGCGAAAATATTTGGAAGCGACGACGTTGGTGGCGGTCTGCGACCAGAAGTTGGGAACCTCCACCTGAGATTGCTCAAAGACCGACTCTCCGTTTTCGTTGGCGATAGAGGCGGTCCGGAACTCCCAGGTCACCTCCCGAAACGGATCCGATCCCGGCGCGGTGAAGTAACGGGAGATCTTTAACCCTGCCGTGGAGGGGGCCGAGGAAGGGGCAAAGGGTGTTTTCTCTACGGCAGAACCAGGGATTACGGCAACCGGCTGGGATTCCTTCATCATCGATGAGACTCCTCTTCTTGGGAGGCGTGGGACCCAAGGGAAAGAAACCCCTTCACCCCACGCCTGTGATCGCCGTCTTAGGTTTTCCTCGAAATGCCCTTTGCAGGATCTTGTGTTTTAGGGAGGAAGGTCTTCCTCAGGGGAGCAAGAGGAATGAGTCCATTTGTTTCAAAGCCCGTGGGGACCTCTTCGGCCTGCTACAGCAGACGGATGAGGGCCTCTCGGCTTAAAACCCTCTCCCCCCAGCCGGCTCACCTTCTAGGCCGGCGTCGCCATACGTCTGCGTCCGGCCGCCTCACATCTCGGCGGCGTCGCTCACCGTGTCCTCCTTATTCGTCGGACAGCGACCCTTCTTCGTCGCACGGCGACCCACAAGATCTTGAGGGCACCTGTCCTTCTACCGCAACCGGCTGTAGCTTGTCAAGGAAAATTGTAGGCTGTGATATAATAAATTTTACGTGATGACCCCGCCCCTCCAGTTCTTGCGCCGTCAGACGGCGCAGAAGAAGGTGAGCCCAGACGGCGCCTGTGCCGAGCTACTGCTCGGCACAGTGACCCCACACCCAGTTACCTGGGTGTGGGGTCGTAGATCTGGAGGGGCGGGGTGACCTCATCCGTTGCTCTCAAAGAATGGGCCGTGGTGGTGGAGGCCTTGGGTACTGGCCAACAGCTGATCCTGGTCCGAAAAGGGGGGATTCGGGATCCGAAAGGGGCCTTTTCCCTGCAGCATCGGGAGTTTCTCCTGTACCCCACGCAAGAGCACCAGAAGGAGTCTCAGGTACGTCCCGAGTTTCGCCAGCATTTCTGCCAAGGGAGCCCTTTGACGAGTGATCCGGCCGGCATCGATTTTAAGGTCTATGGGGGAATAGCCTTTTGCGGCCAGATCCGGGATCCGGAGCAGCTCGGCGGGTTGGAGAGGTACCACATCTGGACCCCGGAGTTCTTTAAGGAAAGGATGCAGTACCGACCGCAAGCTCCCACCTGGGTGGCGGTGCTCAGGGCGTACCGATTGCCGAAGCCGATTCGGCATCCTGCGAAACCGGAATACGCCGGCTGCAAATCGTGGGTTCCCCTCACCGAAGCGATTCCCGTGGAAGGGGCCGAGCCGGTGGTCGATAACCGCCGCTTCCGACAATCCCTAGAAGAGATCACCGCCCGATTTTGACCCCACCCTCGGTTGAGGTACAATAGTCGGCATGATCCTTCGACTCGTTTCACTCGCTCAGGATCATGGCGAGCGATCGGAGGGAGTCGAACCGTGACCCGTCTGGGGCAGTTGTTCCAGAACCAGGTTCTCCTCTGTACGTTGGTGGCGTGGGTCATCGCGCAGACCTTGAAGGTTTTCCTTTTAGTGCGTCAGCAACGGCGGTTCGATGTCCGCTGGTTTTTAGGAACCGGCGGGATGCCCTCCGCCCACTCGGCGGGAGTGGCCGCTCTCGCCACGGGAGTCGGGTTGGAAAACGGCTTTCAGGCGGCCGGCTTCGCGGTGGCGGCGATGTTCGCCTTGGTGACGATGTTCGATGCCCAAGGGGTTCGCCGGGCAGCCGGACGGCAGGCGGTCGTGTTAAACAAGATGATCGATGAGGTTTACTTAAGCGGCCAGGTGAGCGAAGAGCGGCTGAAGGAACTGATAGGACACACCCCCTTCGAGGTTTTCGTGGGGGCGGCGGTCGGATGTTTGGTGGCTCTGGGGATCTATCGGCATTGAGGAAACGTTGGGGGTTCTTAGCGGTGGGGATCGGGATCCTTCTCGTGGGAATCGTGGGGATGGTCCTCAAACGTTCCCCCAACGGCGTGCCTAGGCCGGAGGTCTACGTCACGCCGCCGAAGGCAGAGGTTTCCAGCGAGGGGCCGCCGGACCTCGCCCACGTTAAGGCCCTTCTCGCGAAAGCGGAGAATGCTCGGGTCCAAGGTTCCCTCCTAGAGGCCAAGCGCCTCTACCAAGAAATTCTCCAGCAGGCTCCCCCAACGGCTATGGCCAACACCGTTGGGCAGCGTCTCGGCCAGGTGAGCGTTGAACTGATTCTCTCCCCCATCTTGACGCCGGAGGCCGTGACCCACGTTGTGGAACCGGGGGATACCCTTTCCAAGATCGCGAAGCAGCACCGCACGACCGTCGAGTTATTGAAAGCCGCCAACGGCTTGAAAAGCGATCGGATCCGGGTGGGGCAACGCTTGAAGGCGATGAAAGCCGACTTTAGCGTAATCGTGGACAAATCGCAGAACACCTTGACTTTAAAGCAGGGCGAAGAGGTGGTCAAGGTATACCGATGCTCCACGGGGCAAGGAGGAATGACCCCCAGTGGATCCTTTAAAATCGTCAATCGGATCGTCGACCCTCCCTGGTTTACCCCCGACGGGGTGATTCCTCCCGGAGATCCTCGAAACATCTTAGGCAGCCGCTGGCTGGGGTTCGATCTCGCCAGCTATGGCATCCACGGGACCACCGATCCGGCCTCGATCGGAAGGCAGGTCACCCAAGGGTGCGTTCGATTGAATAACGCCGAGGTCGAGGAGCTGTTCATCCTTCTACCGGAAGGGACCCCGGTTACCATCGTCGAGTAATCGGCATCCCCATGGCCAACGGCTTTACCCTCGATTTTGAGCGACCCATCCTCGAGCTGGAAGGGAAGGTCCAGGAATTAAAGAGCCTGCCGGCTTCTGGATCGATTAACTTAGACAGCGAGATCAAGCGATTAGAGGAGAAGCTGGTTCAGGCCAAGAAACAGGTGTACGAGCACTTGACCCCGTGGCAGCGGGTGCAGCTCGCCCGTCACCCCAAGCGTCCCTACACGCTGGACTACGTGGCGAAACTGATGACCGATTTCGTTGAGCTCCACGGGGATCGCGCCTTCTCCGATGATAAGGCCCTGATCGGAGGATTTGCCCAACTCGATGGGATTAAACTCCTCATCGTGGGGCATCAGAAGGGAAGGGATACCAAGGAGAACCTCTACCGGAACTTCGGTTCCGCCCATCCGGAGGGATATCGCAAGGCGATTCGGCTCATGACGCTCGCGGCCAAGTTTCATCGGCCGATTGTGAGCCTGGTCGATACCCCCGGGGCCTATCCCGGGATTGGGGCCGAGGAACGTGGCCAGGCCCAGGCGATCGCCTACAACCTTCGGCAGATGGCGAAGCTTTCAGTTCCCATTGTGGTGACGGTGATCGGAGAAGGGGGATCCGGCGGTGCGCTCGGGATCGGGGTGGGGGATCGGATCCTGGTTATGGAGAATGCCTACTATTCGGTGATCTCTCCGGAAGGGTGTGCCGCGATCCTTTGGAAGGACCGGGCCAAGGCGCCTGAGGCGGCGGCCTCCTTGAAGTTGACGGCCAAGGATCTTCTGGAGATGGGGCTGATCGACGAAATCATCCCCGAGCCGTTGGGGGGCGCCCATTGGGATCTCGATGGCGCGGCGGCGAATCTCAAGGCGGTGGTGAAGAGGCATCTTGAAGAGTTAAAAGAAAGCTCTGCCCAGGAGCTGTTGGAAGCCCGCTACGCGAAATTCCGAAAGTTGGGGCTGTATGCCGAAGCGTAAGGGCCTCATCATCGTTTACACCGGGGATGCCAAGGGGAAAACCTCGGCCGCCTTAGGGGCGGCCTTGCGGGCCTTGGGGCACGGGTTGCGGGTGTTGATGATCCAATTCTTCAAGGGGGACTGGCCGGTCGTTTACGGAGAGTTGGAGATGGCCAAGCGGCTCCATCCCCAATTCGAGGTTCTCCAACTGGGCCGTGGCTTTGTCAAGATCATGGGGGATAAGAAACCGTTTGAGGAGCACCTCCAGGCCGCCCAGGCGGCGTTTCAACTGACCAGGGAGCGGGTCTTTTCCGGTCAATACGATGTGGTCATCTTAGATGAGATCAACTACGCGTTGGGGTATCTCGACTTTAAGCTGATCGAGTTGGAGGACGTTCTGGAGCTTTTGAAAACCAAGCCGCCAGAATTGCACCTCATCCTAACCGGCCGCAACGCCCATCCCAAGGTGGTGGATCTGGCCGATTTGGTGACCGAGATGCACGAGATCAAGCATCCCATGAAGCGAGGAATCCCCGCCCAGCTCGGAATCGACTATTAACGGCCGCCCAACATCTCCTGAACGGTCTTCAGAAGCTCATCGATCCGACCCGGCTTCTCCACGTAGCGGTCCGACGTCAAGGTGAATTGAGGCATCTGCTTTCGGACGATCTCCGGTTTGGCCGTGACCAAAAGGACCGGGATCGCCTTGGTGAGCGGGTCGGCCCGAAGCCGTTCCAGCACCTCGGTGCCCGGGATGTCCGGCAGGACGATGTCGAGGATGATGAGGGCCGGCCATTCCTCTTTGGCCCGGGCCACGGCCTCCAGACCCGAGGCCGCCTCGGCCACCTCGTATCCCTTGGCCAGAAGCGCTCGCGCCAGGGCCCCTCGGGATTCCGCTTCGTCGTCTACGAGGAAGATCTTGAGCCGATAATCAGGCATGCGGCTTGTGCTCGGATCCCACGACCATCTCGTGGACCGTTCGGACCAGGTCATCGAGATGGCCGGTCTTTTCCAGGTAGCGGTCCCGACTCTGTTCAAAGGTCGGGAGCTTGGAAACGATGTCGGGGCGGGCCGTGACGAGAAGGACCGGAATCGACTTGGTGATGGGGTCGTTGCGCAGGGTTTGGAAGACCTCGGTCCCCGACAGGTCGGGGAGCATCACGTCCAGTATGATTAAGGTAGGCCACTCCTCCCGAGCTCGGGATAAGACCTCCTTGCCGGTGGTCGCCTCCAGCACCTCGTACCCCTTGGAGCGCAAGACCCGGCCCACCACGAATCGGGCGTCCCGATTGTCATCCACCAGCAAGATCTTAATGCCCGAGGATTTTGGCATCTCTTCAACGCTACTTTACCACAAAAAGGGTCGGGTCGACCCTTCGAGCCCCGTGGGGTCACCGCTCAAGGCAGGCCTAGCACTTTTTGAGAACTCTCGCTGTCTGTGTCTCCTTCCTCCCAGGAAGGGATAAGCCGTTGTTTCGCGATCTCTCTTTTGCGTTCCAAGCAGGGGATGTCCTGCCGATGGTATAACCGTGCCAGCAGCTTCAAAGAGTCTTTCTTAGCACATCGGAGCTTCCACATGGTAGCGTGGCGACCGTTGCCTTTTCGAGAGTAGTGGCTTCTATGACCCTGAATGCCGAGCAATACGGAGATCTTCGATTGAATCCAATCCACGTGTTGTCTACTTGCCGATAGAAAGCTCACGTAGAGTCTTGTGTACACATATTTGGGATGTTTAAAAGTGTTATAGGTGTCCCTGGATACTGTAATGGAACCATCCCCATCCAGGTGGCCTCTCAGAAAGTTTGGAAAATACGCGTCGGGAACACGCAGCTCACCCAAGGTATACGTTTTCGCAGGATGCAAACCGATTTTCGTGAGCCATCGATAGAACTGAACGTTGCTGAATTGAACCCTAAAGCTTGGCTTCTTAGCCCACCCCGTCCGTTTTGTCAGGACGATCGGGCCGCTTCGCGTCAGATTAAGGCAACGTCTGAATGTCTCCAAAAGTTGTAGATCGGACGATCTTAGGGTGATGTGTCGTCCATCCTTTGATAGATTGCCATCTGTCGTAAGAAGACCAATCGCGTAAGCCAGTTCAGGTGTCCAAGGAAAGTCTTTGTCAGGAAGCCGTGGCTTAGGCACCAAGAGCCCTCCCAAATGAGGGATGGAGAAATTTGAGTGGGGATGGAGGGACTTGAACCCCCACGGGCTTGCGCCCAGGAGTTTTTGAGACTCCCCTGTCTGCCAATTCCAGCACATCCCCAAGTATTTGAATGGAAATTGTTGGAGCTGGAGGGAATCGAACCCTCACCTCCTCCATGCCATGGAGATGCGCTCCCTTTACGCTACAGCCCCATAAGTCTCATTCGGTCTAAGTCTACTTGGGGCACCCTTACGTTGTCAACCTTTCAAACCCCGTGCTAGAATGGCTTTTCCGACGATGGCTTACCCATTTCAAGAAATCGAAGAAAAGTGGCAGCGGCGGTGGGAAGAGGCGAAGATCTTCCAGGCCACACCGGTGTCAGGCACCCCGAAGGAGCCAAAGGTCGGGTCGGTGCCAGACACCGGAAGAGGAAAATATTACCTCCTGGAAATGTTCCCCTATCCCTCGGGGCGCCTCCACATGGGGCATGTCCGGAACTACACGATCGGCGACGTCCTGGCCCGGTTTCGGATGGCCCAGGGGTACCGGGTCCTTCATCCCACGGGATTCGATGCCTTTGGCCAGCCGGCGGAGAACGCGGCGATCAAACAGAAGGTGGATCCGGCCGAGTGGACCTTCCGGTGCATCGGAGAGGTGCGAACCGGCTTGAAACGTTTGGGATTCTCCTACGACTGGAATCGAGAGGTGGTGACCTGCCAGCCGGACTATTACCGATGGAACCAGTGGATCTTCCTCAAGATGTTCGAGAAGGGCCTCGCCTATCGGGCCGGAGCCACGGTCAACTGGTGTCCCAGTTGTCAGACGACCCTGGCCAACGAGGAGGTGGTCCAAGACGGCTGCTGGCGCTGTGGAACCGCCGTGGAGCCGAAGGAGTTGGAGCAGTGGTTCTTGAAAATCACCGCGTATGCGGAGGAACTCCTGCAGGACCTGGATACCTTGGGCCGCTGGCCGGAGCGTGTCTTAACCATGCAACGGAACTGGATCGGGAAGAGCCAAGGGGTTCGGATCCAATTTTCCATTCAGAACAGCTCGACAAAACTTCCGGTCTTTACCACCCGGCCGGACACGATCTTTGGCGCCACCTACGTCGTTTTGGCGCCAGAACATCCGGTCGTCGAGGAGCTTCTTCAAGGTAACCCTAAAGGGCCCCAGGTTCGGGCCTTCATCGATCGGGTGAAGCGCCAGCCCAGAGAGGTCCGGACCGCCGCCGATAGAAAGAAGGAGGGGATTTTCACCGGGCGGATGGCCATCAACCCGGTGAACGCAGAGGCAATCCCGATCTGGGTGGCCGATTATGTCCTCATGGAGTACGGCACCGGGGCGATCATGGCGGTCCCGGCGCACGATCAGCGGGATTTTCTGTTCGCCAAGGAACATCGACTTCCGATCCGAGTCGTGATCCAGCCTCCTCAGGGACCGTCTCCCACTTCGACAAGCTCAGGGCAAGCTTCGGGGACTGTCCCTGATCCCAGCCGATGGAAAGAGGCCTTCGAAGGGGAAGGGATCCAGGTCAACTCCGCCCAGTTTAATGGTCTGTCTAGTCAAGAGGGTAAGGGAAAGATCGCCGCCTGGATGGAGGAGAATGGATTTGGCCAGCGGACGACCCATTGGCGGCTTCGGGATTGGCTCATCTCTCGACAGCGGTACTGGGGGACTCCCATCCCGATCGTTTACTGCTCCCGTTGCGGGACCGTGCCGGTTCCTGAGAACCAGTTGCCGGTCACCTTGCCGCCCAAGGTTTCAATCACAGGAGCCGGGGGCTCACCGTTGGCCAAGGTCAAGGCCTTTGTGGAGACGCCCTGTCCCAAATGTCGGCAACCGGCCCGTCGAGAGACCGACACCATAGCCACCTTCTTCGACTCCTCGTGGTACTTCCTGCGGTTCTGTTCCCCGAAGCCGCACGCGGCCCCGAAAGCGGCCGCCACTGCGTTTGATTCCCAAGAGGCCGCCTTCTGGATGCCGGTGGACCAGTACATCGGTGGGATCGAGCACGCCATCCTGCATCTCCTGTATTCCCGTTTCTTCACCAAGTTCCTGCGGGATCTAGGGCTCCTTACAATCTCAGAGCCGTTTTCTCGCCTCTTGACTCAGGGAATGGTTTTGAAGGATGGCGAGGTCATGTCCAAATCCAAGGGGAACGTGGTCGATCCGGAGGGAGTGATCGCCAAGTACGGGGCCGATGCCTTAAGACTCTTCATCCTTTTCGCCGCTCCCCCGGAGGATCAACTGGAATGGAACGACAGCGCCATCGACGGCATCTGGCGGTTCATGAATCGGGTCTGGAACTTGGTGGAGGGTCAAAGGGGTCAGACCCCAAGGGGTCTGACCCCATCAGGTTTTCCATCGGATGGTGAGCTTAAGCGCCTCACCCACGCGACGATCAAGCGGGTCACCGAGGATCTGGAGAGCTTCAAGTTCAACACGGCGATCAGCGCCCTGATGGAGTATCGGAACTCCCTGGAGAGGATTTTTCCTCAGCTTTCCGATGGGCAGAGAAAGGAAGCCATCGAGACGCTGGCCCGGCTTTTAAACCCCCTTGCCCCTCACCTGGCCGAGGAGCTGTGGGAACGGCTGGGCCACCAGGAGATGTTGGCCAAGGCTCCTTGGCCAACCTACGATCCTGCCCTCCTCCAGGAGTCGCAGGTGACCCTGGTCGTGCAGGTCAACGGCAAGGTCCGCTCCCATCTGACGGTCCCGGTTGGCTCTCAAGAGGAGGAGCTGAAGGCCAAGGTTCTTCAGGATCCCAACGTTCAACGCTGGTTGGATGGCAAGCCGCCGAAGAAGGTGATTGTCGTCCCCAACCGCCTCATCAGCCTCGTCGTTTAAAAGAGGTTCTCCGAGGTACTGAATAAGCTACGACACTTTTTAGACATCCCGTGGGTGAGGAAGTGAACAGGTTTTCTCTCCACGGGGGTCCCTTCAGTAAGATGTGTTACTGGAGGTGGTTTAGAGGAGAAGCAGATCCACCTGATCGGTTTAACGGGGAACGTGCAGGCCGTTTTCTCATGGCCTGAGGGTGAGCTTCAACTGGGTCTGCTTCATGAGAGGGCAGGGCTTGAGGAGACTGGCTTTCGGGTGATCGAGGTACGACGAACACCAGGGACTAAAGCTGGGCCCCTTCCGGAGTCGGCGGTGCCGTGGGTGGTGGCCGAGGCCTTGGCTCACCGACAGGATACCTTCCTGGTGGACGTTGCTGCGTATCGGGCCGGGTTGGAAGAAATGACCCTGCCCGAGACCCTGAAGCTCCTCACCGATTGGTTCGCGTAAAGCAGAGTTAACCCCTGGAGAGAACGGGTGGATTCTCTAAAGATAGTAGACCGGGGCGAACAGGATGGAGGTCTTGCCCCGTTTCATCCGGCCCCAGGAATCTTTCGTCAGGACCAAGGCGGCGGGGGGATGAAACTGTTCGATAAAACTGGCCAAGCCCCTGGGGAGTTTTTCCCCAGCCGAGGGGCTGTATTTTACTTCCATGGGGAGGAGGCGGTCGGCAAGATGAAGAACGAAATCGACCTCCGCACCGGCCTTGGTTCTCCAGAAATTGATCTTCTCCGTTCCCTCAAACAGCCCATGAAGCCGGATCCACACCGCGTTCTCTACCATCGCCCCGGCATCTGGCCGCGTCGTCAACCGGTTCATGTTCTCCGTCAAGGTATTGCGAAATCCCAGGTCCAGGAAAAAGATCTTTGGATTTTTGACCAGCTCCTTCTGTCGGTTCTTAAAGAAGGGACGGAGCTGCTGGGTGATAAAGGTCTGCGTGAGGATGGTCAGATGCTTCTTTAAATTCCGGTAATCCAGGTCGGATGCCTGACTGAGATGTTGGTAAACCACGAGATCCCCGATCTGGGTAGCCAATACTTGAGCCAGCCGGTACAGCTTCTCTTCCGTGGCCAATTCCAACAGGGTCTTGATGTCCTTGAGAATGTAGTTGTTGTAAATCTCCGCCAGGACCTTCTTTCGTTCCTCCTGTCCTTCGCTCAAGACCACCGCCGGATAGCCGCCCCAGATGCAGTACTCTTCAAAGAGGGGCCTCATCTCCTCACGGAATCCATCCGGACCAGGCGTCATGGGGACCGGCTTTCCCTCTTTAAGCCATCGCAGAAGGGATTCATTCCGTTGGTCGTAAACCCTCTCCAACCGGGGAGAACGGGCTCTTAAAATCTCGCCGAAATGAAAAGGCCAGAGGTTGAAGTTCAAGATCCTTCCGACCATATACCTTCCGACTTGAGCCTTGAGCTCCAAGGAGGAGGACCCGGTTACGATCACCTTGATCCCGGGAACCGTATCGTAGATCAGCTTCAACTTCTGTCCGCCTTCCCGGGCGTATTGAAACTCATCGATCATCAAGGTGAAGGATGGGGGAACCTTAGTCGGCAGATACGATTGGATGAAGGGAACAGGGTCCCGCTCAAATTCGGCCAGCAGCCGGCGGTCCTCAAACGTGATGTTCTGGATTCGCTCCTTTGGGACGTGTAAATTTTCGTTCAGATACGCTCCCAACAGCTCCAGAAAGATCGTCTTCCCCGCCTGCCGGGGGCCCACGATCGCCAAAAACTCCTTCCGTTTAAGGAAGGGACCGATCCGATCCAGCAGGTCTCTGCGAATAGGCACAGCCTCACCTCCTATGCATCCTATGCAATTATAGTATAACTATTATTGTAACCCTGTCAATGGTTTCTTAAAGGGGACGCTGGGGGTGGGAGCAGCCGGCTCCCGACTTTTAGTGGTAATTAAAGTTGACTATACTATTGACTTACCGGACCTCGTTGGGTATACTTGAACCGAAACAGGCAAACCCGATGAGACGAGCTTATTTGTTCCCCCGAGTGGCGGCCCTTTTTCTATCCATGAACCTCGCCCTGCCTAGTCCAGCCTTGGGGCTTCGCAAGATCCAAACCAAGGACTCCGGCCTAGAGGAGCAGGAGCTCACCGCCGCCCTGCTGGGTTCCTCTTCTGCTTCGGCCGTTGGCCTGGAGGAGCGACACGTCGACCGGGTAAGGCGTTTGGTTCGGGAGCACCTAAAGAGCCAGATAAAGGAACACGGTGGATCCAGTTTATACATTGGTTTCGAGGACGCGCCTCTTCAAGACCATTTGGTCAAAGGAGCAGGAGGCGACTGGTGGATTCACTTACACCTCTACTTTAAAGAATTTCCCTTCTTCCGGCTCCCAACAGACTACGCGGGAAACGGTTTACTGTTTCGGATTGTCCACCTAGATCGTAACTTAAAGAGAATGGCCTTGTCGGACTCCTTGATAGAACCTCTTGGAACCTCGGCCTTTGTCCCACTAGGGGGATTGGTGGATGAGGGGTTATCTCGAAAGATTATGGCGAAGGCAAGAGGAGCCGTGGCCAAGAAAGCAAAAGGGCTGGGCCAAGCGATGCAGACTCAAGAGATGACTTATGTGCTGGGCCGTGCGGTTACCCCGGGTGCAGAAGGCCTGTGGGCCATGGTGGACCCGAAATGGTGGGAGTTTTGGAATGCAGATATTGGCCGCATAGGGTCGAACGATATTGCCTATCAGCGGATGGATCGTGCGCTCGATCCGGCTACCGGTCGTCCTGCGGATTCGTTGAGGGCAGGTTTAGAGGAAGGCAGGGGATGGATTAATGGGTCTGTTTCTCGTGCCGGCGAGATTTCCGATCCAAGCAACCAAGTACCAGGGCTACCACGATCAACGTTCCAACCGCCAGGTAACCAAACCAAATCCCTTCCATCACGGCTCCTCCTTTCCAGTTGGACTGAGCCAAAGGGCCAGGCTAAATACGGTGCCGTACAGAAACCAACCGATCACGCACATGTGAGGTCGGAATGGTTGTTGTCCAAAGAAAGGCCCAACAATCAGCCCTCCCAAGATGATGGTACCCGCGTTGGTCAAGAAGCGCACCAACGTCCCTCGTTGTCCGTTGGAGATTTTTATCTACCTCTAGTATACCAGGATTCCACGGCACCATCCACCGGCCCTTCGGCAGAATCGCTCAGGCTTAGCCTGAGGGAGCCCGAAGGGCGAATCGAAGGGGCCGGCCTGGAGGAACGGTTGAAGCGGGTCAAGGGCTTGGAGGTGTTGAACGGTTGGCGTGCGCAGGAATGGAGACCCAAGGATTTGGTCCGATTGATGGGGGAGCTGGAGAAATGGGAGGAGCGGGCTACCTCGCGCCTGGGCCAGCCGATTCGATTTGACGAGGTGCGCCTGGATGCTGAGCTTGGGCAACGGGACCGATTTCGGGTTGAGTTGGAAAGGGATCGAAGGATCTTGGTCATTGGTTTAGCCGGTGCGCCTGGAGAGGCCAGACGGTTTCTCCGTGAAGCTGCTCCCATGATCCTCCGTGCGCTTGGAGGGTTGATCGTTTTTGGTTTGGAGGGCCGGTTCCCATCCAAGGAAAAGCAACTCGCTGCGATCGTTGAAGGATTTCCGGGCCATCCGTTTCTTGAGGGGCCTCGTCTTTCCATGGCGCTTCTTAATCCCAGTCGCTCCGTGAAGAGATTGGTCCAGGGAGCGGGAATTCCCGCAGCGGCCATGATCAGCGAAGTGGCGATCAATGGAGTTGCCTTTCGCTTAGCTCAAGGTTCGAAGGATGCGTCGAAGATGCGGCTTTCCTTTCTCAGTTTTCTTCAAAAGAGGCGAAGAGAGACAGAGGCAGGGTTTAGGCTTGACGGGATTCCCACGTTCAGGAGGCTCATCAAGGATCTGAATGCCTCCACCGACAGGCAGCAGCGAGCTCAACTCCAGGTTCTCTTACAGGAAGGACTTACGAGGCTGTTGGATTCGTTGGCGGCCCTTGCAGCGGACGAGGCAGTTTACCGAGGCTTGAACAGGACCCGTTATAAGCCCACTGCAAGGCAGACAGCCGCTCTGGCCAGAAGGATCAGGGACCTCTGCGGACAGATCGGGCACGCCCTCCGGGCTTCAGGAACCGATCCCAATCTCGCTGTGCCAAATTGGATATCGTACCGGTTTGTGGTGAACCAGTACGAACGTCTCTTTCGAGACCTTGGCTTTCGCCCCGATATCGGTTCCGCGGCTCCGTTGGGGGAGGATTCTTCACCATCACCTAGCACCGGCCTGGAGGAGGGGTCGACGTATTATCGGGATCTGTTGCAAAGGCCGGGGAATGGGATTCGGTATGCCGGTCGTCCCAATTTGCTTACAGGAACCGAGCGGAAGTTGCCAACGTACATCTTCTGTACGGAGGACGATCTTCTTCGCATAGAGACCGCCACCTCTGGGCCTGATCTTCGCATCCTCGGCAAAGGCGGTGTGGACGGCCTGAAGATTAAAGAAGAACCCGTGCCTTATTACACCCCAACGCGTCAGTTCACCATCCTATGGGGAAGCCTCGTCTCAGATGAAGCTGTCCGGAGATGGGACTGGACTATGGATACTCAGGATGGATTTATCCTCCAAGATCTCTCCTACAATCAGGCGGAGCGTACCCTTTCGCTCGTCCTTCACCCTGAGGCTATCTTGGATCCAGGCACGCAAGGTCGTTTTACCGACGACCCCTCAGTCATTCATGTCCCGTCGCGGTCATATGGAGGAGCCTCCTTATGGCCTGATCTCCTCACCGTGCAGGTTCGCAGGGGGATCGGTCCCTACGATACCCTTTCGATGGGACTCGGCACAGCTTCTTCGGCGCCGGTTCATTCGGATATGGCGCAACTCCTCGAGTTGATACTGCCGCGTCCTGGGCAGGAATGGTCGGAACGGGACCATCTCGTTCTGCAAGCGATGAGGGGGTCGCCTATGCTGGCGGTCCTGTTTGATCCGGAACTGCTCGAGGACCCAGCGATTCCGGTGGGATTCTCGGAACCTCGGCAGGAGGGGATTTTGATTCGGTTGCTCGGCTTGACGAAGAGGCTCCTGAAGAGATATCGGTATCCGGAAGAAGAGGGCCGCAGCTTTCAACTGGGCCTTCTCTCGGAAAAGAGCCTTCTCGAGAAGGAAGGCTACCGCATCATCCAAATCCTCCGGCGGCCTGAATCTGAAGGTGGCCAGAAGGAATCCCTTCGGTTACCCTGGGAGAGGCTGGAAGAGGTGGTGATCAACGCCCTCTTCTCTGGAGAGCAGACTTTCCTTGTGGACGTGGGCCACTACACGGCGACCGGCCTGGAGCAGGTGACCCTACCCGATCGGTCCGCTTAGCGCAGAGAGCGGAAGAGATCTTTTTGGTCCGGCTTAGCGACCACTCGGAGAATCAGCAGCCTCCCTTCTTCTCGACGATAGAGAATCCGGAAACGGCCTGAGGTGAGTTGCCAAATGGGAGGGTTGAAGCTTCGGAGCTTCTTCAGTTGTCGAAATGGGATTGGGGCCTGAGTGAGGCGCAGGACGTCTTCCTTTAACCTTTGCCGCAGGTCGGTGGATAGGCGAAGGAGATCCGCCTCTGCGTGGGGGGTCAGAAGAAGCTCAAGAGGTCTTGCGCCTTCGCTCATGGTTGAGGAAACTCTCCCATGGGACGAGTCGTCCAGCTCTCACATCTGCTTCCGCCTCCGCAATGAGATGGCGTAGACGGGGACTGTATTCAAACATCAAATCCTCAAGGCTTTCCTCCGTTAAAGGGATAACCGCCGCATACGGTTTCCCGTGCCGGGTGACAGCGATGGGGTGCCCCCGATGGACCTGACGAAGAACCTCGTTGGTGTGATTTTTAAGTTCCACCGTGTTGATCATCTTCATAGCAAGACCCTCCCTATAACAGCGCTATTTTCATAGCCATAAATAAGCTTAGCAGGTTTTGGGCCGCTTTTCAAGGAACGTTTTTGTTGATTGTTCCATATTTCATTATTATAATATTTTTTGATATGTTGCCAATATCCCATATGAGGCGATTCTTGGAGGGAATCTTCACCCGGCAGGAGAGGATGGCCCTGGGGTTTATCGGTGGGGCGAGCCTTGTCGGTCTCGCCCTGCTGGGTTTGGGGCTGCCGACGGCCCCCCAGAGGCCCTTTGTTCAGCTGCAGGTTCGGGTCAATTCCGCCACCGCCGCCGAATTGGTTGGTTTACCGGGAATCGGTCCGGTGTTGGCGAGGCGGATGGTGGAGGATCGGAAGCGCCACGGCCGGTATCTGACCTTGGTCGATTTGAAGCGAGTCAAAGGGATCACCTCCAAGATGCTGTCGAGGCTCAAGGGGCTGGTCCGCTTTGATTGAGGCAAAGACAAATGGGGTCAGTCGATTCCTCTGGAGAGAGGGGGTCTATGGGCGTGCGGAAGGAAACGGACTTCCCCCCGAGTGGGAAACTCTCCCCCATGAAACCGATAGCCTTTGCCGGATAGGGGAGCCCGGAGGGGGGTCGCCGGGCGAGGAAGAACGAGCCCACGCTTGGCGACGCCGCCGAGACGGTGAGGCGGCCGGGAACCAGGCAGTGGTTTCCCCCTCCGAGAGGCTGGGCAACTTATGTCGTTGGCCACTCCACCAAAGCCGAGAGGCACAAGATAGCCGATGAATCCATCCCCAGTTGCCCAGCCCCCCAAGTTTCGTTTTGCTTCGCCAACGAAACAAAACGCGGGGGGCCAGCCGACCCATCGGGCGCCCCTGGCGGCGGTGGCCGCAGCTTTTTCCTGTGGGATCGGGTTGGCCTGGTGGATCCAGCCGCCGGTCTGGGCGATTGGGGGTGGGGTCGGAATTGTTGCCGGAATTTACTACTGGATTCGGCATCGATCGGTGATGGCGAACGGGGCTCTCTTGTTCCTCATCGGAGCCCTCGGATTTTTCCGGGCCTTCGTGGATGCCCAAATGCCGACCGATTCCATTGCCCGTCACCTAGCAGAGCCACCGCGGCCCATTACTTGCAAAGGAGTGATGGCCAGCGATGTGGAGTGGACCAAACCTCCCTCCGGACCGGCGCGTCGGCAAGGGTGGCTCCGTTTGACCGAGGTTTGGCAGCGGGACGGCTGGATTCCGGCCTCCGGCAAGGTGTTGGTTCGGCTCCCAACGTATGGAGTCGCGCTGGCTTACGGGGACCGGGTGCGCCTCCACGGAGAGATCCGTGGGCCCCTTACCCCCACCCTCTCCTCTGAGGGGAGAGGGAAAAGGGTGAGGGGGGATGAGCGCCGCTGGCTTTGGCTGAACGAGGCGTGTGGAATTCTCACGGTATCGGATCCGAGTTCCATGACGTCTCTTGGGCAGATGGGGGGACCCTGGGTGCGTTATCGACGATGGGTGGCGGCCTTTCGGCGGCAGCTTCAACAGCTTGGCCGTTCCCTGCTGGGTCCCCTCGAGGCCGCTTACCTGGAAGAACTTCTTCTAGGGACCCCCGGAGAGATTCCTTCTTCGTTGCGGGAAGCCTTTCGCCGGACCGGGACGATTCACGTGTTGGTGGTGAGCGGCTTTCAGGTGGGCCTCATCGGATTCATCGCCGGAATAGGATTGACGATTCTGCGGATCCCGCGCGCTGTCCGCTTTGGGATGGTGATCGGGATCCTGGCCGTCTACGGCCTACTCACCGGAGCGGATCCCCCCATCCTTCGCGCTACGATCACCGGGATCGGGCTTTCCTTAAGTTTGTGGCGGGGAAGGGAACACCCGCAGATCAACTTTCTGGGGTTGGCGGCGCTGGGGATCCTCTCGGTCGGTCCTCGAGCGTTGGCCGATCCAGGGTTTCAGCTTTCCTTTTCGGCGGTTCTGGGTCTGCTCGTTTTGGCGCCGTGGTTGGCGAGGTTGCTGACCGACGGTGTCAGACACTGCACCATCTTTATAAAAGTTGCTTCGGTGTCTGACACCGAACGGGACACCGAAGGGCGATTCTGGCGGTGGATCGCCCAGGCCGTGGCCACTTCCGTGGCGGCCTGGGTCGCCGTGGTGCCTTGGGTGGCTTGGCACTTCCATCTGGTGACCTCCATTGCCCCGTTGGCCAATCTCCTCATCGTTCCGTGGACCTCGCTTTTGGTGGCCACCGGAATCGGGTTGTTAGGAGCAGGGGCGATCCATCCAGGGTTGGCCGCCCCTTTTGTCGCCAGCTTTACGGGGCTGGCGCATGGGTTGACTCAGCTCGTTCTCTGGATGGCCCAGTGGCCTTTCGCTAGTTCTCAGTGGTAAAATAGTCCTCGGCATGGTGGAACCTATCTCCGAAACGTCTGAACCTCTTGCGGAACGGCGTCGCCTTCCACGCCTGAGGACCTCGATCGCCGTCCAATTCCGAAACGTTTTGAAGCCCCAGGAGTCGTACTCCGGGTCCCTTTCCAAGGACTTGAGCGCCTCGGGGGTCCGTTTGATCACCCCGCACTTTCTGCCGAAGGAGGCGCGTCTGGTGCTGCTCCTCTTCATGCCGAGGGATTTAAAACCGCTTAGGATTATCGCGCGGGTGGTCTGGATGCGGCGGAAACCTTTTAACGAGGCTTACGAGTGCGGGATTCAGTTCCTGGAGATAGACCCGGAGGATCGGGGTGCCATCGCCGAGTTCGTTGAACGGGGAACTGTGGTATCGTAAAATTTCCGATGAAAAGAGCCGTAGGAATGGTCGCGATCCTTTGGATGGGAATCTGGGTTTCGGAGGCGCAAGCCGTCTGGATTTGGACTCCGCAGACCAAACGCTGGGTGAACCCGAAGTACGCGGCCAAGGACACCCCTCGGGCGCAGATGGATTGGGCGATCGGTTTCTTCGAGTCGGGCAACTACGCCCGGGCCGTCAAGGAGTTCTTGCGGTTGGTGCGCGCCTTCCCGCGGTCGGAAGTGGCGCCGGAGGCCCAATACCTGGCCGGGGTCTCCTACGAGCTTCTCGATAAAACGGCGGAGGCGTACGCCGCCTACAAGAAACTGGTGGAGATCTACCCCTTCTCGGCCCGATTCAAGGAGGCCATCGAGCGGGAGTTCTTGATCGCGGAGACGCTGGCCTCCGGGAAACGCCTGAGGTGGATCGATCCGGTGCCGGTCGCCTTCCCAGCGCTGGATAAGGCGATCGAGATCTACAGCCACGTGGTGAAAAACGCCCCGTACGGAGAGTACGGAGCCAAGGCGCAGCTGCGCCTTGGGGAGTGTTACCGAAGGCAGAAGCGTTACGAAGAAGCCAGCCGAGCCTTCCAGAAGGTGGTGGACGAATACCCCAGCTCCCCTTGGGGTGAGGAGGCCAAGTTCAACGTGGCCTTCTGCGCCTACCAGCTTTCCTTGAAACCCAGCTACGATCAATCGGCCACCGATGAGGCGATCGACTGGTTTGAAACCTTTATCAAAAGTCACCCCGAGAGCGAGCTGGTCCCCGAGGCGAAGGAGAGCTTGAAGAAACTTCGAGAGTTTAAGGCGGAAGGGTTAGTGGAAGTCGCCCATTTCTACGAGAGATCGGGGAAGGGGGCCAGCGCCGCGGTCTATTATCGACAGATTGTCGAGCGGTATCCCGATTCCTCCTTAGCCCCACAGGCGCTCGCTAAGCTGACCGAGCTCGAGCAGTCCGGCGCCCTCGAGCCATGAGACGCCTCGCTGTTCTGTGTCTTCTGTTCTGTGTCCTCTGTCCTCTGTTTTTAACAGGGTGCGGCTACTCCACGACCCGGCTGCTTCCGGCCAGCTACCGGCAAATCTACATCGAGCCGTTGGAGAACCGGATCCCCTTTACCGAAGAGGTCTCCGAACGATACAGCTACCAGGCCAACCTCCCCCGGTTGGAAGAGCGGGCCACGCGAGGCCTGATCGATCGATTCCTGTTCGATGGGAACCTTCGAGTCACCACGAAACGGGAGGAGGCGGACCTGATCCTGGAGGGGGCGCTGATCGATTTCTCCCGGCAGCCGGTCCGGCGGACGGACGACAACACGGTGGAGGAGTATCGATTGAACCTCGTGGCTTCGCTCACCCTTCGGGATAAGAAGGGGGCTTTGGTGTGGGAGGAGCCGAGTTTCATCGGGGATACCACCTACTTTCTCTCCGGGAGTTTGACCAAGAGTGAGACGGCGGCGGTGGACGATCTGATCACCGACTTTTCCCGCCGGGTCGTGGAACGAGTCATTGAAGACTGGTAATGTTGAGCCCCTCGTGCAAGCGCCCGCCGTAGTTCTCCTGATGGGTCCGGAGGCGTGGCTCAAGGACCAGGCGATCCGTCGGCTTAAAGAGGAGAACGTCGCTCGAGGGTTTGAAGAGGTCGACTGGGTCCGTTTCCCCGAACCGCCGGCTGAGCTCGCGGAGCTCTTTGAAGCGGCTTCCATCTATCCTCTAGGATCGGCGCGCCGTCTGGTGGTGGTCGAGGGCTTGGACCTTCTTTCCCCTGAGCTCCAGGCGAGGTTGGCTCAGTATCTTAAACGGCCGAATCCCAAGAGTTGCCTCGCCCTCTGTCTTAAGCGATGGGAACAGGATTGGAATCTTTTATTTCCGGAACATCGACGAGACGGTTCGCTTCAGATCGTCTTGTGTCGAGCGCTTAAAGGACCGGAGCTCAAAGGGTGGGTCAAGGAGCAGGCGTCCCGTTTAGGGAAATCGATCGATCCAGAGGCCGTCGATCTCCTGATCACCCGTTTGGGAAACGAGCTCGTGTTGTTGGCCAATGCCCTGGAGTCCTTAAGCCTCTTGGCCGCTCAGTTCCCGCGGATCACCGCGGCCGAGGTGGAGGCCTTGATGGCGCCATCGGTTCGAGAGACCGCCTTTGACATTCTCGATCAGGCGGCGGCTGGCCGGCCAGGGCTGGCCGTGGCGTTGTTGCGGCAGGCCTTGGGGCAGGGACGGCTGGCGGTGGAACAGATGATGGGAGCCTTAGGGTGGTACTACCGAATGGTGTGGCGCTCCCGAACCGGTTTCTCGATGGGATCCTGGACCTCGGTTTCCCGGCAGGCGGCGATGGGCCGTCTTAAAGAGTGGCCTTTGGCCCGTCTCCAACAAGCCTTAGAGGATCTGTTGAAGGCCGACGCCGATTTGAAGTTAGGACACCCGGCTCCAGAGTGGTTAGCGGATCGAGAGCTTCTACGTCTTGGAAGTTGAAACGGACCGTAGGGAGCGGGCCAGCCGTCCCTGTTTCCGAGAGGCGGTGTTGCGGTGGATGATCTTCTTGCTGGCGGCCTGATCCAGGCGTTTGACCAGCGTTCGAAACAACTCCTGCGTTTGGGGGCCCCCGCCGCTTTTCACATGCTCACGAAACTTTTTGGTCAGCGTCTTCAGCTCCGAGGCGAAGTCCAAATTTCGCTCCCGACGTTTCTGGTCGGCCCGCATCCGTTTTAGGGCGGAACGCATGTTCGGCATGGCGCTCGAACGTAGCACAAAGCAGCCCCTGCTGTCAACCTATCCCCCTCTGCTGAAGGCCGCTGGGGCGATGGGAATCGCCACGGCGTTAAGCCGTATTTTAGGGTTCGGACGGGACCTGCTGATGGCAGCCGCCTATGGGACTTCAGCCACCGCTCAGGCCTTCGTGGTAGCCTTCCGGATTCCAAACCTCCTTCGGGACTTAGCCGGCGAGGGGGCGGCCAACAGCGCCTTGGTCCCGGTCTTCAGCCGAACCCGCGCCCTGGAGGGGAAAAGTTCTTGGGGCCGATTGGCTCAGGCGATCTGGGTCCGACAGGGGGTGGCCTTCATCGCGTTGTTGGTGGTCGGCCTAGTGGCCGCTCCGTGGATCGTGAAGGGGGTGGCCCCTGGTTTCCGGCAGGATACAGTTCTGTTTGACCACACGGTTCGGCTGACCCGGATCCTGTTTCCCTTCGTGGGGTTGGTGGGGATGGCGGCCTTCTTCATGGGGCTGCTCAATTCCGCCGGACGATTCGCGTTGCCCAGCTTAGGACCGGCTCTGCTGAACCTCGGTATGATCATCGGGATCCTTACCTATAGAAAGGATGCCTTGGGGTTAGCGTGGGGCGTGATCGCCGGAGGGCTGCTGCAACTGGCGATCCAATACCCCTCGCTTCGCCGGATGGGGATCCGTTTGAATTTCAAGTGGCAGCGGCATCCCGGCGTTCTTCAGATCGGTCGGCTGCTTGTGCCCCGAATGGTAGGCAGCGGCGTCTATCAGATGGGGGTACTGGTCGATACGATCTTCGCTTCGTTCCCTCGGTTGGTGGGGACCGGTGGAGTGGCGAGCCTCTACTTTGCCCATCGCTTTCTCCATCTGCCGCTCGCCCTGTTTGGAATCTCCATGGCCCAGGCGGCGTTGCCCACCCTTTCCACCCAGGCCGCGGCGCAGGATCTCAAGGCGATTCGTCACACCTGTCTTCTGGCCTTGCGATGGAGTCTGTTCGTGGCCGTTCCTTCCAGTGTGGGGCTCGTCGTTTTGGGGCGTCCGATCATCACCACCTTGCTGGAACGGGGGGCCTTCTTCTCGGAGGCGAGCGCCATGACCGTTTCGGCGCTCCGTTACTACGCGTTGGGATTGGCCTCGCTTTGCGCCGGTAAGGTGCTGGCCAATACCCTGTATGCCCTGCACGACACCTGGACGCCGGTCCGCTCCGCAGGCGTAGCTTTAGTGTTCAATGTGCTGTTGAATGGGATCCTGATCTGGCCCATGGGACTTTCGGGCCTCGCGTTAGCGACCTCCATAAGTTCTCTTATCAACGGCCTTCACCTCACCCAAGCGGTCCATCGGAAGGTGGGCGTTCTAGGAGAGGGACTGGGCCGCTGGTTGTCCAAGGTTTTCTTCGCCTCCTTAGGGATGGGGGCGGTGGCTGGGGGAAGCTGGGCCTTAGGGATCTACGGCGTTCCCATTTTGGAGAATTGGGCGCGGCTGGGTTGGCTGTTTCTTTCCATTGGCTCAGCGGTGGGAACCTTTTTGGGGCTTGGGCTTCTTGTAAGGATAGAGGAAGCGTGTGAGGTCGTCGGATGGCTGGCCGAGCGGTGCCCCCAGCGCTTCAGAAAAAGTTAAGCGAGCTTCCCGACCGCCCCGGGGTCTATCTCTTCAAGGACGTTGACGGCCAGATCCTGTACGTTGGCAAGGCCGTTTCCCTGCGCAAGAGGGTCTCAAGCTACTTTCAACCCAGTCGGCCGCTCACCGATAAGCTGCTCCGACTGATTCAGCAGACGAACGATTTGGAGTGGATCTTGACCGGCTCGGAGGCGGAGGCCCTTCTCTACGAGGCGAGCCTCATCAAGGAGCATCAACCTAAGTACAACGTTTCCTTTCGAGACGACAAGTCGTATCCCTCCTTAAAGATCACCGTGGAGGAGGAGTTTCCTCGGCTTTTCATTGGGCGGGGGACCCACGAGTCTGGGATCAAGGCGATCGGCCCCTTCACCAACGCCAAACTGCTCAGGCAAGCCGTCGGCGCCATTCGACGGGTGATCCCTTTTAGAACCTGTCGGACGTTGCCGAAACGGGCTTGTCTCGATTATCATCTCAAGCTTTGCCCAGCGCCCTGTGAAGGAAAGATCTCTCCAGCGGCTTATCGAGAAAACCTCTCCCAGGTTTTCCGATTGATGGAAGGCAAAAAGGAGGAGGTGCTCGAAGATCTTAAAGGGAAGATGAACGAGGCCTCCCAGACCCGTCGCTACGAGGAGGCGGCGAGGTTCAGGGATCAGGTGGCCGGCTTACTTCAACTGACCGTCCGTCCCCGGCGGCTGATCCCGGCCGAGGCCTTGGACGACTTACGATCGATCTTCAAGTTGCCGCGGCTGCCCCAGCGCATCGAGGGGTTTGACGTCTCCAACCTCTTCGGCCGTCAGGCGGTCGGGTCGATGGTGACCTTTGTCGACGGAGTCCCTTTCAAGGATGGGTACCGTCGATTTAAAATCAGGGGCGTCCACGGGATTGACGATTACGCCATGATGAAAGAGATCGTCCGGCGGCGATACGAACCCCTCACGGTGCCAGGCACCGTTCTTAAAAAGGTACCTGGTACCGAAAAAAGGCCGGACCTGGTGGTGATCGACGGAAGCAAGGGGCATCTCAACGCCGCCCTGGAGGTGTTCAGGGAGCTTAAACTGGATCTGCCGGCTGTGGGGATCGCCAAGGAGTTCGAACAGCTGTTCCTGCCTGGCCACGAGGAGCCGATCGTTTTGCCGCCGCAGTCGAAGGCGCTGCAGCTCATCCAACGGCTCCGGGATGAGGCCCATCGGTTCGCCATTGGCTATCACCGGCTTCTCCGAGGCAAGCACGCGCTGAGCTCAGCCCTCGATGATGTTCCCGGGGTGGGGCCCCGCCGGCGGCAGGACCTCTTGGTTCTCTTCGGTTCGGTGGAAGCGATCCGCAAGGCCACTGCCGAGGATCTCACCCAGGTGCGAGGAATCTCTGCGGTACTCGCCCAGCGAATCCTGATTCATCTAAAGACAGACAAGACACAGGAAGGTGATAAAAGTGAAGAAGATATCAGAAAGGTTCACTGAGAGGAACTTCGATAGGGTAATGGATGAAGTGGCAAGACACAGGCAGCCGATGATGATCACCCGTGGGGATCTGCCCCTTGTAGTGATTCGACCCTTCGACCCCATTCGAGATGGGATCGATCGGCAGGAGTGGTGGAAGAAGTGTACCCCGTTTCAACGGAAGGTATACGAGGCGATCCTGAAGATTCCCAAGGGGCAGGTGCGAACTTATGCCTGGGTGGCCAGACAGATCGGCCAGCCGAAAGCGGCTCGGGCGGTGGGGCAGGCCTTGAAACGAAACCGCTGGGCGCCTCAGATCCCCTGCCACCGGGTCGTTTCCTCTAAGTTTTTCGTGCACCGAAAGGTGCACCGTTTAAGGAGAATCCCGCGAAGCGGGATCGCCAGTGATGGGACCTTAGGGGGGTACTCCGCCAAAGGGGGCCTCGCCGCCAAGCGCCGCCTCCTCAAAGAAGAAGGTTTTATTTAAATAAGATATATTGACAAAATAATAAATTCCGGATACGCTGGGTTGGGTAAGGAGGAATATTCAGTGACCCAGCGACAGCAGGAAAACGTAGCCAAGTATTTTTACGATTTGAGCAAGATTGTTTTTGCCACAGCGGTGATCGGAAATTTTATTGCTTGGAAAAACTTCGATATGGTAACGTTGTGTTTTGGAGCAAGCAACGCCTGGCTATTGTTCTGGTGGGGTTACGTCTTGGATGGGAGGAAAAGTTAAAGGATGAATTCAGCGATAGCCACCTATCTGTTCCTCTCGGTCATAGCCTTGGTAGGGATTGCCTGCACCTACTGGTCTCAGTACCGCCACCGACATCAGCATCAGAAGTCCCCGAAGGGATAAAGTCCTTCCGCCCTTTGTTTGTAAGAGTTCAGCTCTCCGAGACAGAGAGAAGGGCCGTTCGTGGTGAGCCCTTCGACCCCTTTGGGATTGCTGCTCAGGGCAGGCCTGTCGAACCACGAACGCCACCCGTTCACCCTTCGACCAAGCTCAGGGCGAACGGGCTCTTATTTCTCTCGCTACGCTAAACTCTTACCTCTTTACCGCTTAAGTTAGTCGTAAGCAAGCCCAAGTATTCTTCTAGCCCGTTAGCCTCTCATCTGCTATACTTGATCTCACACGCCATGCGCCGGTTCATTTGGACGTTGACGCTCACCCTATTGACCTGCTCGCAGGCTGTCTGTGGCCATGGGGGCGGTGCCGGCCCAACCGCCTATACCAAAAGGTGTTTTGAAGAACCGTCCCTGTTTTTCCTGCGCCAGCGGCCGGACCTGGCCGGCCTCGAGGAGGCCCTGGGGTCCGATTCGGATGCAGAGGATGGAAAACCCCATGGCCCCCGATGGCAGCGCACCCATCAACGGATCATCGAGGGAGTTCAGAAGCACCCAGGAGATCAACTGAAACGGAGGGAGTTTGCTAGATCCATTAACGTAAGCCAAGAGACCCTCTGGAAGCACCGCCTCCCAGAGCTGGTCGACCAAGAAAACGCCCGTCGGCAGGCCATGACCCCTCCTGGAAAGAAGATTTTCATTCTTTGGAGAAGGGGGATGCCTCCTGACCTTCCGGAGCTACGACAGGGATTGACCTTTGCGACACCGCACGAGGCTCTGCGCTATTTCCTTAACAATCCTACCCCCTATTCCCTTGGGTACCGGATGAGATTGTTAAGGGACGCGGGCCGTCTGGTGGATGAGAACGGAGTTTCTTTGACTTCTGGGGAATGGCTTCCTTTCTCCTACGCCGCCAATGCCCTGACCCGTTTCTATAAAGTGAGCGGTGAACCGGTGAGTTTAGAGGTCCTTCAGAAGTATGTCCCTCCTGCGCCTGAAAGGTTGACCGTGGTGAGTGTCTTCCGGACGCTCTTGAATGATCGAAGAAAACCGGCTGGCTTGTCCTGGCAAGACTATGTTCCGCTCCTAGCAGTGGCGTATCCGGCTTACGCATCAAGGACAGACTCGCCGCGTAGAATTATTGGGCACGTTGCCAGTGCGCTCGATTCTCTCGGTAGGAAGCCTAGAAACAGCATCCTTGTGAAGGCTGTGCGATGCTACGTCGAACATTTTGAGTCCCAACTAAGAGATTTGGCCGAGTCGTGTCGGACCTCTTTGCCGGCAGGGAAGATTCCGACTCAAGAGGATTTGGCCCTCTACTTTTTGGGACAGTGCCTTGGGGGAAAACTTCCAAGGAGACAGGCAGGGCCCCCGCGGAAAAACCCGGAGGAGCAGCCTTTGGAAGGGTTAGCCTTCGGAGCGTTTACCATGTATCTCCCCACGATCTCCTACGAGTTGTTTCGACCGTTGATCGAAGAGTGGCGCACCACCGCCGGGCTGGAGGAGGGCTGGAAGTCGAGCTTACGGCAGCCCCTTATGGATCGGGCCGGATTGGAGGGGCCGGATCTGGCGGCGGGGCTGGAGGAGGCTCAGAGGAATAGGCTGGTTCTCGATGGCGCGCCGTAGCCCCCTTTTCTGACTTATTGTATATAAATAAAATTTATTGACAATTAGGTATAGTCCCCTAGACTTGGGGTTGTGATTAAACGACAACGAGAGAGCTTGGCTCGATGTCTTTACGACCCCAGGAAGATTCTGTTCGCCACGACGGGCGTTGGGAATCTGCTTGCTGGGGATCGGTTCAATGTGATAGGCTTGTTGGCAGGTGGATCAGTGGCTGGCGTTTTTCTCTGGTGGGGTTACGCCTTGGATGGGGTGAAGGAGACTTAAGATGAATTCGATCGTTGGAATGTATGTGGTCCTTTTGGTGATCGGTTTATGTGGAGTCGCCTGGACCTACTGGTACCGCCACCAACAGCAGCGCCATCGTTCGTAATGGATACCGCCTTAGCGAATCAACTGACCTCCCTTCGAGAGACCCTGCAAAACCTGCGGAGGTATCTTTGACCTGGACCAGGTTGAGTCCAGGATAAAGGTTCTCGAACAGGCCATCGCGACTCCCGGATTTTGGGATACCCAAACCAAGGCCGGGGTCACCATCCAGGAACTTAAAAAATTCAAAGGCATCCTCGAGCACTGGAAAAGAGCTTGGGGGGAGGCCGAGACCCTTCAGGAATTGGCCCCCCTCATCGATGAGCACGACACCGCGGCACAAGCCGATCTCAAGCGATCCCTCACAAGTTTAGGAAAAGAGGTTGCCCTTCTCGAGCGACGCACCCTGTTCCGAGGAGAGTCCGACGCCAACAACGGGATCCTCTCCATTACCGCCGGCGCGGGCGGAACGGAGTCGTGCGACTGGGTCTCGATGCTGTTTCGGATGTACAGCCGATGGGCCCAGACCAAAGGGTTCGAGACCGAGGTGCTGGATTATCTGGTGGGGGAAGAGGCGGGGATCAAATCGGTGACGCTCCTCCTCCGGGGAGATTACGCCTTTGGTCTTCTTCAAGGAGAAAACGGGGTCCATCGCCTGGTTCGGATCTCGCCGTTCGATGCCAACAAGAGGCGGCACACCTCTTTCGCCGCGGTGGATGTGATCCCGGAGGTGGCGGACGACCTTCCGATCGATCTGCCGGAGAAGGATCTTCGGATCGATGTCTACCGAGCCAGCGGACCCGGCGGACAGGGGGTGAACACCACCGATTCCGCCGTGCGGATCACCCACCTGCCGACCGGCATCGTGGTCCAGTGCCAAAACGAACGGTCCCAGCACAAGAACAAGGCCTTCGCGATGAAGGTCCTTCGCGCTCGGCTGTGCGAGCTGGAGCGAAAGATTCGGGAAGAGGCCCTGGCCAAGCAGTACGCCGAGAAGCAAAAGATCGAATGGGGCTCACAGATCCGATCGTACGTGCTTCATCCGTACCAGATGGTCAAGGACCACCGGACCGGAGTGGAGACCGGCAAGACGCAAGGGGTCTTAGCCGGCGAGGAGCTGGACCTATTTTTAGACGCGTATCTTCGGTGGAAAGCCCAGAAGAGATAGCGGATGGCGTATAGTGAAGACTAAAAGCTTTAAGGACTTGATCGTGTGGCAGAAGTCTTATCGGTTGGTGATCGAGCTGTATAAGTTGACCAACGGCTTTCCTCAAGATGAGAAATACGGTTTATTGCAACAGATGAGAAGGTCAGCGGTAGCCATTCCATCGAATGTCGCTGAGGGTACGGGCGGCAATCCAATAAAGAGTACAAACAGTTTTTGTCCATTGCTTACAGTTCCCTATGCGAGTTAGAGACCCAGTATCTCCTGTCAACCGATTTAGGCTTTAGCCAGAAGAGTACTTTTATTGAAGACTTGATGAGGGAGGTTGGCGGTATGCTGTATCGAATGCTTCATCCTATACGCTCTACGCTATCCGCTATACGCTCATGTTGAACTGGTTCCTCAATAAACTGGTCGGCTCGCAGAACGAGCGGTTCTTGAAGCGGCTGATGCCTGTTGTGGCAAGGATCAGCGCCCTGGAGCCGACGGTGAAGGATGTAAGCGATTCCCAATTAAAGGAAAAGGCCGAGGCGTTGCGTCAACGTCTGAAGGCCCGGATCGCACAACTCGGAGGCGGAATCGATTCCGATGGCACCGTCCCACTGGGCGATTCCATCGATCCCAACGACGAAGACGCACTGAAGGGGGAACGGAAGCGTCGCTTAAAGATCGAGAATCGGGCGATGGAGGAGATTCTCCCAGAGGCCTTCGCCTTGGTTCGCGAGGCGGCCCGTCGGACGGTGAACATGCGCCATTTCGACGTGCAGCTGATCGGAGGAATGGTTCTCCATCAGGGAAAGATTGCCGAGATGGCTACCGGTGAGGGCAAGACCCTGGTGGCCACCCTGGCCGTCTTTTTAAACGGCCTCTTGGGGCGCGGAGTCCATCTGGTGACGGTGAACGACTACCTCGCCAAACGGGATCGGAACTGGATGGGACCGATCTACGAAAGCTTAGGGTTAACCGTCGGGGCGATTCAACACGAGATGGGTGCCTCGGATCGTAAGGCCGCTTACGCATGCGACGTCACCTACGGGACGAACAACGAGTTCGGCTTTGATTATCTTCGGGACAACATGGTGGTTTCCGTGGAGGAATGCGTCCAGAGGGGATTGTCGTATTCCATCGTGGATGAGGTCGACTCGATCTTGATCGATGAGGCGAGAACGCCCCTCATCATCTCCGGGCCGGCTGAGGAGTCGACCGAGCTTTATTTCAAGATCGATCGGATCGTTCCGAAACTGGCGAAGGGCGCGGACTACTCCGTGGATGAGAAGGCCCACTCGGCGATCTTAACCGAGGAGGGTGTCAAGAAGGCCGAGGGGCTTCTCCAGGTGGGCAACCTCTACGAGGACACCAACATCACCCTCGTTCATCACATCAACCAGGCCCTCCGGGCCCACACCTTATACCGGCGGGACGTCGACTACATGGTCAAGGACGGCCAGGTGGTGATCGTCGACGAATTTACCGGCCGGCTCATGCCGGGTCGTCGCTGGTCGGACGGGCTCCATCAGGCGATCGAGGCCAAGGAGGGGGTTCGGATCGAACGGGAAAACCAGACCTTGGCCACGGTCACCTTCCAGAATTACTTTCGCATGTACGATAAGCTGGCAGGGATGACCGGCACCGCCTCCACCGAAGCGGCCGAGTTCCACCAGATCTATCGTCTGGAGGTGGTCACCGTCCCCCCCAACCGGACTTTGATTCGAACCAACTACGCGGATGTGGTCTACAAGACCGAACGGGAAAAGTTCCAAGCCATCGAAGAGGAGATCACCCAGCTGCACGGGGAAGGCCGGCCGGTCCTGGTGGGCACCGTTTCCATTGAGAAGTCGGAACGGTTAAGCGAGCTTCTGAAACGCCGCCAGATCCCGCACCACGTCCTCAACGCCCGATACCACGAGCAGGAGGCCCAGATCGTCGCTCAGGCCGGGCGATTCAAGGCGGTGACCATCGCCACCAACATGGCGGGGCGGGGGACCGATATCCTTTTGGGAGGGAATCCCCAATTCCTCATCGCCGCGGAGCTGAAACGCCGAAAGGACCAGCTCGCTCAGGGAGGGTCCCCCCGCCAAAATGAGGGCGGGCAAGCGCAGGGCCCGCCTCCGGCGGAGATGGTCCCTGAATTTTCACAGGAAGTCGAGGCCGAGCTTTTGAAGGAGATCGAACCGAAGGTGCAGACCCAAGTGGAGGCGGAACATGCCCAGGTGGTAGGCTTGAAGGGTCTGCACGTCCTCGGCACCGAGCGGCACGAGTCCCGCCGGATCGATAACCAGCTTCGCGGGCGCTCCGGCCGACAAGGGGATCCTGGCTCTAGCCGATTCTACCTTTCCCTGGACGACGACTTGATCCGCATCTTCGGAGAGAACCGACTTCTCGAGTGGACCAAGGCGGCCATCCCCGAAGGGGAGGCGATCGAACACCCGTGGCTCTCCAGGGCGATCGAGACGGCCCAGAAGAGGGTGGAGACGCACAACTTCGAGATTCGGAAACGTCTCTTGGAGTACGACAACGTGATGAACCGCCAGCGGGAGGTGATCTACCGGGAGCGACGGGCGGTCTTGGAGGGTAAAGAGTTGAAGCCTAAGATCCTCGAGATGGTGGAGGAATCGATCCAGGGATTGTTGGATCTTTATGCGCTGTCTCATCAAGATCCGGAGGAGTGGAATCTCTCCGGATTGTCCGAGGCGATCCAAGGCCGGTTTTCGGTGGCGATCCCCGACTTCGCGAAGTTGGGGAGCCCCGCTGATGCGGGACTTTCCTCGACTGGCCGCTGGCGCAGCCAGAAACGTATAGGAAGAGAAGATCTGGCGCAGAGCCTCCTCACCGCCGCCCATCAGGCCTACGAGGCCCGAGAATCGGTATTGGGGGAAGGGTCGATGCGGCGGCTGGAGCAGTGGGTAATGCTTCAGGTCATCGACACCAAGTGGAAGGATCATCTCTACGCCATGGACCACCTGCGGGAAGGGATCGGCTATCGGGTCTACGGCCAGCAGGATCCGTTGGTCGAGTATCAGCACGAGGCGTACCAGATGTTCACCCGGATGGTGGAATCGGTCCGACAAGAGATCGTGGAGCTTATCTTCAAGATCCAAGCGGTTCGGACCGAGACGAGGCCTCGGGTTTTGGAGCCGACACAGTTCCTTCATCCAGAAGCCCCGAAGGCGGCGACTCCGACGCCTTCGTTGATAAACCCCGAATCGTTTCGTGAAGGGACCGACGAACCGTTTGTTCCGGGAGTGGGAGCCGGTCCGATGGCCGAAGCGCGGGAGAGCTCCCACCCATTTCGACGGGAACATCCCAAGGTGGGAAGGAACGATCCCTGTTACTGCGGCAGTGGCAGGAAATACAAACGATGTCATGGTGCATGAAGGAGGGATGAGAGGATGGTGATCTGGAAACAGGTCGTGATCGGTTTTCTGGTGGTGGGCTTAGGCGCTTTTACAGGGATATCGCAGGCTGAGGAGCAAACCCTGGAAGATCCGACGGCAGCTTCATCCCCATCGAGAAGGTCGGCGGCCCCGGCCGAGAAGGCGAAGGGTGGGATGACGGCTGAAGAGACGGCTAAGGCGATGGAGGAGATGAACAAGATGACCGAGGCGGTCATGGGGCCGATGATGGGTCAGATGATGGAGTCGATGATCCGGGGGATGACCAAGGTGATGGCCGAGCCGGAAACGGCGCAGAACTTGGCCACCTTCATGCGGACCTATTACCTTGCCTTGATCGACCGGGGATTCACCGAGGAGGAGGCGATGCGGATCGTCACCTCCACCCGCCTGCCTTCTCTGGGAGGGATGCAGCAGTAAGCTTGGCTGTCTCTGCCCTTCTTTTCGTCTTAAGTTTCCCGCCTTTTGATTTGGGGTGGCTAGCGTGGGTGGCCTATCTGCCTTGGCTGCTTGCGCTGGAGAAAAGTTCCCCAAGAAAGGCCTTCCTACAAAGCTATCTTATCGGGATCCTCTTCTTTGCTGGGACGATCTGGTGGGTGGGATACGTGACGATTCCCGGGACGGTTTTACTGATCGGATACCTGGCTCTGTATTTTGGGATCTGGGGCTGGCTCGCCCAGAGAATGGTGAGTGGTCTTCGCCGTACGCCGCACACCGTACACCGTACACCCCTTCTCACTTTGCCGGCGGCGTGGGTTCTTCTGGAGTATCTTCGCAACACCTGGTTGACCGGCTTCGGATGGAACCTGATCGCTCACACCCAGTGGAATTGGATTCCGGTCATTCAGATCGCCGATTTGACCGGTGTCTACGGGGTCTCTTTTCTCGTGGTTCTGGTCAACGTGGCCCTTTGGTTAGCGTATAGCGTCCAGCGTACAGCGTATAGGAAAGGACTATCCGCTATAGCGTTGGCAGGCGCCTGTTTGCTTGCTGCGCTGGCCTACGGCTCCTTTCGCATTCACCAGCTTGAGGTTTACTCGCGACCCACGACCCACGACCCACGACTGTCTTTCAGGGTTGCGGTGGTGCAGGGCAACATCCCGCAGACCGAGAAGTGGGATGAGGTTTTCCAAGAGGAGATCTGGCATCGCTACGAAACGTTAACGGGTCAAGCCGCTCAATCCCGTCCGGACCTCATCGTCTGGCCGGAGACGGCGGTACCTGGATACTTGGAGGACCCCGAGATCTTCGAACGGCTCCAGAAATTGGCGCAAGCCACGGACACTCCTTTACTGGTGGGGGCACCGGTTACTGAAACGGTATCAGGTACCGAAAGGATGTTTAACAGCGCTTGCCTTTTAAACCCCCAAGGGAATCTCGTGGAACGTTACGACAAGGTTCATCTGGTCCCTTTCGGGGAATACCTCCCCCTCGAGTTCTTTTTTGGATGGCTACGCCGGTTCGTTTTAATGGGGAATTTCTCCCCCGGAAGTCGATTCACCGTTTTCCAACCGGCTACTTTTCGGCAGCCTTTTACTGAAGACTCAAGACTCAAGACCCACGACGTCCTTCCCTTCAGTGTGCTCATCTGCTTCGAGGATCTCTTTCCAGATTTGTCTCGACGTTTTGTTCGGGAAGGGGCCCGGTGGCTCCTGGTCATCACCAACGACGCCTGGTTTCATCGGTCGGCTGCCTCGCTTCAGCATCTGCAGGCCTGCGTGTTCCGTGCGATTGAAAACCGGGTTTGGGTGGTTCGCGCCGCCAACACCGGGTGGTCCGGCTTCATCGATCCGGCCGGGCGGCGGATCTCCTCAGTTCCTCGCTTTGAATCCGGGGTGGATTCCCTATCTTTGCATCGAGGAAGGCCGTAAAATGGTATCAGGTACCATTTTAGAAAGGTACCTGGTACCATCTAAAGGGTATGGATCAGCTGATTGAGCAACGCCTTACGAAACTGAAGGCGGTTCGTTCCACCGGCGCGGACCCCTATCAAACCGTTTTTAAACGGGACGGGTCGCTTCAGGAAATCCTGAGCGCCTTTGAAGAAGGCCGATCCGTGAAGGTGGCTGGGCGGTTGACCGGCTTTCGGGTTCATGGGAAGACCATCTTTGCCGATGTAAGGGACCAAAGCGGAAAGGTCCAATTGTGTTTCTCCGAGGCCGACTTAAAGGAACGGTACGCGGACGTCCAGATGTTGGATTTGGGCGACATCCTGGCTTCAAGCGGCACCTCCTTTGTCACCAAAACCGGGGAGAAGACGGTTCGTGTCTCGGATTGGTGGCTTCTGGCCAAAGGTTTGAGGCCCCCGCCGGAGAAATGGCATGGCTTGAAGAACGTCGAGCTTCGGTATCGGAAGCGTTACCTGGATCTCATGGCCAATCCGGCGGTCCGTGAGACCTTTTTGTTGCGCAGCCGCCTGGTGAGTGGGATCCGGCGGTTCTTGGACGAGAAGGGATTCCTCGAAGTGGAGACGCCGATGATGCAGCCGATTCCCGGTGGGGCGGCGGGCAAGCCCTTTAAGACCCATCACAACGCGTTGGGACTGGACCTTTACTTGAGGATCGCCCCGGAGCTGTATTTGAAAAAACTGCTCGTCGGTGGGTTCGAGCGGGTCTACGAACTGAACCGTAATTTCCGGAACGAAGGGCTCTCCACCCGTCACAACCCGGAGTTCACGATGCTCGAGGTGTACGAGGCGTACGGGGATTGCCGCTCGATGATGACCTTAACCGAGGAGCTGATCACCACGTCAGCCCAGGAGCTCCGGGGAAGCTTAAAATGGGAATTTGCCGGTAAGACGATGGATCTTACCCTTCCCTGGAAACGGTTCTCTTTCGCCGAGCATATGGAGAAGAAATTCCGGATTCGGCCCGGAGACCCGGTGGAGGAATGGGTCGATAAACTTTTGGGCCACGGGGTTCGGCTCGAGATGCCGACTGGACAGGCAGGGAAGAAACCCTCCCGTTCGTGGCTGCTCAATTTCGTGTCGGAGTTGGTGGAGCCGGAATCCAGCGGCCGACCGACCTTTGTGGTGGACTATTTCTTAGCTTTTTCTCCCTTAGCCAAGGCTCAGGCGGCGAAGCCGGAATTGGCGGACCGGTTCGAGCTGTTCATCGGGGGGCTTGAGGTGGCCAACGCCTACACGGAGTTGAACGATCCCGTAGAGCAGCGCAAACGTTTCGAGGGGTACGCCGAGATGGCCAAGGAATATTCCCAATCGATCGATGAGGATTTCATCGAGGCGCTCGAGTACGGGATGCCGCCGGCCGGCGGCCTAGGGATCGGGATCGACCGCCTCGCCATGCTGCTGACGGCCCAAGATTCGATCCGGGAGGTGATCCTCTTCCCAACGCTTAAGCCGGAGGGAGAACGGTAATGAACGTGCCCTCGTATGATGTGGCCATCTCGTTCTGCAAGAAACAGCTCCCTCTTGCGAAACAAGTCGCGGACCCTATCAGGAATCAATGCAAGGTTTTTATTTATACAGAGCACCGGCAGGAAATGGCCGGTACAGATGGGGAGCTTTTTCTCCCTTGGGTATTTCGGGAAGAATCGAGAATTGTTGTTATCTTGCACGACTTGGAATGGGGTACGACCGATTGGACCTACATTGAAGAAAGAGCGATTCAAGACCGGGCACGCGAGAACAGGAGCCATGACTTTATTTTATTATTGACGTTTTCAGAAAGAATGGACGCTCCGCTCGACGAGGAAATGTGTCCATTACTTCCGAAAAGCTCAACAGCACGTACCTCCCTGGCGTGGTCAAGCTTATAGCCGATTTCACAAAGAAAGCCGTTGAGCTTCCTCTCGCAGAGGTTGAAAAGCTTGTTGAGGAACATCCGGAATTTCGGGCATGGATACGACACTGACTCGGCAAAGCGTTGTAAAGGTGAAGGCGGAGGATGGCCGCTTCTCAACACGGGATGGGGCCCGTTCCGATCCCCCGCGCAGGGGCAAGGCACGGCGAATAATGCGCGGACGGCATCGCCGGAGCGAAGGCGGCCCGGCCGTGGATACGAAGGAGCATGAGACATCTCTATGGGGTGCAAGCGAGAGCAGCGGAGGCCGACAAAAATGAATCAAGAGAGCCTGGATCGAAAAACACGGCTTGAGCAGGAACTGAAGCGGATCATGGGAATCATTGTTCGGGAATACGGGCCGCAGCGCATGATCCTGTTCGGCTCCCTGGCCCAAGGCAATGTTCATGAGTGGAGCGATATCGATCTGGCCGTTGTGAAGAAGACCCCTCGCCGCTTCATCGATCGTATCGGTGAAATTCTCCAGCTAACCCACCCAAAAGTGGGCTTGAATGTGGTCGTCTATACTCCCCAAGAGGTGGCTCAGATGGAGAAAAGTGACCATTGCTTTTGGGTGGACGAGATCGCCCATAAAGGGAAGGTCCTCTATGACCGAGCCGCATAGGTGGATGGAGTTTGCACGCGAGGATTTTGTGTTGGCGGAAGCAGCCCTAGAGAAAGGGATCTACAATCAGACTTGTTTCCATGCTCAACAAGGTGTGGAGAAGGCATTAAAGGGTTTCTTGCGGAGCCGCCAGCGATCCGTTCCTCGATCGCATGCCCTGGGTGAGCTATTGGCTATTTGTCAAGATCTCGATGCCAGCTTTTCAAAGCTTCAAGAGACCTGTCTGAAGCTTGATCAGTATTACATTCCTACCCGCTATCCAGATGCGTTGCCGGGGATTGGACCGGAGGGGTTACCCACTCGCCAAGATGCTGAAGACGTAGCGGCCCTTCTCCGGAATACCTTGGATTGGATCGAGAGTAAAATTCACGGATGAGGTACGAACTGTTTTTGGCGATGAGGTATTTGAAGGGGTTGAAGCGATCGCAGCCGTTTGTCTCGGTGATCGCGGTGATCTCGGTGGGGGGGGTGGCCTTGGGGGTGGCGGCGCTTCTCGTGGTGTTAGGGGTGATGAGCGGGTTCGATGCCGACTTGCAGTCGAAGATCGTCGGGGCGAATCCACATCTCATCGTTGAAGCCGAGGGAGGGGTCGTTGAGGTCGATTCCATTTTAAACACGCTCACCGAAATTCCTCAGGTGGAGGCGGCGGCCCCTTTCCTCCAAATCCAAGTGCTGCTTCAACGGGGGAAGGAGGCGACCGGTGTCATCCTCAGAGGGATCGACCCAGCCAGGGAACCTTCCGTGACGGAGTTGGCGAGCCGCCTTTCTCGAAGAGAAGGGTACTGGCCGCCGCAATCGGGAGAGTTAATCCTGGGGTCGGAACTGGCTCGGCGCTGGGGGGTTCGACCCGGGGATTCCATCACGGTGATCGGCGGAGAGAAGGCCACCAAGTTCCCCATGAAGGTCAAGGGCACGTTTGCGACCGGGATGTACGACTACGATCTCAATCTGGCCCTCGCCTCCATCGAGACGGTGAAGGGAGTCGCCGGCACTCCGGATCGGGTCTCTGGAATTGGGGTGCGGCTTAAAGCGGCGCTGGAGGCCCCTTCGGTTCGGGATCTCCTTCGGCGGAAGCTTGGGTTTCCGTACTGGGTGGTGACCTGGATGGACTTAAACCGAAATCTCTTTGCGGCCCTCAAATTGGAGAAGGTGACCATGTTCGTCATCTTGGCCCTCATCGTGTTGGTGGCCTGCTTTAACATCGTGGCGACCCTTCTCATCGTGGTGGTTCAGAAGACGAAGGAGATTGGGATCTTGAAGGCCTTAGGAGCGACCAACGCCTCCATCCGTCGGATCTTTACCTGGGCCGGTCTACTCATTGGTTGTCTCGGCACCTTCTTAGGGGGCGGGCTGGGGCTCGGTTTGTGCACCCTCTTGGCGAAGTACCAGTTCATTCAGCTGCCACCGGAGATCTATTACATCGATCGGCTGCCGGTGAAGTTGGAACCTTGGGACGCGTTGGCCGTAGGGTTGGCGGCCATGGGGATTAGTTGGGCCTCCTGCCTTTATCCAGCATGGGTAGCGGCCCGGAAACAGCCGGCCGAGGCGATTCGGTACGAGTAAAACAGCGGATAGCGGATAGAAGGAAAGGGAGGATGGGGGTGCTGTTAGAGGCGGTGGGACTGGAGAAGACCTATCCAACGGGTCGGTGCCTACTGGAGGTCCTGAAAGGGGTAAACCTTTCCGTGCAGGCCGGGGAGTTCCTGGTCATCGTGGGCCCATCGGGAGCAGGGAAGTCGACGTTGCTCCATCTTTTGGGTGGATTGGATCGGCCCACGGAAGGCGAGGTGCGGTTTGAAGGCAAGTCGCTGTTCGGCCTTTCCGATTGGGAACGGGCTCGGATTCGGAATCGGGCCTTTGGGTTTGTCTTTCAGTTTTATCACTTGGTGTCGGAATTGACGGCGTTGGAGAATGTGGCCCTTCCGGGATGGATGGGGAATGGCTCTGGGACCGCCTCCGGGGACGCCTGGAAGAAGGCCCAAGGGCTCCTCGAACAGGTCGGCCTCAAGAACCGAGCGGCGCATCGATCGGCTGAACTCTCGGGTGGCGAGCAGCAACGGGTGGCCATGGCCCGGGCCTTGATGAACGATCCCAAGATCGTTTTCTGCGATGAACCGACCGGGAATCTGGATTCCGAGACCGGCCGGATGATCTTAAAGCTCCTCAAGCAGTTCCATCGGGAGCGAGGAACAACGTTGGTGGTGGTGACGCACGAGCCGGAGCTCACCCAAATGGCCGGGCGCGTGCTTTCGTTAAAGGATGGCCGACTATGGGACTAAAGGTCTATCTGAATGGGAAACTGGTGGATTCCTCTAAGGCACAGATCTCCCTCTACGATCACGGCCTTCTCTACGGCGACGGGGTCTTCGAGGGGATCCGTTCTTACGATGGCCTCGTCTTTAAACTGAAGGAACATGTGGATCGCCTTTACGAGTCGTCCCACACGATCCTGCTCAAGATCCCGTTAAACAAGGAGGAGATGATCCAGGCGGTGGTGGGGACCCTGCGGGCCAACCGGTTGACCAACGCCTACATTCGGCTGGTCGTCACCCGCGGGGTGGGTGACCTGGGATTGGACCCGCGCAAGTGCGAGAAGCCGACGGTCTTTATCATCGCGGACAAAATCGTGCTGTACCCGAAGCGGATCTACCAGGAGGGAATGGAGATCGTCACAGTTCCCACCCCCCGGAATCTGCCGGAGGCGCTGAACCCCCAGATCAAGTCGCTGAACTACCTGAACAACATCTTGGCTAAGATCGAGGCGATCAACGCGGGGGTCGAAGAGGCCCTGATGCTGTCTGCCCAGGGCTACGTCTCGGAATGCACAGGGGAGAATATCTTCATTGTCCGTCGGGGAATCCTGATGACCCCCCCGGCCTACGCCGGCATCTTAAGGGGGATCACCCGCGACTGCGTCATCGGGTTGGCAACTGAGGTTCGCCGGAAGGTCCGCGAGGAGATGCTGACCCGACACGATCTGTACAACGCCGAGGAATGTTTTTTAACCGGCACCGCCGCGGAGATTGCCCCGGTGGTCAAGATCGATGGGCGTTCGATTGGCACCGGAAAGCCGGGGAGGTTGACCTTGAGGTTCATGCGGGATTTCCGGAAGCTCACCAGAACCGCCGGGGTGCGGTATTGATGGGGTCTGACCCCGTTGGGGTTTTAAAATGGTACCTGGTACCTTTTTGAGGAAAGCTTGTGACCTGTGACCTGTGTGGACAAAACGAGGCGACGGTTCATCTGACCGAGATCATTGACGACCAGACCCGCGAGCTCCATCTCTGCGAGAGCTGCGCGCACGAGAAAGGAACTGCGGCAGGGCAGGAGTTCGGGTTAGCAGGCCTTTTGGCCGGCCTCGCCGACTTCGGGCTTAAAGGAGAGTCGACCGAGCGAACCAAGCTTTCCTGCCCCAGGTGTGGAATGACTTACGAAGGGTTTCGCAAGGTTGGTCGGCTTGGCTGCGGGAACTGTTACGAGACGTTTGAGCCGTACCTGGTTCCCCTGTTAAAGCGGATCCACGGTTCCACCCAACATGTGGGAAAGGGTCCTTCCGTTTCGCAGCCGAAGGCGGCCAAGAAAAGTGAAGGCCGCGCTGATGCGCGGCACTTTTCTGGACGGGCTGCTGATGCCGCTAAAAGCATAGGGGAAGAGACAGATCTGGCGCGGCTTAAGGAGAACCTCAAGAAGGCGGTCGCCGCGGAGGCCTTTGAGGAGGCGGCCCGTCTTCGGGATCGGGTTCGAGCCGTGGAGGAAAAGGCAAAGGCAGTGAAGGGTGAAGAATCTAGGGTGAAAGGCAAGGGACCTAAAAGATGAGGCGATTTGGAGATTCGCCGTGACAACCGTTCGTGCTGAGCAGAGTCGAAGCACGAAGACAGGTTCGCCCTTCGACAGGCTCAGGGCGAGCGGATACGTCTCTCGATTAAATACGTTTGCAGTAATTCCATGACCCTTGACGATCTGGTCCACCAAACCGGGGAATGGCTCCGGGGAACCGGCCCCAAGGGAGAGATCGTGATGTCCTCCCGGATCCGGCTGGCGAGGAATTTGAGCGACACCCCATTTCCTCACTGGGCCGGCAAGAAACGGCGGGTCGAAATCTTGGCCCGGATCGAGGAGGCGGTGGGAACTTGCGCCTACTTGAAAGGGTCGCTCCTCTTGGCCCTATCGGAACTGACGGAGCTGGACCGTCTCTTCCTCACGGAGCGGCACCTGATCAGTCCCGAGCATGCGTCCCCCTCCGGAGAAAAGGCGGTCGTGGTGAGCGACCGGGAGATCTTGGCCCTCATGATCAATGAAGAGGATCACCTGCGGCTTCAAGTGTTGCAGTCGGGGTTCAATCTCCCCGAGGCCTGGGTGGTGTTGAGTCAGATCGATGCCCAGTTGGAGGGGCATCTCGCCTACGCCTTTTCTCCCCAGTGGGGGTATCTGACGGCCTGCCCCACCAACGTAGGAACCGGGATGCGAGCTTCCTGTATGCTGCACATACCCTGTCTCGTGATGACCAAGCAGATCAACCGGGTTCTCCATGCGATTTCCAAATTGGGATTGACGGCGCGCGGCCTTTACGGGGAAGGGACCGAGGCCTCCGGCAACCTCTTCCAGTTGTCCAACCAGGTGAGCCTCGGCGTCTCCGAGGAGGAGATCCTGGACAACTTGGGAAGGTTGATCAAACAGGTGATCGAGCAGGAGGAGGCGGCCCGTCGGGCGCTCCTGACCCAAAGCCGTCAGGCTCTCGAGGATCGGATCTGGCGGGCGTTGGGGACGCTGAAATCCGCCCACCTTATCACCTCCAACGAGACGGTCGAGCTTTTGTCTTTGGTGCGTCTCGGTATCGATCTGGGTTTAATGAACAATCTCGAGCGGGGACTGGTGAACCGCCTCTTCATCCAGACCCAGCCGGCCCATCTTCAGAAGCTGGAGGGCCGCGGCTTAAACCCTTCCGAACGGGACGCCCGCCGCGCCAAACTCCTGCGAGAAACCCTCTAATCGGCTGGCCCCCCGCGTTTTGCTTCGCAAAGCGAAGCTTGGGGGGGGGGGGCTGGGCAAACAACCTGCTTACCAGGGCTTCAGGTGGAACGGTTTGGAGTCGGGGATCTGTTCCCCTTCTTTTCGGTTCACCATCCGGACGAACTGGTCGGCCCATTCGCAGAGGATGCTCTCGGCATGGCCGTACCAGGTGACATCCTTGACATTCACCGGCGACATCTTCTCGAACTCCCGGTCGGCGAATTGGGCCACGACCTCGCCGGTTTGGGCGTCTCGGAACCGGGCCTCGAAGGCCACGGAGCTTTTGGACTTGGTGTTTCGGATCAGCTTAAAGGCGCTGCCGACAAAGGGGGCGTAGCCTAAGGTGTTTAACATGATCTTGCTGGGGACGATCTCCACCAGGGCGATCTCCAGAATCAGGGTATCGGTTTGAGGCGCATCGACTACCTGAAAGCGTTGGTTCGGATCTTCGCGGAACGCCTCTTCAAAGGTCTGACGCGTGTATTCGGCCAGCTTCTTGGCATCGGCTTGAAAGCCTTGACCCCGTTCCAACTTTTTCCACCAGTCCATCTGGGGAAGGTAATCGATGTTGACGGGGCTGACCGAAATGGTTCCGTACTGACCCCAGTCGAATTCCGGTTTCTGCCAGGCCTTGTGAAAGGGAAGGCCCGTCGGTTGGGTAAGCCGAGCCGCCGCCACGAATCCCGCAGTGGGGGCTGGACCAGCCTTTGTGGCGCAACCGGCCAGACCAAAAATGACCAACAAGATGAAAGGCATGTGTCGTCATTTATTGTCCTAAGTGACGAAATGGGTGTCAACAGCTTTCGCAGCGCCAAGCCCACCAGGAGTAAGTCGTAACGATAGACAGTCAGGAATCTTGCGCTTTCCCAATTCTTCAGGTAAACTCAAACGTATTCGATGGTCTGCCTATGAGAAGAGAACGAATGGACCGTTGGCGAAGCTCGTTGGGGCTTTTCTTGGCTCTAACGCTTGTTCGGCCTTCCGTTGCCCTTGCGCTGCGTGCCCAGGCTGGCCTGGAAAGTGCCGCCAGCTCTGAGCTGGAGGCGGCTTTTCCAGGGGGGTCCAGAGGCTCCTCCGCTGCCTTCGCCGGGCTGGAGGAGGATGCAGCGGATTCGGAAGTCGCTGGTGATACAGAGTTTGGCCAGGTGATGGATTGGCTGGGGTTGACGCAGGAAGGGATGGCTCAGGCGCTGGCAGGTGCAGGGTACAACGGCGGGAAGCCGGTGAGTCGGGAGACGATCTCCCGCTGGCGGGGTGGGGAGGGGGCTATTCCTGGTAAGGTGATGGGATTCCTTCCTCGATTGTTAAGAAATTTCTCAGGGTCAGAGCGGGAGGCGAAACCAGGTACCACGGGAGAAAGTAATCCCTCTGGGCTGGAGGAAGGCCGCGCTGATGCGCGGCACTTTCCTGGACTGGCCGCTAACGCAGCCAGAAACGTAGAGGAAGGGGATCGGGGGATTGCGATGGCGGTTGCGATGGCGGAGGCAAGCGTCGAGGGGATTCAGGCGGTTGTTCTGGATGCCGCTACGTTAGATGCTGATTTGGTCCAGGTTCTCCGGAGGCTGGATCGGTTTGCCGGGCGGCTGGTTCTGCTGGGGGAATCGGAGTTGGCCGAAGGACTTGTCGGTGAGAATCGGCGGATTCATTACGTTCCGGAGCGATCCCCGGATGCGGTAACAACCGCCTTCCAGAAAATCCATGGTCTTTCCCGAGTTACTTATTTGGGTCCGCTGGAACATGTTTATCCGGTTCGGGTCGCGGCGGATGTTCTACGTCTTTACTTCGCGCAGGAGCTGTTCTCGATGGATGCGATCTTGAAGGGTTTCGGAGTTTCGCCGGACTTGGTCTCGATCCTTGCGGCAGGCTTGGAGCAGTCCCTCGGCATAGGGTCCCAGGCGTAAGTCCGCAGGGGCCCGGGGATACCCTCTAAATAGATGAATAGATGTTTAGCGGTTTGAGAGAAAATTGTCATTTCGAGGAGTCCCCACCGTTTTGATTCGGTTTGCGAAGCAAAACGAATCAGTGGGGACGACGAGAAATCTCAAAAGCGGGATTTCTCCTCCCTCCGGTCGTCGAAATGACGGATGGATTGCCGTCGGGCGCGCTCGTCGCTGTCGCAAAGAGCTAAACAGATTCGAATTCCCTCCTTTTCGGTTAGGGCGTAATGAAGAGTTAGCCATGGATTTTTGGCATCTCTCTGGTGTCCATCGGCTATACTTAGAGGTATCATGGCCATGGATGACTTGGAGGTTCTTTTACCGAACGTCGGCATCCCGAGGCAATGAAGCGCCTGCGTGACTTTGAAGGCCGGCTCATCCGTCTTACGGAGGAACGGTGGGCACATATACGAGAACACCCAGAAATGGTGGGAATGGAAGATGCCATCGCCGAGACATTGGCAGCTCCTCAGATTGTCATCCGTTCCTTGGCTGATCCCGGCGCGCGGTTGTACCACCGTTTCTACATGGGGACCCAAGTAGGGGACAAGTTTCTGTGCGTGGTGGTCAAGGTTCAAGGTGACGATGCCTTTGTATTGACCGCCTATTGGACCGACAAGGTTCGAAGAGGGACCGTGATATGGCACGCAAGATTGTGAAGCTTTGGTACGATCCAGAGGGGGATTACCTGGAAGTCATCTTTGAAAGACGAAAGGGGTACTTCCGAGAGACAGCCAGTGACCAGGTGATGGAGAAAGTGGATAAGAAAGGCAACATTCTCGGATTCTCCATCCTCCGGGTCAGCGCCCTCAAGCGCAGACCCCTCGAAGTTGCTCTTGCCTAGCGAAACTATCCGGCTAACCAACTTCCTGGCTACTCCAGGAGTTATCCAACCCTGGTAACGCCCCGCCTCGGTTAGGGCGTGATGAACAGTTAGCCAAAAGATTTTCGCCATTTCTCGCATGCCCCTCAGGTAAACTTAAGACTGTAACCCTTCCCGAAAAGGCACACCCCCACCGTTTTGATTCGGTTTGCGAAGCAAAACGAATCAGGGGGGGGGTCGCAAAGGTCTAGGGTCCCAGGCGTAAGTCTGGAGACGGGTGCGCCGGACAAAAATGGATATATTGTAAATCGTATTGACAATTTATCCATATCCTGGTAGCCTGGCCCTGTGATGGTCGTCAGGACCTTGCAGAAGAAGATTGTGGAGATGGCCAGAAAGTTTCCGGTGGTGGCCATCCTGGGACCGAGGCAATCCGGGAAAACCACACTGGCCCGAAACCTGTTCCCCCAAAAGGCCTACGTCTCTCTGGAAAACCGGGATACGTTGGCGTACGCTACCCAGGATCCCCGCGGATTCCTCAAGGAATACGGGGGAGGCGCCATCCTCGATGAGGCGCAGCGGGCCCCGGAGCTGTTTTCTTATCTTCAGACCCACGTGGACACGCATAAGGGGGAAGGCTTATTTATCCTGACCGGCTCTCAAAACTTCCTTCTTCTAGAGAAGCTGTCTCAGACCCTTGCCGGGCGCGTGCGGATCCTGACGTTGATGCCATTCTCACTCTCAGAGCTCCTTCCCACTTTAAAGAGACTGCCCTCTGCGGAAGAACTCCTGTTGCAGGGGTTGTATCCCAGAATCTACGACAAGCGGCTGCGGCCTGCCGACTGGTACCCGGATTACATCCGCACCTATCTGGAGCGGGATGTCCGGCAGATCAAGAACGTCCACGACCTCCCCAGTTTTCACCGGTTCCTCCAGCTCTGCGCCGGCCGAACGGGGTGTATCCTCAACCTGAGCAATCTGGCCAACGACTGTGGCATCACGCACAACACGGCCAGGGCGTGGCTGGGCGTCCTGGAGGCCAGCTTTCTGGCTTACCTGCTTCCTCCCTTCCATCAAAACTTCAAGAAGCAGATCGTCAAGAGCCCAAAGCTGTATCTGACCGATACCGGCCTGGCGTGCTCCCTATTGGGCATTGAAAATCTTTCTCACCTGAAAAGCCATCCGCTCCGCGGCGCCCTTTTTGAAACCTTCGTCGTCTGCGAGATACTCAAACACCGGCTGCACCAAGGGCGAACCCCTCACCTGTATTTCTGGAGAGACAAGGCTGGCCATGAGGTTGACCTGATCCTTCAAGAAGGATCCAGAGAGATCCCCGTGGAGATCCAATCGGGGAAAACCGTCACCCCTGACTCTCTGAAGAATCTCTTCTATTGGGGGAGGCTCACGAAACGGACAACAAGATCGGCTTTCCTGATTCACGCAGGAGATGAAGAGCAGACAAGGGGGTTCGTCCGCGTCCTGAGCTGGAAGTCTTTGGCGAAGCCGCTCTAAGCCTCATCCCACGATCCCTAAAACCAATTTTTCTGGTATGATATCCTTATAGGTGGAATGACACGTTGGAGTAATGGGGTTGCTGTCCTGACGATTAAGGAAGGAATCGAGCTCTTAGAAATGGGTGGAAAGGAGGTGTAACGGGATGAATATGTTTAATCGGTTTACCGAGCGGGCGCGGAAGGTGATCCTTTTGGCCAAGGAAGAGGCCAAACGGTTTAATCATGATTACATTGGGACGGAGCATATCCTGCTGGGCCTCATCCGAGAGGGGGAAGGGGTCGCGGCTGCGGTCCTGCAAAATTTAGGGTTAAGCTCCGACCAGATCCGATTGGAGGTGGAGAAGCTGGTGCAGCTGGGGCCTTCCACCATTGTCTCCGGCGACATTCCCTTCACCCCGAAGGCGAAGAAGGTGATTGAGCTGGCGATGGACGAGGCCCGGAACTTAGGGCACAACTACATCGGAACCGAACACCTCCTTTTGGGCCTCATCCGGGAAGGGGAGGGAATCGCCGCCCAGGTATTGGTGAACTTAGGGCTCGATCTCGGGAAGGTCCGGCAGGAGGTCATGGAGCTGTTGGGATCGACCGCTCCCGGCTACAGCGCGATGGGGCCGGCTCCGGCCAAGACCAAGACGCCAGCCCTGGACGCCTTTGGCCGGGATCTTACCCAGTTGGCCCGAGAAAACAAACTGGATCCGGTGATCGGCCGCAAGAACGAGATCGAACGGGTGATCCAGATTCTCTCCCGTCGAACCAAGAACAACCCGGTTCTGTTGGGGGAGGCCGGCGTGGGAAAGACCGCCATTGTGGAGGGCTTGGCCCAAAAGGTCATTCGGAGCGATGTTCCGGAGATCTTGAAGGATAAAAGGGTGGTCATCCTGGACCTGGCCTTGATGGTGGCCGGTACCAAGTACCGAGGGCAGTTCGAGGAGCGGATCAAGGCGGTGATGGATGAGATCCGGCGCTCGGAGAATGTGATCATCTTCATCGATGAGCTGCATACCTTGGTGGGGGCCGGTGGGGCGGAAGGGGCGATCGACGCCTCCAACATCTTGAAGCCGGCCTTGTCCCGTGGGGAGATCCAATGCATCGGGGCGACCACGTTGGATGAGTACCGCAAGTACATCGAGAAGGACGCAGCCCTGGAACGAAGATTCCAGACGATCGTGGTGGATCCCCCAACGGTCGAGGAGACGATCGCCATCTTGAAGGGGTTAAGGGACAAGTACGAGGCCCACCACAAGGTGAAGTACTCGGACGCCGCGCTCGAGGCGGCGGCCAAGCTGTCCGACCGCTACATCTCGGGGCGGTACCTGCCCGATAAGGCGGTTGATCTCATGGACGAGTCCGGATCCCGGGCGAGGCTGATGGTGTTGACCGCCCCTCCCAACTTGAAGGAGGTTGAGGAACGGATCGAAACCTTGCGCAAGGAAAAGGAGGCATCGGTCAAGGGACAGGACTTCGAGAAGGCGGCGTCGCTGCGGGATCAGGAGCGGGAGGCCAGGGCCGAGATGGAGCGGGCGAAGCGGGAATGGTCCCGTTCCAAGGCCGAGGCGCAGCCGGTGATCACCGAGGAGGACATCGCCCAGATCGTCTCCAAATGGACCGGCATCCCCGTCTCCCGTTTGGAGGAGAAGGAAACGCAGAAACTCCTGCGGATGGAGGAGGAGATCCATAAGCGGGTGGTCGGCCAGCAGGAGGGGATCGAGGCGATCGCCAACGCCATTCGCCGTTCCCGCGCAGGCCTCAAAGACCCTCGACGGCCGATCGGCTCTTTCATCTTCTTAGGGCCCACCGGCGTGGGGAAAACCTTGTTGGCCCGGGCGCTGGCCGAGTTTCTCTTTGGGAATGAGGAGGCGATGATCCAGGTCGACATGTCGGAGTACATGGAGAAGTTCAACGTCTCAAGACTGGTGGGAGCCCCACCCGGCTACGTGGGATACGAAGAGGGCGGGCAGTTGACCGAGAAGGTCCGTCGGCGCCCTTACTCCGTGGTCCTCCTGGACGAATTGGAGAAGGCCCATCCGGACGTCTTCAATCTTCTCCTGCAGGTCTTGGAGGAGGGCAGGCTCACCGACAGCTTTGGCCGGAAGGTCGATTTCAAGAACACGGTCTTGATCATGACCTCCAACCTGGGGGCGGAGCTGCTGCGTAAGCAGGGCTCCTTGGGATTTAAGACCCCCAAGGAGGAGGTGACGTATCAAGACATGAAGGGTCAGCTCTTGGAGGAGATGAAGAAAACCTTTAAGCCGGAGTTCTTGAACCGAGTGGATGAGACCATTGTTTTTAGATCCTTGACCCGGCAGGATCTCCATCGGATTGTAGAGATCGAGATGGCCGAGGTCATGGCCCGGGTTCGGGAACAGGGCATCGCCATCGAGTTGTCGCCCGCGGCCAAAGAGTTCTTGATCGATAAGGGATTTGATCCGATCTATGGGGCCCGACCTTTGAAACGGACCATTGCCCGGCACTTGGAGGATCCCCTAGCGCAAGAGATCATCGCGGGACACTACAAGGAGGGGGCAGCGCTCTTGATCGAGGTGGAGAACGATCGACTGGTCTTCCATCCGGCGCCTACTCCTGCGGAACGTCACATTTGAGACGGTTTTTTGGGGCGTTTCTCTGCGTGAGTCTTGTGAGCGCTGGAGGATTCTTCTGGGCCCTTCAGGTTGGGCGCGTTCGGTTGAGCCAAGGTTTAAGTCAACTTTTCAAGGCGCCGGTATCCATTCAGCGATTGGCCTTTTCTCCCAAGAAACTGATCCTTTATGGAGTTTCCGTAAAACCCTCCTTTTTGGCGATTGAACGTCTTCAGATGGAAGGATCGCTTTGGCGACTCTTCAGTCGAAGCGCTTTCGAGAATCCACAGATGTTCTTTCGCGACGGTATCGTGACCTCTATCACGGTGACTCGGGTATCCCTGTCGGTGGGCGGCCTCCCTCTTGAAGCGCAGGGCCGCTTGCATCTTACCGCTCAGGACGCCAAGGAAAACTCATCGCAGCTCGGGTGGGACGGTTGGCTCACCCTGGAGCATCCGTTCTTTAAAGGAATGGTGGAGTTGAGCGGCACGGTTAAGGAGCCGATCCTTTTAGGATGGATGGAGCCCCTCGCTGAGGCGCGGGACTTTCCTAGACTGGCCGCTGGCGCAGCCAGAAACGTAGAAGAAGGAGCTCACTTTCCCAGGAGTCATTTCGTCAGCCAATGGTCCCTTTCGCGGGAGGCGATCCGCTTGAAACAGGCCGAACTCCAAGGAGCCTGGCGGGTAGAAGGGGTTCTTAAGAAAGAGGTTTCTTCTCATGGGGTCGGGGGAAGGATCACCATCTGGGCGCGCCAGGAGGAAGAAATTCCTGAACAGCTGACGGTCCGGTGGGTGGTGGAGCGTTCCGATCTTCACCTGCAGGCGGAGCTTTTGGGGCAAGAGGCCTCTTTGAATGGTCGGATTCGTTTAAAGCCACCCTATCCGGTGGACTTGAACTTGGAGCTTAAAAGGGCCGATTTAGACAGATGGATCCGTTGGTTTGCTGGACCTCAGCGATGGACCCTTTCCGGTCCGATTCATGGTCGAGTCACCTTGACCGGCCCCTTAAGTCAACTGGAAAGCCAAGGCCAGATTTCCAGCGAAGGAGGGTCCTTGGGATGGGAGAGATTCCGCCTGGCGACGCTGCGTTTTAGAGGCGAAGGGCCGATCTTAAAGATCCAGAACTCTCAAATCACCAAGCCAAGCGGCGTGCTGCTCATCGAGGGGACCGTCGATCTTCGACGGTTGGGCCGCAGCGACTTCCTTTCCAACGTGCGGCTTTCCTCGACCGAAAGAAGTTTAGGGGTTGGGGGAGGCTGGCGCGTGGGACCCCTGGGGGTGGAGTCTCCCGCGCGGCCTGTAGAGGTGCCGGGCGAGAGACCTTCGGTTTCGGGCCTGAGCGTGCGCCGTTCCACGGCGGAAGACCGAATGGCGGTGGGCCTCGCTTATGAGGTGGATCGTGAAGTTCAACCGGAATCGGTGACGCGCGAGGAGCTGGAGCTGACGTATCCGTTGTCTTCTTCCGGGCAAAGGGTCCAGGTTCGGTTGGATCGGGACGAGGAGTTTGTCGGGGTGGAACATCGAAAGAAATTCTAGCGGCCAAGGCGCGGAAGCGGTAACCCGCCGTTTGGTGGGGGGCTTAGGGGAAGGGTCGCTGGCCTTCTTCGAATACCTGGGGGGCTCCGCGGTCCTCCTCTGGCAGACGGTGGGAGGGATCCTGGCGCTGCCCTGGAGGAGTTGGGTCGTCGATCTCCCCTTCCCGTGGCGTTGGAAGCGGTTGGCTCGGAATCGTTCATGGGAACTCATCCTCCTCCAGATGGAGCGGGTCGGGGTCGCCAGCTTCCCCCTGGTTTTCCTCACCTCCCTCTTTACCGGGATGGTGTTGGCCCTTCAGACGGCTTATCAGCTCCAAAAGATCTCGGCGGAGCTGTACATCGGCGCCTTGGTTGCCCTCTCCATGGTGCGGGAGTTAGGGCCGGTGCTCACGGCTCTCGTCATCGCCGGTCGGGTGGGGGCCTCCATCTCGGCCGAGGTAGGGACCATGCGGGTGACCGAGCAGATCGACGCTCTGCAAACCTTGGCTACCGATCCGGTCCGGTATCTGGCGGTCCCACGGCTTCTGGCCCTGGTGACGATGCTGCCGATCTTGACGCTCTACGCGGACCTCGTGGGGATCCTGGGGGGGTACGTCGTGGGGGTCTACAAGCTGGGGATTGGTTCCAGCCTTTACATGAACATGACGTGGGACGCCTTAAGGTTTAAGGATCTGTTCACGGGGCTCCTCAAGGCGGTCGTCTTTGGCGTGATCATCGCGACGGTTGCCTGTTACGAAGGTTTCGAGACGTCGGGCGGCGCTGAGGGGGTGGGCCGCTCGACCACCTTTTCGGTGGTGGTTTCCTTTATCCTGATCATCGCCGCCGACTGTTTCTTCACCGCGTTCTTTTACTTCGTGTTTCCTTAGGGGTGGCGGGGTGATTGAGATCATCAACCTGTACAAGAACTTCAACGGCCATCCGGTGCTCAAGGGGGTGAACCTGACCATACGGGACGGCGAGACGATGGTGATCATTGGCCGATCGGGAGGGGGGAAAACGGTTTTGCTGCGGCACATCATCGGTTTGGTGAAGCCGGATCAGGGCCAGGTCCTGGTGGACGGTCAAGACATCGCTCACGTTGCCGGGGAGGTGCTGGCCGCTTTAAGGCTTAAGTTTGGGATGCTGTTCCAGGGAGCGGCTTTGTTCGATTCGTTGACCGTCGGGGAAAATGTGGCCTTCGCGTTAAAGGAGCATACCCGAATGAGCGATCCAGAGATTCAGGATCGGGTGAAGGATTGTTTGAAGCTGGTGGGCCTTCAAGGCATCGAGGATCGAAAGCCGGCCGAGCTTTCCGGCGGGATGCGTAAGCGGGTGGGGCTGGCCCGGGCCCTGGCGATTCGTCCCAAGGTGATCCTCTGCGACGAACCGACCACCGGCGTCGATCCCATCATGGCCGATGCCATCAACGATTTGATTCGGGAACTGCACGATCGGTTAAAGGTGACTGCCGTGGCGGTGACCCACGATATGGTTTCGGCCTACAAGATCGCCGATCGAATCGCGATGCTGCACGATGGGAAAATCATCGAGGTAGGAACGCCAACGGAGATTCGTTCCACCACGAATCCTGTAGTGAGCCAATTTATTCTAGGCAAACGGGATGAGAATGGAGCTTAGAGCCGTATTTTAAGGAGAGGAGTCCCATGGCTGGGAATACCCGAGAGATCAAGATAGGGTTGTTTGTGTTCATTGCCTTCATCCTGTTTTCCGTCGTAGTCTTCTCGATCAGCGATTTTTACACGGCCAAGCCTCAGTACACCTTGCGGGTGCGGTTCAACTTTGCCAACGGGGTTGAAGCAGGGGCCCCGGTCCGTTTGGCCGGGGTGAACGTCGGGGAGGTCCGTTCGGTGCGGGTCTTCCGAGACGAGGCCACGCAGCGGATGCAGGCGGAGCTGGGGATACAGGTTTTAAAACAGGCTCGCGTGGAAGAGGATGCGGTGGCCTACATCAATACCTTGGGACTCATTGGAGAGAAATACCTGGAGGTGATCCCCGGAACCCCGGGCAGCCGGGTGCTCACCTCGGGGGAGGTCCTTCAGGGAAAGGATTCGGTGCCGAGCGAACAACTCGTCGAAGCCGGGTATCGGGTGGTTCAACAGTTGGAGCAGACCATCGCCTCCATCCACGCGGTGGTCGGCAATCCCGCGACCCAGGAGGATTTGAAGAACACCATCGCCCATTCGGCGGAGGCTACCGAGAAGCTGTCCCAGATGCTCGACCAGGGCAACATCATTTTAGCGAAGGTTCGACAGGGGGAGGGGACCATCGGTCGGTTGTTGACCCAGGACGATCTCTACGAGGATCTGAAAGGGATCGCTTCCGACATCAAGGCCCATCCCTGGAAGCTTCTTTATCGTCCCAAGGAGAGCAAGAAGAAATAGTGTTATCAGGAGGAATTTTCCATGACGCTGTGGTTCATTCGATTCTTCTTTGTGGCCCTAGGGGCCATGGTCGGTTATCAGATCGGACCCTTGATGGGCTTGGGGGGATCCGAGGCGGGCTTGACCGGAGCCCTGGGGGGAGCCGGTGTGGCTTTGATCTTGATCGGTTTGGAATTGGCCTTGAAGAAGGTTTCGAGCCGCGGCCTCTCGGCCGCCGCCTTTGGGCTGGCCTTTGGGCTGTTGATGGCGAGGCTCATCATCACGACCTTGGATATGGTTCCCACCGGGCCGGAGTTGGGCAATCCCGTTCGGGCGGCGATCGTCGTGATCTTCTGTTACTTTGGGATGGCCATCGCCGTTCGGGGTCGGGATGAGTTCAACGTCATCATCCCCTATGTGAAGTTTACCCGCCAGGATCAACGGGAAGAGGTCGTCATCCTTGACACGAGCGTCATCATCGATGGGCGGATCGCGGACATCTGTGATACCCAGTTCATCGAGGGCCGGTTGGTGATCCCCCGTTTTGTCTTGAAGGAGCTCCAGCAGATCGCCGACAGCCAAGACCCCATCAAGCGCAACCGAGGTCGTCGGGGGTTGGACGTCTTGGCCCGGATGCAGAAGATTCCTTCCGTGGAGGTGAAGATCCACGAGGAGGAATTCCCGGACACCAAAGAGGTGGACGCGAAGCTCGTCCGATTGGCGAAGCTGATGGGGGCCAAGATCTTGACCAACGATTTTAATTTGAACAAGGTGTCCGAGCTGCAAGGGGTCCCGGTGCTTAACATCAACGAGTTGTCCAACGCCTTAAAGCCGGTGGTGTTGCCCGGGGAGCTGTTGGAGGCCCGGGTGATCAAAGAGGGCAAGGAGTACAATCAGGGGGTGGCCTACCTCGATGACGGGACCATGGTGGTGGTCGAACAGGGTCGTTCCTTGATCGGGCAGACGGTTCGGGTGTTGGTGACGAGCGTCCTTCAGACCGCTGCGGGGCGGATGATCTTTGCCAAGCCGGAGGTGGAGAACTCTCGAGCGGCCTGGAAGGCGGCGAGATAGCAAAAGGGGTCTAAAGTCGACCTGGCACCTAGGGTTGTCGCTATTGTCCCAGCTGCTGGAGAGGGCAGACGTTTTAAGAAGAAGGTCCGAAAGCCGTTCGTCCGGTTGGCTGGACGGCCGATGCTGTCTTGGACCTTAAGCGCCTTGGAGCAGGCTCGTCCGATCGATGGGATGGTTGTGGTCAGTCATCGGGACGATGTCGCGGCGGTCCAACGGATGGTCCAGAAGTACCGCTATCGGAAGGTGATTCAGATCATCCCGGGAGGCGCTTCTCGGACCGCCTCAGTCTTCCGAGGATTGCAGGCGCTTCCTCCATCGGCAGAGTGGGTGGTGGTTCACGATGGGGCTCGTCCCCTCGTCCCATCGGAGCTCCTTATGGAGACGATCCGGACCGCCCAACGGACGCAAGCGGCCGTGGCGGCTATCCCAGTGGTTCCGACGATCAAGCAGGTCAGGGCCGGATGGGTGGCCAAAACCTTGGATCGAAACCACCTCTGGGCGATCCAGACCCCTCAAGTGTTTCGTCGGGATCTGTTGGAATCGGCTCACCATCGGGCAAGAATCAGGCGGGTTACCGCAACGGATGACGCAGCCTTGGTGGAGGCGATGGGGGTCAAGGTACGGATCGTGGAAGGTTCTCCCCGGAATTTGAAGGTGACCACTCAGGATGATCTCTTGATGGCGGAAACCTTGATGAAAGGCAAAAGGGGTCAGACCCCTTTTGATATGCGAGTAGGCATTGGGTTTGATATTCATCGGTTGATCGCGGGCCGGCCGCTCGTCTTAGGGGGAAGGAAGATTCCAGCGAAGAAGGGACTCCTGGGTCACTCCGATGCGGACGTGCTCCTCCACGCCCTCTGCGACGCGATGCTGGGGGCGGCAGGGGCCGGGGACTTAGGGAGCCACTTTCCCGATACCGATTCCAAATGGAAAGGGGCCCCGAGCCAGCGATTCATCGCCAAGGCGCTTCGGCTGATTCGAGCCAGGAAACTTGAAATTTCCAACGCCGATCTCATGGTCATCACCGAGGAGCCACGGTTAGGTCCCCATCGAGAGGCGATTCGCAGCTCCGTGGCGAGGCTTCTTAAGGTTAAGGAATCCCAAGTGAACGTGAAGGTCCGGACGATGGAAGGTTTAGGTCCCATTGGTGCGAAAGAGGCGATGGCCGCCTACGCGGTCGTCCTGCTTCAAGGATGCCGATCCTAGCGGTTATTTTATTTTTTGCGGTCGGGTGGTTGCTTTTCATGCGAGTCTCGTTAAAAAGGGAGATTCGAGCCGCCCTGGAGCGAGACCCGGCGGCCCGATCGGAGTGGGAGGTCCTTTTCCTTTATCCCAGTGTGTTGGCGATCGGTTCCCATCGGGTCGCTCATGCCTTGCATCGGTTGGGCTTAAAGTTCTTGGCGCGGCTCATCTCCCAGACCAGCCGCGGGTTGACCGGAATCGAGATTCATCCGGGGGCCCAGATCGGCCAGGGCCTGTTCATCGACCACGGCATGGGGGTGGTCGTCGGTGAGACCGCGGTCTTGAGGGACAACGTCACGATCTACCAGGGGGTAACCCTCGGTGGGACCGGCAAAGAGCGGGGGAAGCGGCACCCCACCATCGGCAACAACGTGGTGATCGGAACCGGGGCCAAGGTGCTTGGCAACATCACCATTTCTGATGATGTCCAGATTGGGGCCAACGCCGTGGTGATCCGGGACGTTCCGGCCAACGCGGTGGTGGTGGGGGTCCCGGGCCGCATCGTCCGACAGGAGGGGCGGCGTTTTCCAGGGATCAACTTGGATCACACCAGTCTCCCCGATCCCTTAGCCCAGGCCTTAGAGAAACTCCAGCACGAGATCGACGCCATCGAGGGGCAGCTCAAAGAGCACCGCCAGAAACAGTGAATGAAACAAAAACCGTTCGGTTGGTTATAAATGATGCGACTCGTGAATACGCTGACTGGTCGCAAAGAGGAATTCCTCCCGTTACATCCACCTCAAGTGACCCTCTACGTCTGTGGGGTCACCGTCTACGATGACTGCCACATCGGCCACGCGCGGGGAGCGGTAGTCTTTGACGTTCTTTTGCGGTACCTGATCTTCAAAGGCTACCAGGTCACCTACGCGCGCAACATCACCGATCTGGACGACAAGATCATCGATCGGGCCCGCCACTGGGGTCAGGCCCCTGACCTGCGCGAGCTTCAAGAGGTGGGCAAAAGGGGTCTGACCCCTTTAGATTTGAAAATGAAGGTTCAACTGGTCGCGGAGCATTTCACCGAGCGGTTCCAGGCCGACTTCTCTCGCTTGGGCCTTTTATCCCCCACCCACGAGCCGAAGGCGACCGAGTACCTCCCGAAGATGATTGCCTTCATGGAGGAGCTTCTTCGCCGAGGGATGGCGTACGTGGGGAGCGACGGCGTTTACTTTTCGGTTCGAAAATTCCCTTCGTATGGAAAGTTGTCCCATCAGAATCCCGACCAGATGTTGGCCGGAGCTCGGAGTGAGGCGGTGGAAGCGAAAAAAGATCTGCTCGATTTCGCCCTTTGGAAAAGGGCCAAGCCGGAGGAGCCCAGTTGGGCGAGTCCTTGGGGGCCGGGGCGTCCCGGCTGGCACATCGAGTGTTCCACCATGTCGACCGCTCTTCTCGGGGACTCCTTCGATATCCACGGTGGAGGAGGGGACCTTATCTTTCCCCACCACGAGAACGAAATCGCCCAAGCGCAAGGCGCCGGCAAACCGTTTGCGAGGGTCTGGTTGCACAACGGCCTGCTCACGGTGAACGGTCAGAAGATGTCGAAATCGGTGGGGAACATTGTTACGATAGAGGAAACCTTGAAGCGGCACCCGGCCGAGGTGTTAAGGCTCTTCTTCTTGACCGCCCACTACCGATCCCCGATCGATTTTACCTGGGAGCGACTTAAAGAGACGGCCCACGCCTATGAACGACTCTTCGGATTTTTGACGCAGGTGGATCAGCGGATCGGGCCGGGGGAAGAGGAGGAACCTCCCGCCGCTCGCGCGGCGCGGGAAAAATTCGTTCAGGCGATGGACGACGATTTGAACACCCCTGAGGCGTTGTCGGCCCTGTACGGCTTGGTGGCGCAGGCGCTTCCTTGGCTGGAGGAGCGGGGTTCTCAGGCGATGAAAAAGCTCCGAGCCGTCCGAACGGTTCTTCAGGAGTTGGCCGGTGTATTGGGCCTTTCCTTCGGACAGGAAGTTCCTGTTGCCATTCGAGAACTCATCCGGGAACGGGATGAGGCCCGTCGGCGCGGCGATTTTAAGAAGGCCGATCAAATTCGAATGCAATTGAAAGAGTCCGGCTATCTCCTCGAAGATACCGCCGGCGGAACCGTGGTGCGCAAACGTGTTTAGACGGGGGTTCCTCATCACCTTCGAGGGACCAGAGGGGGCAGGGAAATCGACCCAGAGTCGGAGGCTCGCGGACTGGCTTAAGCGGCGGGGTTTTCGGGTGCTTTTGACCCGGGAACCGGGTGGGACCGCTTTCGGTGTGAGATTGAGGCGAATCCTTTTGGAATGTCGTTCCGGGCCGATCGAGCCGATCGTGGAGCTCTGTCTATACGAGGCGAGCCGGGCCGTCTTGGTTTCCCAAGTGATCCATCCGGCCTTGGCGGCCGGGAAGGTGGTGATCGTCGATCGATTCCAGGATTCGACCTGGGTCTATCAAGGCTTCGCCGGGAAAGTCGATCTCGGGTTGGTGGAAACCATGGGCCGGCTAGCGACGGGTGGATTGAAGCCGCAGCTAACGATCCTATTGGATCTGCCGGCTGCCCAAGGTTTGAGTCGGGTTCAGCGTCCCAACCGGATGGAGAGAAAGCCCATTTCCTTTCATCGGAAGGTCCGTCAGGGGTATCGGGTTCTCGCTCGACGGGAACCTCGGCGATTCCGAGTGATCCGGGCCGATCGGCCGATGGAAGAAGTCCAGCAGAAGATCCGGAAGGTGATCCAAAGTGTCTTGGACTAATATCGTCGGGCATGAAGCGGCGATCCGACTCATCAGAGGGCAGCTCCTTAAAAATCGATTAGCCCATACCTACCTTTTCGTGGGTCCTCCAGGGATCGGCAAACGGCGTCTGGCCCTGGAGTTGGCCAAGGCGGTGGAATGTGAGTCGATGGGAGCCGAGGCCTGCGATCGGTGCGAATCCTGTCAGAGGGTTGAGAAGGGAATCTTCCCCGATGTGATGGTCGTTACTTCTGAGTCCCAGACCGGTCAGCTCGGAATCGATCAGGTTCGGGCCCTCGCCGGTTGGATGGCGTTGACGCCGCACACCGGTCGATGGAAGGTAGGGATCGTTGCCAACGCCGATCGCTTGACCGAAGAGGCGGCCCATGGGTGTCTCAAGCTTCTCGAGGAGCCTCCTCGGCAGTGTCTCCTCCTTTTGACCGCCTCGGCCGCTTATCGGTTGCCCTCCACCTTGGTCTCTCGGTGTCACCTGGTTCGCTGTGTGCCCCAAGGGATCGAGCGGGTCGCCGATTACCTTGAAAGAGAGGGGCATCTCGAACCGGCTCTGGCCCGGTTGTTGGCCACTTGGGGTTGCGGCCGATTGGGGCGGGCCTTGGGATTTCATCGCCAGGAGCGGCTGGCCGCCAAAAACGGTGTGCTGGACCAATTTCTGGGAGCTTCGGAACAACAGGCGCTTGAGATTCCCTTTGGAAACGCTCCCAGGAGCGAGGTCGAAGAAGCGTTGGAATGGATCGCCGCCTGGTGGCGGGACCTCCTGGTCCTCTCTTTAAACGGGGATCCCTCCTGGCTTATCCACCAAGACCGGTTAAAAGACCTTCAGACCATTGTTGCGAGCAGGCCCCTCGACGCAACCGTTCGCCCTGAGCCCTTCGACTCCGTTCGTCCTGAGCTTAGTCGAAGGACGAACGGGGCTCGGGACAGGCTCCGCAATCTCGATCTCCTCCTCGACCGCATCGACCGCACCTACTGGGTCCAGGAGGCGGTTCAGCGCAACGCCTCCCCTCGCATCGCCCTGGCCGCCCTCCTCAGCCATGGGAGCGGCATGCATGAGCGCTAGAGAGGTTGAGTGATGCGAATTCATTACGATGAGCGAGTCGATGCCATGTACATCCGGTTCAGTGACTTGAAATATCACACCAGCGAACTCCCCGATAAGAGGTAGACAACCATTGCGGATAAACCATTTGACAAATACCCTCACCTTTCAATCCTGGGCATTTCTCCTCGCACTCACAAAGAAGAGAAAAGGTCAGCCTTCGGGATGCGTTAAGGCAACGGGAATTCGCAGTTCAAAGACTAGAGGATTTACACAGGTAGGCAGGAACTCCAAGAATGGGTGGGACGAGGAGAATATCGCAAGCTTTTAAGTTGGATAGAGGCGTGCCGAGATGTTTTTAAGCAGTTTGAGGGTGATCCATCCCGACCTAGAGGGGGAGGCTTTTCCACTGGGGGACGTATGTTTATGGGAAATGAGATGGCTATTCAGGCCAGGCTTTTCCTCGAGGCCATGTACGACGCTACTTCCGTCCCCAGTTCTTTAACAGACCCTGGGCAGGCCGGCCTGGAGGAGACGGCGGAGGGGCAGGTTTCCATGATGCAGCGGAAAATTTCCGACGCATGGCCGAGCGCATCGCTTCTTTACGGATCGAGATATTTCCCGATCACGAGTTCTGGAGGCGCGATCTGTTCCCCAAAGTCGGCACCGGCCTGGAGGAGCGAGTGCTGAAGATTTTCGCGGAGGCGGTGCCAGGGACGCACGCGGTGTTGATCGGGTCGGCGGCGTTTACTCAGATGGCTGGATTGGAGGAGCTTCTGGTTCGGGTTCCTCCTCGGCTTGGCGCACGGTTGGCCGTGATGGCCGATCCAGGGACAGTTCAGAGGCTTCGGGAGCGAGGGTCCATGGTGCCTATCTTCGAGGACCCGATGGAGGCGGTGATCCATTTGGGCAGCATGGCGGGCTTGGAGTCGGTAACCTACGTGGGGCCGGGCCGCGAAGGCCCTATGGTTTTGCAGCATGCTCAAGCACTTCGTTTGCCGTTTCGACCTCCGGTTTCGTTGTCGGGTGTCACCGGGAGGAAACTCCTCTTGATCCTGGGCCAGGCCTTAGGGATAGAAAGGGCCATCCTCCAACAGAACGATCTGGCCGACCTCGAAGAGCTCCGCCAAGCCGCCTGAAGGCTGGGGCCACCTTTTCCAATGGCATGGTTTAAATTTTTGTATCAGTTCAGTTCTCTGAGAAACCGCTTGTAATTTTCCCGCCGATGTCGTAAC
>CAYJWF010000003.1:0-98592 GCA_964373805.1 uncultured Planctomycetia bacterium | reverse complement strand
TTCATCGGTGAAGCGCTTATGGACTTGTTCCATCTCCTGAAGCCCTCCTTTTTGGGCTCCAGGAGAGGGGATTTAGAGGTGTCCACTTTTAAACCTTAAATCCCTCAAAACCTGTCCACTTTTAATTCTTAGATGACATTCTGGTGGATTAAGCTTGACAACCTTATGGGAATATGGCATGTTCGTACGATGAACGCAAATTTTAAGAATCTCCGCTATGGTCCGTAAGCGCCTATCTGAAAAGCAGATAGCTATACGAATTTCTTGGGATTTGGCTCGCCCAGCCTGGGGTTACCTTCTGTTAGCTTTTGGCGCTAACCTGACGTCGGCTTTCTTTGAAGGCAGTACCATTGGCCTGTTTGTAGCCGCCCTTCACGTTCTGAGTGGCTCATCCTCGGAACTAGAACTGGGTCTTTTAGGGCACATGGTAGGAGGAGATCTCCGGCAACGATTAGGGCGTGAACCCATTTTCCTCGGATTGCTCCTTGTAGCCGTTCTCGCACAAATCTTCAAATCTCTCCTAGCCTTCATCGGCCAATGCGCTGCTGCCCATCTCCAAGCCAATGTTCAAGCTGAGGCACACCATCGGATCTTTGGACGGATTATGCGATTAAAGTTTTCTCGGGTGAGTTCCTACCGACTTGGAGACCTCACCCATTACCTATCTCAAGCGAATCAGTTACGTGAGCTTTTCGCACAGTTGAATACATTGGCAAGAAACGTTTTCCTAGTCGCAACCTATGGAGTGTTCCTCTGTTGGCTTTCATGGCAGATGAGCCTGGTGGCACTGGCGGCCTTTTGGATTGTTTCACATTTCCTCCAGAAGATTATTTCTCAAGTAGAGCACCATGCCAATCGGTTCACAGCAACTATGCTGGCCTTCAATCAACGGACAACAGAATTTATCCAAGCGGTGCGTCTGATATACACGTTTGCCAGGCAAGAAGATATCAGCCGGAAGGTCACGCAAATCGCTCAGGCAGGAATAGCCGATAGTCAAAGCGCCGCAGTATGGAGCTCAACGATTGAACCAACGATGGACATCCTCACGGTTGTGGGGGCTGCAGTTTTTCTGACAGGAGGTTATCTGGTTCTGGGTCCAGGTGGTGCTGCAACGCTCCCATTCCTATTGGCGTTCCTGGTGGCCCTTCATCGGATGACACCTCGGCTGGGGGCCATTCACAGTAGTTTAGCCACCCTGGCGGCTTTAATACCCAATATCGCGCGGGTCGCTGAGATCCTCCAGGAACAGGAAGACCCTGAAATCTTGAGATCTGACCGCCCATTTCCAGGATTCAAGGAGGTCGTTGAGTTTCGGCAAGTCACCTTGTGTTATCGCCCCGATGAACCGCCCGCGGTAAAGGATCTTTCTTTCAGGATACACAGGGGTCACTTGACAGCTCTTGTTGGAATGTCAGGAGCAGGCAAATCGACGGCGGTTGATCTTTTGGTACGCCTATTTGAGCCTACCTCTGGAGAGATTCTCGTAGACGGGGTCCCTCTGTCCGTCTACAGTCTCTCATCCTGGCGACAACAGCTCGGGGTAGTCTTCCAAGAGCCGTTTCTTTTTCATTCTAGTATCCGGGAAAACATCGCTTTTGGAAAACCATCCGCTACTATGGAAGAGATTGTGGCTGCGGCAAAAGCCGCCTACGCTGATGAATTCATTCGTCGCTTGGCCGACGGATACGAGACGGTCGTGGGGGATCGTGGCTGGCGGCTGTCCGGCGGCCAACGGCAGCGGATTGCATTGGCACGCGCCCTTATCCGTCAACCGAAACTTCTTATATTGGATGAGGCAACGAGTGCTCTAGATAGCGAATCGGAGCGCTTTATCCAGCAGACAATGGCCGAGCAGCGAGGGATACGAACCATTCTCATCATTGCTCATCGTCTCTCAACCGTTTCTCGAGCCGATCAGATTTTTGTGCTGGATGGTGGACGGTTGGTGGAGGAAGGAACTCACGATTCTCTGGTAGTTTCTCATGGCCTTTATGCACATCTTTGGCATCTTCAGTCGCAGGATCAGCGCCAGAGGGATCACATCATACTCGAAGGTGCGCCGTCTTGATGGAGAACTGCCATACCGAGGATCACGTCGCGTCAAATGGGTTTGAACTGCAATGTGTCCTAAAGAAAGCGGCACAGGGTTCTACGATCAGCAAAGAAGCCCGGCCACGACCGTGTAACTTGTGCGGATCCGTTCAGAGTCACATTATCCTTCAAGGGCACAAGCGCGTTCATTCACCACGACACCTTGTGATTTATCGATATTGTTTACGGTGTTCCTTTATCTTTCTTGATCTCGATTACGACCAGTGGCTCTCTACGTATTATCGAGATTGCAGAGAGCACAGCAGCCTGGAAGAGTTACGTCAGTACGCAGACCAAGAAGAGGAAGAAACTTGGTCGGTGATCCAGGATGTAGAACGAGTCTATCCATCGATTCGAGAGGGTCATGGCAAGGTCGCGGCTGATATTGGAGCGGGCGCCGGTGGCAGCTTGCGAGTCTACCGATCCATGGGATGGCACGTGACGGGTGTTGAGGCAGGTAAGCGACAAGTCGAATTCGCCAAAACATCGGAGGGGTTGAATGTCCAATGCGGTATCTACTCAGACATATCCTTTGAACCGGAAACGATCGATTGGATTCATTGTTATCATACCCTTGAACATTTAACGCAGCCGTACCGTGCACTACGTTGTTTCTATAGACACCTGAAACCGAAAGGTCTGTTGTACGTAGAGGTACCGAATGTCATCGATACGAGCATCTATCAGCTTGGATTCGATCATCTTTCTATGTTTTCGCCTGGAACACTCCGTCAAAGTCTTGAGGCCTGTGGTTTTCAGGTGCTTCATCTATGTGATCGGAGTCACTATCCCACATTCGGAATCGGATTTCTGTGTCGGAAGATGGAACGCTCTTCAACAGGTGACCAGACCGCAGACCTTGATGGACCCTATATTTCTTTGAGCTCGATCTCCCCTTGGTCGCCAGACCATTGGTTTCCACTTCAATGGAAGCTCTGGTACGCCTTCTACATTGGGCGGGGCCGGGAAGCTTTGACGTGGCGTGCCCCGATCGGTCTGCTCAAGGAGTTGGTCAAACCGTTCCTAAAACCACTGGTTATGTCACTGGTAAGAACCTTTGAAGGGTTGACCCACTCTAAGAGCCAGCTTCAGAATCCGGTTTCATCGCAAGAAGGCCAAGAATCGTGGCCAGGCCGAGCTGAAGCGACAACCTCAGGGAAAGAATTTGAAGCCGGATCTAAATGAATTCAACTCAGGGTAGTCCCGCAAGAAGATTAAACAGAACTTACCTGGCTGGGGTCATTGGCTGCGGCCGGATAGGCGCTGATTCAACCGAAGATGGCTCATCCCGTATTGACTGCCATGCCCAGGCTTACACCTCCTCCTCTCGTGTTCGTCTTGTAGCAGCCAGTGATCTAAATGAAAATCGCCTGGCCAAAGCCGGTGCCCGTTGGGGAATTGATCGTCTCTATACGAACTACCATGAGATGTTGGATCGAGAAAAGCTCGATCTGGTGAGTATCTGCACACCCACCGAGACACACGTTGAAGTACTCGGCAGTCTGCTGGAGCATGGTAGGACAGCTGGAATCTTGATGGAAAAGCCCACTGCGGCGACCCTTAAGGATGCTGTCCATCTCGCGAAGCGTGCTGCTTCTTCCCCAACGACCGTTAGTGTCAACTACGGCCGTCGCTTTTGTCCGGCATATCAACAGGTTGCCCGAGAAATTCAGCAAGGCCGCCTAGGGAGGCTTCAGTTTATCTATGGGGTTTACACCAAGGGACTATACCGCAACGGGACTCATCTGCTTGATCTTCTCCGTTGGTTCTATGGGAACCCGATGGAGGTAATGGCTACGGAAGGAGACGAAAACGAACCGGATCCGACTTTGAGTCTAAGATTAACCTGGCCGGATGGTGCCTCGGGATGGATACAGAGTGCCGATCATGAGGCGTTCAACCTATTTGAACTGGATCTTGTCCACACAGAGGGACGGCTTCGTTTCGTGGACCAAGGCCACCATCTGGAGCGCTATGGGGTGGAGGATGTCGCATCGACTTATGGGTTTAGGCAACTGACAACCATCCCGACTATAGAAGCGACTGGTTTTCAATATTCGATCCGTTATGCGGTAGAAGATCTTATAGAGAGTATGGAGAACGGCCGTGTTCCCGCGTGCACACTCGATGATGGTAAGGAGGCTGTAGGACTGGCTGAAAGGGCACTCCATGGCTTGTTACCCCAACCCATGGGGAAGAAGGCAGGAGAATGATGCGCTCCTCACCCTTGGCACTGCTCGGAGGGCAACCAGTCTCCACGATCCCGTGGCCGGAATCCAATACCATCGGTCAAGAGGAACGGCAGGCAGTCCTGAATGTGCTTGATTCGGGGATACTCTCTGGATTTCAAGCGGGAGCGGGATCAGGATTTCTCGGGGGACCCTGGGTTCGACAACTGGAACAGGAATGGGCGAGCTATTTTGGCGTTAAACACGCCGTTAGCTTCAATTCACTTACCTCTGGTCTTTATGCCGCCATAGGTGCCATCGGAATCGGACCCGGTGACGAGGTGATCGTCTCACCCTTGACGATGTCTGCCTCAGCAGTGTGCCCACTGAGCTACGGTGGGATTCCCGTATTTGCAGACATCGATCCGTTCAGTTATTGCCTTGATCCCCATTCCATTAAGGAACGTATTACGCCGCGCACCCGGGCTATTGTAGTGGTACACCTATTTGGTTATCCCGCTCCGATGAAGGAGATCATGGCGATTGCACAGCAGTATGGCCTTATGGTCATTGAGGATTGTGCACAGGCGCCAGCGGCTCGTTGCGAGGGGATTGCTGTGGGAACAATGGGGCACCTAGGGGGATTTAGTCTGAATCAACATAAAACCATCCACTCTGGAGAAGGGGGTGTGATGGTCACCAATTCCGATGAGTTGGCTCTTCGCCTTCGGCTGATCCGTAACCACGGAGAAGTAGCCGTGGAAGGATTGGGTGTGAAGAAGTGGGATAAGATGTGGGGAGGCAATACCCGGATGACAGAACTGGCGGCCGCTATTGCAGCCGCTCAATTGAAAAAGTTGGAGTGGTTGACGGAAACGAGGGTTCGTTTGGCCGCTTATCTAGATGCACAGCTTGTCGATATACAGGGCCTAACACCCCAGCGGTTGCGGCACCCCCCAAGCCGGCACGTCTATTACGTGTATCCTATCCGTTACGATGAGCAGAGGTGTGGTCTACCTCGGAATCTTTTCGTCAAGGCTGTACGTGCAGAGGGGATTGATCTTCGAACCGATTATGCACGTCCCGTTTATTGGGAACCTCTCTTTCAGCAAGAAAAGGGGTTGTGTCCCGTTGCAGAGGCTGTTTATGAACAGGAGTTAGTTTTTGGCAAGTTTTGCCGGTGGCCTTTAACAGAGGCGCATCTGGATGAGGTGATCCAAGCCTTTCAGAAGGTCCTCCAGCACCAGTCGGATCTTGCCATGATGGTGACCTCCTGAATGTGGCTGCCTGGTCCTTTCGTGGCGGTTGCACAGGATACGGGAGGTGCAGAAGCACTGGTGCCGGTGGTGAGGGCCCTGGTAGGGTACGGCGATCGTGCCAGCCATGTCTCGATTCTTGCACGTAAGCAGGCCTGCGGTATTTTTGCACGGGCAGGGTTTAAGTATACCGATGGGAATCTTCTTAATCTGACGTCTAGGATGGCATTGGACGATTCCAGCGCACAATGGCTTGACCAGCAAAAGCCGGTGTTGGTGTTGACGGCGACAAGCTTACAATCTGGACTGGAGAGATCTTTTGTCCGAGCAGCACGGGATCGGCATGTCCCCTGCATAACGATCCTAGACTCTTGGACCAATTATCTTCCTCGTTTTTTGGAACTGGAAGAAACCGCTTGGACGGACGGCGCGCTACCTACCGTCTTGACGGCCATGGACGATTTTACCGCCCAAGAGTTACGCGGTTTAGGGTTTCCGGCGGATTGTCTGAGGGTCGTAGGGCAACCTCATTTTGACGAGTTCGTGCCTTGGGCTCGGTCTCAAGCAGCCGCAGAGTCGCGCCAACGGCTCCGGCATCTTCTTGGCATCTCAAACGATACGGTCTTGATGGCTTTCTTTTCTCAACCGATCAAGGAGATGGTGGAATCTCTCGGTTCACCAGCGGATCGAGGTTATAACGAATTTGATGTACTCGACCTGTTGCAATCCTCACTGGACGGCTTACCCCGCGCGGTAAAGCTGGTGGTGAGGCTCCATCCGAAGGAAACACCGGATAAATTTGTCCATTGCCTGCGACGCGGTGGGCCCATCGTGCTCGACATAAACGACTGCGGGAGTGACGAACTCATCCTGGCTGCGGATTTGGTTGTGGGCATGACCTCTATGGCACTTGTTAAGAGCCTCCTCGCCGGTCGGAAGGTTTTAAGTGTACAGCCAGGGCTAAGAGGGGAGGATGCCTTAATCCTGGGAAGAATGGGGCTGCTCAAACCGATTACGGAATCCAAAGAACTGCCTGGTGCCATACGGATGTTATTGAACCAAAACAACCAGCGGTCTCCTGTTCGAAAACTTCCTCATTTTTGGACCGATGGTCGAGCTACCCAGCGTATCTTAGAGGTGGTTGCTGAAGTAACCGGTACGCTCCATGACGCTAAGACTTAGACGCACGTCAAAGCTCCCATTTCTACGAGGTGAGCATCTGATCCTCCGGCCTCTTGAACGGCAGGACATTTATGGCTCATATCTGGAGTGGTTCAACGATGCCGTTGTCTGTTCGGAAAATGGCCACCATCTTTTTCCCTATACGGCCAAGGAGGCCCTAGCGTACATCGAGCGCTCCCATGGAGCCAGAGATCAACTGGTCCTGGCCATTGCTCTTAAGAAGAGCGGTCGACATATCGGGAACATTACGCTCAAAGAAATTCATCCGGTTTACCGGACGGCTGAGTTCGCCATTGTCATTGGGGATAAAGAGTGTTGGGGGAAAGGTTATTCTCGGGAGGCAACTCGTCTCTTGCTGGATCACGCTTTCTTTTATTTGAATCTTAACCGAGTGTATTGTGGAACCTTTGAGTCCAATATCCCGATGCGTCGGTTAGCGAGCTTCCTGGGGATGCGCGAAGAGGGCCGACGACGCCAGGCCGTCTTCAAGCATAACCGCTTTCTCAATGTGATTGAATACGGAATTCTGCGTCGGGAGTACGTCCAGCGGTTTGGAACGCCGAAGATCGGTTTGAGATGACCACTGCCCTTCTTGTGGCCCGAATGGGATCCAGTCGCTTACCGGGTAAAACCATGAGACCCATTCTAGGCAAGCCGATGATTGAGCGGATGATTGAACGAGTGGTGGCGGCACGATCCATCCGTCAGACCGTTATTGCAACCACCCATCGTTTGGAAGATGATCCGCTGGCTGCCTTGGCGGACCGGCTAGGGATAGGTTGCTATCGAGGTTCGGCGGAGGATGTCCTGGCCCGTATCTGCGGCGCCATGAAGGCCTTTAGAGCCGATCCCGTAGTGGAACTCCTCGGGGACAATCCCTTGGTGCATTCAGCGCTGATTGATGACGTCGTAGCCTTCTACCGAGCAGGATCGTTCGACTATGCGGTAAACGTGACTACTGAGTATCCGAATGCGGGTCTGGAGGTTGCAAAATTTCCAGTCGGCATCCGAGTTCAGGTGGTCTCCCCCTCGGCATTGGCCTCCTGTCAAAAACTCGCCACGACGGCATATCACCGGGAGCATTCGACAAGCTACATCATCGAAAATCCTGAGGCCTTTAAGGTAGGTTACTTTCAAGCGAAAGGCAGGTGGGCCGCGCTGAACCGACCGGAGTTGACCTTCGCTGTCAATTATCGCCAGAATTTTGATTTTGTGTCACGGATCTTTGAGCGATGTTCGGTGACGAACGCCCACTTCACGTTGTCTGATGCCCTTGAGTGCTTTGATTCGGAACCGGCTCTGCACCGACTGATGGGTACTCCTACTCCTCTTTCAGGGGTCAATACCTGATGATGAAAATCTGTCAGAGATGTGTCACTCCGGATACGCGACCAGGCATTGCCCTTGACAGCGAGGGGGTTTGTTTTCCTTGTCGTGTGATGGAAAAGCAGAGCGAGGTAGATTGGGCCGCCAGGAGGCAAGAACTGCAAGCCATTGCCCAATGGGGAACGCAATCGAGTGTTTCTAGTTACGATTGCATTGTAGCGGTCAGTGGCGGAAAGGATAGCCTTCGGCAGGCGCTCTACGCAAGGGATGAACTTGGATTGAAGCCACTACTGGTCTCGTGCGTCTATCCCCCTGAACAACAATCGGAGGTTGGCGCAAACAACCTCTCTAACCTCATTCGGCTTGGATTCAACACCATCAGCATTGGCCCAGGCCCAGAAAAATGGAAGACGTTGTTGAAGAGGGCCTTTTATCGATTTGGGAATTGGGCAAAGGCTACGGAGTTGGCTCTCTATGCCACTCCCCCTCGTGTTGCAATGGCATGGGGTATCCCGCTGATATTTCTCGGAGAGAACAATGCACTTTCGTATGGGGACTTGGGAGGTTCCCTTGGAGGGAATGCCAATCGAGTAAAGGACAATCACACCTTGGCAGGAGGCAGTCCGAACGCCTTGCTGGGGGATGGAATCACAGAACAGGATGTCCTCTGGTTTACCTTTCCCTCCGATGAAGAGATGGCGAAAGCAAATGTACGCATCGTGTACTTGGGTTATTACGTTGAGGATTTCAACAACTACGTGAATGCGCGGATCGCCGTACAACATGGCCTGCAAACCCGCCATGCCCTTCCGGAAGAAGTTGGGGCCATTAATTCATTTGAAGACCTCGATGAAGACTTCGTGCACGTCAACCAGATGTTGAAATATTTTAAGTTCGGTTTCGCCAGGGTTACCGATGAAACCAGTCAGGCCGTTCGTCTTGGGTTGATGTCAAGGGAGAAGGCCTGTGAGTTGGTCAGAAGATACGATGGAAAATGCGCGGATTCTTACGTCATAAAATTCTGCAAGTACCTCGGCATTTCCCTGCAAGAATTCTGGAGGGTAGCGAATTCTTTTAGGAATAAAGCCATTTGGGAACAAGACAAAAGCGGCAGATGGATTTTGAACTCTCCCCTCTATGTCAACGAGATGCCGGCACCTCTCCAAACAACACGATGAAGCAAAAGCGAGTGATGATTATTAACTACGGCATGGGAAACATCCAGTCGGTCCTAAACACCCTCATGGCCCTTGACTGTGCGAGTGTCGTTTCCTCTTTACAGGAAGAGCTTTCGAGTGCTGACGCCTTCATCCTTCCGGGGATAGGAGCCTTTGGAGAGGGGATGAGAAATCTTAAGAATCTAGGGCTCATTGAACCACTGAGGAAAGAAGTCTTTGAAAAAAAGAAGCCTCTTCTCGGTATCTGTTTAGGGATGCAGCTCATGGCGGACGACTCCGAGGAAGAAGGTTCCTCCCATGGCCTTGGCTGGGTTTCAGGTCATGTAAGGAAATTGCAGGCTAAGAACGGCCTCCGGGTTCCCCATATGGGCTGGAACACGATTCGTATCCTAAAAGAGAGACCGTTATTTCGGAATATGGAGGGTGATCCTACCTTCTATTTTGCTCACAGTTATAATTTCCTCTGTGAAGAGCCCTACGTCTCCGCATGGTGTGATTACGGGGAAGGAATTGTGAGTGCCATCCAAAAAGAACTCATTTTTGGAGTGCAATTCCATCCCGAAAAGAGTTCACACCATGGTCTTCAATTTCTTCGGAATTTCATTGAGATACTAAACTGTTAAACCTATCTCTATGTTGAAAAATAGATTGGTGGCGTGTCTTCTGCTCCGTGACGGCTGGGTGGTTCAGAGCGTTCGATTCAAACGGTATCTACCCATTGGGACTCCTGAGATCGCCGTTGAATATCTGGTCCGGTGGGATATAGATGAAATCATCTTAATAGATATGACAGCGACCCTGAAGGGAAAAGGGCCCAACCTAGAAATGGTATCTCGGCTTGCAAGACGATGCTTGATTCCACTAACGGTAGGTGGCGGCGTCCGGTGCCTTGAGGATATCAGAGCTCTTATCTATGTCGGCGCTGAGAAGGTAAGCATCAACAGCGCCATACTCAAGAACCGGGCTCTGATCCAAGAGGGTTCACAGGTATTGGGGACGCAATCGATCGTGGCCTCTATAGACGTCAAGGTTGATGAGAGCGGTTCCTATCAAGTCTACGGAGCCTCTGGAACATGGGCGACAGGATTGCATCCTGTGGAATGGGCTCAGGAAGTGGAGCGGCTCGGCGCAGGAGAGATATTCCTGAACTCCATTGATCGGGATGGGACCAAACAAGGCTACGATACGCAGTTGATCCGTTTGGTGGTTGAATCAGTGCATATCCCCGTCATTGCCTGCGGGGGAGTGGGAAGGATGGGGCATTTTTCGGAAGGGATCCTCAAGGGAAAAGCATCTGCTGTTGCGGCAGCGAACATCTTTCACTTTACCGAGCAGAGTGTTGTCCATGCAAAAGAAAATCTGAGCAACGCAGGGATTGCGGTCCGACAATGAGATACTGTACTCGATGTCTTTACCCTGCGAACCATCCCCTGGGCATCACATTTGATGACCAAGGCGTGTGCAGCGGCTGTCGGGTCCACGAGGAAAAGGATTGGCTGGATTGGAATGAACGAGGTGCGAAACTGCAAGCCATTCTTGACCAGTACAAAGACCGATCCGGTAAGAATCACGATTGCATCATCCCCGTGAGCGGTGCCCGGGACAGTTACTTTATCGTTCATCTGATCAAGAGGGTGTACGGGATGAATCCCCTCTTGGTGACCTTTAACAAGGAGTACAACACCTCACTGGGTATACGGAATCTTGCTTACCTTCGAACGATTTTTAATTGCGATCACATGAACTTGTCATTAGACCCGGGGTTGCTGAAGCGATTGGTTCGGAAATCGCTTCAAATGTGTGGGAGCCTCTACTGGCATTGTTTGGCGGGGACGACGACATTCCCGGTTCAGGTTGCAGTAAAATTCCAAATCCCCTTGGTCATTTGGGGTGTGCATCAGGGGATGGATCAGGTGGGGATGTTTTCGCACCTCGACGAAGTAGAAATGACAGAGAAATATCGAAGAGAACATGACTTGATGGGTATCGATGCTCAGGATATGGTGGATGAGAGCCAAGGGATTACGGAGAAGGACATGGAGCCGTTTCGGTATCCTTCCGACCGAGAAATTAAGGATAGGGGTGTCCGTGGAATTTATCTGAGTTCTTACATCCGTTGGGACTCGAAACGACAGCATGAGCGGATGATCGAGCTCTATGGCTATGAGACGGCTATACAGCAACGGACGTTTGATACATACAACGATGTGGATTGCTTCCATTATTCGGGAATTCATGACTACCTGAAATTTCTAAAATTTGGATATGGGAAGGTCACGGATCATGCCTCCAGGGAGATTCGCCTCAAGAGGATGACGCGCGAAAAAGGGATCGAGATGGTTCAACGGTATCAAGATGTCTGGCCTACGGATCTTCCAATGCTGTTATCTTGGCTGGACATGAATGAGCGGGAGTTTTGGGAATGGGTCGATGCAAAGCGGTCCTCATCGATTTGGGAACAGGACGATAAGGGGAACTGGTCACTAAGGGACTCGGTTATGCGCCATCGAGACGACCCTGGTGTTGATGCGGTTCGGCTCCCAGTAACGGAAGACAGCAACTTCATCCTTACACCCAGCCGTGAACCGCAGAAGGCGGAAGAAAGTTACAAGATTATGGAACGAGGCTTCGTGGAAGAATATGCCGGAAAGCAATAGAAGCCGAGATATTGTCTTATTACAATCGGTCGGCCTGGCCCGAATAGTTGCTTCATGGCGCGAGATCCGACAGGCAAAGAAAGTTCTGGTATTCGACCCTTATACGCTTGAGGATAGGCGGCCCGAAGGACGGGTGAACCGGCTGACATGGTGGTTGCTCCGCCGGTTGGCAGGCGGTCAGGTCAGTAGGGTCGATCGTGCCACACGTAACCGACTGGGACAGTTGAATCTTTACGCCAGCGACGTCTATGTCGAAGCGGCCATGCAGCGTGTCCGGTGCATGAAAAGTTATCAGGTATTGTACAAGATTGTGGCGAATGACGCTGTGGACCGGATGTACAGCAGACTTCTGCTACCATACATCCATGCCGCAACTCAGTTCTATCGGTTTGCAGAATATCTCCTGAAGGAGGAAGGCGCCATTACCCTGATTCCAGAAGATGACGATCCTTGGCAGACTCGTCGCCACTTCGAGCTCAAGGGAGCCCAGTTTCCTCGATCTATTCGGATGCTCAATCCATGGAGCGTGTGGCGGCGAAGGATAACGGCACTTTTTATGAATGGGGCTGTCTGGCCAGCGGTGTTGATTCGCCATATCTTTCGATCTTTTCATCCGGGTGTTCCCGACCAGCCGGTTGTAAACGTACCGGTCGTCGTTCCTCTGGTTTGGAAGTTGTCCGATAAGAAGCGGCTGCAATGGGATAATGAGTCATTTTTCGGTGGGGAATTAAACAGCCATACAGTAGCCTTCTATTACAGTTCATGGAGGCTTACCGCAGAAGAACGGGCCGAACAAGAACGTTTGATGTCACAACGGGGAATCCGATGGTTTGACGCGGTCACCCTTCGTGCGGACAAGTCTCATCGGTCTGAGATCTACAGACTAGCAGCAAGTTTGGCAAAGGCACTTATCCAAAATCCTGTCGCGCTTTTGATGGAACCACCTGCCGTCGTTCTTGCATCAGGCTTCATCTTGTCGGCACTGCTGAAGGAGCTATTGTTCAATCGCCGTGTACAGTACTCTGTTCGCGTTGAGTGCGCTGATTATGAGCCCAACAGCGTGATGCGAACCATCGTTGCAAACCATTTTGGCAGAGCCACCGTCGGTGTACACCATTCCGCAAATTCTCTGACCCATGTATTTCCAGAGATCCGCTATCTGTTTATGAATCGTTTGTGTGTATGGAACGAAAGATTTAGAAAGGCGTTCGGCCACCATTGGGATGCTGTTGAATGTATGCCCATTGGAAATCATCGGTTGGATTATGTGGTACAAGCTCTAAAACCAGAAAGTCTCGGATCACTACGTACCCAGATACGGAGTCGGTGGGGAATCCATGGTGCCGTGGTTTTGGTCACATTACCCACTCATCCGGCTGATGTTGAATATCAAATCCCAGATCGTTTTCCAGAGTTGTACCGTGGGATCCTCCAAGCCCTAGAGGCCATTCCAGAGTTATGGGTCGTCCTTCGACCCCGCAGCCGGAAAAGCTTGGAAAGGTACCGTGGCGAACCGTCCCTGCGGTCTCTGATGACTCACCCTCGTGTTATCTGGGATTCGGTTGAGCTCTCTACCTATGAATGGATTGCAGTCGCTGATGTTGTGGTCGGCAATTCAGCCTCTTCCGTGGTTATCGAAGCGGGAGCGGCTGGGAAAAAATGTTTTTCGTTTGATACCGAGGGATTAGGGGAAGTGACCTTTGGTGATTACGGGGCCGACTTCGTCATAACCAAGGCCGATCAATTCGTACGCGCCATGAAGGGAGCCCTCTATGGTCATCCCATCCTGGATTGCGAATGGGAGCGTTTTGCCCATGAGCAGACTTACTTCGCCGATGGCCAGAATATTCAGCGCTTCCGTGAGGCGATTTGGGGCTTGGTCGTCAGGGTGCAGCGCGGCGATTCTTACCCTGATCAACCTAGAAAACAACAGATTCCTCTTGAGATAGAGACCAGAGAAGTGGCCGTGCCGATTATCAACGAAAAGGTGTGGCATGGAATGTAGAGTTACCGTTTACATTCCATGCCACCGGTATGGACACTTCCTCGCCCAGGCGATAGAAAGCGTACTGTTACAAACAATGCCTGATTGGGAACTGATCATCATTGATGATGGGTCGCAGGACCAAACGTCGGCCATTGCCGCCTCCTATCGGGCAAGTAACCCTTCAAAGATCTCCGTCATCACCCATCCTCAAGTGCGGGGTCTTCAGGTGTCTGCGAATGAGGCCCTTGCCATTGCCCGTGGCCTTTATATCATGCGGCTGGATGCCGATGACTACCTGGATGAGAATGCACTCCTTGTCCTGGGATCTTATCTTGATCGCTATCCGGAGGTGGCGTTAGTCTATCCGAACTACATCTATGTAGATGAACGTGGCAACTATTTAGGGCTTGAGCAGCGTAAACGGATTGGGCAAGAGGCACAACTTTTGGATCTTCCTGCGCACGGCGCAGGCACCTTAATCCGTAAACGGGCGCTCAAGAGCTTGGGTGGATATGACGAACGTTACAACAGCCAGGATGGTTATGAGTTGTGGCTAAAGATACTACACCGTTATGGCGTAGCGAATGTCCACACACCTCTGTTCTTCTACCGGCAACATGATGAGTCACTCACAAAAGATGAATCACGATTGCTGCAAGCACGAGGTCGGATCAAGCGAGATATAGTGGAACGAAGAGGTGGGAACGGTACACCCCGTGCCGTGGCGATTGTGACCGCTAAAAACACGTATAAAGCTCTACCGAACATCGTCCTGACGAAGTTGGCAGATCGCCTGCTGATTGATTACACCATAGAGGCCGCCCAACAAACTGGCAGTTTTGAGGTCATGCTGGTGACTACCGATGATCCGCAAGTAGTTGAATACTGTCGGCGTTTTCCCGAAGTCCTAGCGATGCTCCGGCCAGTGGAACTTTCTGGGGATCGGATCCTGGAAAGCGAAATAGCCGAGGATGCTGTGCGCCGCCTGGAAGAGGAACACGGGGTCTACTCGGATATTCTTGTTCTGCTGAATGTTCATACTCCGCTTCGTCGAGCAGAACATATCCGGGAAGCGATTGACACGCTCATCCTGTATAACACAGACAGCGTCCTGAGCGTCTATGAGGATTATAAACTTCATTATGTCCATGGCATCCATGGACTCACACCCTTAAACCCAGCCATGCACCATCAGATACGAATCGAGCGGGAAGCACTGTATGTGGACAATGGAGCGATCAAGGCATGCTGGCGCGATGTGTTGACCGCGAAAGACCTCCTCGGTCGAAAAGTTGGGCATGTGGTTATGCCCGGGCACGAGAGCTATCAAATTAAAACGCCTTATGACGCTTGGCTTATCGAACAGATCCTTTTACAAAGAACGGTAAGTCTGTCTACTGCGATGTGATGGAGGAAAGAACATAAGATGGCCTTAGCAGATAAACAGATGGTTCTTGTTGCTGAGATCGGATTAAACCACGATGGCAATTTCGATCTGGCCTACGAGCTGATCCGGCAGGCAAGGATGGCCGGCGCTGAACTGGCGAAGTTCCAGTTCGGATGGCGTTGCAATCCAGGGGAAATCAATCAGATCGATGAGAAGCAAGCTAGGCAACTAAAGGCCTGGTGTGAGGGCATCGGCATTGAGATGTTAGCTTCCCTCATAACGGAGGAAGGGCTCGCCCTTGCCCAGGGCATTGGATTGCAGCGATACAAGATCGCTTCAAGGACGGTGGTTGACAACCCCGCCTTATGCGAGCGGATCTTATCGGAGGGCAAGCCGACCTACGTTTCGCTTGGTATGTGGGACAGGCCTGGTTTCCCATTCGGGCAGCCCGATGCCCATCGCCTGCATTACATTTACTGCCGGTCGAAATACCCGACCTATCCTTCGGACCTAACGGATTTCCCCCCGCTTTTTGGATCGGATGGCTATTATGGCTACAGCGACCATTGCCATGGAATCGCCGCTTGTTTGTTGGCTGCAGCTCGGGGTGCACGTTACATCGAGAAGCACTTTACGTTGAATAAGACTTCCCAGGTTATCCGCGATCACATCTTAAGCGCTACACCAGATGAGTTTCGTCTTTTGACGACTCTGGGACCGGAGTTGTCCATGATGGCAGAGGCAACCTTGAACAACCTCTCCGGGGTAGCGAGGAATCTTTGATATGGGGACACCCCATCCATCTTCCCCAACGGCTCTCGCAGGTGTAAAAACCGGATGGTGCCTCTTTAGTGCGCCGTTTGAATTCCTCGGAAAGCTCGTGGAGGCCTACCAGTCCTTGATCCCAACCATCTTTAAAGAGATCTGGCGTCGTCAAGAGCTGAGTCCTGCGGAGGACCTTACGGCATGGGTGGTAAACCCTGGACAACTGTTTGTCATCGATGAGGCGATCTTGGACCTGTATCCTTCTCTGTCCGTGTTGGTTACCCCCTCCACCGGCTGTAACCACATCGATCTGGAGGCGTGTACCCGGCGAGGGGTTTCCGTCTACAGCCTCTTGGATGATCGAGCCGCTCTCGTGCAGATCTCGGCCAGCTCGGAATTCACGTTTTTGTTACTTCTGAACACCCTTCGCCGCCTCGATGTAGCAATCCAAGAAGTTTCTGCTGGGCGATGGCGGGATCGAGAGGAGCGACTTCGAGGCCACGAATTGCAGGGTAAACGGGTGGGAATCATCGGCCTTGGGCGAATCGGTCAGCGGTTGGCCCATTACTGCATTGCCTTTGGGGCTCGAGTATCCTACTTCGATCCGTACGTCACCTCCGATGTCTATCCCACCGAATCGCTGGAGGAACTCTTTAGCCGATCGGAAGTTATCTGTCTTTGCTGTCGACTTACCCCTGAAACGACAGGATTCATTAACCACTCCTTTCTCGAAAGACTGAAATGGGGGGCTTGTCTGGTCAATACATCCCGTGGAGAGGTCATCCTTGAACAGGACTTGGCCGATGTTCTTTCCAAGCGACCGGATCTGCGCGTTGGATTGGATGTGTTAGCCGGGGAGGTAACCCATCAGCAGAAGAACTCTCCTCTTTTGGCTTACCATCAACGGGGGCAGATCGTCATCACACCGCATATGGCAGGGGCCACCGTGGAATCTCAGACCAAAGCGGCGAAGACCGCTTTGGAGCTTCTTCGACGGCATCTGGCGTCTGCCCAAAAAGGAACGGTCGCATGAGAGTTCTCGTGACAGGTGGCGCGGGGTTTATTGGTTCCCATGTGGTGGATCGCTTGATGTCGCACGGGATTACACCCCTGATCTTTGACCATCATCGTTCAACGGTTCATACAGAGGTGGAACATTTCATCGGAAGCATCCTGGACGTTGAGGCTCTCCGGATTGCCATGGCGGGAATCCACGCCGTCATACATCTCGCGGCAGTCGCCGATGTCAAGGAGGTCATGGAAGATCCATCCTACGCAGAAACCGTTAATACACGGGGTACCCTCTGTGTTCTAGAGGCTGCACGACGCTGTCGTGTCAAGCGCCTCCTCTATGGAAGTACCAGCTGGGTTTACAGCGATTGCCCCGATGCGGAGGTGAATGAGGAGACGCCGATCCCACCCCCTTCGCACCTTTATACGGCCACCAAGATTGCCTCCGAATACTACTGCCGTGCCTATTCCGTACTGTACAACTTGGAATACACGATCCTTCGCTTTGGCATTCCTTATGGTCCGCGAGCGCGCGATGGGGCAGTCATCCCCATTTTCGTCGGCAGGGCCTTGAAGGGAGAGCCGCTAACGGTTGCAGGGGACGGCATGCAGTTCCGCCAGTTTGTTTACGTGGAGGACTTAGCGGAAGGCATTGTGCTGAGCCTGAAACCCGGTGCAGTCAACCAGATCTACAACCTGGATGGAAGTGATCGTATCAGCATTAAACAGATTGTCCAGACCCTTCAGGAGATCTTAGGAGACGTTCAGGTTCTGGCCACCTCCGCTCGACCAGGGGATTTTCCGGGCAAGCGTGTCCACAGCGCCAAGGCGGAGAAGGAGTTGGGCTGGAAGGCCACCACCACCTTCCGAGATGGACTAGAGCGTTATATCGATTGGTATCGCTCCCGTCAGGAACAACAGATCCAAACTTGGAATAAGGCAGATGCTGCCCTCCGACCTTAAGATGTGTCCGGAACAAACGATGGCCTTCGCCATCGGATTTGACCAACGGGACAGGAACCGTCTTCATGAAATGTGGGACCGCATTCTGACATCCCAACGCTGGACGGAAGGACCATTTACGGCTCGCTTTGAGGAGCTCTGGTCCTTATGGAACGGGTTGCCTTCGGTGGCGACGGGAAGCTGGGCTGGGGCTGCCATGGCGGCCCTGGAGTACGCCCATGTTCGAGACCAGGTGGTGTTGTGTCCCTCCAATACCTTCATGGCCACTCCTCTTTCTACGCTTAAGGCGGGGGGTCGTGTGGAATTTGTCGACTGCAATCCAAGAGACCTCTGCATGTCTTACGAAGACTTTGTCCGCAAGGCTAAGGCGCATCGTCCAACCGCCGCATGGCTTGTTCACATCGGAGGTCACATCGCCTTTGATGTGGCGGCCATCGCTGCCTATTGCCTAAAGCAGGGGATCTTCTTACTGGAGGACTGCGCGCACGCTCATGGCGCCCAGTGGAACGGTCGCAGGCCTGGAACGTGGGGGGATGCGGGGATCTATTCCTTCACCGCCACAAAGACCATTTCGACAGGGGAGGGGGGAATGCTGGTGACCCGACATGAGACACTGGCAGCCTTTGCCCGATCCTATCGAAACTACGGGAAACCGAGCTACTCCATCGAAGGGCTTAACTACAGAATCAGTGAATTTACAGCAGCCCTTGGTTGCCTCCAAGTCGAGCGAATGCCAGAGATCGTAGATTGGAAGAGAGAGTTTGCCCAGAGGGTTCTGGATCCTGTCTATCCTTCCCGGCTAACGTTTCCGGAGGGGATGAGCTCCGGTTACTACAAGTACATTGTCTTTGAACCGGTGAAGGAATCTACCGGTAAGGTATACGACCAGCCGTGTCACCGGATATTCCACCGCGATGTCGAACTGCCAAACACCGACTGGGTGGCCAAGAACCACTGGTGTGTGCCCCTGTATTATCATGGCGGACAAGAGAAATATGCAGATAAATAAATCAGACCTCGGCGCTAGCGGCTTTTGGAGACATGCCCAATTTCATTGGAACCGAGGGAAAGGGCACCGGGTCCGATATTTCTGGAACCGCGTGCGATGGCACCTTTATCCTCGGCTTCGGCTGGCTGGTTCCTATCCGGATCATGTCGATTTGGAGCTTTCTTCCTCCTGCAACATGAAATGTCCAATGTGTTATACCGTTACCGAGGCCTTTCGAAAAACCGTCCCACACACGAATCTGGACTATTCCCTCTTTTGTAGGATCGTAGATGAACTGGCGGATCACCACGTCTATTCCATCCGCCTAAGCTGGCGAGGGGAACCGACCCTGAACCACCGTTTCATGGATTGCATTCGTTACGCAAAACAGAGGGGGATCAAAGAGGTGGATTCCCTCACCAATGCCCTGAGGCTTACCCCGGAGATGTTTGAAGAGATGGTCAATCTCCAGATGGATTGGCTCACCATCTCCTTCGATGGGGTAGGGCAGACGTATGAGAAAATCCGGGCACCGGCGCAATTCCCTGCGATGGTTGATAAAATTCGGAAATTCGCTGAAATCAAAAAAAGAAACAAGAGCGTTAAGCCGGTCGTCAGGATACAAGGGATCTGGCCTGCCATCCAAGAAAATCCCGAGGACTACTGGAGTACGTTTGAGGCTATAGCCGATGAGATCAGCGTCAACACCCTGTTGGATTATCTTCACCAGGATACGGAGATTCAGTACGTGAAGAATTTTGTCTGTCCCGTGCCTTTTCAGCGCCTTGTGATTGGCTCGGATGGCCGCGCGTTTATGTGTATCAACGATGAATTGGGCCGTCAGCCCATTGGAGACGCCCGAATTCAGTCTCTCTACGAGATTTGGAACGGGAAACCGATGCGGGAAATCCGGCAGGTGCACGGAAGATCTAAAGGCGTTGAAACCTTCGAGCCCTGTCAGGTGTGTTATCTTCCTCGAGCAACCGTCAAGGTTCCCCGGAAGATCGGAAGCAGAACCATCGTCTTGGACGATCTGGTGGGACGACCACAGGAAGTGGGGAAGTAAACCCCGGGCAGGTAAAAAGGCAGGCCAGATGACGGTAACCATCCACCAACCCGAGCACCTTCCGTGGCTTGGTTTTTTCGATAAGGCCCGGCAGGTGGATCTATTGGTTCTTCTGGATCATGTGCAGTACAGAAAACAGTATTTCCAAAACCGGAACAGAATCCGATCCTCTGAAGGATTCCGCTGGCTTACGGTTCCCATCTTGATTAAGGGAAGACACCTGCAATCCATTAATCAGGTTGAGATTGATAATACGGGGAGTCCTCATTGGCGAAGGACCTGCTTACGTCTTCTGATGGATTGTTACCGGAAGGCCTGCTTTTTTCCTGCGCACGCCGAATTTTTTGAAAAGCTGTATCACTGCCAATGGAAATGGCTTGTTGACCTTAACGAAACCATCATCCGGTACCTGCTGGAGGCCTTTGCGATCTCCGTACCCTTGAAACGTTCTTCGGAACTTGGAATCCAAGCACGAAAGGGAGATTTGAACCTAGAGATTTGTCAGAAGGTTGGGGCTTCAAGGTATCTGTCCGGTATTTCAGGGAAAGCCTACCTTGACCTAGAGAAGTTCCGCAGTGAGGGCGTTGAGGTTCAAATTCAGGCGTTCCACCATCCCATTTATCAGCAGCTCCATGAAACGTTTCTGCCTTGTATGTCTGCTATTGATCTTCTATTCAACCATGGTCCAAGGAGTGGCGATATCTTGAAAGGAATCGGCGCGCAAACTTTGGAGAAAATCCTTGAATAATCCTTCCACCCTCCAGCAGAAGGTAAAGATGGCGGATCGTTTCATCGGCACAGGCCAACCGGTCTTCATTATCGCTGAGATCGGATATAACTTTAATACACTGGAAGAGGCCAAGGCCACTATCGACGCTGCTATGGAATGCGGCGTAGATGCTGTGAAGTTCCAGACGTTTAGGGCAGAAACGGTTACTTCTCGAATGGTCGATTTTCCAGCAGAGGCCGGTGGCACGAATCAATTTGAAGAATTCCAGAGATATGAGCTTTCTGAACAAGCGCACGGTGAACTTTTTGCTCACGCTCGAAACCGTGGGATCATGGTCTTTTCAACCCCCAGCTATTTTGATGATGTGGACCTCCTTGAACGACTTGAGGTGCCGGCTTACAAGGTCGGTTCGGACGATCTGACCAATCTCCCGTTCATCCGCTATGTCGCCCAGAAGGGTAAAACGATTATTCTCTCAACGGGGATGGCTACGTTAGCGGAGGTCGATGAGGCTGTGCGAGCTATCCTCGACACGGGAAACAACCAGGTGGCCATTCTCCACTGCATTTCCAACTATCCGGTCAAGGATCTTCACCTCGTTAATCTCAAGGCCATTCGTGCCCTGCAAAAGGCGTACAAGGCGCCGATTGGCTTTTCAGATCACACGATGACCCTGAGTGTTCCGCTGGGTGCTGTCGCTTTAGGAGCATCGGTGATTGAGCGCCATTTTACTCTCGATAAGCACCTGGATTCACCCGACGCTTTTTTCTCTGCAGATCCACCGGAAATGAAGGCGTTGGTCTTAGCCGTTCGGGAGCTTGAACAAGCCCTAGGAGATGAGGTGAAACGTCCAGCCCCCACTGAGGAGAATATGCGGCTGCAGACTCGGAAGAGCGCCATCGCTCGTAGTGACATTCAGGCAGGGGAAGCGATCTCTGAGGACCAGATTATTTTGAAGCGCCCTGGAACGGGCGTAGCCCCTTCGCTTTATCGGACCGTTATCGGCCGACTCGCCAAGCAAGCCATCCGGAAGGACGAGGTCATTACCTGGGAAAAGTTGGAATGACCCCATGAGAATCGTCTTTCGAACAGAAGGCAATCACCGCCAAGGGCTGGGAGATCTCTGGGGATGTATCGCCTTGGCCAAGGAGTGCCTGAGGCGTTCGGATGAAACGGCGTTTATGATCTCTGAGGATACGCAGGCCCAGGAGATTCTGGAAAAAGAAGGCCTTCGTTTCCATGGATTCCATTCATTGTCGGAAGAACAGGAGTTTCTTCGATCCTTTTGTCCGGACGTCGTGGTGGTTAACAAGTTGAATAACTTCCCCGAATACATCCGCGCCCTTAAGAGCCTTGCTGGCCTGGTCGTCACCATGGAAGATACGGCGGAGGGCGCACAGCTTGCAGATCTGCGAATCAACATTTTGTACCATACCCCTCGGGCTGTAACCGAGATCTCTTACATGGCGCTTAGGAGAGAATTCCAAAAGCTCCACTGCCGGGAGAAACCGAGTCGACGGCAGGTTCAGAAACTGTTAATCACCCAGGGAGGAAGTGACACCTATGGTTTTACCCCCAAGGTTGTCCGCGCATTGGAAGGCATGGCCCACCGTCCCCATGTGTGGGTTGTTACGGGACCGGCCTTTCGGCACCAATCCCAACTAAAGGAAGCGCTGGCGGCTTCCACTCTTGATCTGACCCACATTCACGATGCGACAAATTTGGCCAGGCTGATGCACGAGGCCGATCTGGCCATTTCGGCTGGTGGGATCACCTTGTTTGAATTGGCTTGTGTAGGGACACCTGCCATCGCCATTTGTGGGGAGCCTTTTGAGGTGGAGACGGCCCTTAGACTAGAGGGCATGGGGACTGTGGTGAATCTTGGTTTTGGCGGGAACCTTAATGACGCCAAGATTCATCAGACCGTTGATCGACTCGCCGCAGATTTCCAAGCTAGACAGAGAATGAGCCTACGAGGTAAGAGTTTGGTGGATGGTCGGGGGGCCGAAAGAATCATGGGCCTGATTCGAGATCAACTTGTGCTGGCTGCGAGGACAACGGAATGAGGGTGTTAATCCTTGCGGCTCACATGGATGACGAGATACTTGGGGTAGGGGGAACCATTGCCAAACACGTGGCAGCAGGCGATTCGGTGACGGTCTGTATCGCTTGTAAACGGGCCTATAACCACCGATTCGATCCTCCCATTGTCCAAGAGGAGAAAGAGGCCGCTGAGCGGGCGGCAAAGGTATTGGGCTATCAAGACGTGCGATTCCTTGATCTAAGGGATGAATTATTGGATGAAAGACTTTTGGATATCATCGTCCCATTGGAGAACTGCCTGCAGCAGGTAAAACCCTCGATCGTGTACACACACCATCGAGGCGATTCCAACCAGGACCACCGGGCGGTTTTCCAGGCAACACTTGTCGCCTGCCGAGCGATTGCACAGCCAAAGGTACCACGACTGCTCTGTTATGAAGTGGCTTCTTCTACGGAACAGGCGCCGCCGTTTCAGGAGTATGCCTTTCAGCCGAATTTCTATGTCGATATCAGCCATTTCCTTGATCGCAAGATCGAAGCGCTGAAGGCCTATGTAAGGGAGAGCAGGGAGTTCCCACATCCTCGATCTCCTAAGGGGATCGAGGTACTTTCCCAAAAACGCGGAATGGAAATCGGGTTTTCCGCTGCGGAGGCCTTTATGGTTATTCGGGATCAATGGACTTAGTGAGGGCGAGGAGCCTAGAGAAAATAAGATGATCTTGGGAATAACCCCCGCACGGGGAGGAAGCAAAGGGGTCCCTCGGAAGAATATCCGGATCTTGGCCGGTAAGCCGCTCATCGCCTGGACGATCGAAGCCGGTAAGGCCTCCCGACTTCTCGATCGGCATGTCGTTTCTACGGAAGACCCTGAGATTGCTCAGGTGACACGGCGATGGACAGGTGAGTTCATTCACCGACCCCACCACCTAGCCAGCGACGAAGCGACAACCTTAAGCGTTCTCCAACAGGTACTCACCCAGATCCCAGCAGAGATAGTGGTCCTCCTTCAGGCGACTTCCCCTATTCGGGAACCGGGTCTCATCGATCGTTGCATCGAGAGGTTTCTCGAAACAAAGGCAGACTCCCTTGCGACCGGCTTTCTCTGTAAATCTGTTGAGTATGGGAAGAATACGTTGAGGCGCCAAGAGTTGCCCGGCCTCTTTTGCGATGATGGAAACGTGTACGTCATTAGAGCGAGTCTCATCCAACAAGGGGATCGGTATGGAACACGAATCGAGCGAATGTTCACTGATCGAGAACAAAACCTCGAGATTGACGATGAATTCGACTTCTGGCTGGCAGAGAAGGTGCTCCAACGCAGGCAGGCCTATGCCTCAGCAAATCTCTAGTCCAGCTTTACGGGGATCTCAAGCGGGGCCATTCTGTTTTCTTGAGGAGCATCTGAATGTACACTGGCTTCGACCCGAATCGGCGTTATGGGATGCCATTGCTTCCTCTGTGATTGCATCGGTGAGGTTCGATTCTCCATCGCTTGACCTCGGTTGTGGGAACGGAATTTTCAGTTTCATCACAGCGGGAGGATCGTTCTCACCGGAGTTTGATTGGTATCGAAACGTCGATGTAAAGGGCTTTTGGACCCATGGGGACGTGTATGACTGCCTTCGAGCTCCCTTCGAACCGGCTTGGATCGTAAGAAAACCGGAGGCCTCATTCGATGGGGCCTTGGACGGCAAACCGAATTTATTACGCCAGGCAGAAGCGTTGGGATTCTATCGTTGGGTGGCTGCCTCAAACGCCAACCATGGGCTTCCTTTCCAGGAGGAATCCTTTCAGACGATTTTTTCCAATATGTTGTACTGGCTCAATTCGGCTGAGGCATCGCTCAAGGAGGTGTGGCGGATCCTCCGGTGGGGAGGCCGGGCCTTCCTGTGTTTACCGGATCCCAAGCTCAAGGAATACTGCATGAGTTACCACTGGAGAGAGTCGGGCTCACCCATTCTCCATTTGTTAAACAGAGGAAGAAGCGAATCCATCCGCTGGACCATTTCTCAATCTGAATTGGGAAGGCTCTCCCATAGCCTCAGGTTTAAGATGGTGTCGCACCATTCCTATCTTTCTCCTTTGACCTTGAGGGTATGGGACATCGGCCTGCGCCCCCTATTTCCCGTCCTGATTCGAATGGTAGAAAAGATGAGCGAAGCCAATCGCCGGTCCATCAAATCGGATTGGATTGATACGATTCGACCCTTTCTCAAAGAACTGGTTGAATTGGATGGAAGAAGTAAGGCGCTGGGCGGTTACCACTTTGTCTGCCTCGAGAAGGAATCATGCCGCTAAGAATTTATCTTGCCGATTTGACCCACATGGGGGTTGGAATTGCGACAGAAGCCTTTCCTCTGAATATCGGTCTGATCGGTTCCTATGCGATCAAAAAATTTGGAAACGAGATCGAGGTGTCTTTCTTTAAATATCCTGAGGACTTAAGAGAGGCCATCGATCGGAGGGCCCCTCATGTTTTGGGCTGCAGTAATTATACGTGGAACAGCAACCTTTCCTATTATTTCTTAGAACTCGTGAAATCGATTGACCCAAAAATCCTAACCGTTTTTGGAGGAACCAATTACCCATTCGATCCATCGAAGCAAAGAGAATTTCTTCTCAAAAGGCCGCAATTGGATTGTCATACGTTTTATGAGGCTGAAATCGCTTTCTCCAATGTTATTGAAAAGCGCCTCTCTTGCTTGGAATACCCAGAGGTACTGGCCAAGCCGATCGCAGGGTGCCAATTCATCCAGAAGGAGAGCGGCGAATTCTTTTCCGGCCCATCCATCGAAAGAATCAAAGATCTTGACTCCATTCCCTCTCCATACGCAACGGGCCTTCTGGATAGATTCTTCGATGGCCGGTTGGCGCCTTTGCTTGAGACGGCGCGAGGCTGTCCCTTTACCTGTAATTTCTGTAACGCGGGAAATTCGTATTTCAATCGGGTGGATTTTTTCAGCGACCAATACGTGCAAGAGGAATGGCAATACGTCGCTCAACGGGCTTCACGGGCGGGCGTCGGACACCTGACACTCGCGGATAACAATTTCGGCATGATTCCCCGAGACTACAAAACGGCTGAACTTATGCATCGGCTTCAGGAAAGGTATGGGTGGCCTCTTTCGGTAACCGCCTGGACCGGAAAAAATAGCAAGCAGCGTGTTATCGATGTGACGAGAATTCTAAAAGATACCCTGATCATCAACATGGCGGTTCAATCGATGGACAGTACCGTGTTAAAGAAGATCGAAAGGTCCAACATCCGACTGGATCATTATCGGGCGATCTCCGAGGAGCTCAATTCCCAGGGGCGGCCGCAGGTGGCTGAACTGATTGTCCCTTTGCCTGGCGAGACCTGGATCTCGCATCTGGGAGGCATCCGAAACCTTCTGGATTCTCAGGTGAGTACCATCGTCGTACACACGCTGCAAATGTTGCATGGAACGCCTTACAAAGATAACGATGCCTATATCCGGGAATATGGCTTTATCCGAAAATACCGGGTGGTTCCACTTGATTTTGGAACTTACAATGGACGTTGCGTATTTGACACCGAGGAAGTCGCCGTAGCGACCAACGCCTTTTCACTAGAAGATTACCTGGAATCCCGAAAACTCCTCTTTGTGATTGACCTTTGCTACAACGGCACTCTCTGTGAAGCGCTTAAGAAATATATTCGCTCCCATCGATTGCTAATCTCGGATTGGATCGAAGCCATTTATCGTGAAACCACCCATCTGCCTGCAGCCGTTAAGACCATTTTTGATAGCTTTACCTCTGAAACCCTCAACGAGCTTTGGGATTCCGAGGAGGAGCTCATCGCTTTTTACTCCAGCCCTGAGCATTACCAAAAGCTTCTCACCGGTGAGGCGGGCGGCAATGTTCTTTACAAGCACAAAACGTGGATGCTATCCCAGGCTGCACGAGAGTGGCTGGACACGGTTTTTGCCATCTCGGAAAAATTCTTAGAGGAAAGGCTGCGGGATATCCAACCACAAGAGCTCGAGGAGTTAAAGCGTTTTACCCTGTGTCGCATGGAGGGAGCTTTTCAACTGACTGCGCACCCAGAGGCACTGAGCGAAAGCTTCAGCTTTGATCTGCCCGCCTGGCTGACCGATGATCCCTCGGCGTCGCTGGGATCGTACCATCGGGCTGACCCAATTTGGCTAAGCTTTACGTTCAGTGAGGAGCAAGTCCTCTTAAGACAGGATGCCCTTACTCGTTATGGAACCCAACTCTCCGGGATGGTCAAACTGATCCAAAGGCTGGGAGGAATCCAGCGGTTGACGAGGAGAATGACGTACGGGAGGAGGGTGGATGTTTCTGGCAACAACCGCGCTGAGCCAATTCTGGGATAAGAACCAAGAAATCCTCTTCCTGGGTTCTTGGTGTCTTCGATACGACAGGCGCTCGGAGTGGAACCCTCTTCGGTATCGGGTGATGCCAAGCCCTTGGGATGATCGAAGCCGGCACCTCCACGCGACCCGCTATCTCGAGGAATGCTATGAGCGTATGCTGGTTGACTTGAGCGATTACTTGAACGGGGTTCATCAAGTGAGCTTTAATCGTCGGTATTGGCGGATACTCGTAGGGCCATGGCTCTTTCACTATCTTCACGCTGCCTACGATAGGTACATGCATCTCCTAGAGGCCTACGATAAATATCCAAAATGGCAGACGATTGTTTTGGACCCTCAATCGTTCCATGTCCCCCAGGACACATCGGAGTACATCGATTCCATCCGGGAGGATCCGTATAATCTTCAGATCTTTTCTCAATTGTTCCAAGCCATGGGGCTTTTCTTTCCAGCTCAAAAGCTGCAACCCGACTGGGCCGTGAAGAAAAAGCCCACGCTGAGAGCCGCTGGATCCGGTTGGGTAAAGGTTGCAGTCCGGCGGAGCCTTGACCAGCTAGAGGACGTTGCCCAAGGACTCTTGAGTCGCCGATGTGAGGTCGCTCTTTGTGACCTCGCTGTTTCCAGCATCACGGCATGGACCCTGGCCTGGCGCAGTGGCCTGCGAGCCCTGCCCTTAAAGCCAAGGGGTGGATGGACCCAGACCACGTGGAACCCGATCTTTGACCACCGCCGGAATGGGCTTGCCGCACTTCCTACAGTCAACGGGTTCGAATCTGTCTTTGTGAACTCCCTGCCAAAGAATTTCCCGACCCTCTATTGTGAAGGATTCCATCAAGCCCATAAGGAGCTGCTTAGAAAAAACCCTAGAATTCCGTCTGTAATTGTATCGGGAAACGGCTGGTATTTTAACGAACCGTTCAAATTCCTGGCCGCGGAGGCCCAGCTAAAAGGACGCCGGTTGGTCGCTGTTCAACATGGAGGCGGATACGGGATCTACCGTGCGGCCCCGATGGAACAACATGAGCGCTGTGTATCGGACTCTTTTCTCGTATGGGGATGGGCCGATCAGAAGAAGGGACACCTGCAGAACGTACCTTCTCTCCAAATTTCTTCCTTGACGAATCGGCTGGGCCATCGGGATCCTCAGAAGATGCGGGGTGTCCTTTTTGTTGCCACAACCAATCCTCGATATCTCTACCGCTTCTACTCTTCGCCCCAAGGAACACAGCTCCAGGAATATTTTGATTGGCAACTTCGTTTTTTAAGAGCGCTTCCCAATCCGCTGCGTGCGCTTATCCTTTTTCGGCCCCATCGGCATCACTTTGGGCACAAGCTCCGAGAGTGGTACTCCACAGAGTTTCCCGAATTGCGTTGGGACGGCAATGGCACTCCGTTTTGTCGGAGCCTTCGGAAAAGCCGTCTCGTTGTCGTTGACCATTTATCCACTCCCCTTTTAGAAATCTTGGCAGCGAATGTTCCGACAGTGATGTTCTGGGATCCTCAGAGGTGGGAGATACGAGATGAAGCCGTTCCTTATTTCGAAGAACTCCGTCGCGCTGGTATCCTGTGGAATTCACCTGAAGAGGCAGCGGTCAAGGTCAAGGCGATTTGTCATGACCCCGAGCTGTGGTGGAGAGGCCAAGAGATCCAACAGGCCCGAAGCATTTTTGTGGATCGCTACGCGCGTGAAAAGAAAAACTGGCTGGATGACTGGACGAAAAGGCTCACAGAAGAAATAGCCCTGCAGAGCGACGGGTGTCTAGGAAACCGATGGTGGAAGCGATCTCCAGGTATCTAAGACGTGTTTCTGCCAAGCTTCATTTTCGGCTGGGCCTTCCGGGACAAGTCATCGGGCTGCTCGATTACGATCGACACGCCATCCGATTAGGGGTTTCCTCGGAAGTGGAATACCACACTCGGTTACATGCCTGTCGCAAGGAACCGGAGATGGTCGCCTGGATTGAACGCGAGATGGAAAAGGGGGATGTCTTCTACGACATCGGCGCAAACGTGGGAACCTACACGCTGGTGGCCGCTTCTTACTGGAAGGAACTCGTCCGGGTTGTGGCGATTGAACCGAGTGCATTCAATTTTGCCCGTTTACTCTCGAATCTGACGTTAAACGGATTCGAACGATGGGTAACGCCATTGCCCGTTGCCTTGGCCAACACCACAGGTTTGGACACTTTTCATTACGCGAATCTGACGCCGGGAGGCGCCCTGCATGCCTTGGGCGAGGCGAAGGATTACCGGGGCAGGGATTTTCATCCTGCCGCGAGCGCGGCTGTATTAACGTTTGACCTGGATACCCTCGTTGAGCAATTTAAGCTGCCCGCCCCAACTCACCTAAAGCTGGATGTGGATGGAACCGAGTTGATTATCCTTCAGGGCGCCGAAGGGAGCCTCCGGAGCGTAAAGAGCCTTTTAGTAGAATTGGACGAGGCCCATCCTCAATCTTCTTTGGTTCGAACCTTCTTGTCGGATCGGGGTTTTAAAGAAGCAGCCTGCTACCCTTACCGGTACGGACATCTTCATCCGCAATTTAAGGGAGCTTCCAATGTTTTATTTCACCGGAATGGATGACAAGCCTATGAATCCCGTTTCACAGGCTGAGAACAATTTCACCGCCTGGTCTCAATCGAATATCGTCGAATACTATGCGAAGGAGCGCCGAAACGTCGGTGACCTTTACGACTCAGAGCGCGCACTCCTCATGCCGGCCCTTAAAAACTGCGCCAGCATCCTGGATTTCGGTTGCGCAGCAGGAGGATTCCTAAGCCTTCTCCAAACTCTAAATCGGAGGATTCGCTATGTGGGGCTTGATGTCTCACCCGAAATGATCCGGAAGGCCAGGTCCTTTTATCCGTCGGTACAGTTTGAAGTTAACGATGGCTCCCATTTACCCTTCCCGGATGGAAGCTTTGATCTGGCGGTGTGCACAGGGGTGCTGAACCATAACCCGAATTATCAAAGGATCGTCCAGGAACTATACCGTGTAGCCGCCAAGGGTTGTGTCCTTGACCTGCCTCGTCTTGTATCGGTTCCCTATCAATACGAACTATCGACATCGCACATGGTGTTGAAGAAGCGGTTTCCAACAGCGGATCCGATCCATGAAGGCCAGACCGTCGTCCCTTACGTCTTGAGCAACCCTCAGGCCATATTTGAATTCCTCCATAACGGGTTGGAACCAAGACCTCGCACCCTGGTCGCTATCGGTTACTATGGGAAGCCACCTGAATCTGCCATTTTGCCCGTAAAGTCGGTCTGTTACTGTGTGGTTTATCTCGGCAAGGGAGATACGCCTTCGGGCAAGACGGATACCCTAATGGATTTGCCTAACGATATCCTGGCTCAGGTTCATCTGGATAACGTTGAGTACCCCAAAGGGAAAACCGTCGGGGACCTCTTGTCGATCAAGGACATGGAGTGAAAGGAACCCCATAATGCGAGGACGTATTTTGGTCACGGGAGGGGCGGGGTTTATTGGATCCCATCTGGCACGGCGACTGATCTTGAAAGGCTACTCCGTCACCATCGTAGATAATCTTTCCACGGGCTCGAAAGAGAACGTTCCACCGGAAGCAGAGTTTCTTAAGGTTGATCTGAGAAGGCCCGATTCCACCCATGAACTACCCCGTGGGCCTTACAAGGCTGTCTGTCACCTGGCGGGCCAATCCTCTGGCGAAAAATCCTTTGAAGATCCCTTGGATGACTTCGATGCCAATGCTCGCTCGACACTTTCTTTGGCCCTTTGGTCCATCGAACAGGGTATCCCCACGTTCCTGCACGCCAGCTCTATGGCCGTTTACGGGCTCGTGGGCGATCAACCTGTTTCAGAGGTGACCCACCCAAGACCGATATCTTACTACGGCGCATCGAAACACAGCGCTGAACAGATCCTGCGAGTCGTCACCGCCCAAAGATTGCGAACATGTTCCTTGCGCATGTTCAGCGTCTACGGCCCTGGCCAAAACCTAGAAGATCAGAAGCAGGGGATGGTCAGCATCTATCTGGCCTATCTGCTCAAACAGGAACCCTTGATCGTGAAGGGTTCCTTGGATCGAATACGTGATTTCGTTTATGTAGAGGATGTCGTCACCGCCTGGGAGATGGCGCTTGAAGGACCGGCAAAAGGCGTCTTGAACGTGGCCGGCGGCTGTCGGACTTCGGTTCGCGCCTTAATTGCCGAACTGCTCATGGCCATGGGACTCCATGAAGATTATCCGATCAGACAAATAGAGGCGACGCCTGGAGACCAGGAGGTTATTTTCGCCGATATCCGAGCTATCCGGAAGGGGTTGGGCTGGGAACCGCGGGTCCCTCTCCGGGATGGCATCTGCCGAATGGTGAACTGGGCCCGCACACACCAGAAGTTTGCTTTATGACCCAGTTGCGAGTCGCCATTTCCGGTTCGGGAAACCGAAGTCGAACGGCCTGGCAGCGGCATCTACGCCAAACGGACAGTTTCATTTTGGTAGGCGTGCAGGATATCAACCCGAAAGAGCTGGATCGCGCTCAGGCCATGGAACTGATCTCCTCTCAAGAGAGATACGGTGACCTGGATGATCTATTAAGAAAGACCCAGCCGGATGTATTGATCGTTTGCAACACCAACGATGCTCATGGCGCGACCGTAGAAGCAGGGTTGCGGGCCAATTGCCACGTTCTGGTGGAGAAGCCGTTCGTGACAAATCTCTCGGATGGCGCTCGCTTGGCTCAACTGGCTGAACGAAGCCACCGGGTGTTGGGTGTGGTTCAGAATTGGCGAGTAAAATCGGTAGGCCAGGCGCTGCGAAAAGCGATTGCGGAGGAGGCCATCGGTCAGGTCTCCCACATCTTCTTTCGGTATCTGCGCAACCGAGAGCTGTCCCATCTACCAGGATACCTGTTTGAAGAACCGGATCCCTTGCTGTTTTCTATGTCCATCCATCACTTCGACCTGTTTCGATACATCCTCGGTCAGGAGATTATTCAGGTGGAGGGTCACGCGTTTCGGCCAATCTGGAGTCGCTATCGATACCCTTCCAGCATGCAGCTCTGGATGGAGACAGAGGCAGGGGTAGGGATAAGCTACGTGGCCACACTCTCTTCTCGAAATGGCCATCTACCTCTGGAGAGCCTCCAGGTGGAGGGAGAGCTGGGAACCTTGTTTAACGAAAGCGAATACAGTGAGCCGCCGCTTCATCTCTCGCGGTCTGGCGATGAGAAGCCGGTGGATTTGACCTCAGAGGTCAGGATCCGAGACCGGAATGGTCAATACGATCTTTCGGACCTGGCCCTATTGCGAAATTTTTATGCGGCGATAACCCAAGCAGAGCCCCTCATCTCTCCCGCCTGGGACAATCTTCGAACCTTGGCTGTCCTGGAGGCGGCTCGTCTCTGTACTAGTCAAAAAAGGCCGATCAATCCTCAGGAGCTCCTCTCTCAGGCGCCTATCTCGCGGCTTGAGCCGGCGAGGAAGGGTTCCTAACGATGCCCAACTGGAGCAACACGGCTCCCAAGGTCGATATCCCATGTTCGCTCTGTCAAGATGGGGGAACACGCTATCGCATCGCCGATACCGTCTGGGGAATGCCCGGGTCCTTTGTCTGTCGATGCAGCGCCTGTGAGATTGTCTTCATTCATCCGACCATGATGGAAGAGGAGGAGAAGCAGTTCTACAGCGCTGAATTTGCGCACTACATGAAGGAGAGGGGAGGACCTGGCGAGACAGAGCCCGAAGAGCACTTCAAGAAAAACCAAGCGGAGGCAAAACGCCGTTTGGTTCACTTGCAGCCGTACCTGCGTTCAAGCATGCGAGTCCTTGAGATTGGAAGTTCAACCGGTTTCCTGCTGGCTGCCGTCGAGCCTTACGTGGCATCGATTACTGGCGTGGAACCTGGTAAGCTTTATGCGGATTACGCCAATCGGCGGGGAATCCGGACGGTTTCGAATCTTTATGAGGTGGCGAAAGAACGCTTTGATCTCATCCTGGCCTACTATGTGATCGAGCATCTGCAGAGACCGGTTAGAAGTTTGGCCAAATTCCGCGATATGCTTCAGCCTGGGGGACTGTTGGCGATGGAAGTGCCCAACGTAGACGACGCCTTAGTGCGATTCTACCAACTGGAAAGTTTCGACCGGTTCTATTGGCAGAAGGCCCATTATTTCAACTACTCGCACAGGACGCTAGCCAGGGTTTTGGAACAGGCCGGTTTTCGTTTTAAAATGTTTCCCGAGCAACGTTACGATCTTTCCAATCACATCCATTGGCTCCTCACCGGACAGCCGGGAGGGAAAGGCAAGTACAGCCACCTATTCGACTGGAAACTCGATCAAGAATATGCCCGATGTCTGAAAACCCGTTGGCTTTGCGATACCATCTTTTCTGTTGCCACAAAGTTCTCAGAAACCGGTCCCGTTCCGGTGGAGAGTCCCAAGACCCTCCCACTGCCGGTACCTGGATTAAGTGGGCTGTACCGGACTCCGGAGCCAAGTGCCCAGGAGAATCTCATCCGGCTGAATCGAAATGAGCGACAGCAGCCGTTACCCGAACAGTTCATGACCGCCCTGCGCCAATCCTTTCATAGTCGGTTGCTTACCCATTACCCCGTCACCCATGGGCTTTACCAACAGTTGAGCGCATGGCTTGGCATCCCAGAAGAGCAGCTTCTCTTAACGGCAGGATCCGATGCCGCCATTAAGGCCCTTTATCAAGCCTACGTCCAGCCAGGGGATACCGTGGTGATGCTGGATCCCAGTTACGCGATGTACGAGGTTTATGCACAGATGTTTCATGCAAAGGCTCGGAAGATCTCCTTTAACGAAAGCCTTGTACTGGACGGCGAGCAATTGGTCCGTAGCGTGTCAGAAGGAGTCCGTTTGGTCATGATCGCTAACCCGAACCAGCCAACGGCAACTCTCTTAGGGGAAGATGTTCTGCTTCAGTTAGCTGATCGGACAGCCTCGGTAGGAGCCTTGCTGGTGGTTGATGAAGCCTACTATCCATTCTCTCGTACCACGATACTTCCCTGGATTAAACGATTCCCTCATCTGGTGGCGATCCGGTCTTTCTCCAAGGCAGCCGGACTGGCAGGCCTACGGATCGGCTTTTCTGCTGGACACCCTGAAGTCATGAGCCATCTTTCTAAGGTACGGTCAGTCCATGATATCAACAGCATAGCCATTATGTGCCTAGGTCAACTCCTCAAGCAGCCTCAGATCATGGACGACTATGTCGCCCAAGTCGAAGCAGGTGGACAATGGCTGGCGAAACGGGCCCAGGCCTTAGGGTTGATTCCTCTGCCCACCCACACGAACTTCATGCTGCTGCGCGTTGCAGGCCGCTGTGACCCATCGCAATTAGTAGAAAGACTCCGTTATCACGGCTATTTGGTTAAAGGGCCTTTTGATTCCCCTTGTTTGGCCAACTGCATCCGAGTCACGCTTGGCCCTCCCGATTTGATGGAGGCTTTCTCGATCGGGTTAGCGCGGTCGCTTTCCGAAGAAGGATGAGAGCTATGATCTGTGCGCTCCTTATAGGCCGGGAAGGAAGCAGGGGGTTTCCGGGAAAGAATCTCACTCCCATCCTTGGCCGCCCCCTTATGGTTTATCCTCTGCTGGCATCACAAGGGGCCCGGAGCGTAGATCGCGTTTTTGTGTCCACGGATTCTGACCTCATCAAGGCGATTGGGATTCAATACGGCGCACGAATCCTCGATCGACCACCTCATCTGGCTACTCAAGAAGCTCTAGGCGAAGAGGCCTTTGTCCACGGTTACCAGATCATCCGTAATGAGCTGATGGCTGAGGGGAAGCATCTGGAGCTGATGGTGTTATTGTTCTGCAACGCCCCGACGGTTACCTCGGCATTAATTGATGAAGGAGTGGATGTCCTTAGAAAACGCCCAGAGATTGATTCTGCGGTATCGGTGTCGGTCTATAACATGTGGAGTCCACCCCGAGCACGCCGACTAGGCTCCGACGGTTTGCTCCATCCATTCGTACCGTTTGAGGCCTGGGGAGATCCGACCACTTTAAGCTGTGACAGGGATTCGCAAGGGGATGTCTATTTTGCAGACATGGGAGTGTCTGTCGTCAGGCCACGCTGCCTCGAAAATCTAAAGAGCGGGTTGCTCCCGCAAAGATGGATGGGACAGAAAATTTGGCCGCTCAGGCAATGGGGGGGCCTCGATGTGGACTACGAATGGCAGATTCCATTGGTGGAGTTCTGGTTAAAAGCCCACGGAGTCAAACCAGCCTTGGAGAACACGGGACAAGTCGTGAAGGCAGCAGAACAATGAAAGCGGTTGTGTTTGGCGGGTCCGGCTTCCTCGGAAGTCATGTAGCGGATGCACTCTTGGAGGCAGGCCATGAAGTGACGATCTATGACCTAAGGCCTTCTCCCTATTTGAGGCAGGGACAAAGGTTTGTCCAGGGGGATATCCTGGATGCTGCAGCCGTCCGGCGAATCCTGGAGAAACAAGAGGTCGCCTACAATTTTGCAGGCCTTGCCGATCTCGATCAGGCACAGGAACATCCCGTTGAGACGGTCCGGAACAATATCTTGGGCAATGCCATTCTTTTGGAAGAGGCGCGTCGCGCGTCTCTGAAAAGATACATCTTTGCCAGCACGATCTATGTCTCTGGACATTCGGGCGGATTTTATCGGGCAAGCAAGCAAGCTTGTGAACTCTACGTGGAAGAGTACCAACGATGGTTTGGCCTCGATTACACGATTCTGCGTTACGGATCTATCTATGGAAGACGAGCCGATAGTGACAATGGGGTGCGACAGTATTTAATCCAGGCCTTAAGAGACCGACGCATGGTCCTCCAGGGTACCGGCGATGAGCTGCGAGAGTACGTCCACGTTGCCGATGTATCTCGTGCCAGCGTGCAAGTTCTTGAACCTGCGTTTCGGAACGAACACGTGGTTTTAACCGGTCATCATCCGTTGCGTGTTCGAGATCTGCTGGAGATGATCCGAGAGATCGTCGGGTCAGATGTCCTTGTGGAGTTTCGCCCCATCGACCCTGCGCAACAGAGGGAAGGCAAAAGCCCGCACTATACCGTCACTCCGTATACCTTTCGGCCTCAAATCGCGAAGAAGCTGGTCAGCCACTATTACCTGGATATGGGGCAAGGATTGCTGGATTGTCTGGAGGAAATACATGAGCAGATGAACAGCCTTTCCCCCCAGACATCCCCTCCCTCGTCAGACCCACAATGAAAATCGGGGAAGAAATTCTCTTTATCGGCTTGACAGAGCAAGCGCAGTCGAAACGAAGTCGCCTTCGTACCCTCCAGGCCCTGCAAAGAGACGGATGCACCGTCCAATGGTTGGAATTTTCGTCCTTGGAAGCGGGTGACGGTATCCCTCAAGAGATTGGAGACAGAGCGCGATGGATCTCACCCACTCCTTATGCACAAGAAGCACGCCGGCGAATACGCCAAGAGTACCCTCCCTTTCTCGACCGATTCGTCAGGGAAAATGGCCTTTGGGATCTTTGGACCTGGCGGGGTCAAATTGGCGTTTGGTGGCTCATGCCGATCTCTGAGATGAGTCCGATGCGTACCCCCCTGATTCATCTTCTTTACCGGTTACAGATCATCGATCAAGTATTGGCTGAGCATCGACCTAAGCGGGTAACGCTCTTAACCGATGATCTTGCAGTTGTGCCAGCGATTCGTCAGCTTGCCCAGCGTTATAACGCGCGGCTGGACGGGGTGATTCGGGCTAAACGACGGCGAACACTGCGCCAATCCTTAAGCCAGTTCCCATGGCTCAGGCGATGGTGGTTTGGCCTGCAACAATGTTTACGATGGGTTGTTCTGCGACTCACCGGCATAGGCAAGGTGGTTGCTCGGGATGTCGCCCCAACCGGGCCAGAGCAAGGTGCACCGGGCTCTGCCGGTGGGGTCCCACCGCCTGCCCGGTCCTGGGCCTTGTTTTGTACGCTGTTTCCATCGATGTGGGAATTCCGTCAGCCAGGACAGTGGCACAACCGATCGTTTGGTGAGTGGCCGAAGTTTCTGGAAGACCATGGATACCCCCCCGTATTTGCGGCGACGACCATGACCCATGCCGGCAAAATCCTTTTCCTGTCAAGGCAGATGCGTCGTCAGATGACCAAGTCCAGGATCATTCTGCTCGAATCCCAATTAACCTTTCTGGAGCTGTTGCGCTTCTGTTTTGGCAACAGCTGCAGACGGTCCTATCAATCCTGGCGTAGAGGCCGAAAACGGACGGCTCACTTCAGGGGCATTGAAGTCGGCCCTTTACTGATGAGGGAAATAGAGCACGATATTCAGAGTCCCGAGATCCCCTTTAATTTATGTGCGGCAGAGGCCATCCGTCGGTTAGCCGCGCGGTTGGGAAACATCGGCTGTATGACCATCCCGTTCGAATATCAACCAACGGAAAGAGCCTTCACGGCCGGGTTAAAATCTGCTCAGCCAAGCGTTCCGGTCATTGGCCTGCAGACGGGTCTGACCGGTCAGAATCACCTGGGTTACCGATTTCCCCGGGGCCAGATTCGTCAAAATGGTGGTGACCGGAATCCGCGATTAGCACCACTGCCTGATTTGATTGCTGTCAATGGGAAGACGACGCTGAACATTCTGCAGGAACGGCTGGCCCCGAAGCGAGTGGTACTCACTGGACCGGTTCGCCTAGGACATCCCCGGCACCTGGCCAGGCAAGGCCACCAGTTCGAAGATGGTCTAAAACAGTGGGACATCGACCTCCCAAAGGGATGCCTGCCGGTGTTGATCGCAACAACCTTTCTTCGCACCGATTCAGTGGCCATCCTGAGGCTTGCCTTCGAGGCCGGAAAGGCGTTTCCGAAAACGTTTTTTCTCATCAAGGATCATCCCCTCTGTCCGGTCCGTCGAGAGGCAGCGACGATTGCAGCAAGGCAAGGATTCCATCGCTACGGCATGGTCGAGTCGTGGTCTTCCAATCTATGGAGCGCATCGCGAGCCACCATTACGGGCACGACCTCGGTGGGAATAGAAGCCATCGCCTTCGGCAGTATGCCGATTGTCTACGACACCGCTAGGCATTACGATCAGTCGCCCATGTGGGACATCGAAGAGGGTGTGTTCTTTTTCCAGGATGCAGAAAGCCTGCGCTGGGCCCTATCGAAATGCATCCAGGAAGAGGGAGGGGTCCTTGAACGAAAGAACCGCTGGCCAGACCTGCTGGAACGTCTCTATTATTCCTCGGAGGTTAACCCCTGTAGCACGTTATACGATTTTCTAATAACCTCTGACCTTTTCCCTCGTAGGGGCCACCCGCTTATGCCAAAGGGTTCAACCCCCGGCCACGCCTCAGTCGGCGCGGCCTCATAGTTTCTCCTTATGCGCATATTGCTTATCGCTCCATCGTTGTTTATGCCGTGGGCGACCTACACCACGCGGGCACTCGAGCGGTTGGGGCAGTCGGTTTCAGTCTTTTACTCCACGAGTTTGTCGTTAGACAGGTTCACGCTTCGCAGGGCTCGATCCCTCGCCCCTACCCTTCCGGGACTGACCGAGTGGCTTGACCGCTGGAGATCCCACTGGCATGAAGCTCGAGACCAAAGGCTCCTTCGAACCGTTGCGAAGATACGACCCAATCTTATCCTGGTCCTCTGGGGACATTCCCTCTCGGTAAACGTCGTTCAGTCGATGAAGGCCCTGGCTCGATGCCCCTTATTGACTTGGTGGCTCGACGACCCGTTCCGAAAACCGGTGAAGGACCTTTTACCCCTCTACGATATCTTCTTCATCTTCGATCGATCGTACATGGCCAGACTCCGTGCAGAAGGTGCTCCCAATGTCCAGTTTCTACCCTGTGCCAGCGATGAAAACATCTACCGACCTCAGGTATTAAGTCGAATGGAAAAGAAGCGCTACGCTTGTGACGTCGCCTTGGTCGCGTGGTATTATCCCAAGCGCGCTGAGATGGCTCGGGCCCTCTGCGATCTCGACCTGAGCATCTGGGGGCGGGGCTGGACCAGCGGTGAGGCACGCAGATTGCTCCTTCCCGCACAGCGGTTGATTGTCCGCAGTTCACGCTTCATCCCCGATACCGTCGCAGCCAGAATTTACAGCGCCGCGAAAATCTGCCTGAACATCCATTCCGATCAAACCCATGAGGCCGGCTTGAATCTGCGTACCTTCGAGGTGTTGGCAACGGGAGCTTTCCAACTGATGGATGCCGTTCCCGGAATGGAGGAGCTGCTCGAACCCCAGCAGGAGATTGCCGCCTACCATTCTCCTGAAGAAGCCAAGGATTTGGCGGAATATTACCTTCGCCACCCCGATGAGCGGGCGCGCATCGCGCAACGGGGCAGGGCCAGAGTTTTAAAGGAACATACCTACGTTCATCGGATGCGTTCCCTCTTGCGTGCCGCACACCCATGAATCCAATCCCCGCTCAAGCGAAGTCCACCGTTACACAGACCGTTGTTCTTTTCCTGACAGCTTTTGCGATTCGACTAGTCGTCGGCTGGCAGCTGGGGCATTTTTTCAATCCAACTCCCTTAGAAATGGAGATCATCGCCAATAACCTCCTAGCCGGGCAGGGGTTTGTCATTGAGCATCTCGGTGTACCTTACCGTGCCTTCTTATTGCCCGCCTATCCCCTCTTCTGTGCCGCCGTCTACGCCCTGACCCATCATCATCAGGTTGCCTTGCTGATCCTCCAGTGTCTGATCAGCGCCGCCGCCTGTCTTCAGGTGCGCGCCATTGGAAATCACGTTTTCCCAGCCCATCCCAACGCGGCAGACGCGGGAGCTTGGTTGGTGGCGTTTCATCCTCCCTTAATTTTTTATTCGAGTCTTCTCCATACCCTGACGTTGGATCACTTTGCTTTTCTCTGGGTCTTATGGGCCTGGTTGCGTTTCCGGCAAGAACCTACGGGCGTCATGGCTCTTCACGTTGGACTCGCAAGCGGCTTTGCCCTCCTGTCCAGAGGAACCATCATCCCTTTTCTGCTATTGGCCACCGGATGGTTTTACTGGGAATTTCGAGATCGGCCTCAGAAAACTCTGGCACTCTTGGGGCTAATGGGATTTACTACCGGCGTCCTGGTAACCCCGTGGCTTATCCGCAATGCCTTGCGTCTCCACCGCTTTCCCATCGTTATCACCTCGGCCAGCCAATCTTTCTGGCAGGGAAACAACCCCCTTGCATCCGGATCCGCTCACCTACCCGATGGTAGGACGGTATTGAGCACGGCCTCGCCGGCATTTTACCGCCAGCTCTCCCAGTTGGACGAGGGTGGCCAAAGTCGGTTGTTCCAACAAGAGGCTTGGAGATTTATCCAAGACCACCCGCTTTCGACCCTCCGCCTCTATGGGAAGAAGCTGAAGACCTTTTGGTGGTTCGCCCCACAAGCCGGCTTGAAATATCCTCCTCCCTATTCCCGCTGGTACCGGTGGTACTATAGCGTTGTAGGAACCCTGATCCTGGCGGGATTTTGGCGTTTACGCCGACAGTGGAGGAACACACCGTTACTTCTTCTTCTGGCTTACGCATCCTCGATCGCCGCCTATCAAAGCCTTTACTACGTGGATGGCCGTCACCGGTGGCTGGTAGAACCGGTCCTGCTCTTGTTCGCTGCCATAAGCCTAGGGTGGATAAGAGGTCGACTTTCCGGAATTTGGTTCATGAGACAAAAAAGGGCACTTCGTTGAAAAAATTGAGCTCGGTTCACTGGGGAATTGGTGCAACGCTTGTCGTCGTGACAGGAACTTTAATCCTGAGCTGGCCCGTGACAACGCGCTCAGGGATAGATTTCGTTTGGTCGAGTAAGGAAATTCCCCTGTATGAGAAGGCCATCCATTTCGTAAGTCGCGACCTCCAGGCCCGACGTTTAGCACAAGAGATCACGCAGGGGGCGACCACGGATCAAGAGAGACTGGAGAAGCTTTTCTTCTGGACGGTGAAGAACGTACGCCCGATCCCGGGCAATTTCCCCATTGTAGACGACCACATCCTCAACGTCCTCATCCGGGGATATGGAGCGCCCGATCAAAGGACCGAGGCTTTCGCACTGCTCGCAAGTTATGGTGGCTTCCCTACAGGCTCAACCATCTTGAAGGCCAAAGGACTCTCACACCAGATCATTGTGGCAGTCGTTCAGGTAGGGGAAGAAAAGGTAATCCTTTTTGATGTAGCCAACGGGATTTTTTTTACCAACGAACGGGGTCAGTTAGCCCATTGGGAAGAACTTCAGAGAGATCCTCAGCTCATCCGAGCCGCTGCCAAAGGGCTTCAGATCAACGGCATCGCCTACGAGCGCTATTTTGAAACCGTCTCTGAGTTGGGCGTCAATCCTTCCCGGATACAACGGCAGAAACCCTGGCCTCGGCTGAAGATGGAGATCTTAAGACTCTTTAGACCTTCATCCTAATGGAGACCTTGGTCGATTGCGTGATTAGTGCTATAATCGTTTTTCCGGATGGATGTGCCAAGCCGTGATAAAGATCCTCAGGGTTTTAACCCGCTTAAATATTGGGGGTCCGGCTGTTCACGCTTCTGTTTTGTCGGCCGGACTGGATTCGGAAAGATTCTCCACGTGTCTAGTGGTTGGAGAATCCGATGCGAGAGAAGGTGATTTAAGTGAGCGGTTCAAGGGCCACCCAACACGGCTCATTCAAATCAAGAGCCTTCGCCGCTCGATCCGCCCTTGGGCGGATGCTGTTGCTCTGCTTCAAATCGTTTTGATTGTATGGAAAGAACGGCCCGATATCCTCCATACGCACATGGCCAAATCAGGAACCCTAGGCCGCCTGGCGGGGATTCTGTATAACCGGATCGGTTACGGGAGAACATCGGGGAAAAAGGCGGTGCTGATCCACACGTTCCATGGGCATGTTCTCGAAGGCTATTTCCATCCCTGGCTGACAAGGGCTTTTATCTTTCTCGAACGGTGGTTGTCGCTTTATACGGACCGCCTTATCGCAGTGAGTGCAGCCATACGTCAGGAACTTCTAGAAAAAGGAATCGGTCGAGAGGATCAGGTCCAAGTGATCTCTCTGGGGATTGATCTGTCTGCCTTGGCCAAGATTCCATCCCGGAATGGCTCCTGCGTCTTCCGATGCGGCCTGGTAGGCAGACTGGTTGCTATTAAGAACCCAAGCCTCTTCCTTGAAGCGGTAGGACAGTTCGTCAAGCAGATCCCTCTCCATGCCGTAGAGGCTTTCGTGGTAGGCGATGGGCCTCTGAGAGAAAAATTGGAGGAAGAGGTGAGAAGGCGAGATCTCGCAGGGGTCGTTCGGTTCATCGGTTGGCAGAAAGATCTCCGTACTTGGTACGAGTGCCTGGACGTCGTCTGTCTCACCTCACAGAATGAGGGGACACCGGTTTGTCTTATTGAGGCCATGGCGGCTGGCCGTGTCGTTGTCGCAATGGACGTCGGAGGGGTTCGTGACTTGTTAGAGGGCAAAGGAGTTCTCACGGCGGATATTCCGAGCGGCGGATACGAAGTCACCGATCGAGGGATACTCATCCGCCCGGGAGATGCGCAAGGGATGGCCGCCGCGCTGAAGTTGGTTGCAGCAGATGCCGGCCTCCGAAGGAAGCTGGGGGAAGCGGCCCGTTCCTACGCCCTAAAGGAATTCAACCAGGAGCGGCTCATACAGGATATCTCAACGCTGTATGAGCAGTTAGGAGGAAAAGGTTAGTGCGAGTACTCATTACAGGTGGCGCTGGTTTTATCGGATCTCATTTGGCCGAGGTTCTCATCGCTCAAGGACATCAGGTGGTAGTTCTCGATAATCTCTCAACGGGCCGCGTCGAAAACTGCAACCCACTCAAGGGACATCCCTCCTTCCAGCTGGTAGTGGGCTCTATTCTGGATGAGCGTCTCGTGGACAAATTTGTGGAGCGCTCCGATGCTGTTTTTCATTTGGCAGCGGCCGTGGGAGTGGACCTGATCATCAAGCATCCGCTGGAATCATTGACGACAAACATTCGAGGCAGCGAGATTGTCCTGGATATGGCCCACCGCTATCGGAGACGAGTCCTCATCACCTCTACCTCAGAGATTTATGGCAAGAACACCAATGGACCTCTCAAAGAGGATGAGGATCGGATACTGGGTTCTCCCTTGAAAAGTCGGTGGGCTTATTCCACATCGAAGGCGGTTGATGAAATCCTTGCCTACACGTATTGGAAGGAAAAGGGAATTCCTACCGTGATCGTCCGACTGTTCAATACGGTAGGTCCCCGTCAAACGGGAGCCTACGGCATGGTGATCCCCCGTTTCGTCCAGCAGGCCCTACGAGGAGATCCCTTGACCATCTATGGAAACGGGAAACAGTCTCGTTGTTTTCTCTACGTCAAGGATGCCGTTCTCGCGATGGCAAGGCTGATGGAATTACCCGAGGCGGCAGGAGAGGCCTTCAACATCGGGAGTCAAGAGGAGGTTTCCATTGAGCAGCTGGCCAAACACGTCATCGACTTGACCGAAAGCCGGTCTCAGATTTCCTACATCCCCTACGATAAAGCCTATGAAGAGGGATTCGAAGATATGGTGAGGCGAGTGCCTGATATTACGAAGGCAAACCGTTTTGTCGGCTTTTCCCCCACCATGAAACTCAACGATATCCTTGAGAACGTCATCGCCTACTACCGAAAGGAGATAAACGGGATCACACCCGATATCCACGTCAGTGTGTATGGTCAGCCGTAGGGTATTCTGGTTCGTCGCAATCTGCCTTTGCATGGAAATCCTAAACGCGAAGGATTGCCCGGCAGAGGCAAGGATTGAGGAAGCCTCTCCGGATTTTCTGCCGGGGCAGGCCTTAGTCAGGTTTGATCTGGAAACGCCCTTATCCCAACTTAAAAAGATTACAGAGGAGGTCCATATCTCCATTGAGCGCGAAATCGCTCCCTGGGGACTCTACTTGGTTAGCTTCAATCAGTCGATACCCGTGGCGAAGGTTCTCGAACATCTTCGCACCTATCCGGCCGTCGTATACGCTGAGCCGAACTACAAGTTAACAGCCTTCTTTCACACCGTGGATACCAAAGGATCAGCGATCGTCACTGGACAAGCGGCCGGCAAAGGATTTTCCATAGCCGTGATTGACTCTGGTTTTGATCTGACGCAGCCCATCTTATCGGATCGGCTGCTGAAGAATGCCGGCGAAATCCCAGTCGATCAGACCGATAATGATGGGAACGGCTACATCGATGATTTCCAGGGTTACGATTTTTACGGACGGGACCCCGATCCCCGTGGGGAAGGGGCTTTTAAATCTCATGGAAGCGAGGTCATCTCTTCCATCCTCACCGGAACAGAGGAAACGGAATTGTTCTTCTTACCGTTACGGGTGGGATCCGGTCCGTGGCTGTCGACCGCAGCCATCTGCGAAGCCATTACCTACGCCGTCAAGCAGGGAGTTCAAATGATCAACTTAAGCTTTGGAGGTTGGTGGGCCTCCCAAAGCTTGGTGGAAACGACGGCCTATGCCGCTCGTCAGAAGGTTATCCTCGTCGCTTCCGCCGGAAAGGAAAGCTGGCGTTGGCCCAGCACCTTAACAGCCTTCCCCCAAATTGTCTGGGTCGCTGCCGCAGAAGACAGAGGCTGGAAGGCCAGGTTCTTCCAGGAAAATCCGTGGAAGGCACAGCTCTTGACACTGCCCAATCTTTCGGACGCCAGCCACCCGGGTGATGGTGAAACCCAACTTGTGAACCATAACAACGTCACCTCAGTGGATGGTAAAGTAGGCAAAACGGCTAAGTTTGTTCGGACTGAAGCACAGTATCTCAGTACTCCAGACAATCCGAAGCTCAGCATGGGGGACGTCGACTTTACGGTGGCAGCCTGGGTTTATTTAGAGAGCAAGGAGGAGATGATTTTCGCCAGCAAAGGAGATTCGAGTAAGACCCATTCTAATGAGTATCTACTACGCTACAGCCCCAGCCAGGACGTCTTTGAGTTTACGGTAGGCAACGGTTTAAACTCCTGGGCCACTGGTTCTTACAACTCTAGTGCTCCTGCTACTGGAACTTGGTACTATATCGTGGCCTGGTACCAGACAAGTGGGATAGATCCGAATACCCTCTCCATACAGGTTAACAATGGCTCCATCGATACGGCCACGATGCCACCGGAGACAACCAGCTACGACAGCCCTTTCGAGTTCACGATTGGCCGTTTCTCCAATTTCCACGAGGGCGGGGGCTATATGAACGGCTGCATTGATGAGGTCAGCATCTGGAGGCGGCTCCTTAGCCCTCAGGAACGGACGGATCTTTACAACAACGGGCTTGGAAATTCCTACCTTCGAATCCGACGCGCTTTTTCCCTGGATAGCCAGGGGACTCTCACAAACGGCCTAGTCGTCTATTATCCATTGGAAAGTCAAAAAACCCTCTGGCGTTTCGGCCGATTTTCCGCGGAACCTTTTCGTTTTATTGGGGTTATCGGCTTCGGTCTATTCCTGTACTCCTCCGTACACGGGATTACCCATTTGTTTCGGCGTACATGACGCTGGCCGCATCGCTGTTACAGATCTTGTTGATAGGCAGTGGAGCCTACCTCTTTTCCATCCTCCTGACACCTTTGGTACGGACAGTTGCCATCTCCATCGGATGTGTTTCTCGTCCCTCTCAAGATCGATGGGGTCGCCGAGTCGTTGCCCGTCTCGGCGGCCTTCCAATCGCCTTGGGCTTTTTGGCAGCCGTTGGATGGGCAATCCACAAGGATCCCCGGATGATCGGCCTGATGCTCGGAGGGGTGCTCATGTTGCTTGCTGGACTTGTAGACGATCTCCGGAGGCTCCATCCTTATTCGAAACTGATTGTTCAGATTCTTTCAGGGTGTCTCGTCGTTGTCTCAGGCATCCAAGCCGACATCGTGATCCCATGGCTTACCATTCCGTTGACCATCGGATGGCTTGTTCTTGTCATGAACGCCTTTAACCTGATGGACAACATGGATGGACTTTCCGGTGGGATTGGCGTCATTGCGGCAAGCTTTTGTGCCTGGCATGCCCTTGAGACCCAACAGTGGTTGGTTGCCCTTATCTCTGCGAGTTTGGGCGGAGCGACATTAGGATTTCTTCGATACAACCTTCCGCCAGCAAAGATCTTCATGGGAGATACGGGCAGCCAGGTTTTAGGGCTGGGTCTGGGGACGCTCGCCTTGATGGGCACCTGGCACCAGCCAGCACGCCTGGCGGGAATCTTAGCCCTGCCTACCTTTTTGCTGGCGGTGCCGATCTTCGACACCTGTTTTGTGACCATCCAAAGACTTCTCAATGGTCGGCATCCATTCCAAGGAGGCACAGATCACCTCTCCCACCGGTTAGGAATTCTTGGGTTGACCCCCCGTCAGGTTGTTTTCGCCCTCTATGCCTTTACCGCCTCCTGCGGGGCGATAAGTATTCTGTTATCCAAACAAAAGCCCATGGCCCTAACGGGCATCTCCATATTGGCCACGGGACTTCTCTTCGTCATCGGAGCTTACTTCGCCAAGGTCCGCGTTTACACACGGGTTTCTTCGTCCGTAATGGGATCACGCGTTGCCTTTATCGAAACGATGCTGATGCATAAACGGCGACTCGTGGAAGTCTGCGTGGATTTTGCACTGATCTGCGCCTCTTATGTCATCGCCCATGCGCTGCGGTTCGAAGCGACCCTCACTCCGGATCTGGAAATTCTCATCTTAAGATCCCTTCCCTGGATCATTGCCGTAAAGATGATCTGCTTCTTCTCGTGCGGGCTTTATCGAGGAGTGTGGCGATACATCAGCCTACCCGATCTGACCAACATACTTCGAGCGGTTATCGTTGGGTCCGTTTTTTCGGCCCTCGTCGTGCTGTACCTGTGGCGCTTTGAGGGGTACTCCCGAGCTGTTTTTGTTATTGATGGCCTTCTCCTGTTCGTAGCGGTCAGCGGGGCGAGAATCATAGAACCGCTCTTAAACGAATGGATCACCTCTTCCATTCAAGGGGGTATTCCCGTTCTTATTGTCGGAGCCGGTGACACCGGGGAACTCCTGCTTCAACAATTGAAGTTAGCCGGTTCAGGAAAGTATCGGGTGGTTGGCTTCTTGGATGACGATCTCACCAAGCAGGGAGACAGCATACACGGGATTCGGATCATCGGATCTCGTCAGGGGTTAGGGAAGGTCGTACAGGAATTCGGCGTTCGGGAAGTTCTCATCGCCATACGCCAACCACCCGAAGATCTTGTTCAACAAATTCAGGGCTATTGTGAGGAAAACGGCCTGAGTTGGAAGGTGGTCGGTACTCTTGCGCAGGGAGAATTTAGATCCCAGAGGGAAAGTTAATAACTACGGTTTACCCCCCCGGATGCAAAGGATAGCTCGTGGGCTTCTCTACAGCCTTCTATGGGTTATACCGTTCTCCAAGGCAGGGATCGAGATCCTCTTTCCGCTCCTGCTCGTGTCATGGTTAATCGGATGGCATTGGCCTGGGAGGAAAGAGCCCCTCCTAGTAAAATCCGTGCCGAATCAGGCCATCTTATTCACTCTGTTCGCCTATCTGGGCGTCTGCATCTGGTCGGTATCTTACAGCACCTATCCCTTCCTCAGCATCCAAGCTCTTGTTCGAAAAACAGCCGAGTATCTTCTATTTTTTGTCATTGTGATGGAGATAGCCGACCACCCTACAGTAGCTCCTCGTAGCCTTCGGGCCTTACTCGGCGCTGCCTGGTTAGTTGGGATCTACGCGGTGATACAGCAGGTCGCCGGACGCGACCCGATCCGGGATAGAGCGCTGGTCTATTCTCGAATGGTAGGACCCTATGAGAACCCGAATGACCTCGCCACCTTTCTGATGGTCGTGGGTCTTGTGATGCTTGCTCATCTGCTGAGTCGTCCCAAACAGACTCGGATTAGCGGGTGGCTAGGCGGGCTTCTTATTCTGGGATGCCTTGCCTGGACTCTTTCGAGGGGAGCCCTGATTGGTCTGTGGGCTGGACTTTCTCTTCTGTTGATCTATTCACGAAAAAGAATGGTAGGAATCGGCCTCAGTGTTGCGTTAGCCATGAGCTCAGCCGTCTTATTCTTCAGAAAGGGCCAATTCTTCGAGATGTTGGCTTTCTCAGACGCCGGTCTACAAGAAAGGCACGTTATGTGGAAAGTGGGATGGCGTATGATCCAGGACAGGCCATTCCTTGGGCATGGACTGAATACCTTTATGGCAAATTACCTCGACTATGCCGATGTTCCGAATAACGGACCTGCCTATGCCCATAACTGTCTTCTCCAGATTACTGCAGAAACGGGGTTGCTCGGCTTAATAAGTTTTCTCCTATTTTTGGGTTCACTTTTTATGGTGTGGAATAAGGCCCTTCGAAAACCTGCTCCACCGGACTTGAGATTATTTCTCCTGGGGCTCGTTGCGGGAATAGCCGCATTTCTGGTCCAGTCTATCTTTGATACCAACCTTTACGCCTTAAGACAAGCAACGCTCTTCTGGGTTCTCTCCGGCTTAGCGGTTGGCTTGAGCCTTCAGATCTTACGTTCCGAAGAGATAAGGGAGGAGTGAAAACATGCGGACTCCATGAAAGAACCTCGAACGCTATCACGAATCCTGCTCGTACGGACAGATCGGATGGGGGAATTGCTCTTGAGTCTGCCGGCCGTCCATGCTGCTCGTGAGGCTTTCCCCAAAGCTCAAATCACCCTCTTGGTTCAGCAAGGCCTGGAGCCGCTCATCGAAGGGCATCCGGACGTCGATCGAATCCTGACGTGTTCCCCTGAGGAAGGGAAGGGTTGGGTTGGAGCTTTTCGAGTTGCAAGGCGTCTGCGAAAGGAAAGGTTCGATAGTGCCATTATACTTAATCCCACCAAACTATTTCACGTTGCCGCTTTTCTCGCCGGCATTCCCACCCGGATTGGCTACCATCGAAAACTAGGAGTTCTACTGACCTTGTCCATTCCAGATACCAAGGTGTTCAGAAACCACCATGAGGTAAACTATAATCTCGAACTGGTTCGCCTCTTAGGAATCCCGGCATCCCCATCGACCTTACACCTACCCACCGATCCAGAGAAAGAAAGTCAAGCCCAACAGCTCATGAATGCTTGTGGTATTGCCCTAGGCCATCACCCCATTGCCATCCATCCCTGGACAAGCAACCCTCAAAAAAGCTGGCCGCTGGAATCCTTTGGAGAAGTCACCCGTCTGCTTCAGAAAAGCGGGCATACCATCGTCGTCATAGGAGGACCAGAATCCATCCACTCCATGGATGAAGCGAAACCCATGTTTTCTACCGGTTATATAAACCTGGTCGGCCGAGTCCCGCTAGGGATTCTTCCGGCTCTTTTGAAACAATGCGCCGTACTGGTATCAAACGATAGTGGGCCGGTTCACGTTGCAGCAGCCGTCGGAACCCCAACCGTTGTGGTCGCTCCGTGCAACCATGGATCTTTGCTTGCCCGATGGCGTCCTCTAGGGGAAGGGCACCATCTTCTTCTTTCCCCCGTGCCTGAAGAAGTGACTGCTGCCGTCCAGGAGAGCCTATCCATCCAAGGCCATCGGAGGACCGGCTGAATGCCACTCATTGAAGAATCCCAGGCTTACGTCAGGGGCGGAACCCAGAAGGATCATTATTCACCCGAGGAAGTGGTGACCGTCCCGTGTCCCTTCTGTAGGAGTGAGCGCCGGAAGCAAATTTATACCGAGCATGGTTCTATTGGTATTTCCAGATGTCTGTCGTGTTCGCTCCTCTATGCATGTCCGAGAATCAAGGCGCCTGAGAAAATCTACTGGGGAGATCCCGACCTGTATTACGCCGAGGCCCGTCTTATATTCGAGGAAAAAGCTGCTCACCATCGAGACCCCAACTATATCGAAGAGCTAGAGCTCATTAAACGCTATAAACCCTCCGGCAGATTTCTAGATGTTGGTTGCAACATGGGGATGCTCCTTCGACACGTTAGGAGAGAAGGCTGGAGCGCTGTTGGCGTTGAGCCATCACCCTCCATCTCAAAGCTGGCCGTCCAGCATTTTGGCCTTACCGTCTACAACTGTTTCCTCCATGAGCTTCCCGAATGTGAACAACGGGCATTCGACGTCATCGCGCTCTCAGATGTCCTTGAACACATCGGTGAGCCATTACCCTTCTTAAAGGACGTCCACCGATTCTTGGCGGACGATGGCATCCTCTATGTTAAGGTGCCGAACGGCCGCTGGAACCTCTATAAACAAAGGGCCCTCGAGCTCATGGGAAAAAGGCCAACCCAGGGTATCTGGGATTCTTATGAACACGTTGTCCATTACACCGATAAGACATTAGTCCGCATGCTGGAGCGAGCCGGTTTTTCCATAGTTCGAATAACAATAGGAAAACCGATCCAGACACCGGTCTGGCATCAGTACGTCGGGCAGTATTACCAGTATCCATCTCCTTGGACTATGGACTGGAAGCGGCATCTGGGGCGTTCCCTCTTCTACTGGTTAGCGAAGCCTGAGCGGTGGCTCCGAATGGGGTCCATCGGCTCTTTGGCTCCCAACATCGTCGCCCTGGCCGGAAAAACATAGCCCTCCATTCGGAAAGTTTATGCGAATCCTGATCGCGAATCCCTTCGGAATTGGAGATGTCCTAGCCACGCTGCCCCTCCTTCACGCCTTACGGGATTTTGATTCCCACGGTTTCCTGGGGTTTCTCTGTAACCGACGAACCAGCGAGCTGGTGGAAGGCTGGCCGTTCGTCGATCGCGTTTACGTTTTTGAAAAGGATACATTTCGGGCCTTTTGGCGTGAATCTCTCTTAGAGGGATTACGCTATTTGGGGAAACTCATCGATACGATCCGACAGCAGCCCTTCGACGTGTTGGTGGACCTTTCGCTCGGATGGCAGTACGGGTTGGCCGGCCGGCTGGCCGGGATCCCCAAGAGGATAGGTTTTGACTTCCACGGACGGGGGAAATTTCTCACCGACCGCTTTCCCCTGAACGGATTCCACCACCAACCGGTGGCCCACCATTATCTGGAGCTTTTGACGCCTCTTGGAATCCGGCCGCGGGTTTCGATCCGTCATTCGTTTGACCTTCCAGAAACGGTCCGGGAGGAAGCGGCCGAGTACCTAAAATCTCAAGACGTCGGCGACCGCGATTCCATCGTCGGCATCGTCCCGGGAGGAGGAGCCAGTTGGGGGCCACAGGCGGTTTTCAAGCAGTGGCCGGCCGAGCGCTTCGCTCAGGTGGCCGCCCATGTGGCCAAACGCTACCGGGCTCGGATCCTACTGCTGGGAGATTCCGAAGAGGCCTTCCTCTGTCAAGCCATTGCCCATACCCTCTCGCCTTCTGCGGCGATCCTCGCGGTCCAGGTTCCCTCCCTCCTGCTCCTGGCTGGACTTCTCAAACGATGCGCTCTGGTCATCGGCAACGACAGCGGTCCCATGCATCTGGCCGCATCGGTGGGAACGAAGACTGTAACGATCTTTGGGCCCGTGGACGGCACGGTCTACGGGCCCCAGGGAAACGGTCATCGCACCGTGGCCAAAGGTCTCGCCTGTCGACCTTGCTATCAGGGATTCCGATTCCCCCCGTGCCCTTGGGACAACGCTTGTCTCAAGGGGTTAACCGTGGCAGAGGTCCTAGAAACCATCGATCAACTTTTCGGGAAGGAAAGGGCCGATGAAATTTCTTAAGTCGGATCCTTGGGCCCTGGGGTTACTCGTGATCGGTTCTCTTTTCCTTTTAACCAACTTAGGTAACGGCCGACTCTGGCAGGATGAAGCGGAGACGGCTCTTTTAGGCCGCCATACCCTCCAATTCGGATATCCCAAGGCCTTTGACGGTGCAAATTACGTGAACCCCGCCTTACCCGTGAGGGAAGGGTACGCCTGGACTTACCATTCTTGGTTGCCGATGGTTTTGGCGGCGGCCTCCTTCTCTTTGTTTGGAGAAGGCACCGTCTCTGCCCGTTTTCCCTTCGCCCTCTTTGGTCTGGCGGCCTTACTTTTAAGTTACGCGGTTGTAAAAAGGCTCTTTCAAAACATCTCCTTGGCTCGAGGAGTAAGCCTCTTTCTGGTAACCTCCGTGCCGTTCCTTCTCCATATGCGCCAATGCCGATATTACGCCCCCACAGTCTTCTTTTCCTTGTGGAGCGCGTTGGCCTACTGGCGGTTCCTCCGGGAAAGAAGGTGGGCCGGCCTGGAGCTGATGGCGGCGTTGGCTCTCCTGTTCCATACCGACCACGGGGTATTCGCGGCCACCCTGGCTGCTCTGGGACTCCACTTTGCCTTAAGTCGCCCCTTGGCGTCCCAACTGAACCGGGGGCTAGCCCTACTCGTGGCGGTCGGCTTCCTGACCGTACCTTGGATGATCTACCTTCAAAGCGGGCAACACCACCGCGCCTTCTTGGGGCTGGAAATCCGACATCACCTGGAATTTTATTTTCGTCAGGTGAACCGCTTCGTGGTTCCCATTGTTTTCTGGACTCTCCTCTTGGCCCTCACCAAAACTTCTCCTCGAGCTCTCTTTGGAGATTCCGAGGTTCGTATCCGCCAGGCTTGGAGCCTCGTGGGGTGCTTGCTGGGAGTGGGCTTCCTCTTCCTCATCTTCATTCCCGAACAACGCCACTTCCGGTATCTCATCTTTCTTCTGCCTTGGGTTTATCTCCTCCAATATTCCGGTTCCTCGATCCTGGCGGCTCAGATTCCAGTGGTCAAGAAACAACTCTCCCATCCGGAGGTCCCGGTGCGTTCTCTTCTCATCGAGTTCTTGGGAGAACTGACCCATCCCTATCGGGGACCCATCGATGGGGTGGTGGAGTTCTTCAAGGCCAACGCTAAGCCGGGGGAGGTCGTGAAAACCCCTTACGAAGAGATGCCGATCATTTTCTATACGGGTCTCAAGGTGGAGCCGCTGCGACGGCTGGGAGAGTTTACGCGCGAGACTTACCCCGATTGGATCGTCATTCGACGAGACCGGATCTCCCTGGAATTCTTCAACAGCCCCTACCATCAGGAGATCCAGAGGCGCTACCGACCCATTCTTCTTGACGCACCGGACATCCCTTGGCAGAATCGTCCCGATCCGGGCTATCACCGGTTTCGATCCGATCCGAAGGCTCTTCCCGTTTTGGTTTACCAACGGAAAGTGGAGTTCGGATGAAACGCCTCAATTCGCTTTGCATGCTCAGATGGAGGAACGCCATTGGTGGTTTCTCGGCCGGCGAAAAATCGTCACCGAGCTCATCCACCGAACGGTTCCCCCTTCCACGGACAAGGTCATGGTCGACATCGGTTGTGGAACCGGGGGGAACATCGCCTCTTTGGTGAACGACTACGCATGCATCGGGATGGACCCCTCGGAAGAAGCCATTGGGCTAGCCAGAGAAAGGTTCCGGCACGTCACGTTTGTCTTCGGATCTCAACCGATGGACTTAGGGGGCGCGGCCTCTCAGGCCGATTTTCTTCTCCTCATGGATGTATTGGAGCACATCGATGACGACTTTTGGTTTTTCTCCGAGTGGCTTTCGAAGATGCCGCCGGCGAGTTACGTCCTCCTTACGGTACCGGCGGATCCCAAACTTTGGAGCCAACACGATGTGGCCTTTGGCCACCATCGGCGTTACGATAAGAGACGCCTCCAACAACTTTGGGAGGGATTGCCCATCACGGTCGCCCTCTTGTCTTACTACAACGCTTTGCTTTATCCTCTGATTCGGGGAATTCGCGCGGTGAATCGATGGCAGGGAACAAGCTTTGGAGAAGACGGTACCGACTTTAAAACGCCTCCTCGAATTTTGAACGGGTTGCTCACCCGAATCTTCTCAGCAGAAACCAGGGTCTTGATCGACGCGCTGGAAGGAAAGCGGCCGGATGGATTTCGAAGGGGGGTCAGTCTCATCGCCCTCCTGCGCCGAGAATCCGGGACGATCGTCCCCCGAAGAAAGCCCGATCATGTCGATTGAGCAATATTCACCTCGACCTGTTCTCTCGGTGGTCGTCCCCGTCTTCAACGAAGAAGAGGTCGTCTCGGAGTTGGTCCGGCGGGTGGTGGAAAGCTGCCGTTCGCTTAAGGTCACTTTCGAGTTTATCGTGGTCAACGACGGAAGCAGCGATGAAACCCAACAGCGTCTCGTGGCCGCCAGCCGAGAAACTGCAGAACTCCGGGTCGTCAGTCTCTTTCGGAACTTCGGACACATGGCGGCCCTGAGCGCCGGGGTCGCATTAGCCCAGGCAGAGGGGGTCGTGGTTCTGGATGGAGATCTCCAGGATCCGCCGGAGTTGATCCCGAAGTTCTACGCGCAATGGCGCTCCGGGGCCGATGTCGTCTACGGCCTTCGAACCAGCAGGGAAGGTCATCCGGTAAAAAAAGCAGGGACCTCCTTCTTTTACTGGCTGTTTCAGAAGATCACCGAAACCCCCATCCCTGCCCAGGCGGGGACCTTTTGTCTCATGGACCGGAAGGTGGTGGACGTCCTGAATCGGCTGCCGGAAAAGGACCGCTATTTTGCGGGCTTAAGGGCTTGGGTAGGGGGTACCCAATCGGTGGTCACCTACGACCGACCGGCCCGGGCCCACGGTCGAAGCCGCGTGGGGGCGCGAGGCCTTCTCCGACTGGCCCGAACCGCGCTCATTTCTTTTTCCAAGACTCCCCTTCGATACGCCAGCCTCCTCTCTCTCTTGTGCGGGGGAATCCTTTTCTTAATCGGCTTAACCGCCATCGGGATACGCCTCTTCACCCATTTGGCCGTGCCCGGGTGGGCCACCACCACCGCCTTGATCGGGATGATGGGATTTGTCCAATCCCTGGTCTTGGCCGCCCTCTCCGAATACGTGGCCGTGATCTTTGAGGAGGTCAAGAGCCGGCCCCTGTTTCTCATTCGGGAGGAGATCGTCGGTGGAAAGCCCCGCCCCAGCGTGGATCTGTCTAACCCAGGTAGAAAGAGTGAAGATCGCGGCGGTCTACTGCATCTATAACGAAGAGGAATACATTGCCTATTCGGTCCGTTCCCTCCTGCCGATGGCGGATCGGGTCATCCTCTGCCTGGGGAATGGCCCCTACACGGCCTACGGCCGGATCTCTGCCCACGATTATCCTCCCGACCGCACCGAGGAGATCGTGGACCAGTTGGCGGAACAGTTCCCCGACAAGTTGGAGATCATCAAGGGGTCCTGGCCCTCTCAGATGGAACACCGAGATGCCGGCCTGAGGCGTTGTCTCGAGGAAGGAATGGACTACTACTTTCTGGTGGACGGGGATGAGGTGTACCGTCCGGATCATTTGGAACGAATCCGTGAAATGCTCATGAAACGGCCGCAGGTTGGCACCTTTATCGTGAAATGTCACACCCTTTGGCGATCCTTCCGGTACCGAATTCCCCCGCAGAGGCTTTCCTGGAGACCGCGTCGCATCTTCAAGCTCACCCGGGTAAGACGCCTCTTAAAGGTCCCATTTCCCCATCGGCTCCGATTCCAGGGAATCAACGACTTGAACAGCCTGGGGCCAATCTACGAATTCCCACCGGAAGAGGCGGCCTTCTACCACTTCTCCTACGCCCGTTCCTCGGGAAGGATGCGGGAAAAACTGGCCACCTTCCCGCACGCCCAGGAGATTCTCAACGGCTGGTACGAGAGGGTATGGCTTAAGTGGCCAAATCACCGGCAGATGACGAATATCCACCCGGTGGATCCTCCGAAGTTTCCTCGGGTCCTGTATCAACCTCCGGATGATTTGCCCTCTGTTATGCAAGGGCATCCCTATCATGGGCTTGATATCATCCCCTAGATGAGAATCCTCGTTACCGGAGGGGCGGGGTTCATCGGCTCCCATCTGGTCGATGCCTTGGTGCAGCAGGGCCATTCGGTCCGGGTCCTGGATAACCTCGAGGAGCAGGTGCACGGGGGAAAGAGGCCTGCGTACCTTAACGCCAAGGCGGAATATCTCTGGGGGGATGTCCGAGACCGGCGGTTGCTACGACAGGCCCTACAGGAGCGAGAGATCATCTTCCATGAAGCCGCCTCGGTGGGGGTAGGGCAGTCCATGTATCAGATCGAGAAGTACACCTCCAACAACGTCGTGGGAACGGCGGTACTCTTGGAAACGATTGTCCAGGAGCGTTTTCCCATTCAGAAGTTGGTGGTGGCCAGCTCCATGAGCCTCTACGGGGAGGGGGCCTACCGCTGTGGTCGATGCGGACCGGTTTTCCCTTCTCTTCGGTCCGAGCTACAGCTTAAAGAACGAAAATGGGAGATAACTTGCCCCCGGTGCCGTCAGCCGGTGGAACCTTCTCTTACCTTGGAGGAAAAGCCGCTCTCCCCCACCTCTGTCTACGCGATCTCCAAGCGAGACCAGGAAGAGCTCTGCCTCACCGTAGGCAGAAGCTATTCGATTCCAACGGTGGCCTTACGATACTTTAACGTCTACGGACCTCGGCAGTCCCTTTCCAATCCTTACACCGGGGTCTGCGCCATCTTCTCTTCGCGAATCAAAAATGGGCATCCCCCCTTGATTTTCGAGGACGGCCGGCAATCCCGCGATTTTATCCACGTCTCAGACATCGTTCAGGCGAATCTCCTCGCCATGGAAAACCGCCGGGCGGACTACGGGGTCTTCAACGTGGGGACCGGTCAGCCCACCACGATTCTTGAAATGGCTGAGAATTTAATCGAGCTCTTCCGGGTTTCCGTTCGACCACAGCTCACCCAACAATTTAGAGCCGGAGATATTCGCCATTGTCTGGCCGACATCTCTAAGCTGAGCACCCTAGGATTTCACCCAGCCGTCTCCTTAAAAAGCGGCTTAAGTCAACTGGTGGAGTGGGGCCAACCAGAGGTTGCCGAAGATCGAGTCGAGCAGGCGACCCAGGAACTTAAGATCCGAGGGCTCACCCAAGGATGAGTGAAACCACCTTTGCCACGGTCTGCGATATCGTTATCCCCATCTGGAACAAGCTCGCGCTCACCCAGCGTTGTCTTGACAGCATTCTGGAATCGACCTCGGAACCGGTCCGTCTTATCCTGATCGACAACGGATCTTCTCCCCCCACGGAGGAGTATCTCGAACATTTCCAAACCCAAAATCGGTTACCGGTTACCCTGATCCGGAACGCCACCAACCTTGGCTTTATCCAGGCGACGAACCAAGGGATTCGAGCCTCCCAGTCTCCCTGGGTCTGCCTTTTAAACAACGACACCGTCGTCACCCCGGGATGGCTCACCGAGATGCTGCGGGTAGCCCAAGCCGATTCCTCCATTGGCCTGGTCAATCCCACCAGCAATTCCCTCGGTTTTTCCCCCGGCCGGCTCACCCCTGGTGAGTACGCCAAGAGCCTCCAATCCCAGTCCGGACAATGGACCGAGCTGTCCACCGCGCTGGGGTTCTGCCTGCTGGCGAGACGCCGGCTGTTTGATCGGATCGGCCTTTTGGACGAATCATTCGGCATGGGCAACTTTGATGACGATGACCTGTCCCGACGGGTCCAAGCAAAGGGCCTGCGATCTGTACGGGCCTGTGCGGCCTATGTGTTTCACGAAGAGAAGGCAAGCTTCAGGGAGCTGGCGGGTTGGGAAGAGGCCTTTGAAAAGAACCGCCAGCGGTTTGAAGAAAGGTGGGGTCGCCGGCTACGAATCCTCTTAGGGCCCTTGCGGACGGAGACCGCCACCGAGCCCGGTTGGCAGAAGGTTCTGTTGGACTGCACCCGTCAAGGCCATTGGCTCACCCTACTGACCCCATCCGAGAACTTGTCCTCAGAGATCTTAACCCATGCGCAGGTGAGCCGCCTTCCAACCCAAGGAAATCGATGGCGACTCCAAGGGACCGTGCGTCTGCTCTTGAAACGGAAGAAGCCGTTTGACCTCGTCGTCAGCTACGATGCCACCTGGTCCGGCTGGTTGAGGCGGCTCCGATGGCTCTATCGGGCCCAACTTCTGGAGACCCCTTCCGAGGAAGAACTTCTCAAGCGATGCCAAGCCCTGTCCCACTCTCTGTAGTCGTCATCACCCAGAATGAAGAGGGGCGCCTCGCCGACTGTCTTGAATCGGTCCGATGGGCCGCGGAGCTGATCGTCCTGGATGACTTTAGTACGGATCGTACGGTGGCGATTGCCAGGCGGTTTACCGATCGCGTCATCCAGCGAAAGATGGATGTGGAGGGCAGGCACCGCAACTTCGCCTACGGCTTGGCATCCCAAGAGTGGATCTTGAGCCTCGATGCCGATGAACGGGTGACCCCGGAACTTCGAGAAGAGATGATCCGTCTCTTAGAAGGTTCGCCGGTCTGCCACGGCTACACGATTCCCCGACGGAACTTCCTGGGTCGGCACTGGTTACGCTACGGTGGGTTCTACCCAAGCCCACAGTTGAGGTTGTTTCGAAAGGGGCGCTTTCGGTATGAAGAAGTGGAGGTCCACCCGAGGGCCTTCCTCGATGGGGACACCGGTTGTCTAAAAAACGACCTCCTCCATTACTCCTATCGGGATCTGGAGGACTTCGTCGCCAAACTCAATCGACAGACCACCCTGGAGGCTAAAAAATGGCTGAGGGACGGCCGATCGATGGGGGTAGGCAAGGGGCTTTGGCGAACCGTGGACCGATTTTTTCGAGTCTATAGAGGAAAAGAAGGTTACAAAGAGGGGCTGTTGGGTTTTATCATGGCCGTTCTCGCCGGCATGTACCAATTCTTAAGCTTCTCGAAGTACTGGCTTGCCCGCCAAACATGCGCCAAACCGTCACCGCCGTTATCCTAACCAAAAACGAGGCCCTCCAGATCCGGGATTGCCTGGAGACGATCCGGTGGGTGGATGAGATCGTTGTGGTGGATGGAGAAAGCACAGACGGTACGCCGGATATTTGTCGTTCTTATGGGACCAAGGTCATCACCCACCGATTTGAAGGGGACTTCGGCCAAGAGAGAAACATCGGCAACGACCATGCAACAAAGGATTGGATCCTCCAATTGGATGCGGATGACCGGGTGACGGAATCGTTCCGGCAGGCCGCAGGCCGGATCCTGGAGAACGGCTCTTCTCACGCCGCTTACCGGTTTCGCCGGTTAAACTTCTTCCTGGGCCACCGGATGCGCCATGGCGGGTGGTACCACTACTCCCTCCATTTCTTTAGAAGGGGCAAGGCCTTCTACCGGGGACGGGTCCATCATGACCTCATCGTTGATGGAACCATCGGGGTCTTAGAGGCCCCGATCGAACACCATCCCTTTCATTCCCTGGAACAGTTCTGTGATCGACAGAACCGCTACACGACCCTGGAGGCCCTGGAGATCTTTGAGCGCCAAGGCGGCATCTGCGAGAAGGATCTACGCTATCAAATCATGGTTAAACCAGCCAAGCTTTTCTGGAAGATGTACGTCAAGAAGCTGGGGTTTCTGGAAGGGAGGCATGGGCTGATTTTTTCCGGGCTGTTCAGTTTTGTCCATTTCATAAAATGGACAAAGGTTTGGGAACTCATCCACCATAAGGAGTCTTAAATGCGCGTCCTCATAACAGGGATCACCGGTTTTGTGGGGAGTCACCTGACAGAGTTTCTCCTGGCACAAGGCGCCATCGAGGTTTTCGGGACCCAGCGCTGGCGAAGCAAGACCGACAACATCGAACATCTGAAGGGCAAGATCAAGATGTACGAGTGCGACCTGCGGGACGCCTCTTCGGTTCGTCAGGTGATCGCCGCGGTGAAGCCGGACCGTGTCTTCCATCTGGCGGCCCAGTCCTTTGTCCCCATGTCGTGGTCTGCCCCCTCGGAAACGATGAGCACCAATACCGTGGGACAAATCAATCTCCTGGAGGCCATCCGTGAAAGCGGACTTCCCACACGCATTCAAATAGCGGGCAGCTCCGAAGAGTACGGCCTGGTTTTGGAGAACGAGCTCCCCGTCAAGGAAACAAACCCTCTGCGCCCCTTAAGCCCCTACGCAGTCTCCAAGGTGGCCCAGGATCTGTTGGGATATCAATACACGCAGAGCTACCGGATGCAGATCGTCCGAACGCGTGCCTTTAACCACACCGGTCCACGGCGGGGGGAAGTCTTTGCGACCTCCAACTTTGCAAAACAGATTGCCCTGATTGAAGCAGGACAGCAAGAACCGGTCATCCTCGTTGGAAACCTTCAGGCCCGGCGAGATTTCAGCGATGTCCGCGATATCGTCCGTGGCTACTGGCTGGCCCTGGAACAGGGGGAGCCGGGGGAGGTTTATAACCTCTGTTCCGGAACCGATGTCTCCGTTCGCCAAGTCCTTGAGACCCTTTTGGAAATGACGGATAAACCGATCTCCATCCAGGTGGATGAAAGCAGACTCCGTCCGAGCGACGTCCCGGTATTGCGAGGGGACTGCACGAAATTCTATGAGAAGACCGGTTGGAAGACACAGATCCCACTGCGAAAAACAGTTGAAGATCTCTTGAACTACTGGAGAACAAAAATCCGATCCTTTCATCCCGAATGAGAAGCCAAAGGGGAGCGGTCTTCCTAGACCGGGACGGGGTCATCAATGCATCGCCAACCACTCGGTTTGTAACGGACTGGAAACAGTTCCGGTTCCTTCCAGGCGTCCTCGAGGCCCTTCAGAGGCTCAAGGCCCACGGCAAGAAGGTGATCGTCGTCTCCAATCAGTCGGCGGTGGGGCGTGGCATCCTCACGCGAAATCAATTGAACGATATTACCCAGAGGATGCTCCAAAGAGTCGAGTCCGCCGGAGGAAAGATCCGCGCGGTCTTCTACTGTCTCCACCGCCCGGACGCCGGATGTTCCTGTCGGAAACCCAAAACAGGGCTGCTTAAAAAAGCGGCCCAGCGCTTTGGGATCAACCTCAAGCGATCGTTCGTGGTGGGGGACGCTGAGGCCGATATCGCGATGGGCTTGAAGGCCGGCTGTCGGGCGATTCTAGTCCTGTCGGGAAAACAAACCCACGCCTCAACTCGATTCATGTCTGTTCGCCCCCACCGGGTGGTCAAAGACCTCGACCGCGCGGTCCGGTACATCCTGGGGCACCCATGAGAATCGTGATCACCCACGTCCCGGCGGGATCCGGCCATGAGAAAGCCGCTCAAGCCTTGGCGGTAGCTTTCCATCACTTGGAGCCGGAAGCCGAGCTCTTCTTTCTAAACGCCTTAGACCAGGCCGACCGTTGGTACCGATGGTGCTTCACCCAAGGGTACCTCAACCTTGTTCAACGGGCCCCCATTCTTTGGGGAGGCCTGTACTACCTAACGGACGCACGCCCTCTCATGGGGCCGGTTCAGGCCCTCCATCGATTCAGCAACGCCTGCCATGGAAGAGATCTGGAATCTTTCCTCCTTGCCCTCAAGCCGGATGTCGTGATTGGAAGTCACTTTTTCCCCATGGAGGTAGCGGCGCATCTGAAACGGACGCGTCGCCTCTTGTCCCGGTTGATCACCGTCATTACCGATTACCTCCCACACATCCTCTGGATCTCTCCAGGGGTGGACGGTTACGCGGTGGGATCCCCTCAGACGAAGGAGGAGCTCCTGACTCGGGGCATCCCTTCCGATCGAATTCGGGTCACCGGGATCCCGGTGGACCCCAAGTTTAAGGGAAAGAACGACCGAAACAATCTTAAGAACCGATTGGGACTTGAGCCCGAACGGTTTACCCTGCTCATCGGATCCGGTGGGGAAGGGCTGGGACCGGTCGTCTCTCTGGTGCAGGTTTTACAGCGCGTCCAAAAACCAATCCAGATCGTGGTGGTCGCTGGGAAAAATGGAGCTCTCCTTCGAACCTTGGAGAATCTAAAGCCTACGGTTCCCCATCCCTTAAAGGTCTGCGGGTTTGTCGACAACGTGGACGAACTCATGGACGCCTCGGATCTCATGATCACGAAACCCGGGGGATTGACCTGTGCGGAAGCGATGACGAAGGGACTTCCGCTCATTCTGATTCCGGCCATTCCAGGGCAGGAGACTCGCAACCTGCGCGTCCTCACGAGCCTGGGAACGGCTCAGGCGGTTCATCAGCTGAAAGAGATCCCGCACCTGGTAGAAAACCTCTATGAGAACGGTGAACCACTGGAAAGGATGCGGCGACGGGCAGCCGAAGTGCGCCTCCCGGAGGCAGCGTTTGAGATCGCTCGCTGGGCCATGGAGTCTAGCCCCTTTTGATGCCCAACCAATCCTTTGACGAGGCCCGAGAGATTGTGCGAGGGGCAAAAGCCTTCTTAAAAAGGACCCAGGAATCTGGGGTAACCACCCTCTTTCTCAGAAAAAGCTCTCCTCCCCAAGGTTCAAAAACATCGATCCTCGAGCCGGTACGGCAACGAGCCCTGGGCTGCCGGGCCTGCCGCTTGAGCCAAGATAGAAAAAAGGTGGTCTTTGGAGAAGGCTCTCTGGAAGCGTCCCTCGTCTTCGTGGGGGAAGGGCCCGGCCGAGAGGAAGACCTCCAAGGCAGACCCTTTGTCGGCGCGGCGGGAGAGCTGCTCACGAAGATGATTCAGGCCATGGGGCTAAGCAGACCCGAAGTCTACATCACGAACGTCGTGAAGTGTCGTCCCCCCCAGAATCGTCCTCCAGAACCGGATGAGATGTTGGCTTGCCGTCCCTTCTGGATGGCCCAACTCAGGGTCATCCGACCGAAGGTGATCTGCGCCTTAGGCAGGACCGCCGCCACGGCCCTGCTGGAATCCCAGGCCCCTTTGCATCAACTCCGGGAACAGACACACCACTGGCAGGGGATTCCGGTCGTGGTGACCTTTCATCCGGCCTATCTTCTTCGAAACCCTGCCGCCAAACCGACCGCCTGGGCCGACTTGAAGAAGGTCTTAGAACAGCTCAAGAAGTGATGACCCTTCATGGGAAGGCGTACGTAGAGGTAGCCGTGCCGCTCGCCATTCGGACCACCTTTCATTATCGGGTCCCCCAACCGTTCAAGCGCAAGGTCGCCATCGGCCAACGGGTGTGGGTCCCTTTTCGCGACCGACGACTCTTAGGGATGATCGTCGGGTTCCCCAATCGTCCGGAGGTTCCTCACCTCAAGGCGATCGACGAGATTCTGGATGAGGAACCGGTCCTGGACCCAGAGCTTCTGGAACTGACCCGTTGGGTCGCCTCCACCTATCAAACCGGTTGGGGCGAAGCGCTTCAGACGGCGCTGCCGAGACCTCTGCGCAGAGGTCTCCATACGATGAAGGGTCGAGAGGAGGAACCGGTCCCTTCCTTCCCACCCACGGAACCGTTAAAGTTGAACTCGGAACAGGAACAAGCCTTGAAAACGATCGTCCGCGCCATGGGGGACCGCCGCCATCAAGTCTTTCTTCTTCACGGAATCACCGGAAGCGGAAAAACCGAGGTTTACCTGCAGGCGATCCAAGAGGTGCTCGCCCAAGGTCGAACCAGCATCGTTCTGGTTCCCGAAATCTCCTTGACGCCCCAGGCCATCGAGCGCTTTCAAGGTCGATTTGGGTCCCAGCGGGTCGCCGTCCTCCACAGCGGTCTGTTGGAAAGCCAGAGGCTGCGGGAATGGTGGCGAATCCGGCGAGGAGTTGCCCGGATCGTGGTGGGAGCCCGATCGGCCGTCTTCGCGCCGGTTCGGGACCTGGGCCTCGTGGTCGTGGATGAGGAACATGAGCCTTCCTATAAACAGGAGGACGCCCCCCGCTACCATGCCCGGGAGGTAGCGATCCACCGAGCCCAACAGAATCAAGCTCCCGTTGTATTAGGAAGTGCCACCCCCGCGATGGAAACGACTTACCACGCCATGAAAAGGCGGTTCAAACTTCTTGCCCTTCGGCAGCGGATCGAAGCGGTGCCTCTGCCCAAGGTAGAGGTGATCGACCTGCGGGAGGAATTCTCTTTGAAACACCAAGGGAAAATCTTTTCGAGAGCTTTGGAGGATGCCTTGGCCGAAACCTTGGGGGCCCGCCAACAGGCGATTCTGTTCTTAAACCGCCGCGGCTTCTCTACCTTCGTTCAGTGCCGAAGCTGCGGCGAGGTCCTTCGGTGCAAATCCTGTCGGGTGGCCTTGACCTACCACCTGGTGCGCCGCCTCTTGGTTTGTCACTACTGCGAAGCCACCCTCGCGGCGCCCGACGTCTGTCCCCATTGCCGCTCGCAATACGTCCGGTTCCAAGGAACCGGGACGGAACGGGTAGAAAGCGAATTGGCCCGACGGTTTCCGGAGGCGGCGATCGCCCGCATGGATACCGATTCGACCAAGACCCGAGGATCCCACGGACGAATCCTCAAGGATTTCCAAGAGCACAAAATCGATCTGTTGGTTGGCACGCAGATGGTGGCCAAGGGATTGGATTTTCCAAAAGTCACCTTGGTGGGCGTCATCTCGGCCGATACCGCCCTCAACCTGCCCGCTTTCCGCTCGGCCGAACGAACCTTTAACCTCCTCACTCAAGTCGCTGGCCGGGCGGGACGAGGGGCGCTTCCCGGCCGGGTGATTGTGCAGACCTTCACCCCGCACCATTACGCGATTCAGGCCGCCCAAACCCACGACTACGACGCCTTCTACCGTCAGGAGATCAATATCCGACGCCAATTGCGCCTGCCTCCCTTCACCCGTTTGGTACAATGGACCGTTCGCTCCATGAATGAGAAGAAGGCCCATTCCCACGCTCTTAAAGGTGCCGAGCTCTTTAGGAGCCACCTTCCTCCTGAGGTGGAGGTGTTGGGGCCGGCTCCTGCCACTCCCTATCGATTGCGTCGGCATTACCGCTGGCAGATCCACCTCAAAGGGCCATCCGAGAAATCATGGGATGAGGAGTTATCGGCCGCCCTTCGGGCCTGTCCTACTCCAAAGGGTTGTCTCCTCACCATCGACGTGGATCCCCTTTAAGGTGAGTCGATAACGTGATTCGACCAATCCTGAAAGAGCCTCATCCGCTGCTGCATCGAAAGGCCGTTACCGTCACGGAGGTCACGCAAGAGATCCACCGTCTGATCGACGCCATGATCGAAACCATGCACGCTGCCCAAGGGGTGGGACTGGCGGCGAACCAAGTCGGCTCTCCCTGGAACATCCTCGTCGCCAGTCCCGACGGGCAACCGGGAAAAGAGCTGGTCCTCTTGAACGCCGTTTTAACGGATCGCCGCGGCCGGGGCACCTCTGCCGAAGGATGCCTCTCCTTGCCCGGCATTTCTTCCTCTGTTACCCGCTCGGTCCGGCTCACCGCGAAGGGTTTAGATCGAGAGGCGAGGCCGGTCACGCTTCAAGCGGATGGACTGCTGGCCAAGATCCTGCAGCACGAGGTGGACCACCTTCAAGGACATCTGTTCATCGATCGACTTGGGTTCTGGTCGAGGAGACGTCTGCTTCAAACGTACCACCAACTCTCCAAGGCCTTAAGCCGGGTTACCGTGTAATGCAACTACTCTTTTTCGGGACCCCTGAGTTCGCCGTTCCTGCTCTTCAGCGGCTGATCGAAAGCCCTCATTCGGTGTTGGCCGTGGTGACCCAACCGGATCGCCCTCAAGGGCGGGGAAGGAGACCGTCCCCCTCGGCCGTCAAGCTGGCGGCCCAAGCGGCCAAGCTGCCGGTCCTGGAACCTGACAGCCTAAGGGCGAGCCCTTTCCTTAAAGAGATCCAACGCCTCAAGCCGGAAGTCGCCGTGGTAGTGGCCTACGGACGTCTCCTCCCGTTGGCCCTGTTGCAGCTCTTTCCCCGAGGAGCCTACAACCTTCACCCCTCCTTGCTGCCCAAATTCCGGGGAGCTGCCCCGATCCCTTGGGCCATCCTCCTTGGCGAGTCCGAGACCGGTATCACGATTTTCCAACTGGACGAGATGCTGGACCATGGGCCGATCCTCTTACAGGCCAAGCATCCGATCGACCCTGAAGATACCGCCATGACCCTCTCCCAAAAACTGGCCGAGTTGGGGAGCCTCCTGATGTTAAAAGGTCTGGACCTCATCGGCTTAGGGTCGCCACCGATCGTCTCACAGAAAGAAGAGGAGGCCACCTACGCCCCGGTTCTGAAAAAAGGGGATGGGATCATCGATTGGAAGTCGAGCTGCCTCGAGATCCACCGCCGGATTCGGGCCGTCCAACCTTGGCCAGGGGCACAGACCTGGGTGAATGGAAGATCCCTGAAGCTGATCGCCACCACGCCTGATCCGGGTCGCCACGACCCGCACGTTCCTTACGGCACGGTGGTCTTGGCCGATCCCAAAGCCGGCCTCTGGGTTCAGACGGCCCAAGGGCAACTGCGCATCAACCGCCTTCAGCCGGCCGGTGGAAAGGTCCTTAAGGCCGCCGATTTCCTCCTCGGCCACCCGCTTCCCGTTGGAACCGTCCTCACCGGTCACCCCTAATCCGATTCGCAACACCTATCTTGATCCCACTGTTGGAAAGGGGTAATATGGAGTTTTCTTAGAGAGAGGAGAATGCGTCGATGGCGGTACGGGTAGGGATCAATGGGTTTGGCCGGATCGGCCGGTTGGTGTTGCGAGCCGGGTGGAACCGAAAGGGAATGGAGTTTGTGGCGATCAACGACCTTCCGGTGGGGACCCCCACCTTGGCCCATCTTTTAAAATACGATTCAAACTTCGGCCTCTTTCCGGCGGAGGTTCTCGCCAACGGCAGCGACCTTCTGGTCGACGGGAAGAAGATCCAGGTGTTCTCGCATCGATCCCCGGCCGAGATCCCTTGGAAATCGTTAGGGGTCGAGATCGCGGTCGAATCCACCGGCATCTTTACCGATCGAGAGAAAGCGCAGGGGCACCTAAGCGCAGGAGCTTCCAAGGTGATCATCTCCGCCCCGGCCACAGGAGAGGACTTAACCGTAGTCCTGGGGGTGAATGAAGGGATGTACGACCCGGCGAAGCACCAGATCCTTTCCAACGCCTCGTGCACCACCAATTGTCTGGCTCCCATGGTCAAGGTTTTGAAAGACCGCTTCGGGGTGAGAAGCGGCCTCATGACCACGATTCATTCCTATACCAACGACCAGCGGATCTTGGATCTTCCCCACAGCGATTTAAGGCGGGCCCGAGCCGGGGCCCTCTCCATGATCCCCACCTCCACGGGAGCGGCCAAGGCGATTGGGCTCGTGATTCCGGAGCTGAAAGGCCGTTTGGATGGGCTGGCCATTCGGGTCCCCACGCCTAACGTCTCTATCGTCGATCTCACCTGTGAGGTGGAGAGGGATACCTCCGTGGAGGAAGTCAACCAGACTTTTAAGGAAGCCGCTTTAGGTCCGTTAAAACCGTACTTGGAATACTCGGAAGCCCCCTTGGTTTCCCGCGATTTCAATGGGAATCCGAAATCCTGCATCTTCGACGCGCCTCTGACCCGTGTCGTGGAGAAGAGGACGGTGAAGGTGTTCGGTTGGTACGACAACGAATGGGGCTATTCCAGCCGAGTCGTGGATCTGATCGAGTACGTCGCCGGCCGACGCTAGACCTTTTCATGCCCACCGCGACGGCCTTGCGAACGATCCGAGACGTAGAGCTCCACCAGCGTCGGGTGCTGATCCGGGTCGACTTCAACGTCCCTCTTACAGACGGCCGGGTCGCCGACACGACCCGAATCGAAGCGGCCTTGCCGACCATTCGATACGCCTTAGAAACCCAAGCCAAGGTCATCTTGATGAGCCATTTGGGGAGGCCCGATGGAAAAATGGTTCGAGAATACTCCCTGCGGCCGGTGGGCGAATCCCTGCAGCGTCTCCTGGGCCAACCGGTGGAGATGGCTGCCGATTGCATCGGCCCCGAGGTCGAGGCCCAGGGCGCGGCCCTAAAACCGGGGAGGGCGCTGCTTCTGGAGAATCTCCGATTCCATCCGGAAGAGGAGGCCAACGCCCCCGCCTTCGCTCAAGCCTTGGCCCGGTTAGGGGACCTCTACGTGAACGATGCCTTTGGAACGGCCCACCGGGCCCATGCCTCGACGGTGGGGGTTGCCCAGCTTCTGCCCTCCGCGGCCGGATTCCTACTGGAGAAGGAGCTTAAAGCGCTCGACCAGGTGCTGTTAAATCCCGAGCGGCCCTACTGGTTGATCTTAGGAGGGGCGAAGGTCTCCGATAAGATTCCGCTCATAGACCGCTTGATCGATCAGGTGGATGGAATCCTGATTGGCGGCGGGATGCAGTACACCTTCTTCGCCGCCCAGGGGATCGGTGTGGGCCGCTCTCCGGTAGAGAAGGATCGGATGCCGGTGGCCCGAGAGCTCCTCGACAAAGCGCGTCAAAAAGGGATCGATCTTAAACTCCCCTTGGATCACGTCGTGGCGAAATCGATCGCCCCAGATGCCCCCACGCGAACCACGGAAAGGCCGGGCGTCCCCGAGGGATGGGAAGGGGTCGACATCGGTCCCAAAACGGTGGCCGCTTATACCGGGCTTATCCCAAAGGCCCGGACGATTCTCTGGAACGGACCAGTGGGGGTCTGTGAGGTGGAGCCGTTCTCTCATGGAACTCGGGCCATTGCCCAAGCCGTGGCCAACTCCGGGGCAATCTCCGTGGTAGGGGGAGGAGATACCGCCGCGGCAGTGGTAAAATTTGGGTTAGCCCACAGGATGACCCACGTCTCCACAGGCGGCGGGGCAAGCCTGGAATATCTGGAAGGGAAAATCTTACCCGGGGTAGCGGCCCTACGGAAGAATGACCTATGACTAAGGACCGAATTCCCTTGGTTGTGGGGAATTGGAAGATGAACGGGACCTTAACCCAAGCGGCGGCGCTGGCCAAGAGGATCTTAAAAGGCCTGCCGCCATCGCCCGATGTGGAGGTGGTTCTGTGCCCTCCCTTTACCGCCTTGTCAACGGTGGCCGAGATCGTAAAGGCCTCTCCCATCGCCTTGGGGGCGCAAAACCTCCATTGGGAGTTGCAGGGGGCCTTCACCGGGGAGATCTCCGCCCCCATGCTGAAGGAGGTGGGATGCCGTTTTTCCATCGTGGGACATTCGGAACGCCGCCATGCGCTGGGAGAAACGGATATTGTTATTAATAAAAAGATTTTAACTATTATAAAAGAAGGCTTGAGGGCCATTCTCTGCGTGGGGGAGACGCTCCCGGAACGGAAAAGCAAACGAACCTGGGAGGTGGTTCAATCTCAGCTTGAGGCCGATTTAAACGGGGTGGAAGGCTCTCGGTTAAATCGTCAGGTCGTGATCGCCTACGAACCGGTTTGGGCCATTGGAACCGGTGCCAACGCCACCGGGATCCAAGCCGAGGAAGTCCACGGGCAGATTCGATCGTGGCTCACCAAACGGTTTGGTGGGACCGAAACCGACGCGGTTCGGATTCTGTACGGCGGATCGGTCAAGCCGGAAAATGCGAGTGAAATCTTGAACAAACCCAATGTGGATGGCGCTTTAGTCGGAGGAGCGAGTTTAGACCCAAAGGCCTTCCTCTCTATCGTGGAATCCACTTTACGAGCGAAAGGATCCCCATGCTGTACGGGTTAGTGCTCTTGATCCATATCCTCGCCTGCGTGGTCCTGATTGCCGTAATCCTGCTTCAGGCCGGTCGGGGAGGAGGTTTTGCCGACGCCTTTGGAGGGGGAGCCGCGCAATCGATCTTTGGAACCCGAGCCGCGGCGTATCTGACACGGGCGACCACCGCCTTTGCCGCGATCTTTATGGTGACCTCGTTTACTTTGGCTTTCCTCTCCGTTCAACGGGGGCGCTCCCTCCTGGAGAAAGTACCGGCCAAAGCGGTCGTTCCACCGGCCCCAGAAGAAAAGCCGCCCGTGAGTGAATAAGCGGAATCTCTTTACCGCGGTTCTTCTCGCACAATTTTCCTTAGCCTCGCCCCGGCTGGCCCACACTTCCGACGAAACCCTTGTTCCCACGCGTGGGGATACCCTCGTCACCGCCAGCTTGGGAGAACCTTCCACTTTGATTCCGATTCTTGCCTCCGACAGCGCCTCGGCCGAGGTCTGCGGACTGATCTTTAACGGCCTGGTCAAGTACGACCGAGACTTAACCTTAGTGGGCGACTTGGCCGAAAGCTGGGAGATCCGGGAGAAAGGGTTAGAGATCCTTTTCCATCTTAAGGAAGGAGTCCTCTGGCACGATGGACGCCCTTTCACGGCTCAAGACGTCGCCTTTACCTACGAGCGGCTCATCGACCCCTCGGTTCCCACCCCCTACCGAGGGGACTTTGAACGGGTGGCTTGGGTTAAGGTGGTCGATCCCCATACGATTCGGATTCGATACCGGGAGCCGTTTGCCCCAGCCTTAAGCTCCTGGGGAATGGGAATCCTCCCGAAGCATCTGCTGCAAGGAGAGGAGTTAACCCGAACCCCATTCCGGGAAAGACCGGTAGGGACCGGCCCCTTTCGGTTTTACCGTTGGATTCGGGCAGATCGCATCGAACTCACGGCGAACCCCGACTACTTTGAAGGGCGCCCTTACCTGGACGGCACCGTCACTCGGATCGTCCCGGATCAGGCCACGATCTTCCTAGAGCTTGGAGTTCAGGGGATCGATTCGGCCGGCTTGACCCCGTTACAGTTTAGCCGGATGACGGACACGAAACGATTCTCGCGGCATTTCCATAAATTTCAGTATCCCAGCCTTGGATACACCTACTTGGGGTATAACCTGAAGGATCCAAAATTTCAGAACAAACGAGTCCGCCAGGCAATCAACCTGGCCATCGATAAATCCGAGATCATCCGAGGCGTCCTCTTGGGGTTAGGGAAGGTGTCCACCGGCCCCTTCCCAGAGGAATCGTGGGCGCACAACCCGGACGTCCATCCGGCTCCTTACGATCCGGAGAAGGCTCGCACCCTTCTCGCCCAAGCCGGATGGCGCGACACCGATGGGGACGGAATTCTGGATCGGGATGGCGCTCCCTTCGAATTCACCCTTCTCACCAATCAAGGGAATCTCTCCCGAGAATTAACCGCTCAGATCATTCAGCGTCGCTTAAGCTCCGTGGGCATTCGCGTCAAGATTCGAATCTTGGAATGGTCGGCGCTCCTCCATGAGTTCATCGACAAGCGGCGCTTCGAAGCGATCCTCTTGGGTTGGGCCCTCTCCCGGGAACCGGACCCCTACGACCTCTGGCACTCTTCTAAGGTAAAGCCCGGTGAGTTTAACTTCCTAGGTTTCTCTCACCCCAAGGCCGACCAACTCCTCATCGAGGGGCGATTGACCTTCGATCTGAAGCGGCGAGCGGAAATTTATCGCGCGTTCCATCGGTTGCTCTACGATGAACAGCCGGTATGCTTCCTGTACGTTCCCGATGGCTTACCCGCGATCCACCGACGTTTTCAAGAGGTGGAGGTGACCCCCTTGGGGATCGGACAGAACCTGATCCACTGGTACGTCCCCCCCCATCTTCAGCGGTACCGATTGGAGGAATAGATGGTCCGGTTTCTCATCCGACGCGGGTTGTCCCTCATCCCGATCTTCCTGGGGATCACGCTGATCAGCTTCGCCGTGATGCACCTGGCTCCCGGGAAACCGACCGACGTGATCAGCGATCTTAACGTGAAGGTCTCTTTCCAAGCGAAGGAACAGTTGATCGCCCTCTACGGCCTCGACCGGCCGCTACCCGAACAGTATCTGGCCTGGGTGGGTCGACTCTTGAAAGGGGATTTCGGGCTTTCCTTTCGAGACGCTCGGCCGGTGGCCGAGAAGATCCTCGAGCGCATCCCGGTCACTCTCTCGATCAATCTCTTATCCCTCGTTCTCGTTCTTGGGATCGCCATTCCCTTAGGCGTCTCAAGCGCCGCCAGGGAAGGATCGGTCTTTGACCACGCGGTCACGTGGGTGACCTTCGTTGGATTCGCGCTGCCCACCTATTGGGTCGCCCTCCTGTGTCTGGATGGACTGAGTGTCCGATTAGGGTGGCTTCCAGTCTCCGGCCTATTTTCCCTGGGAGCCGATCGATGGGGTCCCATGAACCGGGGGCTCGATTTAGGGAGGCATCTCATCCTGCCGGTTGGAATCGCCGCCTTCGGGGAGCTGGCCGGTTACTCCCGGTACGTCCGCTCTCAAATGGTGGAGGTTCTCCGTCAGGATTACATTCGCACCGCCAGGGCAAAGGGTTTGCCGCCGGGAGCTGTTTTGTACCGGCACGCCTTTCGGAATGCTCTTTTGCCTCTCATCACGCTCCTCGGATTATCGATCCCGGGCCTGTTGGGGGGATCGGTCATTTTGGAATCGATCTTCGCGATTCCCGGAATGGGCCGGCTCTTCTTCGACTCGGTGATGAGCCGCGACTATCCGGTCATCATGGGGCTGCTCTCCTTGGGAGCTGCCTTAACGCTTCTCGGGAACCTCTTGGCCGATATCGCTTACGCTTTCGCGGATCCCCGCATCCGCGCCGCGGAGACCGCATGACCCGGACGGTTTTCCCTCCGAACGGCATGAGCTGGATCGGTCTTATCCTTCTCGGCAGTTTTCTATCGGGAGCCTTGCTGGCCCCTTGGGTCAGCCCCGCCGATCCCAAGGAGATCCGACTGGAGGAGGCGCTCTCGGCTCCCTCCCGAACGCATCCCTTCGGAACCGACCAATTGGGTCGGGACGTACTGGCCCGAATCCTCTACGGGGCTCGCATCTCCTTAGGCATAGGATTCCTCGCCGTGGGACTGGCTACCGGGATAGGGGTCGCGGTCGGAACAATCGCCGGCACCCAGGGAGGATGGGTGGATTGGCTGGCCATGCGCGTAGTCGACATCCTGTTCTGTTTTCCCACTCTGTTCCTCATCCTAGCCGCCGTCGCTTTTCTCGAGCCCGGTGTCTTTCATTTGATGGCGATCATCGGATTGACCGGATGGATGGGCCTGGCCCGCCTCGTTCGCGCGGAGATCTTGACCTTAAAAGAACGGGATTTCGTCCAGGCCGCCCGAGCCATCGGGGCCTCGGGGTTTCGGATCATCGTTCGACACCTCTTGCCGAACGCCATGGCTCCCATCCTCGTCAGCATCCCTTTAGGGATCGGATCGGCCATCCTATTGGAATCCGGCTTAAGTTTCTTAGGGATTGGGATCCAACCTCCCACCCCCAGTTGGGGGAATATCCTTTCCGAAGGGAAGGCGACCCTCGGCGTTGCCTGGTGGCTGACGATCGTTCCCGGAGCGGCGATCTTCTTCACCGTCTTGGGATGCCACTTCCTCGCAGAGGGATTGAGGCGAGCATGGCGGACCCCGTGAGAGACCCCTTCTCAAAGATGGCCCGAAAAATCCGTCGGGCCATCTTACGGGATGAGCCAACCTACTACGACATGTGGGAGAATCCCGGAGAACGGTACTTCGCCCGGTTGTATCTTAATCGGATGAACCAGATCCTGCGGGAGCAGGTTCCACAGGTTCCTTGGAAGATCTTAGATGCCGGCTGCCAAACCGGCAGGCTCGCGATCCCTCTGGCCCAGGCAGGTCACCAGGTGACCGGCGTCGATAGCTCGGGGCTCGCCCTGCACCGCTGCCGGCGGCATGCCCAAGAGGCTGGCGCTGCGGTCCATCTGATCCGAGCCGACTTAACCCGATGGCTCCCGCGACAACCGAACGACTCTTACGACGCCGTGATCTGCAGCGAGGTGTTGTACCTGCGTCCCAACCATCGGGAGCTGTTGGAAGGACTCCTCCGGGTTCTCAGTCCAGGAGGTTTGTGCTTTATCTCCCACCGTCCCACCGGCTATTATCTGGCCGAGGCGTTCCAACGAAAAGATTTCAAATCGGTCCAACTCCTGCTCAGCGCCCGTGAAGGGACGCTGGAAAACTCCTATTACAACTGGCAGGAAAGGGAACAGCTCCTGGAATGGTATCGGGAGTTAAAGGTCGAGGTGCTGAGCGTTACCCCCATTGGCTTCTTCTCCTGGTGGGTGGTGAATCCGGAGCATCTCGATCCGGAGGGAGAGGATCTTCTCTTCAAGGCCGACCTTGCGGCCCAAACGTGGTGTCCGGGAACCGGCCGTTACCTGCTCGTTTCAGGTCGTAAGGCCCTAACGGGTTGAGACCCCAAAAGATGAATCCCCTCTGGTATCCACCGATCCTCCTTTACCACCGAATCCATCCGGAGAGGTCTTCGGATACCCCGACCTTATCTCCGGAATCTTTCGAACGACAAATGTTTATCCTCTCCCGTAAACGGCGGCCTCTTCCCCTGTCGGATCTCCTCCTTCATCTCGAAAAGGAAAAGCCTCTCGACCCCAAAGGGGTCGTGGTCACCTTTGATGACGGTACGGAGGATACCTTCGACTACGCCTGCCCCATTCTGATTCGTTATCGAATCCCGGCGACGATCTTCCTCATCGCCCAGAACGTCGGCAAACCCAATTCTCTCAACCAGGATCAGATCCGAACGATGGCAACCCAAGGGATCTCCTTCGGTAGCCACACGCTTAACCACGCCTATCTGCCTTCCTTGAGCTTGACCCATGCTCAGGTGGAGCTTTTTAAGTCCAAGCAGATCTTAGGAAGCCTTGGGTTAACGGTCGACACCTTAAGCTATCCCGGCGGCGGCTTTACCGCCGAGGTGGCTTGCCTGGCGAAAGAGGCCGGCTACCGGGCCGCCTGCACCACCAATCGGGGGACTCGGCGATTCCCCATCGACCGATGGGCCTTGCGGCGAATCAGCATCCACGAAAAGGCCAGCTCCTCCTTTGGCATGTGGCTGCGCTGCTCCGGCTACTATGGTCTCAACCGACGCCTCCGTTCTCCCTCTTGATGGCCCCACCTCTGCTCTCGATCCGGAATCTCCAAACCTTTATCGACGCTTCCTCCCGCTTGGAACCCCCTGTCCGGGCGGTCGATGGGGTGGACCTCGAAATGGGCCCGAAGGAGATCCTCTGCTTAGTGGGGGAGTCCGGATGCGGAAAGACGATGCTCGCCCTTTCCATCGGCCGGCTGCTGCCTCCTCTCGCTCGGATCGTTCGCGGCCAAATCCTCTTTCAACAGCAGAAACTGACTTCTCTCTCGGAAAGGCAGCTTCGAGCGATCCGCGGCAGGGGAATCGCCTACGTCTTTCAGGATCCGTTTGCCGCTTTAAACCCCGTGATGAGCATCGGGGAACAACTGAGCGAAAGCATTCGGCTTTACGAGCCGGTCTCAACGAAGGCCGCTTCGCGCAAAGCGGTTGCACTTCTTAAACAAGTTCAAATCCCTTTACCAGAAGAACGCCTGCGGCAGTATCCGCATCAGCTCTCCGGGGGAATGCGTCAGAGGGTCCTGATCGCGATGGCCTTGAGCGGCCGACCGGCCCTCTTGATCGCCGATGAGCCGACCACGGCCCTGGATGTAACCACCCAATCGGAGATCTTGTCCCTCTTAAAGCAGCTGAGAAATTCCTTAGGGATGGCGATCCTTTTGATCACCCACGACCTCATGGCGGTGGCCCCCTTCTCGGATCGGCTGGCCGTGATGCGGGCCGGCCGCATCGTAGAGACAGCCGAGACGTCCAAGCTTTACCGAAATCCCAGCCATCCTTATACCCAGGCGCTTCTTAAAGCAATTCCCAAGGTCGGCCAGGGTAAACAGAATCTTCCATGGAACCGATTTTAGAGACCAACGATTTAAGCAAACGGTTTCCCTTACGCCGCTGGACCTTAGGCCAACCCACCCGCTGGATCGAGGCGGTAAAAGAGGTTAACCTCGCCTTGACCCCGGGAGAATCGGTGGGACTGGTGGGGGAGTCCGGATGCGGAAAGTCCACCTTGGCCCGAATGCTCTGTGGGCTGCTTCCTCCCAGTCGGGGAGTGGTCCGGTTCCATGGACGGCCCTTCTTTGAATTGGATAGACACGCTCTCTTCGAGTTTCGACGGACCGTTCAACCGATCTTCCAGGATCCCATGGCCAGTCTGAACCCCCTTCAACGGATCGGGCAAGCGGTCGGGGAGCCGATCTTGATCCACGGAATCGCCCGAGGCCAAACTTTGAAGGGGCATGTTCAGGATCTGCTCAGAGAAGTCGGCTTGAATCCGGATTGGATCGATCGGTTTCCCTCGAACTTAAGCGGGGGAGAACGCCAACGGGTCGGCATCGCGCGGGCCATGAGTCTTAACCCAGCGGTCTTAATCTGCGATGAACCGGTCTCCTCCCTGGATCTATCGGTCCAGGCCCAGATCCTGGCGCTGTTCACCGCCCTGCAATCCAAGCGCGGGCTCGCCCTCCTGTTCATCTCCCACAACCTGGCCACGGTGAGCGTGCTCTGCGACCGGATCCTCGTCATGCGGCAGGGCCGCATCATCGAGGAGGGCAAAAACCCGGATCTGTTCCATTCCCCTCGAGAACCGTACACCCGCACCCTTGTCAACCTCGCCCTTCAGACGATACAATGGTGACCTATGGAAATCTCGATGAAAAATGTCCTGACCTTCCTCATGGCGGGGGGAAAGGGGGAGAGGCTGATGCCCTTGACCCGAGACCGGGCGAAGCCCGCGGTCCCTTTCGGGGGGATCTATCGGATCATCGACTTTACCCTTTCCAACTGCATCAACTCCGGAATCCGGAAGATCCACGTCCTCACCCAGTATAAATCGATCTCTCTGGTGCGGCACCTCTGGATGGGATGGAACCTCTTTGACGCGGAACTGGGGGAATACATCGACATCATCCATCCCCAGCAGCGGGTGGACGAGCATTGGTACCAGGGAACCGCCGACAGCGTTTACCAGAACCTTTACTCCATCGAAATGGAAAAACCGGATTACGTCCTGATCTTGGCCGGCGACCACATCTACAAGATGGACTACGCCAAGATGGTGACCCATCACGCTGAGCGTCAGGCCGATGTCACCATCGGAGTCGTTCGGATGCCGGCACTCCAAGCGCCCCTCTTCGGCGTCGCCGAGCTGGACGACCGGCAGCGGATCGTGTCGTTCAAGGAAAAGCCGCAACAGGCTGAGGCGATTCCAGGGGACCCCACCCACGTCTACGCCTCCATGGGGATCTACCTCTTCAGCCGCCAGGTGCTGGAGGAAGAGGTCCGTCGGGACGCCCAAGAGGAGACCGCGCACGACTTCGGGAAAAACATCATCCCCCACTGCGTGAAGAACCGACGGGTCTACGCTTCCCTCTTAGAAAGCGATTCCGACCGACCGGCCTACTGGAGAGACATCGGAACCATCGACGCCTACTACGAGGCCAACCTGGATCTCATCCAGGTGACTCCCATCTTTAACCTGTACGACCGTCATTGGCCGATCCGCACCTACATGGAACAACATCCTCCGGCCAAATTCGTCTTCGCCGGTCAAGAGCCTCCCGACCGAAAAGGAACGGCCTTGGAATCCCTGGTGGCTGGCGGTTGCATCGTCTCGGGAGGACGGGTCCTCCGTTCGGTCCTGTCTCCCAACGTGCGAATCCACAGCTTTAGCGAGGTGAGCGACTCGGTCCTCCTGGAGGGGGTGGAGGTAAGTCGGCACGCCAAAATTCGACGGGCCGTCATCGATAAGGACGTCAAGATTCCCCCTTCCGCCGTGATCGGGTACGATCCCGAGGAGGACCGGAGACGTTTCACCGTCACCGAATCCGGGATCACGGTCGTCGCTAAAGGAACGGAACTGGAATGAAGGTGCCCCCCATGACCCACCCTCCACCCTCCACCGTCCACCCTCTACCCTCCAGTGGAGATCTCCTTCGAATCGGCTCCCACACCTTTCGATCCCGACTGATCCTGGGAACTGGAAGGTATCCGTCGCCCCAGGTGTTGAGGGAAGCGCTGGAGGCTTCTGGAACTGAGCTCGTCACGGTAGCGGTCCGACGGGTCGATCTCAAAAACCGCGCCAACGATCCGATCTTGGGATCTCTGGATACCTCTCTCTACACGATTCTGCCTAACACCGCCGGTTGTTATACCGCCGAGGAGGCGATACGGGTCGCCCGGTTGGCCCAGGCCGCCGGATTTTCCAACCTCATCAAGCTGGAGGTCATCGGTGATCCCAAGACCCTTCTTCCGGACACGAGAGGGCTCTTCGAAGCCACCGAGGCGCTGGTCCGGGAAGGTTTCGTGGTGATGCCGTACACCAACGATGATCCCATCATGGCCAAACATCTCGAGGAGGCCGGAGCCGCCTGTATCATGCCGCTGGCCGCTCCTATCGGGTCGGGGCAGGGGATCTTAAATCCGCTCAACATTCGGTTCATCCTGGAATCGGTCAATATCCCTGTGATTGTGGATGCCGGCGTGGGGACCGCCTCCGATGCCGCCATCGCGATGGAGCTTGGGGTGGACGGGGTCCTCATGAATACCGGGATCGCGGGCGCCCAAGATCCGGTCAAGATGGCTCTGGCGATGCGGCTGGCGGTAGAATCCGGGCGTTTGGCCTTCTTGGCCGGCCGGATCCCCAAGAAACCGTACGCCGCCGCCTCGAGTCCCTTGGTCGGTCTTCCAGGAGAAAAGCGAACCGCATGAGCACCCGCTCTTACCAAATCGCGGTCATTCCAGGTGACGGAACCGGTCCAGAGGTCGTTCGCGAGGGGCTCAAGGTCCTTCAGGCGGTCGCGACCCAAGTTGGCTTCCAAATAGAAACGATTCCTTACGACTTAGGAGGGGATCGCTACTTGAGAACCGGCGAGGCGCTACCGACCTCGGTTCTCGAGGAGTTAAAGAGCGCCTCGGCCATCTTCCTGGGAGCCATCGGGCACCCCGAGGTAAAGCCCGGCGTCTTGGAGCAGGGAATCCTGCTTAAGATTCGGTTCGAGCTGGACCAGTACATCAATCTTCGGCCGGTCAAACTGTATCCCGGGGTCTGGACTCCCCTAAAGGACAAGGGTCCGGCCGACATCGACTTCGTGGTGGTCCGGGAAAACACCGAAGGGCTGTACGTCGGGATGGGTGGGAACTTCAAAAAAGGAACCCCTGAGGAGATCGCCGTGCAGTTGGACGTCAACACCTACAAAGGGGTGGAGCGCTGCCTGCGGTACGCCTTTCAAGTCACCGCCCAACGGCCTTCCGCGGAGCAGAAGCTCACCCTCTGCGCGAAGACGAACGTCTTAACGTACGCCCACGACCTGTGGCTTCGCCTCTTTGAAAAGATCGGTGAACAGTATCCCAACGTCACTCGGGACTACGCCCACGTGGACGCCTTGGTGATGTGGATGGTGAAATCCCCGGAGGTGTTCGAGGTGATCGTCACCAACAACATGTTTGGGGATATCGTCACCGACTTGGGTGCCATGATCCAAGGGGGGCTGGGGATCGCCGCCGGCGGGAACATCCATCCCCATGGGGTCTCCATGTTCGAGCCGATTGGGGGCTCCGCTCCAAAATACGCCGGCAAAAACGTGATTAATCCACTGGCCGCGATCGTCGCCGTCTCGATGATGCTGAATCATTTGGGCGAAACCCAGGCCGGTACCTTAGTAGAGGAAGCGGTGAAGCAAGTGACCGGAACAAAACTGAAGAGCCTCGCCGCCGGTAAGATGGGCTACTCCACCCAAGAGGTGGGCGACCTTGTCGTGGAAGCGCTCGGCGCCGTTCGTCAGGACAGGCCTGTCGAACCATGAACCGGGGAGCGACATACAACGTCTGTGTCGTCGGGGTCGGTGCCGTCGGGATCGAGATCCTTCGGGTTTTTCGCCTGCGGCGTTTTCCCGTGGGGAAGCTGACCGTCTTGGCCCGCTCGGCCCGCACCCTTCAGGTGGATGGGGCCTCTTACCCGGTGCAGGTGATCTCCCCGGAGGCGTTTGACCATCAACGGATCGTCCTCTTCGCTGGGACGGAAGGAGAGAAAGGGGCCGCGGCAACCTACGCCCAAGAGGCCATCCGACGAGGGGCCGTTTGCATCGACAACGGTGCCGACTTCCGGTTGAGCCCTAAGGTTCCCCTGGTCGTTCCAGAGGTGAACCCCGAGGATCTTAAATCGCACCAAGGGCTGATCGCGAATCCCAACTGTTCCACCATTCAAATGGTGGTGGCGCTGGCTCCCATCCACCGACGGTTTAGAATCCATCGAATCATCCTCTCCACCTATCAAGCCGCCTCCGGGGCCGGGGCCCAAGCGGCCGAGGCGCTCCTGGCTGAAACGAAAGCGGCGATCCAAGGGGAGCCTCTTCCTCCTCCAGCCGCGCTGCCGCAGCGACTCTCCTTCAACCTCTTCCCGCAGATCGGACCCTTTGAAGAGCTGGGGTTCACCAGCGAGGAATGGAAGATGGTCAAGGAAACGCACAAGATCCTCCACGACGAAAAGATCGCCATCACCGCTACTGCGGTTCGCGTGCCTGTGGAACATGCCCATTCCGAATCGATCTATTTTGAGACCAGAGAGGCCGCCACGGTGGAGGAGATCAAAGCCATCTGGCGAAATTCGCCCGGCGTCCTCCTTCTGGAGGAGCCGGCCTATCCGATGCCGATTGAAGCGGCCCATAGGGACGAGGTCTTTGTAGGCCGGGTCCGTCCCGATCCCTTTCAAAAGAACGCCTTTCTTTGCTGGGTCGTCTCGGACAATCTTCGTAAGGGAGCTGCCTTAAACGCCGTTCAGATTGCAGAGCTCCTGTTGTAAGGTAACCCTCGCCTACGACGGCACCCGATTCGCCGGCTGGCAGAAACAGAAAAACGCCCGCACCGTCCAGTCCGTTCTGGAGCAGGCCTTCGAGCGAATCCTGGGACGACCGATCCGGATCGTGGGAGCCGGCCGGACCGACAGCGGGGTCCATGCCGAAGCCCAAGTGGCCCACATCCGAGTGGAGACCCAGATGCCTCTTGCCCGCCTTCAACGGGCCGTGAACGCCGTTTTGCCGGAAGATGTCCTCGTTCTCTCCATCCGGAAAGTGCCCTCAGGGTTTCACGCGCAGTATTCCGCGAAAAGTAAATGGTACCGGTACACTCTTTGGAACCATCGGCTGCGTCCTGTGAGCGATCGGAACGAACTCTGGCACGTGCCGGTTCCCCTGGATCTCAAGGCCATGAAAAAAGCGGCCCGCTGGCTAAAGGGGCGCCACGACTTTAAGGCCTTCGCTTCGACCGGCCGTGACCACGCCACCACCGTGCGCCATTTAAAGAGGCTCTCCCTCCGCAGGCAGGGCCCTACGATCCGAATCGACGCGGAGGCGGACGGTTTCCTCTACCACATGGTCCGTCGAATCGTCGGATTCCTCGTTGAGGTAGGCAAGGGAAGAGTCCCTCCCTCCGCGGCCGCCGAGCTCCTTGACGGGAAACGACCCGTCGTGGCCCCCACCGCCCCCGCCAAGGGCCTCTCGCTCATCCGGGTCACCTACCTCTAAAGATTCCCCTTGACAGGAGTCTTCCTCTCTGTGAAAATGAGACTCGGTCTCAATAGAATGAATTAGAGTCTCAATCTCATGAAGAGCGGACCCGAAGTCATCCTGTTTCCAAAGCACGCGAGGTCTCCTGAGCAATTCCGGCAGTGGCTGGCCTCGATTCTGCAAATTTTCCAGGAACATCTGGGCCGCCGAAACCTTAAATTAACCCGCCAACGGGAGGAGATTCTCCGATGCCTCATGTCGGCGGAGCGGCATCTGGGGGTCGAGGAGCTGTACGGACGTCTTAAAAAGCAGGACCCCTCCATCGGCAGGGCCACGATCTTCCGCACGATCAAGCTCCTCCAAGCGTGCGCGTTGGTGGCGGAGGTCGGTTCCGCCGATGGGCGGGCCAAGTTTGAACTGAAGGCCGACCGCCCTCACCACGACCACATGATCTGCATTGAGTGCGGGCGGATCATCGAGTTTCAAAGCCCCATGATGGAACGGTTCCAGGATGGGGCGATCCGGCGACAAGGATTCGTCGCCCTCTGGCACCGCCACGAGATCTTCGGCCGCTGCCACGACTGCTCCAGAAAAAAAGAGGATCCTAAAAGGGGTAAACGATGAGCCCGATTCCTCCTGGGGATCCGATTCTGGAACGGATAGCGGCGGCCATCCACTCGACCCGCTTCGGAACCGTATCCATCGTGATTCAGGACGCCAAGGTCATTCGGATTGAGAAGACAGAGAAGATCCGTTTGGATAAGGTCGACCAGACTGCCGGAGGCCATTGGAAGAATACCTCCCTCACCAACCAGACCGCTGGAGGAGTGGGACAGAACAGAAAGGGTGAGGAATGAAAAGGGCCAAGTGGTATCTTGTTCTCGCTGTCTCCGTGAACCTGATCCTGGCTTCACCACCGGTCCATGCAGCGACTGTGGAGGAGCTTGAGAGGAAAATCGAACAGATGCAGAAAGCACATGAAGCCCAGATGGCTGAGTTGAAGAGTCAGATCGAGGATCTGAAAAAGGCTCAGGCCAAAGCGGCTATTCCCACGCCAACCGCTCCGACACCAGAGGAGGCAGAGCTTTCACCTTCATCTCCGTTTCCAGGGAAATTGACCAAGGAGCGGGCAGGGCAGCCTCGTTACCTGGGGGGGCTGTACGATAAGCCGTTTCTGAGGCGCTTTGGTCGGAATACCTACGTCGGCGGATACATGGACTTGGAGTATCGGGACACGGAGGACACCGGTCGATCCTTCGACCAGAAGCGTCTGATCCCCTTCATCTACTCGGACATCTCCGACAGCGTCAAGTTTGCCACCGAGATTGAATTTGAACATGGGGGAACGAACAACAACCAGTCCGATGGGGAGGTGAAGGTAGAGTTTGCCACCATCGATTACCTGATGAGTGAGTGGGCCAACCTCCGTGGGGGGATCGTCTTAAGTCCTTTAGGGAAACTCAACCTGGTTCACGATTCCCCAATTCAGGATTTGTCCGATCGCCCGCTGGTGGATCAGTTTATCCTCCCGACCACCTTGAGCGAGGTCGGGGCTGGATTTTACGGCTCTTTCTATCCGACGCAGATGGCCAAGGTGGACTACGAGTTCTACGCCGTCAACGGCTTTACCGGGGCCGGCAACACCGGCTCTGCCATCTCAGGAAAGGTCAACGCGGACAAAGGGGTCCGAAGTGCCAGAGGTTCACAGAAATCGGACAACAACGACAACCTCAGTGTCATTGGAAGGGTGGCCGTCTCTCCTTGGTTGGGGACAGAGGTGGGGGGATCCATTCACCACGGAGCCTATTCGAACGATGGGACCCTGGACTTATCCATTTACGCCCTGGATTGGATGTTTCAGAAGGGACCCTTTGAGCTGTTGGGTGAGTACGGGTTCGCCCACATCGACCGGAATGAGAGCATCCATACCTTCAACGCTGGCCTTACCCAAACATCCACTACCCTCATTCCCGGCTGGTTGCAGGGGTATTACGTACAGGGGAACTACCACTTTATGCCCCCTCCCTTCAAGCGGTGGTGGCCTAAGGTCTTTCAGGAGGACTCAACCTTCACAGCCGTCAGCCGGTGGGAACAGGTGGACTTAAACGGGGATGAGGCAAGCCTGGTCGGGGATCGGGACCGCCTGACCTTTGGTTTGAATTTCCGGCCGATCGAGGATACCGTGTTCAAACTGGATTATCAAGTAAACGACGGAGAGATCGCAGCGGATGACCGGGATGCATTCCTCGCCTCAGTGGCAACGTATTTTTAACCTGATCCGACCATCGGGTTGGAAGGGCTTATCGCTGACCATCGGGCCATGGATCCTGGTCTCTGGGCCATTGCTGTCAGGCCATGCACCTGAAAGTGAGGCAGCTGAGATCGATGAACGGATCGAGGAGGTTTACCTTACCCTGGAGGAGGCCCTAAGGGTTGTCCTCCCGGAATCGAACGAAGTGGTTCCTGAGGTGGTACAAATGACACCGGTGCAGCAGCAACGGATAGAAGCCGAATCGGGTCGGCCGATGGCGGAATCACCCGTGACCGTGTACGTAGGCAAAACGGACGGAAGGATAGACGGCTATGCCCTGGTGACCGAAGAGATTGGAATGTACAAGCCGATCACATCGATGGTCGGGGTGACTCCCGATGGTCGGGTCAAGGAGGTGGCCGTCATGGTCTATCGGGAATCTAGGGGCGGGGAGATTCGCCGCAAGCGCTTCTTAAGCCAGTATCGGGGAAGCCGCCGGACCGATCCGATCCGGCTGAACAAGGACATCATCAACGTCACCGGAGCGACCCTTTCTGTCCGCTCGATGAACGCCCAGGTGCGCAAAGCGCTGGCGATCGTTCACGAATGGTATCTTCGGAAGGCCTCGTAGGGGAGATGCTCGAATACCGTTGGGAGAAATTCCTCCTCAAGGATGCCCCACGCCGGACTAAAATCGTCTATACCGCACTTCTGGTCTATCTGCTGCTTGGCCTGGTTACCATCATCGCCATTGAAAGCCTGAAGACCGGCTGGACGCCGCAGGGAGTGGCCGACTACTACCGAGGAAACGAGGCGAGGTTCAGGTTCGAGAAGACGCCGCTGGAGATGCTGGAGGTGACCCACATGCACCTGTTCAGTGTCCCGGTGGTGTTTTTCATCCTGGGGCATGCCTTTATGATGACGAGCCTGCCCGAGAAGACAAAGTTAAGCGTCGTCGGCGTTTCGCTGGCAGCCGTTTTCCTGTCTATCGGCTCTCCCTGGGCGGTCCGATTCGGCTCAGGCGCGTTTGGGTGGCTTAAAGTCGCCGCAGACCTAGCCTTGGCAGCCACCCTGGTTGGGATGGTCATCTACCCAATCTACGAGATGTGGGTCCAACCACGGCACCCTTCACCTCCTCATCGAAAGGGAACTGGATGACCAACGGCAGACCCTACACGCAGGCCCGGTACCTGATGGGCACTCTCGTGGAGATCCAAATCTGGGGGGTTCCAGAGGATCATGCCCATGAGGCAATCCTGGCCGCCTTTCAGGAGATGCGGCACCTCCATCGGCTCTTGAGTCGGTTTGAGCCAACCAGTGAAGTCAGCCACGTCAATCGTCAAGCCGCCTCTCATCCTATCGAGGTCAGCCCCGAACTCATCGAGGTACTCCTGACCGCTCAAAAGGTCTATCGGATCAGTCACGGGGCATTCGATGTCACCTGTGGGCCTTGGCTCCGGTTGTGGGAGATGGCTTCCCACCAGGGACGGATGCCCACCTGTACCGAATGGCAGGTGGCACGGAATTGCGTCGGAGGGTTCCACCTCTCGGTTGATCCGGACGAGCGAACCATCCGATTTGACCGGCCAGGGGTCTGCCTCGATCTTGGAGGGGCAGGAAAGGGCTACGCCGTGGATCGGGCCGTAGCGATCCTGCAACAATTCGGTGTCCCTCGAGGCCTGGTCGATGCCGGCGGAAACTTCGAGATCTTCGGCTTCTCCGATCTGCCAAGGGCCGGGATTGAGAACCCCTTCGATCCGGACCGATTAATCGCCACGGTGGATCTCATCCATCCAGCGATCGCCTCTTCAGCCCAGACCCACCGTTTCCTGAAGATTCGAGGAACGTCCTATGGCCACGTGATCGATCCGCGCACCGGGTGGCCGGTGCACGCCAGGGTGGGGGCAACGATTCTCGCAGAATCCGCCTTGCTGGCCGACTGCGTTTCAACGGCCTTGTTGGTCCTGGGACCTCGAGGAGGCAATCTCATCGAATCCTTCCCGGTGGAGGGTCTGTTTGTGCTGAGCCATCAACCAACATCAGAGGAATCAACCCTGTGGGTATCCACGGGGTTAAGGGGTCACGTCGCATGGATAGAATCATCGGAGGTAACGGTATGAATTTCAATCCTTGGCTGCTAGGCTTGATGGCCGGTGGGACGATCTTCCTCGGGCTTCCGATCGCTCGATTGAGCCACGTCTCTGCCAAGACAAAAGCCTTTTTGAATGCCATCTCCACGGGGATCCTGATCTTCCTCTTGGTTGAGATCACCGGGCATCTCATCGAAGAGATTGAGGAGATGATCGAGACCGCGGTGATCAGTCGCAGCTCCCTGACCGGAGCCGTTCCATACGGAGGTCTCTTTGTGTTGGGATTCTCGGCGGGACTCCTGGGATTAGTCGCCTTTGAGCGGTTCTTCTTGGGATACGCCAAGGACGAGCCCTCCCCAGGCACTCGGGCCAAGCACCTGGGGCTCATGATCGCCGTGGGCTTAGGACTCCACAACCTAAGTGAAGGGCTGGCCATTGGGCAAGGGTATTCGGCCGGAGCGATTCAGTTGGCGTGGCTTTTGAGCATCGGATTCGCCCTCCACAACGCGACCGAAGGGTTCGGCATCGCCGCTCCGCTTTCGGGCCACCGCGTCTCCTGGCCGTTCCTAGGGCTCTGCGGCCTCATCGCTGGTGGACCGACCTTTCTAGGAGCTGCGCTGGGAAGCTGGTGGATTGGAAAAGGGACCGAGATCTTCTGCCTCTCTCTGGCCGCCGGCACGATCCTCTACATCATCGGCGAGCTCCTTCACCTGGGACGTCTCTTAAAAGGGGAGGCGATCGTTGAGATTGGACTGTTAATCGGCTTTTTCGTCGCCATGGCCACCGACTTCACCCTCTCGGCGGCCATGGAGGCAACCGCTGGACATGGCCCCCGCCACGGCGGCCAGTTTGGGGATGCGAGCGACATTTACCATTACGAATTGGTGTTTACCCCGGAGAAGTCGCTGGTTCTCTACGTCAGCGACTCCCAGAATCGACCGCTGGACGTCCGCCCCCTCAAAGGGCGCTGGCTTTTAAACCCCGACTCCAAGAATCCTCTGAACGGTTCTTTCACTCCTTCTGCCGATGGGAGTTGCTTTAAATCGCAACTGCCCCCCTTTCCCACCGGTCGGTCTCTTCACGTCAAGGTAGGAGTCTTGAAAGGCTCCGAATTCGCCGATATGGAATTTTTCCTGGATTCTTGATAGAATGGTGGCTTACTTACGATGGGACCTAGAACGTTCGTAGCAAAGGAAGCGGAGATTCTCCGGAAGTGGCACCTCGTGGACGCCGAGGGCCAGATTCTGGGCAGGCTCGCCACCCGGGTGGCCACGCTGCTCAGGGGAAAGGGGAAACCATCGTTTACTCCCCACGTGGATGGCGGTGATGCTGTGGTGGTGGTCAATGCCGAGAAGATCCGGGTGACCGGTAACAAGCTAAAGGACAAGATCTACCAGCGGTATTCCGGGTATCCCAGTGGATTGAAAAATGAGGCGCTAGGTCATCTGTTAGCCCGAAGACCTACGGAGGTCTTGCGACGAGCCGTGACCGGGATGGTGCCCCATAATCCTTTGGGGCGAGGGGCGTTACGGAGGCTCAAGATCTACGCGGGCCCTCAACATCCCCACGCGGCGCAACTTAAAACAACATGAGCCCTGAAACGAACGGATTCAACTCGACGGGAAAACGGAAAGAGGCGGTGGCCAAGGTGCGGCTCAAGGCCGGCAGCGGCCGAATCGTGGTAAACGGCCGGCTCTTGGACGAATACTTTCCCAGGTTGGCTCTTCAAGTTCAAGTCCGCCAACCGTTGGAGGCCACCCAAACGATGAAACGATTCGATTGCATCGCCCAGATCTCCGGCGGAGGTCTCTCCGGCCAAGCCGGGGCGCTGCGCCACGGCATTGCCAAGGCCTTAAGCGGGGTGGACGAGGCGTTACGAATCACCTTACGGAAATCCGGCTTCTTGACCCGGGACCCCCGGGTCAAAGAGCGAAAGAAATACGGCCAGAAAGGAGCGCGGAAGCGGTTCCAGTGGACCAAGCGTTAAGCTGATCCGTTAAACGGCCTATCCTCCATGAAGAGGTCAGGGGATAGGTCGATTTCTTTTCTAAAGACGATGGAAAAAATAGCGATTGGGATTATGGGAGTCACCGGTTACGCGGGGCAGGAGCTTTTGAGGCTGCTGGTGAAGCATCCTCATGCCTCCATCGAGTATCTCGGGTCCAGACAGGTCTCTGCTACACGCCCATTAGGAGAAATCCTGCCCACCTTTCGCTCACAGATCCCCAACGGCTTGCGGGTGGAGCCTCTTCAACCGGCCCAAGCCTTAAAAAGATGTGAGCTCATCTTTTTGGCCCTGCCCCATGGAGTAGCCATGAAACTAGTCCCTCCCATGCTCAAGAAACCGAGGATGCGGGTCATTGACCTAAGCGGCGATTTCCGGCTTACCTCTCGCCAACGCTTTGCCCAGGCCTATGGTCTGAAACAGACCGCGGCCTCCCTTTTGTCTAAAGCCGTCTATGGGCTGCCCGAATGGAAACGAACCGAGATCCGAGGAGCCCGTCTCGTGGCCAATCCAGGGTGCTATGCCACGGCGACCCTGCTTGGACTCGCCCCTTTGGCTAAAGAGGGACTCCTTAAAAGCGACGGTCTCATCGTCGACGCGAAGTCCGGCGTCACCGGGGCAGGGCGGTCTCTCAAAGAGGAGCTCCTGTTTCCAGAGGTGAACGAGGACCTTCGGGCCTATCGGGTGAACCAACATCAGCACATCCCCGAGATCGAACAGGAATTGGGGACTTTAAGAAAACGGACCATACGAATCACCTTTGTCCCCCATCTGGTTCCTTTAAATCGGGGCTTGTACGCCACCCTGTACGCCCCATTACCCAAGCGCTTAAGCGATTCTCGGTTGCGGGCGCTTTATCGAAAGCATTACGAGAAGGAACCGTTCATTCGACTCCTTCCGGAAGGGAGTTGGCCCTCCACGAAGTCGGTGGCCGGAACCAACCAGTGCGAAATCGGACTCGCCGCTAACCCGAAGACGGAATCGGCGATTGTCGTTGCCGCGATCGACAATTTGGGCAAGGGAGCCGCGGGCCAGGCGGTTCAGAATATGAACCTCCTCTTCGGCCTTCCAGAGACCCTCGGTCTCGGATAGGGAATCAGAAACCGATGATCAGCCGAATCCAGGGTGGTGTCACTACTCCGAGAGGATTCCTCGCCAACGGATGCGCCGCCGGCATTAAACGGCAAGGACCGGATTTAGGCCTCATCGCATCGGAGCGAATGGCCGCGGTGGCTGGGATGCTCACCACCAACCGCCTGGCCGCGGCTCCGGTTCTCCTCGCCAAGGCGATCCTCCGATCCGGCCAGGCCCAGGCCATCGTGGCGAACAGTGGAAACGCCAACTGCTGTACCGGTCCCCAGGGGCTTAAAGACGCTCGAGCCATCCAAAGAGAGACGGCTTCTCTGTTGGGATGGGTTCCGGGATCGGTCCTGGTAGCCTCGACCGGCGTCATCGGCAGACGGCTCCCGATACGAAGGATCTTGAAGGCGCTCCCTAACCTGGTCAAGGGTTTGGATCCCCGCGGCTCCAACCGAGCGGCGAAGGCGATCTTAACGACCGATTCGGTCACGAAGTCGATCGCCGTTTACACCAAAATCCAGGGACGGGTCGTCTCGATCGGCGGAATCGCGAAAGGCTCTGGGATGATCGATCCCCACTTGGCCACCATGCTCTGTTTCCTCACCACCGACGCGGCCGTTTCGCCCGGAGCCTTGACGTTGGCGTTAAAGCAAGCGGCCGATGACTCCTTCAACCGGATTACCATCGATGGTCAGATGTCGACGAACGACATGGTGATCCTGTTCGCCAACGGCTTGGCTGGGCATCGTCCTTTAAAACCGGGTGAGAACGGATGGGCCGCCTTTACCGAAGCCCTTCGGATGGTCACCCAACATTTGGCTCGGGCCATCGTTCGCGATGGGGAAGGGGCGACTCGGCTCTTTACCGTGTGGGTCGAAGGAGCCAGAAGCGAGCCGGAGGCGAAACGACTCGCCAAGGCGATCGCCAACGCGCCCCTCATTAAAACCATGGTGTCCGGCCAAGACCCGAACTGGGGACGGGTCGCCGCCACGGTAGGAGCCGCTGGAATTCCGGTCAACCCCAGAAGCTTGGAAATCGCCCTAAGCGGGGTCCCGGTCTTTCGGCGGGGAGCGCCGGTAGCGGTGAACCGTCTCGCCCTCAAAGAGAGATTTCAGGGACCGGAGGTCTCCATGGAAGTGAAGCTCGGTCGAGGGAGAGAGCGGGCTTCCGTGCTGAGCTGCGATTTAACAGAAGGGTACGTTCGGATCAATGCCAAGTACAGCTAAATCTCAAGATCTGGCGACCGTGATCGGTAAGGCTTCGGTGCTTTTAGAAGCGATGCCGTACTTCAAGACCTTCCGTGGGAAGATCTTCGTCATCAAATCGGGGGGGATGGCCCTCACCGAGGGCTCTTCTCGATCCCAGTTCCTTCAGGATCTCCTCTTCTTGAGCCTCACGGGGATCAAACCGGTCCTGGTCCATGGGGGCGGAACGGAGATCTCCGAGCGGTTGAGGGCTTCGGGGCTCACCCCGCAATTTGTGGAAGGCTTAAGGGTCACCGATCGGAAAACTTTAAAGATAGTCTCGGAAACCTTGCTCCAAGTGAATCAAAGGGTGGTCCTGGAACTTAAACAACTGGGTGGAGGGGCCCGCGGGTTATCGGGGGCTCGCCACCGAATCCTCAAGGCGAAACGACTGAGATTGAGCGGCCGGGAGTTGGGATTCGTCGGAACCATCGAGCGGGTCGATCCACGGCCGATCCGCCGGGTCCTGGAAGAGGGAAGAATCCCAGTCATCGTCCCTCTGGCCCATGGGGTCAATGGTCAAGAGTACAACGTGAACGCCGATCAGGCCGGCGCCTCCATCGCGGCCGCCTTAACAGCGGAAAAGTTCGTCCTGATCACCGACGTCCGGGGAATCCTGCGGGATGAGACCGATCCGGAATCGCTTCTGTCGACCGTTTCGGCCGAGGGATGCGAGCGGCTCATCCAAAAAGGGATCGTCCGGGGTGGGATGATCCCAAAAACCAAAGCCTGCATTCAGGCCCTTCGGGCCGGGGTCAAGAAGACCCACATGATTGACTACCGGATCCCGCACGGGCTGCTTCTGGAGATCTTCACCGATCGAGGGATCGGCACGGAGATCGTCCGATGAGGAAAACCGAGACGATCGCCTCTCTTTACGAGCGGTACCTGATCCCAGTCTACAACCGAAACGGGATCGCCGTGGCGAGAGCCTCCGGCTCTTGGGTTTGGGACGTGGAGGGCCGGCGGTATCTGGACTTCTTTCCTGGTTGGGGTGTGAACAGCTTAGGTCACTGTCCCCCCCAAGTGGTTCGGACCCTTCAAGCCCAGGCCAAGCGGCTCCTGCACGTTCCAAACACCTTTTACCACGAGCCGCAGGCTCGATTGGCCGAAGCCCTGGTGAAACTGAGCTTCGATGGGAAGGCCTTCTTCGTCAACAGCGGAGCCGAGGCGGTGGAGGCGGCGATCAAGCTCGCCCGGAAATTTGGGAACCCGAACCGATGGGAGATCATCACCATGGAGGGATCCTTTCATGGTCGGACGATGGGCGCCTTGGCCGCCACGGCCCAGTCCAAACACCGGAAGGGGTTTGAACCGATGCTGCCCGGTTTTCGCCACGTCCCCTTCAACCGGATCGAAGAGATGAAGAAGGCCATCGGCCCTCATACGGTAGCCGTCATGTTGGAGCCGATCCAAGGCGAGGGGGGAATCCACGTCGCCTCGCTGGATTACATTCGGAAGCTCCGCGATCTGTGCGACCGACGGAAACTCCTCCTCATCTTGGATGAGGTCTCCACCGGCATGGGGCGGACCGGGACGCTCTTCTGTTTTGAACAGTACCGGATCGTTCCGGACATTCTCTTGTTAGGGAAAGGGGTCGCTGGCGGCGTGCCGCTCGGCATCCTGATCGCCGGCCACTCCATCGCTGACACCTGGGAGAGATCCAGCCACGCGACGACCTTTGGAGGGAATCCTCTGGTGACCGCCTGCGCCTTAACGACGCTTCAGGTGATCGAGAAGGAGAAACTCCTCCAAAACGTGCGACGGCAAGGGAGTGTCCTTTCTAAGAAGCTTGGGGCACTCAAGAAGAAATTTCCTTTCATTCGGGAGATCCGTGGCCGGGGATTGATGATCGGGATCGAGCTGGATCGCCCCGGCGGACCGATCGTGGCCGAGGCGGCACGACGAGGCCTCTTGATGAACTGCACCCAGGAAACGGTTTTGCGGATGTATCCGGCCTTCACCGTGACGGGGGCCCAAGTCGATCGATCCCTCAAGATTCTCGAGGAAGCCCTCTCTAACGCTCGGGACTTCTCTGGAGGACCGGCCGCTGGCGCAGCCAGAAACGTAAAGGAAGCCTTCCATGCGGCCCAGTAGGCATCTCTTGACCGTCAGAGACCTCACTGCCTCCGAGATCCTGCAACTCTTTAAGGAAGCGGCTCATTTTAAAGAGAGCCGTCACCACGAGCGCCCCTTGGCCGGAAAAACCTTGGGACTCCTCTTTCAGAAACCGTCGGTCCGAACCCGGGTCTCCTTTGAGGTTGGGATGACTCAATTGGGGGGCACAAGCCTCTACATGGGACCGGTTGAATTGCAGGAGGGACGGCGGGAAGGGCCTAAGGACTTGGCCTCGGTCTTGTCCCGCTACCTGGATGGAATCGTGGCCCGGACCTTCTCCCATCGCGAGATGGAGGAACTGGCTCGGTGGGCGACCATCCCGGTGATCAACGGATTATCCGATCTTCATCATCCGGCCCAAGCGTTGTCGGACCTCTTTACCATCTCGGAAAAGTTGGGCCACTTGAAAAAGGTTCGGATCGGCTACGTTGGGGATGGCAACAACGTCTGCCATTCGCTGATGGAGATCTCAGCCCTGTTAGGCGTTCACTTGAATATCGCCGCTCCGGAAGGGTATCGTCCCGACCGTGAGGTACTCCTCTGGGCCCAATCCCAGGCCAAGAAATCGGGGGGGACGATTGGCATCACCTCAAACCCCACGGAGGCCGTTCGTCAGGCACAGATCGTTTACACGGACGTCTGGACCAGCATGGGGCAAGAACAGGAACAGAGCAGGCGCCGAAAAGCTTTTCAAGATTTCACGGTCGACGCTCATCTCATGCGACAGGCGGGCTCTGGGGCCCTCTTCATGCATTGTCTGCCGGCCCATCGGGGCGAAGAGGTAGCCGCGCAAGTGATGGACAGCTCCCACTCCATCGTTTATGATCAAGCCGAGAATCGCCTCCACGTTCAGAAGGCAATTCTCCTTAAACTGTTGAAAGGGTGACCTTAAAACCGACCCATGTCGACCCATTCACCGAAAGTCATCTTGGCCTACTCCGGCGGATTGGATACGTCCGTCTGTATCCGGTGGCTGAAGGAGGCAGGGCACCGCGTCATCGCCTTCTGCGCCGATGTCGGACAGGAGGAGCCATTTGGGCCCATTCGAAAGAGGGCCCTCGCCTGCGGCGCCGAACGGGTCGTGGTTCAGGATCTCAAGGCGGAATTTGCCCGAGATTACATCCTCCCGGCTCTTCGGGCCGGAGCAATCTATGAGGGGAAATACCTCCTTGCCACCGCGTTGAGCCGTCCGTTGATCGCCAAGGCCTTAGGGGCCGTGGCCCAACGGGAAGGGGCCTTGGCCGCCGCGCACGGCTGCACTGGAAAAGGGAACGATCAGGTCCGCCTCGAGGTGTCCCTGAAGATCTTGAATCCAAAGCTTGAGATCATTGCCCCGGTCCGGGAGTGGACGCTTAAATCTCGGCAAGAGGAGATTGCATACGCCTTAAAGCGCGGACTTCCCATCGCTAAAAAAAAAGGAGCCCCGCCTTCGGCGGGATACCCCTGGATAGAAGCGATAAGGGAGTCGCAATTCTCGATCGACGAAAATCTTTGGGGGGTCTCCATCGAAAGCGGGCCGTTGGAAGACCCTTGGGTTCAGCCGCCGAAAGAGGCGTACCGATGGACGGTGGACCCCTCGCGAGCCCCGGAGAAGCCGTCCCTTCTTACGATCGATTTTGAACACGGCGTGCCGGTTAAACTGAACGGGCGACGGATGTCTCTGGTGCCGCTCATCCAACATCTCAATCGGTTGGGGGCCCAACACGGGGTAGGGCGAGCCGACCTCATGGAGGACCGCCTGGTGGGAATCAAATCCCGCGAGGTGTACGAGGCCCCGGCCGCGACGATCCTCCACCTCGCTCATCGGGAACTGGAGCAGCTTACGTTGGATCGGGAAACGTTGGCCTTCAAGGAAGGGGTGGCCCAACGTTACGCCCGGCTGATCTACGACGGGCTTTGGTTCACGCCGCTCAAAAAGGGGTTAGATGCCTTTGTTCAATCGACTCAGAAATCGGTCACCGGGACGGTTCGGATGAAACTGGTCAAAGGCAACGCCATGGCGATCGGCCGACGGTCCCCTTACTCCCGATATTCCAAGGGGCTCGCCACCTACGCTGGGGGCGACCGATTCGACCAAAAAGCCGCCAGCGGGTTTATCACGCTCTGGGGCCTGCCGTACGTTAAGAAAAAAAGGCGTTCATGAAAAAATTATGGGGGGGTGGATACCGGAGCAAGACCTCACCTGTGATCGAAGCCTTTACCCAATCGATCCGGTGGGACCACCCTCTGGCCTTAGAGGATCTCGCCGGATCGATCGCGCACGCCAAGATGCTGGGGAAATGCGGGATTATCCCAACAAAAAAAGCACGGCAACTGGTCCAGGGGCTGAAGGCCCTTACCCAAGACTGGTCATCGGGAAAAACCCCCATGGATTCGGCGGGGGCTGAGGACATCCACAGCCTCATCCAGGCGGCCCTGGAACGAAAGGTGGGAAAGGTGGCTGAGGCACTGCATACCGCCCGCTCGCGAAACGATCAGGTGATTACCGATACCCGGCTCTTCTGTCTAAGAAAAACCCGTGTTACCGCTGAGCAGGTTAAAGCTCTTCAGAGAGTTCTCGTGGAGACGGCCTCGCAGCATCGATCGTTGGTCGTGCCGGGCTACACCCATCTGCAGCACGCCCAGCCGGTTCTCTGGGCGCATTGGCTGCTTTCCTATTGCGAAGCGTTAGAGCGGGATCGACAGCGGCTTCGGGACGCAGCCACTCGATTAGACGAATTGCCGCTCGGTTCGGGAGCGTTGGCGGGGACCAGCTTACCGATCGATCGCCGGTGGGTGGCCAAACAACTGGGATTCTCCAAGATCTCCTCCAATTCCATCGACGCGGTGAGCGATCGCGACGGCCCCTTGGAGTTGTTGTCGACGTTGGCAATCCTGGGAATTCACCTCTCCCGAATGGCCGAGGATCTCCTCCTCTGGGTGAGTCCCGGCTTCGGGTTCCTCCAATTAGACGAGCGGCTCTTAACCGGAAGCTCCATGATGCCCCAGAAACAGAACCCCGACTTCCTGGAGCTGACGCGCGCCGGGGCGGGGATCTTGATTGGGAAACTGACCGGTCTCCTCTCGGTGCTGAAAGGCTTGCCCACCGGCTATAACCGGGATCTCCAGGTCGACAAGGAGCATCTCATCGAAGCGGTCGATTTAAGCGGCGGGATGCTTCAGGTCCTGACCGAAGGATTCAAGGGCCTTAAGATTAAGCGGCAAAAGATCGAGGAGGCGTTAAAAGACGAATCGCTCTACGCCACCGATCTGGCCGAGGTTTTGGTCGGCCAAGGGGTCTCCTTCGCCCAGGCCCATCGCGCGGTGGGGGAGCTGATGGGATATTGCCGACGCGCGGGGAAGTCCCCTTCTCAACTTCCCGTGAAGATCCTTCAACAGTTCTCTCCCCATTTCGATTCAGGGATCCATCGGCTTTTGAATCCGGCGGTCTCGGTCTCCAGGAAGCGGTCTCTCGGCAGCACGAATCCACACCGGGTCCTTCGAGAGCTTCGTCGCTGGAAGGTCTCCTTAAGGCGATAGATCTTCCGATGCATCGGTTTGCCTATAAAAACGGCTCCTTTTGGTGTGAAGAGGTTCCGGTTGCCCAGGTCGCCGAGGCCTTAGGGACCCCCCTTTACCTTTACAGCTACAGGACGATTCTGGACCATTACCGGAAATTGGCCGCCGCCTTCTCTCCCGCAAAGGCCCTCATCTGTTTTGCCGTCAAGGCCAACAGCAGCTTGAGCATCTTACGGGCGTTGGTCAAGGCGGGTGCCGGGTTCGACGTGGTTTCGGGGGGTGAATTGGAAAAAGTCCTTCGGGTGGGGGCAAACCCTAAAAAAATCGTCTACGCCTCGGTCGGAAAAACTGAGCAAGAGATCCGGGCGGCTTTGAAGGCCGGGATCCTGTTCTTTAACGTCGAGTCGGCCCAAGAACTGGAACAGATTGAGAGGGTGGCCGAACGGCTCAAACGTCGACAGAGGGTATCCTTGAGGCTCAATCCCGAGGTGGATTCCGACACCCATGCCTTCATCACCACCGGCCACAAGGCCAGTAAATTCGGAATGGATCTTAAGACCGTCCAAGCGCTGCTGCATCGGGCCCATAGTTTCCCCCATCTTCTCTTGGAGGGGCTTCACATCCACATCGGCTCTCAGATCTTAAAGGCCCGGCCGTTTAAAGAGGCCATCGAGAAAGCCCTCCAGGTGATCGATTGGGCTTGGGGTCAAGGGATCCTGATCCGGTATCTCAATATCGGCGGAGGCCTGGGGATCGTCTATCACAAGGAAACTCCCCAGACCGCTTTAAGCTACGCCCGAACGATTCTACCCCTCTTCAAAAGGCACCGCCTCTTCAAGAGCCGCCTATTGAAAAGTCGCCGGTTAAAGGTTATCCTGGAGCCGGGACGTTTCATTGTGGGCAACAGCGGCGTTCTTTTAACGCGGGTCTTGTACCTCAAACAGAGTCGTTCCAAACGGTTCGCCGTAGTGGACGCAGGGATGAACGACCTCATCCGGCCCAGCCTCTACGGGGCTTACCACGAAATCGTTCCGGTGGCCCAGAATCGTCGTCGGCAGGGACGGAGAGTCCGCTACGACGTGGTCGGCCCGGTCTGCGAGAGCGGAGATTTCTTCGCCAAGGACCGTCCCTTACCCCCTCTCAAACCGGGCGATTTACTGGCCATCTTAGGGGCAGGGGCCTATGGGTTCACCATGGCCAGCAACTACAATTCCCGGCCCCGGCCGGCCGAGGCCCTCGTTCGCGGGAACCGATGGGATCTGATCCGACAGAGGGAACGCCCCGAGGACCTGGTGCGTGGTGAGAGGATCCCCAACTTCTTAACTTAAGATGATCCCCATCCCCTTCGTCAAGGTGGTAGGAACCGGCAACGACTTCATCCTCATCGATGGAAGGCAGCCTATCTCCGGAACAATTCCGGGACCGTCCCTTGTGCGGAAGAAAGCTAAGGCCTGGTGCGACCGGCAACAGGGGATTGGGGCCGATGGGATCCTTTGGGTAGGGGAAAGCCCCCATGCCGACGCCCAGATGCGGATCTTTAACTCCGATGGGTCGCAAGCGGCCATGTGCGGGAACGGTCTTCGATGCGTGGCCTGGTATCTTCACACCCAAGATCATGGGAAGAAGGCGTTTCAACTTAAAACCGGCGCAGGGATCTTGAAGGCCAAGATCGTCGGGCCCGAACGGGTCCGGATCGACTTGCCGGACCCTCAGGATCTTAAACGGAACTTGAAACTTACCGTGGAAGGTAAGCCTTATCGCTTTCATTCCGTGAACACCGCGGTCCCACACGCCGTCCACCTGGTTTCATCGTTGGAGGCGATCGATTTGAGAAGGTTGGGGCCCAGCATCCGATCCCATCGTGCCTTTCGGCCGGCTGGAACCAATGTGGACCTGGTGCAGGTGATTTCTCCTCATCGCATCCGGATTCGGACGTACGAACGGGGCGTTGAAGCGGAAACCTTAGCCTGCGGAACCGGAGCCGTCGCCGCGGTAGTCGTGGGGGCTGCCTTCAAGAAGCTTAAATCACCGGTGCAGGTCACCCCTCCATCCAAGGAACCTCTGGTGGTGAGCTTCGTCGAAGGCCAAGGGGGATCCGTTCATCGGCTAACACTCGAAGGGCCGGCGCGAATCTGTTTCCGAGGAGTCATCCCGCGGTGAAAACCATCTCTCGAGGATCTTCGATCTCTCGAGGATCTTCGATCTTTCGAGGATCGATGGTCGCTCTGGTCACTCCGTTCCATGGCGGGGAGATCGACGTCCAAGCCCTTCAGCATCTGGTGGAATTCCACATCCAAAACGGAACATCGGCCTTGGTCCCCTGTGGGACGACCGGGGAATCGGCGACCCTTTCCCACGAAGAGCACGAGCAGGTCGTTGAGATGACCCTCCAGACGGCTCGGGGCCGGATCCCGGTCATCGCCGGAACCGGGTCCAACAACACCCAGGAAGCGCTTCGACTGACCCGGCACGCCCAGAAGGCACAAGCGGACGCGGCCCTCTTAATCGCCCCTTACTACAACCGTCCGACCCAGGAAGGGCTTTACCAACATTTTCGTGCCGTCGCCGAGGCGGTCGAGATCCCGATCCTCGTCTACAACATCGCCTCTCGGACCGGGGTCAACGTCGAGCCGGAAACCTTCGCTCGGTTGAGCAAGATCCCCAACATCGTGGGGGTCAAAGAGGCGAGCGGCTCTCTGGAACAGATGTCTCGGATCAAGGAGCTCTGTGGGGATCGGTTCGCCTTGATCTCGGGGGACGACGCGTTGACCCTGCCGGTGTTGTCGATCGGCGGCACGGGGGTGATCTCCGTCGTGGCCAACCTCGTGCCGGATTTAGTCGCGAAGTTGGTTCGGTCTTTCGAGAAGGGGAACCTGAAAGAGGCTCGTCGGCTCCATTACCACCTGCTTCCCCTGGTCAAGGCGATGTTCCTGGAGACGAACCCGATCCCGGTGAAGACCGCGATGAAACTGATGAGGCTGATCGACGACGCCACCTTGCGGCTTCCCTTATGCCCGATGAGCGACGGGAACCTGGAGAAACTTAAAACCGCGCTGCGCGCCTATCGGCTGACCAAGAAGTAAAGGCTCCCCCCATGAATCCACCCCCAGTTGCCCAGCCCCCCAAGTTTCGTTTTGCTTCGAAAACGAAACAAAACGTGGGGGGCCAGCC
>CAYJWF010000002.1:0-109401 GCA_964373805.1 uncultured Planctomycetia bacterium | reverse complement strand
ACGAAACGTGTCTGAAGTGCCACGAACAGATCAAAGGTCCCTGGGTTTTTGAGCACCTGGCGATGCGCGACGGCTGCCTCACCTGCCACCAGCCCCACGGCTCGATCACGACGCGCCTGCTGACCGAGCGCGATTTCAATCTCTGCCTGAAGTGCCATTTCAGCGCCAGTCAGTTCCAGCGGATCGGGCATTACGCCCACCGGCGCGCCGTCAACCCCAGCGGGATGGAAGGGGCCAACTGCACCGGGTGCCATCGCGCGGTGCACGGCTCCAACTTCAGCAAGGAGCTGCGGACGCAATGAGAAGAGCCGGGGGACGGGGGTATCTGCTGCTTGTCGTGGCGGTGTTCCTGTCCTCTGAAACGGCGGCCCGGGCGGACGATGCCGGCAGGTCCCAGGTTTTCTTGCAAGGGGGGGCAGCGTCCGCGGTCTTTTCCGAGGCCGGCAAAGGGGATTCCCACCGGTATCAGGAGGATATCCAGGTCCGGGAAGGGCTCACCGGGGGATTGGACTGGTTCAGCATCAGCAGCACCGGCCCGAGCACCGGCCCGAAATGGAAGTGGGATTCGCGGCTCTCGGTGCGCCACGACTCTGATTTCGCCCTCTCCAATCGATGGGAGCAGCCGGATTTCCTCTACATCAAGCAGGAGGGGACGCTCTATCCCCGCTATTACGACGAGAGCAGCCGGTTCTACGATACGCCGCCGCGCCTCTACGATCTGGAGACCACGTTGAGGACCTTGCGGGGGGATTTCCTGGTGGAGGCGGGCTCGATGGTCCCTGACCGGCCCGCTTTCTTCGCAGGATACCGGCACCGGTCCCGGGACGGCGAGACCAACTCCTACTGGGGAGGGTGGCTCCGCGACGCCCACCCGGACGACTTCATCCTGTTTGTCACCCCGATCCAGCGGGAGCGGGATGAGAAGACGGACACCTTTTACGTGGGGGCCAAACACCGCTGGGGGGTGTGGGATGTGGGGTTCCGCCAGGAGCTGGAGAAGTTTGAAGGGGTGGACACGTACGATGAGCCCGGTTTCCGCAACGACGGCCAGCGGATCTTCACCCGTTATTATCGGAACCAGCCGCGCCACGCCACCTGGACGAGCACCCTGACGGCGGCGCGGGATGCCCTGGACGGGCGGCTTCATTTCAGCGCGGATTTTCAATCCATCGCCGTCCGGTCCGACAGCACTACCGATGTGGATTCCCTCACCCCCGCCGGAGCGCGGCACTACGGGGAACATTCCCTCAACTTCCTGGTCGCAGAGCATGGGGGGAGGAACCATTCCCAGTCTGCGGGCGGGCGGGCGGATGTCGCGCCCTGCGACTGGGCCCGCCTGTGGGCAGGGGTCCGCCTGGGAATTGCCAAGGCGGTCGGGGTTTCTACCCGCGGGGAGGAGGGGGCCGAGGCGGTTGCGGTCGACGGCAACGTGGCGACGGTGGATGAGTTCTGGACGGCCAAGACGGTCAACCGCGAGGTGGGCGTTTCCGAAGAGGCCGGCCTGGAGATCACCGCCCTGCCCAAAACCCGGATTGCCTTTGACGCCAGCCTGGACCAGAGCCGGACAAAATACCATTGGATCGCGGACGTCAGCGGGTCGAGAAACAGCGGCAGCGAAGGGGACTGGCTCTGGCTGAGCAAGATCTGGGAGAACCGCAACATCTACTCGGCCAGCATCCGGAACTGGGCCTTTCCAAAGGTCGGCTTCTGGGCGCGGTACCGCTACCGGATAGATTCCGCCGCGGTGGATGACCAGGTGGATGTGGCCAACAACAAGCCGTGAGACCCGGAATATGGGGAAACCAACACGGCCTTCTATTACCCCGGACGGATTGAGGACACCCGGCGCGAAACGCATGAAGCCCTGGCGGCGACAACGGTCCGCCTGAGCCCCCGATGGACCCTGCGGCCGCAGTTTGAGCATCGCAACTCCACCTACCGGGTATCGGAGGAGGCGGAGCCGAACATTTCCGATTTCCGGTCCAACACGATTTCCGTGGGGCTCATCGGTTCCCCCATCGACCCGATGACCCTGAGCGTCAATCTCTCAAGGCAGTTTGCTCTCACCTCCACCCGGGCCAATTCCTTCAGCAACACGATCAACCAACCCAACGCCACCTGGTTCGGAGGATTGACGCCCGCCTTCAACGCCTCCAGCACGGCCTTCTCGAGCGAGGTGGAGTACCGCTGCCCGGCCGTGACGACCGTGCTTACGAGCGGGATAGTCAGAGGCGCCGGGGATTTCGACACGCGCCTCGTGTACGGCGGGGTCGCGTTCCGGGGAGGATGGAAAGGGTCGAAGGGGATCGATTGGGAATTCTCCTACCGTTATGGGGATTACGACGAGGATGAGAACGGGAAGATAAACGACTACGAAGCCCACCTGGGACGCGTGAGGTTCGTGAAGCTTTTCTGATGGTACCATAGGGGTCGTGGGAAAATCCGGGAACTGGCTGCCGGTTCTTGCGTGGGTCTCAGTGGGCGCCTTCCTGGGTCTGGCGGTCTACACCTTCCAGTACGCGGAGGGGCCCTCTTATTTCGGCAACGACCCCAAGGCCTGCGTCAACTGCCACGTCATGAGGGACAACTACCAATCCTGGTCAAGGGGCAGCCACCACGCGGCGGCCGTCTGCAACGACTGCCACGTCCCCCACGCCTTCTCGGCGAAGTGGTTGGCGAAGATGGAGAACGGATGGAACCACTCGATCAAGTTCACGCTCCAGAACTATGAGAAACCGATCCGGATCCGGCCCGTGAACCTCGATCGGCTGCAGGCCAACTGCATCCGGTGCCACGGGGAGCAGATCGACCGGATGGAGGGGCACCCGGTGAAGGCGGGAGACGGCATGCGCTGCACGGAGTGCCACACGTCGGTCGGGCACGCGGGAGGGTGACGATGCGTTCCCGGTGGGCCGTCTTGATTGTGGTAACCTGTGCTGCGCTGACCTGGTGCCTCGCCGCGTTCCTCATGAACATCGCCGAGCGTAAGCGGGAGGGAAGGCGCCTCGAGGAGTGCCCGTGCGCGGCGGTGACTTGCCCGCACCCCAGCCGCGTCGTAAAATAAAGTCTCCCTTCCATGTTCCGCCTGTTTCGATTCATGGGGTCGCTCCAACTGGCGGTCCCTCTCCTTATCGCCATCGCCGGCGTGCTGGCGTGGGGCACGATCTACGAGACGCGCTTCGGCACGGCGTCGGTGCAGCAGTTTGTGTACCAATCGTGGTGGTTCCAGGGGCTGCTCGGCTTCCTGGCGGTCAACCTCGCGACGGCTGCCCTGGAGCGGTACCCCTGGAAGCGCCGACACATTCCCTTTGTCCTGGCCCATCTGGGCATCATCGGAATCCTTGTCGGCGGCATCGTGGGCGGCCGGCTCGGGGTGGAGGGGCAGATGGTCATCCCGGAGGGAGAATCCAGTAGCAGCCTGCGCCTTTCCCAGAGCGTTCTCGTGGTTCATCCTCTCAATCCGGGCGAGCTTCATGTCTTCCCGGTCCACTTTGAGGCGCAGGCCTGGGTGCACGAGCCCCGGGCCACGTTCGAGATCCCGTTCAAGGATCGGAAGCTCCATCTGACCGTGGACCGATACCTACCGAACGCGGCGGTCGAAGAGGAAATTCAATCGGACGGACCGGCCGAGAATCCGGCGGTTCGCCTGGCGCTGTTCCACGAAGATCAGGAGGACCGGATCTGGCTGCTTGCCCGGGACCCGGACCGGTTCGGCGCCCGCTGGGGGGATGCACACGTCCTCTTTTTGGAGGCGGACAGCGAGAAGGAGTTTGGCCGATTGACCGGTCGAGCCCGGATCGACCCGGGGGATCGGGGGGTGGTGGTGCTGGAGTTTCCCGGCCTCAACCTACGCCGGGAGATCCCAGTTTCCAAGGCCCTCGGGAGTGCAAAACTTCGCATGAAGAATGAGCAGGATGCCGAATGGCGCCGCTTGTGTTCGGCAATCACCCAGGACAGCGTTCGGGTGAGTGTGCCGCGGGCATTCCTAATCTATGCTGACGCTCTTTTTTCACCATGTCTCCGATGCCATGGCCGGAGATGACCGTCTTGATCACGGGCTTGCGCAAATGCGGCAAGGTCGGGAGTATTACCGCCTTCCCTTTTACTTTCTTTACGGGAAACTGAGAAGGGCTGAAAAGAGGATGCGCGGGTCTCATCATCGAAGGGCGCTTCAACGGTTTCATCGATACCAGGAGCTCTCTAAGAATCGCGGAGGGCTTTGAAACAGATCAACCAGGATTGCGGTCGGCGGTGAGGCCGGTTTCCGGGAGGGTTGGGAATTATTTTCTGGAGGGAAAATGGATAGGCATTTTATTTTGGCAGTAGCCATCGTTTGGGCTCTTTCCGTTTCGTGCCTGGTCGCGGAGGCGGCGACATTGGTTGGGTATTGGGATTTCGAAGAATCCCCTGGGGAGCCGGTGGTAGATCTCTCCGGCTTTGAGAATCACGGGCAGATGACTGGAGGATCGAGAGGACCAGGAAGGGTAGGGCAGGGTTTGACCTTAGACGGTTCAGGCGGTGTGACGGTTCCCAACAGTCCAACCCTCGATTTCTTCCCGAATGGTTTTACCTTTTCTGCCTGGATTAAGCCAACCGGTTTCCCCGACTTCACTACGATTTTCTTCAAAACCGACCGCTTCAACCTGATTCATCAGCTTCACTTTCAGGTAGATGGCAGGCTGTATGCGGGGATGAACGAGCCGGTGAGGCCTCCTGGATTTGAAGGGATTGGCCCACCGACCGTAGCACTAAACGAATGGCAGTATGTGGCCTGGACTTTTGACGAACAATTTCATCGCCTTTATGACGATGGAGTGGAGGTCTTCAGTGCTCCGTACGCCAGATCATGGGTGGGTAGCTGCTTAGCGACCTATTCGTGTGTGATAACATAGACCACGAATAATGAGGAAGCTGATCTGGCTCGCGGTGATTGCGGCGATGGGAGGGTCGGGGTACGCGACCTACCGATATTTCTATTGGAACGATCCGATGTTTCGGTGGAAGGCGCGGAAATTTTTCCGAGATATCCAGACGCAGGTGGATGACGCCTTCAAGCCGGTAAAGCCAAAATTCACCGCGATGGATCGCCGGCACGAAGAAATTTTGAATATCGCTGGAGGAGCGATGAATCGCTCGATCCAGGCGCAGAAGGCGATGCAGGAGAGAGTCCAGGAGAGGGAGGCCGAGGGACGGGAGGAGCGGGAACCGGGATGGGGCGAGCCGTGAGGCATCCGTTCGTACTGGCGATGTTTCTCGTTCCGCTTCTCGTCGGATGTGGGGAGCGGGAGCCGGTCATTAAGATTGGGTTCGCGGCTCCTTTGACGGGGGATCAAGCTCCCCAGGGAGAGGATATGGTTCGCGCGGCTCGGCTGGCCGTTCTTCAGGCGAACGCCAAAGGATCGATCCTCCCAGGCCATCGGTTGGAACTCATGGAACTGGACGACCAGCGGAATCCCACCCAGGCGGTGGCCACGGCCAAGAAACTGGTCGCCGATCCGGATGTGGTGGCGGTGGTGGGCCACTTGAACTCTTCCTGCACGATGCCGGCCTCGGCGATCTATCACCAGGCCCGAATGCTTGAGATCACTCCGGTTTCCTCGAATCCCCAGATCTCCCGACAGGGATTCGACACCTTTTATCGGACCTGCGCCACCGACGACCTCCAGGGGCCGGCGGCGGCCCTTTTTGCGGTGAACGACCTTGGGGCGAAACGGGTCTTTATCCTGGACGACATGACCACCTACGGACGGGGCCTGGCCAACGAGTTTGAGAAAAAGCTCCGGAGTTTAGGGGTGGAGATTCTCGGACACGAAGGGATCACCCAGGGGGATAAAGATTTTGCCCCTTTGCTGACCAAGATCAAGGCGTTGAACCCGGACCTTCTCTACTTTGCCGGAATGTTCCCGGAAGGGGCGCTCCTCATCAAACAGAAGGCGGAAGTGGGCTTGGAGGCGAAATTCTTGGGAGGAGATGGTCTATTCGATCCGGTGTTGATCACCTTGGCCACTCCCGAGCGGGCCGAAGGGGTTTACCTCACCACGATCGGCTCCGACATCACCCAGATCCAGACCGCCCAGGAATTTGTACAGGCCTACGAGGCCCAATACGGCCGGATCGGGGCTTACTCCGCCTACTCCTACGAGGCCACCAACCTCGTCCTCTGGGCGATCCGAAAAGCTGGTCAGAAGGATCGGGCCGCCGTCTTGGCCGCCATGAAAACCTTGAAAGATTATCCCGGGCTCTTTGGGCTCCAGAACTTCGATGAGAAAGGGGACTCTTTGATTCGGGACATCGGGATCTTTACCGTGAAAAACGGCAAGTTCATCTTTTTAAAGACCGCCCGCTGGGATTGAGCCTAATCCGGGGGTAAAATCTCGTTGCCTTAACTTTATTCCGGTGGTAGATTAGCCTTTGCTTCTTTCCTTAGGGATTTCGCGGCGACCAGATGACTGTTCGTTAGGCTTAGTTTGAGCAGAAAGGGTGCCATGAGCCGTCCCGAATCCCCGGGGGGTTGTCTTTGGCGGTGGAGCCTTTTGGGCGCCGCCCTGTGTTTGTCCTTTCTCTCTGTTTTTCTCTCTTCTCCTGTTTTGGCAGGCCCAGCGCCGTCCTCCAGCCCCTCCTTTCTCCGGGGGGATGCCAATGGGAATGGGACCGTGGACATCTCCGATGGGGTCTTCGTCCTCATTGCCCCTCGCCCAACGTTCAGGGATACCACGTTTACCGGAGCACCGTCTCGGGGGGGCCTTATACCCGGGTCAATGCAACCCTCATTCCGGTGAGGGAATACCTGGACACCGGTCTTACCAACGGGGTGATCTATTTCTACGTGGTGACGGCGGTAGGGCCAACAGGTCTGGAAAGTGCCTTCTCCCAGGAGGTGCAGGCGCAGCCAAAGGCCGGATGCCCGCCCGAGATTCCGGCCGGTACCATCACCCAAGATACCCTCTGGATTCGGGCCTGTAGCCCATACATCGTGGCAGGGGACGTGACGATCGCTCAGGGAGCAACCCTTACCATCGAGCCAGGGGTAGAGGTCCGGTTCAAAGGACCTTACAGCTTATGGGTTCAAGGTAAACTCATGGCCCAGGGGACTCCGGCGGATCCAATCACCTTTACCTCACGGGCGGCCACTCCAGCCCCGGGCGATTGGGTGGGGCTACGTTTCACCACACCGGAATCCTCCAACCCTCAGCTTGTCTATTGTAACGTCCGGTATGCGGGGGGGTTCCCTGGGACGGCCAGTATCGAGCTGTTCGGTTCCTCTCCCTCGATCACCCATTGCACCATTGCGGATGGAGCCTCCCATGGGATTCACAGTCCGTTTGCTCTGACCAAGGTAAAGGTGCAGGACTGCTTGATTGCGCGTCACGGTCTGGATGGGGAGACGTTGCTGTTTGTGTCTAATGAAGGTGGAGACTACGAGATCTGGGCCATGTCCCTTAAGACCCGAGAGCGAAGGCTCCTTACCGAATCCCCTGGACTGGATACCCAGCCCTGCTGGATGGGAGCCCAGATCGTTTTCGTTTCCAGTCGGATGGGGGAGCTTAATCTCTGGAGGATGTCACCGGGGATTTCAGAGGCGGTCCGGTTGACCGCCTTCCCGTCCAAAGATCCGGACTGGATTTCCGATTGATGATTCGACCCTTTGTCGCTTGGCTCATCGCGTTGAGCATAACCGGGGGGGCAAGCGGATGTGCCGCCCTCCGGAAAGGCCAACCTTCCGATCTTAAGGGACCTGTGGCGAACATCATCACCCGCGTTGGGGTTGAGCCGAAGCGGTTTCACCACGCCCTAAAGGAGAAGGCCCGGGTGTACTTCTCGTTAGAGCAACCGGCCCTGGTCACGTTAAGGATCTACGATGAGGAAGATTTCCTGGTCAGGACGATCCGGTCGCCCAAACGGTTAGGGAAAGGTAGACATGAGTTGTTTTGGGAAGGCTATGACGATGCGGGCCGACCGGTTCCTAACGGGCTTTACCTCTATGTCATCAGTGCCATCGATGGGCATCATAAGCTCCACGTGTACGATGTGGCCGATGAGACCAGAGGAAGGCCGCTTAAGGTAACGGGTGGGGAGGTGGATCCAAAGACCGGAGCCATTCGCTATTCCCTCCCCAGGGCCGGGCGGGTAAGGATTCGGATTGGGTTAAAGGAAGGGGGTCCCCATTTGAAGACCCTTTTGGATTGGGATCTCAGGGAAGCGGGTGACCAGGAGGAACCGTGGGATGGCCTGGACCAATCGGGTCGGATCGCCTTGAGGGACCATCCCGATGCCCAGATTGGGATCCGGGCCTATTCGTTGCCGGATAATTCCATAATCGTCTCTGGCTACGAGGGGTCCCAGGATTCCGCTTCCCTTGAGAAGCAGGGGCAGCGGGAGCGTAGGGCCCGTCAGTACCCTGGAACCGGACAGTATCTTCATGCGTTTCACCGGCGAGCGATCTGTCACGAGCCACGCTTTTCGATCGAGCTTCCAGCCGACCTTCCGAAAACAGCCGATGGGGTCCCGGTGGTCCGAGGCTCGGTTCCGCTTAGGATCCGATTGTCCCCCGCGGACCAGATTCATCTCATTCAAGCACGTTTTGAGCTGGTGCTCTACGTGGATACCGTGTTCCTCCTGGAGGAAGAAGAGGGGTATAGCCCTTTCACGTACCTTCTGGATACCTCCACCATCGGCCCAGGGCCCCACCTGGTGACGGTTGGCCTGTTGAGTTTCGATGACCATATCGGGGTGGCGACGGAGAAGATCGTTGTTGAACCGTAAGGGAAGGTTGACGAGGCTTCCTCAAGACTGCCGATGGGATTGAGCGAAGTCCAACTTTTCTTCCAGCAGCTCGCCAATGGCCTGACACTCGGGGCCATCTACGCCCTCATTGCCCTCGGCTACACCATGGTCTATGGCGTGATCCAGTTGATCAACTTTGCCCACGGCGAGGTCTTTATCTGCGGAGCCTACGCGGCGCTGATGGGGATCGGGTTCCTCAGCGGATGGGGATTACCGTGGTGGGGTCTCATCATCCTCTCCGGTGTGGGGGGCATGGCGATCTGCGCTGCGTTGGGAGGGAGCATGGAGCAGGTGGCCTATCGTCCAATTCGACCCGCGCCCCGCCTGAACGCCTTCATTACCGCCATTGGGATCTCCTTTTTCTTGCAGAACGCTCTGATGCTTTTGTTTGGGGCGACCGATCGGCAGTTTCCGGCCCTGGTGCCGCTCAAACGCTGGGAGATCGGTGGAGTCACTTTCACCCTCATGCAGGGGATGGTCTGGGCCGCCAGTGGGGGTCTCATGGTGGCGCTTCACTTTTTGGTGATGTTCACGAAACTGGGCAAGGCGATGCGGGCGACGGCCCAGGATTTAACCGCCTGTGCGCTGTTGGGGATTCCGGTGAATCGGGTGGTCAATATCACCTTCGTCCTGGGCTCGGTGTTCGCCGCGGCAGGGGGAGCGTTGTTTGGGCTTCACTACGGAACGATCAATTTCCACGATGGATACTTGGTCGGATTAAAGGCCTTTACCGCGGCGGTGCTCGGCGGGATTGGGAACATCCCAGGGGCCATGGTGGGGGGACTCGTCTTGGGATTGCTGGAAGGCTTGGGCGCCGGGTATCTCTCCTCCCAATGGAAAAACGTCTTCGCCTTCGTGATCCTCGTGGGGCTGCTCCTCTTTAAGCCGACTGGGTTGATTGGGGAACGGGTCGCGGAGCGGGCTTAACGTGCCGAAGCCTGGTTTCCCTGCCCAGACGTTACGATGGGGTGGAACCTTCCTGATCGGCCTCCTCTTTCCGATCCTCTTCCCAAACCCTTACCCCATCGAGGTGTTGACCACGGCCCTTTTGTACGCCATCCTCGCGTTGGGGTTGAATCTCATCGTGGGATACACCGGATTGCTCCATTTAGGTTACGCCGCCTTTTTCGCGATTGGCGCCTACACCTATGGCCTCCTGAATCTCCATCTGGGGATGCCGTTCTGGTGGGGATGGGTCGCGGCGGTTCTCGTGGCGGGGTTGTTCGGGGTGCTCCTCGGATTTCCGGCGCTTCGGGTGCGGGGCGATTATCTGGCCATCGTCACGTTGGGATTTGGGGAGATTGTCCGAATCGTCTTTACCAACCTTGAGCATTGGACCGGCGGTCCCAACGGACTTTTGGGGATTACCCATCCTAAGCTCTGGATTCCCGGTCAGGGAATCAGAGATTTTGGGGTGGAATCGGCCCCTTACTATTATCTGACGCTGATGACCCTGGTGGGGGTAGCCTTAGGGTGCGCCCGTTTAGGCCGTTCGCGGGTTGGACGAGCCTGGGTGGCGATTCGGGACGACGAGTTGGCCGCTTCCTGTATGGGGATTCCGGTTCTGCAGCTGAAGCTGATCGCGCAGGGCTGCGGAGGGGCGATTGCCGGAATCGCGGGGGCGATCTTCGCGGCGAAGCAGGGAACGATCACCCCCGATACCTTTGACTTCATCCTTTCCATCACGGTGTTGGCCATGTTGGTGTTGGGAGGCTTAGGGAGTATTCGGGGAGCCATCCTAGGGGCGCTGGTGTTAGGGACGCTTCCGGAGCTTCTGCGAGGTTTCGACCAGTACCGAATGCTGATCTATGGGCTGGCCATGATCGGGATGATGCGGGTTCGTCCGCAAGGCTTCTTTGGAAAATCCCATGTCCGCTCCGTTACTTGAGATTCGGGGATTAACCAAGCGCTTTGGAGGGGTGGTGGCCATCGATTCGGTGGATCTCGCCGTCCATCAAGGGGAGGTCGTCGGATTGATCGGCCCCAACGGGGCGGGGAAGACCACCCTCTTTAACTGCGTCACCGGACTGTTTCGTCCAGAACAGGGAACGATTCGCTTCGGGCGCCAGAGCATGGAATCGTTGGTGGGGTTGGCTGCCCATCAGATCGTCCAGTGCGGCATCGCCCGAACCTTCCAGAACATTCGGCTGTTCAACAGCATGACGGCGTTGGAAAATGTTCTGATCGGCACGTACATCCGAACCCATGCCGGCCTGTGGAGCGCCATGCTGAAGACCCCAGAGGCCCATCGGGAGGAACGATGGGCCCGAGAACGGGCCTTAGGGTTATTGGACTTCTTTCAATTGGCCTCCTATGCCGATCGGATCGGAGGATCCCTTCCGTTTGGCTTACAGCGGCGCTTGGAGATGGCGCGCGCCATGGCCTGCGACCCAGCCCTCTTGTTGCTCGACGAACCGGCGGCGGGGTTAAATCCCGTGGAGAAAGGCCAGTTTCTCGATTTGATCCGGCGGCTTCAATCCCAGGGGTTGACGATCCTCTTGATTGAACACGATATGCAGGTGGTGATGCCGATCTCCGATCGGGTGGTGGTGCTGGACTACGGAGAAAAGATCGCCGAAGGCCCTGCCCACGCGGTTCAATCCGATCCCAAGGTGATTGAGGCGTACCTCGGTGCTTGAGATTCGGGATCTGGAGGCTGGCTACGGAGAGAACCCTGTTTTAAGAGGGGTTTCCCTGGAGGTCCGGGAAGGGGAGATTGTCGCCTTGCTTGGAGCCAACGGGGCCGGCAAGACCACCACCTTGATGACAATCTCCGGCTTGGTGGGAATTCGCCGCGGGGTTATCCGCTTTCAAGGGGATTCCATTGCGGGTCTGTCAGCGTCTAAAATCGTTGCCTCTGGAATCAGCCACGTTCCGGAGGGACGAAGGATCTTGCCGCGGCTGACCGTCTTGGAGAATTTGGAATTAGGCGGCTACCTCCGGAACGATCCGGAAGGCATTCGCCGCGATGGGGAACGGCTCTTTGAACTTTTCCCGATCTTGAGCCAGCGTCGGCGACAACTGGCCGGAACCCTTTCCGGAGGGGAGCAGCAGATGTTGGCCATCGCGCGGGGGCTGATGGCCCGCCCCCAACTGTTGCTTTTGGATGAGCCGTCACTGGGCTTGGCCCCCAAGTTGGTCTTGAAGATATTCGAGACGATCGCCCAGATCAATGGAGAAGGGGTGGCGATCCTCTTGGTGGAACAGAACGCCTACCAAGCGCTCCAGATCGCCTCGCGGGCCTACGTTCTGGAGACCGGCCGGATCGCGCTCCAGGGGCCGGCGCGAGAGCTCAAGGAGAATCCAGCCGTCAAGCGAGCCTACCTCGGCGGTTGAGGGGGGGTATCGTAGAATGCTACCATGAAGGGTGCCAGGCACCATTAAAAAGATGGAGGTGAGGCATGTGGCGACTGATTCCGCGTGAAGTCCAGTTCTTCGAGCTGTTTGAGAAATCGGCCCAGCTGCTTCTGGAAGCAGGGAAAGTCCTTAAAGAGGCGATGGCCGACTTTAAGGATCTGCCGGCCAACGCCCATCGATTGGAACGCCTGGAGCACGATGCCGATCAGGTGACCCACGAGATCATGGCCAGACTCAACAAGACCTTCATCACTCCGTTGGATCGAGAGGACATCCACTCCCTGGCGACGGCTCTGGACGACGTGATGGATTTTATCGAGGGGGTAACGGAACATCTCATCCTCTACAAGATCAAAGAGATTCCCCCTAAATTTCAGGCCTTGGCTCAGGTCGTCGCTAAGCAGATTGAGGGGATCAACCAGATGATTCCCCGGCTAAGAAACTTGAAACACGCCGATATCCTCCAGCATTGCATCGAGGTGAACCGCCTTGAGAACGAGGGGGATCGGATCCTCCGGGAGGCGGTGGCGGAGCTGTTCGAGGAAGGAGGAGATCCCTTGGAGGTGATGAAGTGGCGGGATCTGTACAGCATGCTGGAGACCGCTACCGATAAGTGTGAGGATGTGGCGGTGGCGATCGAGGGGATCTTTCTCAAGAATGCGTAGAATATCATTATGACAATGGACATTGGTCTCTTGTTCGTACTAGGCCTGGTGCTGGCCGCCGAGTTTGTCAACGGCTGGACCGACGCCCCCAACTCGATCGCCACCGTGGTTTCGACGCGGGTCCTCTCCCCGTCGAAAGCCCTGGTGATGGCCACCTTCTTCAACGTTCTAGGAGCCATGTCCGGGACGGCGGTAGCGGCCACGATCGGCAAAGGGATCGTCCGTCCCGACGTGATCAACATCACCACGGTCGGGGCCGCCATGGGGGGGATCGTCTGCTGGAGCACCATTGCCTGGTATTACGGGTTGCCCACCAGTGAAAGCCACGCCTTGATTTCCGGTTTAACCGGAGCGGCTCTCGCTACCGCGGGCCCTTCCGCTTTACTGTGGATCGGTTGGAAGAAGGTGTTGATAGGCCTTCTGTTTTCTACCTTCTTAGGGTTCGGGGGGGGGCTGATTCTTATGGTGACCATCTATCGACTCTTCGCTAAGTACATGCCCGCCACCGTTCGCCGAATCTTCGGCAAGGCCCAGATTCTCTCGGCCGCCTTCATGGCTTTCAGCCATGGCTCCAACGACGGCCAAAAATTCATTGGTGCTTTTTGCCTGGTTCTGCTGCTGAGTGGAATCCATTCTTCCTTTCACGTGCCGTTGTGGGTGGCGCTCCTGTGCGCCGGGATCATGGGAATCGGCACCTCCATCGGCGGCTGGCGAATCATGAAGACGATGGGCTTGAGGCTCACCAAACTGGAGCCGGTGCACGGCTTTGCCGCCGAGACCGCAGCGGCGATGACGATTGAACTGGCCTCCCGCCTAGGGATTCCGTTAAGCACCACCCACACGATCAGCACAGCGATCATGGGGGTGGGAGCCACCCGTCGGTTTTCGGCGGTCCGTTGGGGGGTCAGCCGCGACATCATCACCGCTTGGATCCTCACCTTTCCGGTCTGCGGTCTTCTGGCTTGGGTTGTCGCGAAGGTGACCCAATGGATCTTCTAAAGGAATTGATTTGAAGAGATTCTTCTGGATCCTGGCCTGCCTTTTGACCCTGGTGGGAGTCGGTTTCCTTTTCGGGTTGCGGTCCTATCAGGTGTTCACCCGGGAGGAACTGGTGGCGGTGGTTCGATGCGAGGCGGCACCGGCCGGCTCTGGCTACCCATTTGTTTTATCGATTGCCCAGCAGAGCCTCCCCCTGCAGGGGGATCAATGGGCGATCGGTGGCGATTTCCTGAAGTGGTATCCTTGGGTGAACTGGATCGGGATCAAAAACTGCCACAAGCTGACCCGGCTCTCCAGCCGGTACCTCAAGGCCGAGGAGGAGCTCAACCGACCCCGGACCGCCTACGACTTAAACGGGGGAACCGACCTTCTCTGGCGGTGCCTGTACCGGGTAGGCCAGTGGATCCCCTTCGTGGAAGCCGTCTACGGCAACTCCGCCTACACCTTCGCCACCCCCGGCGCCTCCTGGGGCGTCTACGTAACCCTCTCCGGCTACCTCGTCAAACCCCTCCCCTCTAAAAGGGTCAGACCCAAAGGAACCTGACCCCATTCGCTTTTAAACGATGGCGATCAAACGGAAACGTCTGGAAAAGAAAAATTGCAATCGCGCTTGGCCAGTTGGTTATTTTGAACTGTTTGGAGTCTTATCTAAGGAGAGAACTTTCCGAAGGCCGAAGCAACCAAGCCTCACTAAGCGGAAAGTTCGTTGATTGCAGCCACAGTGGTAGCCCATCAAGGCACCCTGGTTACCCAAAACATTCGAGAGTTCAGCCGGATCCCCTCATTAAGGATGCATCCTCTGTCATCTGCATAACTATCAGTGTTTAATAAGGTTGCGTTCTAGTTAGTCGTAATTAATACATGGACAACGTCATTGACATTCCTCGGCCCATCGGGTATACTTTTGGTAAAAGCAAGCCCGATGAACCAGATGACCTCAACTCCCCGAGTCCTGGCGTTTTTCCTCTGTCTTAGCCTCACCCTGCCAGTTCCTGCCTTTGGCTTGCGGGAGCAACAGGAAGAAGACCTCATACACCAAGCTCGCCTTGCGCAAGCCCTGAAAAGTCCCCATCTTACCCCTTCCTCCTCCCTTGCTGGACTGGAGGAGCGGGAGGTGGCAGTGGCGCGGGAGGTGGCGGTGGCGACTTTGGGAAAGCGTTTTCCTCAACGGCCGTGGTGGAGTCGCCGGTTTTGGTTTTCACCGATCCAGGGACTTTCGATTTGATTCCGCTGGCGATCCAGTGGGGAAGAGGCGTGGCGGTCCATGACGATGGGCCGGAGGCTGAGGCTCTTCGAGAGCTGCTTATGAAGCTACGCCCACGAGGGGCCTATGCCATCGGGAGGAAAGAGAGCGCACTTTTTCTCAAGGAATACGAGAGTCCGGTGTGGGTTGCCGATCAGAAGGAGGCGTTTCGTCTCCTCGGATTGAATCGGGATGACCTTCCGCCCGTTGTTCGGGAAGCGATCCAATTTACCCAAGATTACCTGGACGCAGCGCAGCTGCTTATCAAGGCGTGAAACCTAAAGGGGTCTGATGCGTTTCAATGGCCGGCCTGGAAGAGGCCGCGTAAGGTCGGCTTAAGAGGCAAATCTCGTTTAAATCTTCGTGGTATACTCTATCGGATAGAGTCAGATAAAGGAGACGCGATGACCATAACGAATCGGATTGAAATGAATCCCAGGGTCATGTTGGGTAAGCCGGTGATCCGCGGGACGCGGATTCCGGTGGAGCTGATCCTCCGGAAATTAAGCGAGGGGGGAACCGAACGAGACCTCTTGGAGGCGTATCCACGTCTGACTTCGGAGGATATCCATGCTGCGATCCGCTATGCGGCGGACACGCTATCCCATGAAGAGACCGTCCTTTTAGGTTCGAAACGACTCGCCGCTAAGTGAGCGATTCAGATATCCTTCCCAAGCTCGTGAGGCTCTTCCGCAAGACATAGTCCGTTTAGCGAACCGACATGGCAGAAGGTTAAAGGGTCGGCTTGTTTCCACGAGGATGATCTGATACACTTAATCGTGAGGGGATAACGATGGGGACCTTTCGCGAAACCATACAGATGGCTCATCCGCAACGGCCCAAGACGTCCATTCCTTGAGAGGCGATTGTGGACACGGGGGCCCCGCCTTCGGCGGGACATCCCTGGACAAAAGCGATAGGGGAAGCTACGTACCGTTGGATCCCCGAACAGTTTCTTAAACGATTGGGGATCAGGCCGATCGAATCCCGTCCTTTGAAGATCGCCAGCGGCAAGGTGATTCGTCGAAAGTTGGGACTGGTCTTGGTAACGGTCCACCAGAAGACGATGCCCTCCCCGGTCCTGTTTGGCGATAAGGGAAGGGAACCTCTCCTCGGAGCCATTACCCTGGAAGAATTGGGGGTTGGTGTGGATGCCCTACACCGCACCTTGGTTCCTGCCACCGCGTATCTGCTTTCCCTGTTTTAATCTGGCCACACTTCAGTCGGAAAAACTGATACAATGAATATTTCTGGATGATCCCACCACCTCCTTTGATGAATCTAAGAGATTCCTACCCACTGCTGGTAGCAGTGGGTAGGCAACTTCGCTGCCTAAAGGAGGTGGTGGGATGATTCCCCGATATACACCCCCGAAGATGGGCCGAATCTGGACGGAGGAGGCCCGCTTTCAGAGGATGCTGGAGGTAGAGCTCCTCGCCTGCGAAGCTTTATCCAAGCAAGGAAAGATCCCGCCGGCGGCTTATCGGCGGATCCGGAGCCGGGCCCAGCTTAACGTAGCCCGAATCTCCAAGCGGGAACAGAAAACCAAGCACGATGTCGTAGCCTTCCTCGGTGAGATGGCTTCTCATCTGGGAGCCGACGCCCGGTACCTCCACCTGGGGCTTACCTCGAGCGACGCCTTGGACACCGCCACGGCCGTTCAGTTAAAGGAAGCGACCGACCTGATTCTGGAGGATTTGAAACAGCTGCGCCGCCTCGTCGGTCGGCTGGCCCGAAGGTATCGAGATACCCTCTGCATCGGACGGACCCACGGGGTTCACGCGGAGCCGACTACCTGGGGATTGAAGCTGGCCGTTTTCTACGCGGAGCTGAGCCGGGCCCTGAGCTTTCTTCAAGAGGTCCGAGAGTGGGTGGCGATCGGCAAGGTCTCCGGGGCGGTGGGGACGTATGCGCACCTGACTCCCTTTGTGGAACGGTACCTCTGCCGGAAATTGGGACTCAAGCCGGCGCCGATTTCAACCCAGGTGGTGCCGCGAGATGGATACGCCCTCTTTTTGACTCGGCTGGCCATTCTCGGGGCGATGCTGGAACGGATGGCGACGGAGATTCGGCATCTGCAGCGGACCGAGGTTCGGGAGGTGGAGGAGCCGTTTGAGGAAGGGCAGACCGGCTCCTCGGCGATGCCGCACAAGCGCAATCCCGTTTCGGCGGAGCGGGTCAGTGGCTTGGCTCGGCTCCTTCGAGGATACGCGGCCAGCGCCTTGGAAAACGTCGCCCTTTGGCACGAACGGGACATCTCCCACTCATCGGTCGAACGGGTGATCCTGCCGGATGCCACCTGCACGCTCGACTTCATGTTGAAGGAGATGACCCGGATCTTGAAGGGCCTTAAGGTTTATCCCGATCGGATGCGGACCAATCTAGGGATTACCAGGGGGCTCATCTTTTCCGAGTCGGTTCTCTTGGCCCTCATGGAAAAGGGCTTAACCCGAGAGAAGGCGTACCGGCTGGTTCAGAAAAACGCCATGGCCGTCTGGGCAGGCAAGGAGGAGTTCTATTTTCGCTTGAGCCGGGATCCGCAGGTACGGGAACATCTGAGTCAGATCGAGCTGAAGGGTTGCTTTGACCTCAAGAGGCATTTAAAGCACGTGGGCACGATCTTTAAAAGGGTAGGGCTGTAGGGGTCTGACCCCATTCGGTTTTCGATGAGAACGAAAGGGACAGAAACTGAAGCAGGAACCTACTGGCGGTTTGTCGTTCGCTTTCGGCCCGGTTTCGTGGATGCCGAGGCCAAGCGACTGAAAGCCGATATCGTCGACCTGGGGGTATCGTCGGTGGAGAGAATTCAGATCGCCCAGGTCTTCTATGTGAAAGGGGATCTTTCCAAGGAAGAGCGGACGCGGATTGGAGATCTCCTTTTGGCCGACCCGATTACCCAGGAGTACGAAGTGATGGGATTGCTTCCCCATCGCGATGCTCGGGATCGCAATGACCAGTCGCAGATTGTGGAGGTCGCCTACTTGCCCGGTGTGAGGGATCCGGTGGAGGATTCCTTAAAGAAAGGGACACTCGATTTGGGAATCGCTGGTTTGGAGGAGGTTCGTACCGCCAAAGAATTCACCTTGACCGGCCCTTTGAACGCGCAAGGGCTGGAGCAGATCTGCGAGAAGCTGTTGGTCAATGCCACGATCCAACAGCGGATTACCCCGGAGAGTTTGAAGCGGCTACTCATTCCTTTGCCGGTCGCCACGGTGCCGATTGAAACGGTTCACCTGATTTCCGCGAGCGACACGGTGCTGCAGCGGATCAGCCTCGACCACAGCCTTTCTCTGAACTTGGAGGAGATGCGGGCGATCCAGGCCTATTTCTACGGCCAAGGCCGGGAGCCGACGCTGATCGAGTTGGAAACCTTGGCCCAGACCTGGTCGGAACATTGCAAACACAAAACCTTCCGTGGATCGATCGTCTATACGGAAGAAATCGACGGCAAAATCACCAAACGGGTCATCCATGACCTCCTGAAAAGTACGATCATGAAGGTGACCGAGGAGCTTGATCGCCGGTGGTGCATCTCGGTCTTCGTGGATAATTCCGGGGTGATCGCCTTCGACGATGTATCCCACGTCTGTTTCAAGGTGGAGACGCACAACCATCCCTCGGCCTTGGAGCCGTTTGGCGGCGCCTCCACCGGAATCGGTGGAGTGATCCGAGACATCCTGGGAACCGGGTTAGGGGCCTCTCCGATCGCTTCGACCGACATCTTCTGTTTTGCCCCACCCGATTTTCCGTTGGATCGGCTGCCGCCGGGGATCCTCCATCCGCGCCGGGTGATGAACGGTGTGGTGGCCGGGGTCAAGGATTACGGGAATAAGATGGGGATCCCGACCGTCAACGGAGCGGTCCTGTTCGACGAGCGGTTCCTGGGGAATCCGTTGGTCTACTGCGGCAATGTGGGGCTGTTGCCGAGGGACAAGGCGGCAAAGCGGGTGGTCCCTGGTACCCAAGTTGTCTTAATAGGAGGACGAACTGGACGAGACGGCATCCACGGAGCGACCTTCTCCTCCCTGGCTTTGACCGCGGAATCGGAAATTCTTTCCTCTACCGCCGTGCAGATTGGGGATCCGATCACCGAGAAGAAGTTGCGGGATGCCCTCTTGGAAGCTCGGGATCAAGATCTTTACACGAGCCTCACCGACTGTGGGGCAGGGGGGCTCTCAAGCGCCGTCGGAGAGATGGGGGCCTCCTGCGGGGCCCGTGTGGAATTGGATCGGGTGCCGCTGAAGTACGCGGGGCTTACGCCACCTGAGATCTGGATCTCAGAGTCCCAGGAGCGGATGGTATTGGCGGTCCCACCGGAGAAATTGGACCGGCTGATCGAGCTGTTCCGCCAACACGACACCTTAGCCACCGCGGTCGGAGAATTTACCGACTCGGGGAAACTGGAACTTTTCTATCAAGGATCTCCGGTCGGGACCCTTGAGATGGAGTTTCTCCATCACGGCGTCCCGCAGATCCACCGGCCGGCCCGTTGGAAGGCTTCGGCGCCCGAGGAGCCGAACCTTTCCCCTCCGACCGATCTCACCCAGACCCTTTTAAAACTTTTAGGAAGTTGGGACACCTGCAGCAAGGAGTGGATCATTCGGCAGTACGATCACGAAGTCCAGGGCGGCTCGGCGTTAAAGCCGCTCGTCGGCCGTCACCATCGAGGGCCTTCGGATGCCGCCATGGTTCGGCCACGGCTGGATTCGAATCGGGGCGTGGTCTTGAGCAACGGGATCAATTTCCGGTATGGGGAGCTGGATCCTTACTGGATGGCGGCGCTCAACATCGAGGAGGCGATCCGCCAGGTGGTGGCCGTCGGGGGATCCTTGGAGCAGTTGGCCATTCTGGATAATTTCTGCTGGGGCGATCCGACCCGCCCGGAGGTCTTGGGCTCCCTGGTTCGAGCGGCTCTGGGTTGTTACGATGCGGCCAAGGCGTACGGAACGCCGTTTATCTCTGGGAAGGACAGCCTCCATAACGAGTTTCGCGTGGGGGATAAAACGATCCAAATCCCGGGAACGTTGCTCATCTCCGCCATCGGGGTGATTCCTGATGTCCGCCAGGCGATCTCGATGGACGCCAAGAAGCCCGGGAATCGGCTTTACCTGGTGGGGCTGACCAAGGCCGAGTTGGGAGGATCCGCTTACTACACGATGCAGAATCTTAGAGGGGGAAAGGTTCCCCAACCCGATCTGAGTACGGCTCCACGACTACTGAGGGCCGTCTCCCGGACGATCGCTCATGGGCTCGTGGTTTCGGCGCACGATTGTTCCGAAGGGGGATTGGCCGTGGCGGCGGCCGAGATGGCCTTTGCCGGGGAATTAGGGTTGATGTTGGATCTCAAGGCTGTTCCGATTGGGGTGCCAGGCACCCCTCTGTGCGAAGATACGCTTCTCTTCTCCGAGTCGCCGACCCGTCTACTTCTGGAGGTGCCCCCGGAGAAGGCGTCCGATTTGGAGAAGGCCATGTCCGGATTCCCGGTGGCCCGGATCGGAGAGTTCCACTCCGACGATCGATTCCAGGTTTTGGGCCTTTCTGGAAAACCGGTGATCGAATCGACGATTCACGATCTTCAATCCGCCTGGGAAGCCCCATTCAGTGGATGGTAAGCCAGCCGGTATCTTGGAATAGTAAGGTGCCAGGCACCGAGGGACGGGCATTTCTAAGATGAGGGAATGTCTCGCGGTCATTACGTACAGTTGGCCGTTGTTCCGGAATACCAGGACTTTTTGGGGTGGTGGAAGCGTTGGTTGAGAGCTTAAGGGCCGCATGGGCAGATGAATAGGCAGCCGCAAGTTTATATTATTGCCGGACCAAATGGGTCAGGTAAGACAACCTTTGCTTCGAAGTTCCTTCCGAAATATGCCGATTGCCCATCATTCATCAACGCGGACACAATTGCCCGTGGGTTGGCGGGATTTTCTCCTGATGCGGTCGCGTTACGAGCCGGCAGAATCCTGCTTGAACAGATTGAGGCTTACGCCAAGAAACGAATCGACTTTGCTTTCGAGACAACCCTGTCGGGGACTAACCATCTGTTGCGTTTGAGGAATAGGAAAGAAGCAGGGTATGCGATCCACCTCTTCTTTCTTTGGATTCCTGACGTTCGGCTTTCTCTTGCGCGCATCGCGAGCCGGGTCAAGATGGGGGGCCACAATATTCCAGAGGAGGTTGTGCGCCGGCGTTTCCACAAGGGGATTAAGAATTTCTTCCAACATTGCAGGACAGTTGTTGACTCGTGGATGCTGTTTGATAACTCGGGTAGTACCCCTCAATTTATCGCCGAAGAGAAAAGAGGGGAATTGAGGATTTTGGATAAGGAGCTTTATGATAGGGTTTTGAAATTGGCGGAGGGCAAATGAGAACTCAGAAGGTGCGGACTGTTGAAGAGCTTCATTTAGGAGCGAGGAGGGCGCTGAAACAGGCGGTAACCGAAGCTATTGAGGAGCATGAATCGGCAGGAGTTCCCGCGGCAATCTGGCGGGATGGAAAGGTTGTGCTCCTGTCTGGTCATCGAAAGAGCCGGACACGTTGAAAAGGCTACTCCTCCAAACCTACAGCCGGCCGTACAATCCAGCCCTGCGTACGCATCGGCTCGGGGGCAGCCTTAAAGGGATTTATGTTAGACATTATGTCTGACATATGTTATACTTCTCCCTGGAGGTGGAAAAGATGAAAGCAGTCAATATTCGTGAATTGACCCACCACTTCTCAAGCTATCTTAGAGTGGTGAAACGAGGGGAGCGTATTGTCGTCATGGAAAGGAGCTCGCCAGTGGCGGACCTGATTCCTCACAACGAGAATTTGACCTCACCCGGCTGGAAACGGCCAATCCAGAGAATCCGACTCAAGGCAGGTGAGGCGCTTTCTGAAACAACGACCCGTTTACGAGCTGAGGAGCAATGAGGGCGTTCATCGACACCTCTTCGCTCTTCAAAAGATATGTTGATGAGGACGGCTCGAGGGAATTGGATTCACTGCTTCAAGATGTTTCAGAAATCGCCGTTTCACCTGTAACGTGGATCGAGATGGGTGCCGTCATCGCCAGGCGACTGCGTGAAAAAAGCCTGACCTCGCAGGAAGCCACCCGGCTCAAATCAGAGGCGCACAAAGATTTTCAGAGTTTTCATCGAGTGATTTGGAATGAGGCTCTAGAAAAAATAGCGATAGATCTTGTTTATGAGCACCCACTTTCAACGCTCGATGCGATTCAGTTGGCTTCAGGGCTTCTCTCGAAAGCCGATCTGTTTGTAACGTCGGATCAGGGGCTATTTAAGGAAGCGCAGAAGACAGTCCGCAAGGCCATATGCATATGAGAGAGGTCGATAGCTTGAGGGGTTTTGATAAGCATCTACACAGGTTGCTGGAAGCGTATCCGGAAGCAGCCCTTGAACATGCCAAGCTGTTCGCGGAACTTCCGATCTCCACCCAACTTGCCATGATGCGCCGCCGTCGAAAACTATCTCAACGCGCAATGGCGAAGAGGGTCAAGGTTCCTCAGCCGCACATAGCGCGAACTGAAAGCTTGCGGCATGATCCTAGAATTTCATCCGTGGTTCGCGCAGCTAAAGCTCTTCGTTGCCACGTTCTTCTCGTTCCTGATGAGGAGCTGAATCGTCTTGCCACGGCGTGAGGTATGGATGCTTCGGCTTGCTACCGATTTGAGAAGATGGGGGATGGGGGCTTGAATGAGTAAGGTGCGGGTGGCGGTGTTGAAGGCGCCGGGAACCAACTGCGATGGGGAGACCGCTTACGCGTTTGAACAGGCAGGGGCCTCGGCAGAATGGGTATGGGTGGAGGAGTTGAAGGGCCAGAAGAAGCGGCTCGATGCCTACTCTATCTTGGCGATTCCTGGGGGATTCACCTACGGCGATGATCTCGGGGCCGGGAAACTTTTGGCCAATGAACTCAAGTACCGCCTGAACGACGCGCTTAAAAATTTCTTAAGAGACGACCGGCTGATTTTGGGAATCTGTAACGGTTTTCAGATGTTGGTGAAATCCGGGATTCTTCCCAGCGGGAAGTTGGGGACTTCTCAGGAGGCGACCTTGACCTTCAACGACTCTGGCAAGTTTGAGGATCGTTGGGTTTACTTGAAGCCGGAGTTCAACGTCTGCGTCTGGACGCAAGGGATGGAGGATCCGATTGAACTCCCGGTGGCCCATGGGGAAGGGAAGTTTGTCCCGAAGGATCCCACGGTGTTGGAGCAGCTTTTGGGGTTTGGGCAGATCGTGTTTCATTACTGCGATGCACAAGGCCAAGAGGCCGGCTACCCGTGGAATCCCAACGGGTCGGTCGGAAACATTGCCGGAATCTGCGACCCCACCGGCCGCATCTTAGGGCTCATGCCCCATCCGGAGCGGCACGTGACCCGCACGCAGCATCCCCGTTGGACGCGGGGTGCGAATCGTTCCGAAGAAGGGGACGGCCTTCAGATCCTCCGAAACGGAGTGAAATGGGTGGAGAAACACCTTTGAAAGACGTTTACGGTGAACCGTGTACGGTTTACGGTAAACGGTCCACGGTAAACCGTTCACGAAAACGCGATGAGTGGTGAGCTAAGAGAATCCTGTGGCCTATTTGGGGTATTCAACCATCCCGAGGCGGCGAGGCTGACCTATCTGGGGCTGTTCTCCCTGCAGCACCGAGGGGAGGAGTCGGCCGGGATCGTGACCTCCGATGGTGAGAACTTGACCAAGCACATCGGGATGGGTTTGGTCGCCGATGTCTTTACCGAGGAGAACATCACCCATCTTAAAGGGGATCTGGCCATTGGACACACCCGCTACTCCACCACCGGCTCGAGTCTCTTGAGGAACGCGCAGCCGCTGCAGGTCGATTACTCCCGGGGATCGATCGCCATCGCCCACAACGGGAATCTGGTCAACGCCCTGCTGCTGAGAGACGAGTTGGAGGCGCACGGCTCGATCTTTCAGACCACCATTGATTCGGAGGTGATCCTGCATCTATTGGCCGATCCCAGCTACGCTCACTTTGAAGAAGCCTTGGTGGATACCCTGTTAAGGATCAAGGGGGCCTTCTCGCTGGTCATCTTAAGGGAAAAGGAGCTGATCGGGATTCGGGATCCGAACGGTTTTCGGCCGTTGTGCATCGGGCAACTGGGTCAAGCGACTCTTCTGGCCTCGGAGAGCTGTGCCCTGGATCTTCTGGGGGCCAAGTTCCTGCGGGAGGTCGAGCCGGGAGAAGTGGTGATCGTAAGCGACTCCGGGATCCGGAGCCTGAAGCCGTTTCCTCAACAGGATCCTTCTCATTGCATCTTTGAACACGTCTACTTTTCCCGGCCCGATTCCTTGATCTTTGGAGAATCGGTTCACCAGGTTCGCCAGCGGTTGGGTCGACAGCTGGCCCGCGAGCACCCGGTCGATGCCGACGTGGTGATCGCTATCCCAGACTCCGGGAACTCCGCGGCTCTCGGATATTCGTTGGAGTCCGGGATCCCGCTGGAGATCGGCATGACCCGAAACCACTACGTGGGCCGCACCTTCATTCAACCGAGCCAAAAGACCCGGGACTTCCAGGTGCGGGTGAAATTCAATCCGGTCCGGGCCGCGTTGGCGGCGAAGCGGGTGGTCGTGGTGGACGATTCGATCGTGCGGGGCACCACCTGCAAGGCCCGGTTGAAAAGCATCCGTCTGGCCGGCGCCAAGGAGATCCATATGCGGGTCTCCTGCCCGCCGATCAAACATCCCTGCTTCTACGGGATCGACTTTCCGACGAAGGAGGAGCTGATTGCCTGCACCCATTCCTTGGAGGAGATCCGGAAGTTCCTCGAGGTGGACTCCTTGGGCTACCTCTCCCTCGAAGGATTGTTGAGCGCGGTCAACGATTCAGGCAAGAATTACTGCACCGCCTGTTATTCCGGCAAATACCCGATTCCGTTCGGGCGGGAGGCGAACAAGTACATCCTCGAGCGGAAGTTCGCCGGTGAGGCCCGCTCGCCCAAGGTCTCTTGACCCTGTGAAACGAACGCTCACCTACCGACAGGCTGGGGTGGATATTGGACTTGCCCGTCGGTTTATTGATGAGATCCGGCCGTTGGCGGCGCTGACCCGTCGGCCAGGGCTGCTGCGGGGGATTGGCAGCTTTGGCGGCCTTTTTGAACTTAGGAATCAGAGCGGTCAGCGACCGATTCTCGTGGCCTCCGCCGATGGGGTTGGCACCAAGCTCCGTCTGGCCCAACGGGTGGGCTGGTACGATCCGTTGGGGGTGGACCTCGTGGCGATGAATGTGAACGACATCCTCTGCACGGGGGCCAAGCCCCTCTTCTTCTTGGACTACGTGGCCTGTGGGAAATTGGAGCCGAAGGTGCTGATGGCGATCGTTCGGGGAATGGTGCGAGGGTGTCTCGAAGCCGGCTGCGTGTTGCTGGGGGGAGAAACCGCTCAGATGCCGCTTCTCTACGCTCAGGGCGATTTCGACCTGGCCGGATTCGCGGTCGGCTGGGTAGACCGGCAGGGTCTCATCACCGGAGAGAAGATCCGACGAGGAGATCGGGTCTTGGGGCTCGCTTCCAACGGCGTCCATTCGAACGGTTTTACGCTTCTTCAGCGGGTCTTACCTTCCTCCGATCTTAAACGGTGGGGTCGCGAGCTGTTGAAGCCCACCCGGATCTATGTGGGGCCGGTCCGGAGGCTTCTTCGCCAACGGATCCCCATTGGCGGAATCGGCCACATCACCGGGGGCTCTTTTTCTGAAAAGATCCCGCGGATTCTTCCGGAGGGGTTAGCCGTGGTGCTTCGTAAAGGAAGCTGGACCGTTCCCTCGATCTTTCGACGGATCCAATCGGCCGGGGTTTCGGAAGGAGAGATGTTTCGGACCTTCAACATGGGGATTGGGATGGTTTTGGCGCTTCCCCCTTCGAGTGTCGCAGCGGCCCAGAAGGTCCTTAAACGGGAGGGCCTCGCCAGCTGGGTGATCGGCGAGGTGACCCGTGGCCACCGAGGGGTGGAGATCGAGTCGTGAGGATTCTGGTCGTTGGATCCGGCGGTCGAGAGCACGCCCTCGTGTGGAAGCTCGCCCAAAGCCCAAAGGTCGAGAAGATCTTTGTGGCGCCGGGCAACGGGGGCATGGATACCTTGGCCGAGTCCCTCCCCTTGAATGCCGATAAAACGATGGAGCTGGCCGACTTTGCCGAAACCAGCCGGATCGACTTGACGGTGGTCGGTCCGGAGTCCTCTTTGGTGCATGGGATCGTCGACTACTTTCAGGAACGAAAGCTTAAGATCTTTGGTCCCACCAAGCGAGCGGCCCAATGGGAAGGTTCCAAAGTTTTTTCCAAGACGAAGATGCGAACCTGGGGAATCCCCACCGCCGACTTTCGGGTATTTCAGGAGATGGAGGAGGCACTCCGCCATGTCGAGGAGGCCCCTGTTCCGGTGGTGGTGAAGGCCGACGGCCTAGCCGGTGGGAAGGGGGTCATCGTGGCGAACAGTCGGGACGAGGCCAAAGAGGCGATCCACCGGATTATGGGAGAGAAGGTGTTCGGCGAGGCCGGACGTCAGATCCTGGTGGAGGACTGTTTAGAAGGGGAAGAGATCTCGGTGTTGGCGTTGGTGGATGGATCCCATCTTGTTTTGCTGGACTCCTCGCAGGATCACAAACGGGTCTTTGACCACGATCAAGGCCCCAATACCGGCGGCATGGGGGCTTACTCTCCGGTGCCGAGGGTGGACCGGACTCTTCTGGATAAAATTCGTAAGACGATCTTTGAGCCGGTGATTCGGGGGATGGAGAAGGAAGGATCCCCCTTTACCGGAGTGCTGTACGCGGGCCTCATGTTAACGCCCCAGGGTCCCAAGGTTTTGGAGTACAATGTCCGATTCGGGGACCCGGAGACGCAGGCGATCCTGCCGCGCCTCCAAGGGGATTTGGCGGAGCTGCTTCTGGCGGCTGTGGAAGGCCGATTGGATGAGGTTTCGATCGGTTGGGACTCACGCGCCTGCGCCTGTGTGGTGTTGGCCTCAGCCGGTTACCCCGGTCAATACGATGTCGGCCGCCAGATCACCGGGTTAAAGCGGCTCGAGGATCTTCCGGATCTTTACGTGTTTCACGCGGGAACCCGACGGGAAGGGGACCGCTACCTCACCTCTGGCGGCCGCATCTTAAACGTGGTGGGTCTAGGGGAAAATTTAGAGGGGGCGTTAAAGAGGGTGTACGAGGCGATTGGTAAGATCTCTTTCGAGGGGATGCATTACCGCCGAGACATCGGGGAGCGCGCCTTGAAACAGAGAGCGTTCCAGCGTTCCTAAATTGACGAGGAGATGGAGAGGGAAATGGGCAAGGCTCGAGTCAAGGAACCGATCGTAGGGATGGTCATGGGGTCCGATTCGGATCTCAAGGTCATGGAAGAGGCGGCCAAGATTTTAAAGGAAGCCGGGGTCGGCTGCGAGATGCGGGTCCTCTCCGCCCATCGCGCCCCGGAGGAGACGGCGCGGTACGCTAAGACCGCCGCGGCTCGGGGACTCAAGGTTTTAATCGGCGGGGCGGGGGGAGCGGCCCACTTGGCCGGCCTCTTGGCGGCCCACAGCATCTTGCCGGTGATTGGTGTTCCCCTCGATGCTACCGCCTTGAAAGGGGTCGACTCTTTCTTAAGCACCCTGCAGATGCCGCCGGGGGTGCCGGTGGCTACGGTGTCGATCGGCCCATGGGGGGCCAGGAACGCCGGGATCTTAGCTGTCCAGATATTAGCGATAGGAGATCGAAGGCTTTCCAATTTTCTGAAAAAGTGGAAGGCCTCTCTTCGAGACAATGTCTTGGAGAAAGACCGTCAACTTAAGCTCGGTGTCTGACACCGAGTCGACTTTTTAAAAGTGAGTATGGTGTCTGACACCGAAATGAGGGCCCGCGTACGGAGAGTCGATCCCGAGCGTCCGGATCCGGCGGCGATTCACGAGGCGGCCGGGATCTTACGACGGGGTGGATTGGTGGTCTTCCCCACGGAGACGGTCTACGGCTTAGGGGTGAACCTCGAGGATCCCCAGGCGATCCAGGAGCTGTACCAAGTGAAGATGCGCCCGTTTGAGAAACAGGTGACCCTGCACATAGCCGACCGACAGATGCTCGAGGCGCAGAAGGTGACCGTCTCGGAGTTGGCGCGGGGATTGATGGCGAAATTCTGGCCGGGGCCGCTCACCCTCATCTTGGCTCGGCCAGACGGCTCGACCATCGGGTTTCGGATGCCCAACCACCGGGTGGCCTTGGAATTGATTCGACAAGCGCACGTGCCGGTGGCGGCCACCTCGGCGAACCTCTCGGGCCGCCCCTCACCCAGAACCGCGGGGGAGGCCCTGCAGGATTTGGAGGACCGGATCGATCTCGTTTTGGATGCCGGCCCTTGCCCGGTGGGCGTGGAATCAACCGTGTTGGATTTAAGTGGTGAAACCCCCAGGATTCTTCGTCGGGCCGCCCTCGCTGAAGAGATTGAGCAGGCCATTCGAGAGGTGGTGGGGTGAAGAAGATCCTGTTTGTCTGCACCGGAAACAGTTGTCGATCGGTCATGGCGCAGGGCTTACTGAGAGCGCTTCTTGCCAAGAAGGGGCGAAACGACGTTCAGGTCCTCTCTGCGGGGGTGGGGACCCCCGGCGGGATGGGGGCGACCACAGAGACGATTGAGGTGATGAAGCGGGAGGGGATCGACGTCTCCGGGCACATCGGACAACCGTTGACGAAAGGGCTCGTTCAACACGCGGATCTGATCTTCTGCATGGAGGAGTTCCATCGGGATCTGATCCTCTCGGAAAACCCGGAGGTGGAGACCAAGGTCCATCTGTTGAAACCCTTTCAGGCAGAGGTCAAGGTAGCGGACCCGAACGTGGCGGATCCGATCGGTCGCCCGAAGGAGGTGTACGAGTCCTGTCTTCTCACCATCCAGGAGGCGGTGGAGCGGATCGCCCGCTGGCTAGATAAGGGGTCAGACCCCAAGGGGTCTGACCCCATCAGGGTTTGATTTTGAAAATTGCCATCGGGACCGATCACGGCGGATTCCATTTAAAAGCGGCCTTGATCCGCTTGCTGAAATGGGAGGGACACCGAGTCCAAGACCTGGGAACCTTTTCCGAAAGGCGTTGCGACTATCCGCCGATTGGAGCCAAGGTGGCTCGAACGGTGTCGGAGGCCAAGGCGGATCGGGGTTTGCTCCTCTGTAAGTCCGGGGCCGGCATGGCGATCGTGGCGAATAAGTTTCCTGGGGTTCGGGCCGCGGTCTGTCCAACGATCGCCCTCGCCAAACATGCCCGGGAACACAACGATTCCAACGTCCTGGTCCTGGCGGCCAATCACACATCGGTAAAACAAGCCCAAGCGATCCTGGAGGCTTGGCTTCGCGAACCGTTTGCGGGAGGTCGTCATGCCCGGCGCCTGCGCCAGATCGCGGCCATCGAGAGAAAACTAAAGGCCATCTCATAAATGCCTAACCGCGTCATTTCGAGGCCGTTAAGCCGAGAAATCCCGTCTTTAAAAGCGAGATCTCTCGCCCCCCTGCTTTCTTGCGAAAGCAAGAAGGGGGGCGAGAGATGACATTTATGAGACCGGCTCTGAGGGTTTGATGTTTGAGCATCTGAAGGTTACGGATCCTGAGATTTATCGGGCGATCGCCTCGGAGGTGAAGCGCCAGCACGAAAACCTGGAGCTGATCGCGAGCGAAAACTTTGCCTCGCTCGCGGTGCTCGAGGCGATGGGGACGGTCATGACCAACAAGTACGCCGAGGGGTATCCGGCCGCCCGCTGGTACGACGGCTGCCAGTACGTCGATGAGGCCGAGACCCTTGCCATCGAGCGGGCCAAGGCCCTCTTTGGAGCCGAGCATGCCAATGTTCAGCCCCACTCCGGGGCCCAGGCCAACATGGCGGTTTACTTTGCCGTGTTGGAGCCCGGGGATCCGATCTTGGCCATGGATCTTTCCTGTGGAGGACACTTGACCCACGGGCATCCGAAAAACTTCTCCGGTCGGTTCTTTAAGGTGATCCCCTACGGGGTTAGCCGAAAGGATGAGCGGATCGATTACGATGAGTTGATGGCCCTTGCCAAGGAACACAAGCCGAAGTTGGTTTTGGCCGGCTACTCCGCCTATCCCCGAGTCCTGGATTTCCAGAAGTTCCGAGCGATCGCCGATCAGGTGGGGGCGATCCTCCTGGTCGACATGGCCCACTTTGCCGGACTCGTGGCGGCCGGCATCCATCCCTCGCCGGTTCCTTACGCCGAGTTTGTCACCACCACTACGCACAAGACCTTACGGGGTCCCCGCGGCGGGATGATCCTCTGCCGCAAGGAGTTTGCCAAGAAGTTGGATTCCCAGATTTTCCCCGGCATCCAAGGGGGCCCCCTCATGCACGTGATCGCTGCCAAGGCGGTGGCCTTGAAAGAGGCGATGACGCCGGCCTTTAAGACGTACCAGGCCCAGGTGGTGAAGAACGCTAAGACGCTGGCTAAGGCCCTGGCCGATAAGGGTTGGCGGATCGTCTCCGGAGGAACCGATAATCATCTGATGCTGGTCGATGTGACGGTGAAATCGATGACCGGCAAGGAGGCCTCGGCCGCCCTGGATCGGGCCCGGATCACCGTCAATAAAAACGCGATCCCCTTTGATCCGAATCCGCCGGCGAAGCCCGGCGGGATCCGTTTGGGAACCCCGGCGGTGACCACCCGCGGTATGAAGGAGCCCGAGATGCGCACCATCGCCGGCTTGATCGACAAGGTGTTAACCGGCTTGACCGAAGAGGGTCTCCTCGAACAGATCTGCCGCGAGGTCGCCTCCCTGGTTGAGCAGTTCCCTCTCTACCCCGAACTGCGGTGTCAACTTTAGCTTAAAGATGAGCCGATCGATGCAAAGCGCAATGTTTCATGAGAACCAAGATTCTTTTATTAAGCCTGGGCTTGTTGGAGGTCTGCGCTTGCCCAGGCTGGGCTTCTCACGAAGGGGCCATGCGGGTCTCACATCTTTTCCAGTCCGCTGGCCTGGAGGAGGGAAGGGACCAAGCCTTGGAGGCTCTCCAGAAGGCATAGCCCCTCTTGACGACGGTTGGAATTTACGGCATACTTGTGTGTAGGCACAAGTATGCGTAGATAGGGAGGCAGGCCATGAGGCTGACCATACGGCTACCGGACGATATCTTAGAAAGGGTGACGTTAGACGCCTTGAAGAGGCGGCGAAACAGCAAGGAGGTGGTGATCACCGAGATCCTCCGGGCCCACTACGGAGGAGCCAGAATGCCGGAGAGGTTCAAAGAGGTTCTGGCCTGGCGTATTCCCGCCGAGGTGGATCGGAGAATTCAGACATTTCGGAAGAGGGTTAAGGAAAACTGGAAGTGACGGTTACCTGCGATTCGGATGTCTTAAGCCATTATGGGTGGGGAGTGGGTCGGGGCGCCCGAGAGATCTACGAGGCCTTAAGGAGCGGCTCTCTTTACCTCAACGTCATCTGTCTGTTTGAGGTCCGCGGTGGAATGGAGGAGGAGGCCCTGGTAGAGGAGTTTGATCATCGGTTTTCCCATCTGCCGGTTTTGGAGTTTACCCGGGAGGTTTCCTCAAAGGCGGGTGATCTTTGGCGGCAGCTTCGCCGAAGGAAGAAATCGGTTGGTTTCAGGGATATCTTTCTAGCCGCTGTGGCCCAAGTCCATCGGGTGAAGCTGATCACAGCGGATCACGATTTCCTACCCCTTCAGCAGATCGGTTTGGATATTCAGATCGTTACCGAGGATAGCCGTCTCCCCCGCGGATGAAGAGTGGACTTTCGTGAGGTGCCCGTATTGCGGGTTCGGGGAAGGTAAAGTCATCGACTCGCGGGAGTCGCCGGATGGAGCCGCGATCCGGCGGCGACGGGAATGCCTGAAATGTCAGCGGCGGTACACCACCTACGAACGGCTCGAGGAATCTCCTCTTTTGGTGGTCAAACGGGATGGCCGCCGGGAGCCGTTTGATCGGAAGAAGATTCTAAGCGGCCTTCTCAAGGCTTGTGAGAAACGACCCATTCCCACCGAGCGGATCGAGTCGATGGTAGGCGAACTGGAACAGGAGATCGCGCGAGAATTTGAGCGGGAGATCCCATCGGTGGAAATCGGGGAGAGGCTCATGAAGCGGCTCCACGAGCTGGACGAGGTGGCCTACGTCCGTTTCGCCTCGGTCTACCGCTCCTTTAAGGACCTCAACAATTCCTCAAGGAGCTTCGAGAACTGCTTACCAAGAAGCAGATGCCTTTTAAAGAAACAGGAGCTTGAGGTCCTGTTGAAGGGGGCGGAAGTCTGGGTCTTTGGTGACCAACGTGGCTTGGTGTCTGAAGGCTAGGGCAGCGATGAAGCTGTCGGCCACCCCCAGACGGTAAACGGCCCGCCATCGCCCCGCTAGCAAGACGACCTCTTCCGTAGGCCAGGCCCAAGGTAACTGCCACTGTTGGATAGAGGCGATGGCTTCATCGGCTTTTGCCTGCCCGAATCGAAGCCACAAGGCGGCATACATCTCAGCAAAGGCGATGAATGGAATACGGGCCTGTCCCCTAGCGGTGGAGGCGGGCATCTTCTCGTTGGCGCTCTTGCCGGCGCCAGCGGATGTCCCGCCAAAGGCGGGGCCTCCCCCCTAAAAAGTATACAATACGTTACAGAGATTTATCAATACATTTTTATTTTTCGTCTTACCTCTTCCCTGCTCAGCTCTTAGCCTCTAGCTTCTTCTTGAGGTTGGCCCGCTTGCGTAGGTCGGAGTACCAGCTGAAATAGGCCATCAGCCGCTTCTGGTTGGTGATCTGTTTTTCCAGAGTTTCCCGCATCGCCGGCAGATTTTCCTCATCGGCCGGACGTTGGTCCTCGAGTTTGACCACCAGCCACCCCTTTTGGGAGGAGACAGGACCGGTCACCTCCCCGGGTTGAAGCGAGAAGGCCGGCCCAAAGGTGGATCCGGCGTAGCCCAACTCCGGGAGATCCTCGGTCCGTTTGAAGTATTCCAACCGTTGGATCTTGGCGTCCAGTTGTTTGGCGATCGGCTTCATCCTCGCCCAATCTTGACGCACGCTTTCGGCGATCTCCCGAGCCAGCGGCTCTTGCGAAAGGACCAGGTAACTGATCTGAATCTTGTCTTCCCGCTCGTGGAAGGTTTTCTTCAATTCCTCCTCGGTGACGGTGGGATTTTCGAGAGCTTGATCGAGCAGCTTCCGAATGGTCAAGGTCCCGCGGATCCCCTCCTCGAAGGCACGAGGCGAGGTTCCCAGCAGGTATTGAACCACCGTCTCGTACCCCTTTCGGTCGAATTGACCATTGCTCTGGAAGAGGTTCTGGATCTCTTCGACCACCTCTTGGTCGGAAACTCGGATCTTAAGACGTTTGGCTTCGGCCAGGTAGGTCAATCTTTCCCAAGCTTGGGCTTCCAGGAGGTCGTTGGTGACTTCCTGTTGGAACCGGTCTCCATGGGTCAAGATCGCCTGATGGGTGACCGCTTGGGACGCCTCCATGAACTCCTTGAAAGGCACCTTCTTGCCGAATAAAAGACCCACCGACTCCGCCTGGGTGGTCTGGATGGAGACCACGGTTCCCACGAGCCAAAGGAGGAATCCTGCAATGGCGGCCCCCGCCACGATCCCCACTCGCTTTCGAATCCACTTCACAAAACCTATTGTACCCATAAGGCCCAAGAGAAGGCAAGGGGAAGGTTTTTTGTTATGGTTAGTAGACATATTAATTTTAAAATTAGTTATCAATTCACACTGCCCTTAAGCAGCGTTCTTTGAGTTGACTTAAAGGCAGCTTTCCCGTAGAATAGCCGTTTTATGGCAAAACGGAAACGGACCGTGAAGGTCCGTCGCTTCTGGCGGATTCATCCGCGCACTCGGGTGAAGCCTTCGAAGAGGGTCTACCGAAGGCCCAAGGTCAAGCGTCAGATCAAAGAGGCCTTTTTATTAGAGGAGGGTGGGAATGAGGCTTAAATTAGGGCTGCCCAAAGGGAGCCTTCAGGAGTCTACCGTTCAATTGTTGCGGCAGGCCGGCTTTCATTTGAATATTACGGATCGGTCGTATTTCCCCTCCATCGATGACGAAGAGCTGGAGGTGGTGCTGTTAAGAGCCCAGGAGATGTCTCGGTACGTTGAGGCGGGAGTCCTCGATGGAGGAATTACCGGCAACGACTGGATCATGGAAAACGGCTCCGACGTGGTCAAGGTGACGGATCTGAGTTATTCCAAGCAGGGGTTCCAACCGGTTCGATGGGTCTTAGCGGTCCCGGTGGATTCCAAGATCCAGAGGCCGAAGGATCTGGAGGGCAAAAGGATCGCCACCGAATTGGTGGCGCTCACCAAGTCGTACTTAAAGTCTCACAAGGTCAACGCCGTGGTAGAGTTTTCCTGGGGCGCCACCGAGGCCAAGGTGGGAACGGATCTCGTGGACGCCATTGTGGAGCTCACCGAAACCGGGGCCTCTTTGCGGGCGAATAAATTGCGGGTCGTCGATACGATCTGCACCTCGACGACCCAGCTCATCTCCAACAAGGCGGCTTGGAAGGATCCGTTCAAGCGAAAGAAATTGGAATCGATCGCCACCCTGTTGAAGGGGGCCATCGCCGCCCGGGATAAGGTGGGACTCAAGATGAACGTTTCCAAGAAGAGTCTGAAGAAGGTGCTGGAGGTTCTGCCGGCCATCAAGAAGCCGACGGTTTCCCCCTTAAGCTCCAACGGCTGGTTTGCCGTGGAGACGGTCCTGGACGAGAAGGTGGTGCGCAGCCTCGTTCCGGAGCTTAAGAAGGCAGGGGCCGAGGGGATCATCGAATACTCCTTGAATAAGGTGATTTACTAGATGCCCAACTTACGGAAAAAGCGCCGCAGGAAGATGGCCAAACATAAGCGGAAGAAGCGGCTGCGGCGCGATCGGCATAAGAAGAAATAGGGTAAACGGTAAACCGTACACGAGTGGCGATGAAGCTTATCGTTATAGGGTTATTCCTTTTTGTGGGAACGCTGGCTGGCTGCAAGCCGGTCGGTCGGATGATGATGACCGCCGAGGCCCGTTCGGTCTCTTTCCTCCACTGGCCCGCTCCGGGGATCGGCTTGGAAGGGAAGTCCCTTCTCCAGGCTCAGGGATTAAGCCGTTACCTAGCGGGTCTCCTTGCCGAGGGTCAAGGCGATTGGAAAGCGGCTGAACAAGCGTACCGACAGGCGATCCAATACCGACCGGAGAGCGTCCAGATGGCGTTGCGCTTGGGGACGGTCTACCTCCAGATGGACGATGGGCCCCACGCGACCGAGCTTTTCGAAACAGCCACCCGGCTTGATCCGGCGGATCCGCGCTCCCACTTCCTCTTAGGGATCCTGTACACCAACGAAGAACGATTCGAGGAGGCGGCCGTTCAATACAGCCAGATCTTGCTCCGCGATCCGGGTCATTTGGGGGCGCTCAGTCACTTGGCCGATCTTTACCTCCTCCAGGAAAAGGTGCAGGAAGCTCTCGCGATCTACGAACGGTTGCTGAAGGAGAGACCCGATTCCTCGGTCGGCCATTGCAACGTCGGGGTCTTGTATGCGAAGGTCGGCCGATGGGAGGAGGCGGTGGATCATTTCCGTCGGGCGATCACCCTCGATCCCGAGGGCGTGGAGGCTCGATTGGGTTTGAGCGTCGGCTTGGAGTTAACCGGGGATTTGAAAGGGGCGAAGGAGGAGTTCGTCAAGGCGCTGGAATTGGAGCCGGCCAATACGCGGTTGATCCGCTACTTGGCCGCCCTTTCGTATCGATTGGGAGATCTGGAGGAGACCGACCGGTGGCTGAACCGGTATTTGAGCTTTTCTCCCCGAGATCCGACGGGGTATCTGGAGCTTGGACAGCTTCGCCTCGAGCAGGGTCGTTGGAAGGATGCGGTGGAGCTGGTCAAGACTGGTCTGGAAGTTCAGACGCCCGCGGAGGAGAATTCGGTCGAACTCTGGTTGGTTTTGGCACTGGCCTTTGAGACCGGCGACCAGAAACCGGAGGCGGAAGCCGCCTTTCAGCAGGCGGTGGAAATCGCCCCTCACGAAGCGAGGATCTTCTTAGGGTTAGGGAGCTTGTACTTTCAGTGGGGCCGTTACCCGGAGGCGGAGGGGGCCTTCCGCCAGGCACTGGAATTGGAGCCCAACGACCCGGATCTCATGAACAGTCTGGGGTATCTCTACGCGACGTGGGGGGTCCACCTTCCAGAGGCCGCCGGCCTCGTGGAGCAGGCGTTGGCGTTGGATCCTGAGAACGGGGCGTATCTCGATTCGTTGGGCTGGATCTACTTCAAGTTGGGCCGGCTGGAGGAGGCTGAGATTCTTCTGAAAGAGGCCTCGGTTCAGAGGCCAGATCCGGAGGTTTTTGAGCATTTGGGTCAGGTATACTTATCACTGGGCAAACAGAAGGAGGCCGAAGGGGCCTTAAACGGTGCCGGTAACGGTGCCAGGCACCGATAAAAGGAAAGGACTTCCTTAACATGCGTGGGTGGCGAAAACTTAAGATCTTTTGTCAGGATCACTGGCTGGGCATTGCGATCACCTTAACGGCGGTGATCTGCTTTGGGTTGACCTGGTACGGGATGTCCAAGTTGGAGTCGTTCTACCGGAACATGCAGTTGGCCACCCTGCCGATGACGATCCTGGTGTGGCTGTTGATGGGCGCCATCTCCGCCTTCATCTACGTCTGGGTCCTGTTCGGCTATTTCTCCAAGCAGAACCGAAAGCAGGTCAAGGGGCAACAGGTCAATGTGCATTTTAGGGACGTCATCGGGATTGACGAGGCCAAGGAGGAGGCCTGGGAGGTGGTGCAGCTCTTAAGGGATCGGGCCCGCTTGAAAAAGATGGGTGGGAAGATCCTACGGGGGATCTTGATGGTGGGCCCTCCCGGCTGCGGGAAGACGTACCTCGCCAAGGCGATCGCGACAGAGGCTGGGATCCCCTTCCTTTCCTTAGCCGCCAGCGATTTCGTCGAGGTGTTCGTGGGAGTGGGAGCCAGCCGGGTCCGAAAGCTGTTCAAGGATGCCCGACGGATGTCGTATGCCCAGGGGGCCTGCATCATCTTCATCGATGAGTTGGATGCCGTTGGTCGATCCCGAAGCTTTAGCTGGATGGGGGGCCAGGAGACGAACTCCACCTTAAACGCCCTTCTCGTGGAGATGGACGGCCTCCAGGGAGCCCAGGAGAACGTCGTGGTGATCGGGGCGACAAATGCGGCGGAAGAGGTGTTGGATATAGCGATGTTAAGGCCAGGCCGATTTGACCGGAAGATCTACGTGGATCGACCCAACCTGGAAGGGCGGGAGAAGCTGTTTACCTATTATCTGGGCAAGGTCCAGGCCGAGCCGAACATCGATGTCGGGCGTGTGGCTCGGCGCGCCGTCAGAAAAACTCCGGCGGAGATTGAAAACATTGTCAAAGAAGCAGCCCTCATTGCCACTCGGTACAAGCGGGAAAAGGTGACCTACGGCGACATCTCCGAGGCGCTGGAGCGGATCGATCTGGGGATCAAACATCGAAAGAGCATGAGTCAGACGGAGCGGCGCATGACCGCTTACCATGAGGCGGGACACCTGATCGTCATGTACCTGCTCCATCCGATCGACGACGTCTTCAAGGCCTCCATCATCGCTCGCCGGGGAACCTTGGGAGTCGTCTGGCCCAGTCCCAGGGAGGAGCTTCATACCCAAAGTAAGGATCAGCTTTTGGCCGACATCAAGGTCGACTTAGGCGGCTACATGGCGGAGAAGCTGGTTTCTGGAACCACCTGCAGTGGGGTAGCCAGCGACTTTCGGGACGCCATGGGCCGCGCCCACAACATGGTTTGGCGTTTCGGGATGGGAACCAAATATCTGGGCGATTGGGCGATGCTGGCCGATGGCAATTCCTCTCAGCTCTCCGATACGGTCAAGAGTGAGCTCAACGCCGAGACCAACGCCATCTTCCGAACCTGCGCCGAGGAGGTGGAACAGCTGTTGACCAAAGAGCGGATGATCCTGGACCGTTTCGCCAAGGAACTCCTGGAGAAGGAGGAGCTGGAGTACGACGAGATTGAGGCGATCTTTGCCGAGTACGGGAAGTCTCGGATGCCTCTTCCCTCCTCGAAGGATTCCCCTTCCGGTTCTTAGGGGTTCAAGGAAACCTTCCCATGTTGAGCCGCTCCATCGCCCTTTTAGGGGCGACGCTTCTCTTAAGCTCCTGTGGGCCGAGCTATCCGAAGGAACGGGTGGCCGAGTCGTTGGTCGGGCTGTGCAAGCGGGAGTACGGGATCGATGTGCTTTCCCAGGTGGTCAAGACCACCGTGGGGGTGCAGGTTCCCATCCCGGGTTTGATCGAGGAGTTGATGAAGCAATCCTCCGGGCCGCCTCCTGCCACCGTGGTTTTTGTGGAAGGCCAGTATGAGGAGAAGGCGTTTGACTTCCAATTCTTAGCCCGGGCCCCTTTTGTCCGGGCCGATAAGAAGGAAAAGGAATCGGGGCCCCGTTCGGAGAAGAAATCGGAAGCCTTAACGAAATTGGATCGGGTCTCGACCGCTTTACGCCGAGTCGCCCTCTCAACGGACGCCCACTTGGAATTTTACGTGTTGATCGCCCGGGATCCGGGGCCGACCGGCCTGGAGGTGGTCTTCTCAGGGCACCTGAACGACTTAAAGAGGGTTCAGTACTTGGACATCTCCATCGGGGAACTTCAACAGCGCTCGCGCGTGCAGGTGCGTCCTCAACCGGAGGGGGCCGCCCGGGAAACGGTGAGGGCTTTTCTCGCGGATCTGTTTCGAAAGCCATTGCCTCAGCTTTTGACCCGGTATGTGGCCTCGACCCAGCAGTTTAAGGAGCTTCTGCAAAAAATCTTGAGGCTCGCCGTGGAGCTCCAGGGCCGAGGGTTGAATTTGATCGAGGAGGATTGGCCGGTGCGCCAGATCCAATCCGATCGCTGTTTGGTCTACGTCTCCCTGGCCCCCTTGGAAGAGCCTGGGGCCGTTTTGTTTACCGTGGAGTTAAAAGAGGGTCAGGGGAAGCTGTTAAACCTCGAGCGGTTGGAATCTTTGAAGATGCCGGCTGCCTATGAGTCGTTTGGGGCCCCGGAGAAGTGGAAGGGAGGCTTCTATTTGGAGCCGATGGATCTCGCCCAATTTTTGTCGGAGCAGATCGCGAAACGGGTTTCCGCTGAGTTTATCCCTTTAGAAGAGGAAGAAGGTGCCGCTTTAAAGCCGATTCCCCCAGAAGAGGTGAGCCGGGTCCTCATGGAAACGAGCGCCTATCTCTTGCACAGCTATCGTTTCTCCGATTTTGAGGAGCTCAAGGTCACCGACGCGTTGAAGGGGACCCGTTGGGCCGTTCCAGCCAAGGATCTTCCGATTTACCGTCGACGCAATTCCACCACTCCTGCGGCACTTCCTTAAAAAGAGGGTAACCCGTGAAGCGAGCGGTGAGCGTTCCGGCGTACGCCAAGGTGAATCTCTTTCTCGATGTGGTGGGCAAACGCCCGGACGGTTACCACAGCCTCGTCACTTTATTTGAGCGGATCGATCTGGCCGATCGCCTCACCGTGGAGTTGACCGGGGACGGCCGGATCGAATGCCTCTGCGACAGCCCCCAAGTTCCGGTGGACGGGACCAACCTGGCGGTCCGAGCGGCTTTCGCTTATCGACAGGCGACCAACGACTCCCTTGGGATTCGGATTCAACTTAAAAAACAGATTCCAGTCGCGGCCGGATTGGGCGGAGGTTCCTCCGACGCCGCCGCCACCCTGTTGGCCCTCCAGCAACTAAGTTCCAACCGATTGTCGGAGGCTGAACTGGATCGCATCGCCCGGCAGCTCGGTTCGGACGTCCCTTTCTTTCTTGCCCAACGGCCCTGGGCGTTGGGCCGGGGCAGGGGCGAGGAGCTGGAACCGGTTACTTTTCCGATGTCCCTGTGGCATCTTTTGGTATACCCCAACGTTCCCATTTCAACGAGAGCCGTTTACCAGGCTTTCACCCCTTCGGCTCGGCTCAGGGGTGCATCCCAAGTTTATCGGTTGTCATTCCCGCGAAAGTGGGAATCAGATCCTCATTTTCATGAGGATGACAGCCAAAAGCGCCGACGAATCTGGGATGCACCCTCGCTCAGGACAGGCTTGACAGCCCCTGGGGCCGATGTTACACTCATCTGCCGCGCCTTAAGAGAGAACCACGTGCGTCAAGTTGAGGAGCTCCTCTTTAATGCCTTGGAGCCCACCGTAGAAGCCCTTTACCCGGTCGTCCGGGAGGTGAAGGCGACGATTCGAAGGGTTACCCATTCGCGGCCCTTGGTGTCGGGGTCCGGATCGACGGTGCTGGCCCTCTGCGCCACTGAACAAGAGGCGCAGAGGGTTGCCCAGCGTTTGAGAGAGAGAGAGACGGGGTGGCAGATGTTCGTTGCCGCCACGAGAGGGTAGGCGTGGAAGCCCCGCGCTGATGCGCGGGACTTTCCTGGACGGCCACTGGCGCGGCCAGAAACGTAGTGGAAGTCACAGACGTTCGCATTTTTTTGAGAAACCCTGAGGCCGGATCGAAATTGAAGGCCTATGCGACGATCACCTTCGACGGTTGTTTCGTCGTTCGAAACGTCAAGGTCATTGAGGGCAACAAAGGCCTCTTTGTGGCTATGCCCTCGGAACGGGCGAAGAGGCCCTGTCCCCAATGTGGGTTCCGGAACGTCGTCCGGTGCCGATTCTGCAATCAGTGTGGGGGGGCGTTCAATCCGACGACGCTCCCCAAAGATTCGGGCCCGGAATCCCACGGGGAAGGTTCCACCGAGCACCGGGACATTGCCCATCCCATCACCGTTGAGTGTCGGCAGGCGATTCAAGAGAAGGTTCTTCAGGCGTACGAGGCGGAACTGAAACGGGGACCCTCCCCAGAGGGACACCCTGCGTAGCAGAGTGTCCCCCGCAGGGCTGTCCCCCAGTGTCCTACCCGGGGGGCCGTCTATAGTCTTCTGCCCTGTCGTCCAATGGTAGGACGCCAGATTTTGGGTCTGGTTATCTAGGTTCGAGTCCTAGCGGGGCAACGTCCTCTAAGATTTGAGGCCCCGTAGGGGCCGGCCCAGGAAAGTCCCGTGAAACGACGAATAGGAGTTTCACGGGAGAGGAAGAGTTGGCTTAGCCTGGACGAGAACCTAGGGGGATCCCCCGAGGGCGGGATTTTCCTGGAACCGATCACCTTCAGGTGATCGAGAAACGAAGAGGAAATGACTACCACGACACGGGAGCGGTGTTCTTTTTGCGGACGAGGCCGGGAGCGGATCCACAAGCTGTTCAGTGGACCGAGCGGCGTCTACATCTGCGACCTTTGCATCAAGCTCTGCGGTCAGATCCTTTCCAAAGAAGAGGATTTCACCCACGCTCCGAAGAAGACGGCGACCTTAGGGGAACTGCCCACCCCGGCCCAGATGAAGCGCCAACTGGATCAGTACGTCGTCGGTCAGGAAATGCCTAAGCGCCAGGTGGCCGTGGCCGTCTACAACCATTACAAACGGACCTGGGCCGGCCCGACGGTGAGTGACGTGGAGTTGGAGAAGTCGAACCTCTTGTTCATGGGGCCCACCGGCTGTGGAAAGACGCTGATGGCCCGCACCCTGGCGAAGATCCTGGACGTCCCGTTCGCCTTGTGCGACGCCACCCCTTTGACGGAGGCCGGTTACGTGGGGGAGGATGTGGAGACCGTTCTGCTTCGGCTGCTGCAGAACTGCAACTTTGACGTGAAGAGGGCCCAGGCCGGGATCGTCTACATCGATGAGATCGATAAGATCGGAAAGACCCACGAGAACGTTTCCATCACCCGCGACGTCTCGGGAGAGGGAGTTCAGCAGGCGCTCCTCAAGATTGTGGAGGGAACGGTGGCCAACGTTCCACCCCAGGGGGGCCGCAAGCACCCCCAAGCGGAATACCTCCAGATCGATACCTCCAACATCTTATTCATCTGTGGGGGGACCTTTGTGGGGTTGGACAAGATCATTCACCGGCGGATAGGGGGGAAGGTCATCGGTTTTCAGGCCGATTCCGGGCAGGCCGGTTCCGGTTCGAATTCTGGAGAGAATCGAGGAGATCTCTTAAGGCACGTGGAGCCGGCGGATCTCATTAAGTTCGGGATGATTCCGGAGTTTGTGGGACGTTTTCCCGTGGTGGCGGCGTTCAGTCCTTTGACCAAGAGGGAATTGATCGACGTGATGTTGAAGCCCAAGAGCGCCGTCGTCCGGCAATACATGAAGTTCTTCGAGTTGGAGAATGTGAAGCTGACCGTGGAAGAGGAGGCCTTGGAGCTGATCGCTGAGGAGGCGATCTCCAAGGAGACCGGGGCCCGTGCGATCCGGGCGATTTTGGAGGAGATCATGCTGGAGGTGATGTTTCAGCTTCCCAGCCAGAGCGACGTGGCGGAATGTATCGTGACCCCGGCCTGTGTGACCCAGCGGGCGATGCCGATTTTGGTCTACCGAGATGGAAAACAGGCGGCCGTCGCCTAGGCGTAAGGAAGAGAAGAACGTGGCGGCCATCGTCCTGGCGGCCGGGGATGGGACGCGGATGCTTTCCCAAATCCCCAAGGTGATTCATTCCCTCTATGGCAAGCCGTTGATTTGCCATGTGCTGGAGGCGGTCCAGGAGGTCGGTATTGAACGGATCGTCGTGGTGGTCGGTTACCGGTCCGATTTGGTTCAGGATCAAATCGGACCGGCGGTCAAGACTGTAGTCCAACGGCCCTTGAAAGGAACCGCCCACGCGGTTCAACAGGCCCTGCCACGCTTGGCCGGCTTTCAAGGGGATATCGTCGTTCTGTATGGGGATACCCCCCTGTTGACGGCACAAACCATCCGGGGATTGATGGAGACCCATCATCGGGAAAGGGCCGCCTGTACGTTGCTGACGGCTTTCCTTAAGGAGCCGACCGGCTACGGTCGAGTCGTTCGGGATGAGACCAGTCGAGTCGTCCGGATTGTTGAGGAGGCCGATGCCACCCCAACGGAGCGGGCCATTGAGGAGATCAACGTCGGGGCCTACTGCTTCAAGGCCAATGCCCTGAGGGAAAGTTTAAAGCGGATTCGGCCAGCGCGCAACGGCGAGTATTACCTCACCGACACGGTCGCCTACTTGGTCAAGCAGGGAGCCCCCTTGGCCTCGGCGTCTACCCGGTCCGTGGGGGAGTTCCTGGGGATCAACACCCGGGCGGACCTGGCCCGCGTGCAGACCGTCATGCGCAGCCGTGTGCTCGAAAAATTTATGTTGGGTGGGGTGACGATCGTGGATCCCTATACGACCTACATCGATGGATCGGCCTTGATTGGGCAGGACACCGTGGTCTATCCGCACACGGTCATTGAAAAGGGGGTTCGGATTGGACGCCGCTGTCACTTGGGCCCTTTTTGTCGGGTAGGGGCCGGGACGATTTTAGAGGATGGGGTGGAGGTGGGCAACTTTGTGGAATTGGCCGAATGTCGGGTGGGGGCCAAGAGTCGGATCCTCCACCACAGCTTCATCACGCACGCCCACATTGGACGGGGCGTCTTCGTGGGGGTAGGGACGGTGACCATCGGGGGAAATCATCGGAAAGCGGCTTCGGCTAGAGGAAGCCTCACCACGGCCCTCGGGCCAGCGGCTTCTCTAAGCCATCCGATTCGAATTGGAGATCGAGCCCGGATGGAAGGGGGGACCTTGATTTTAGGACCTCTTCAAATTCCTCCCGGACAGGTGGTCAAGGCCGGTTCCACCGTGGGGGGGCGATAAAGTCATGGGAGTTAAGACGGATCCGCCGGTTCTCTTTTGTGGAAACGCCCACCCCGCTTTTGCGGCGAGGGCCGCCGAGGCGCTGGGGGTTCCCCTGGGTCAGGCGCTGGTGGGGCGCTTTAGCGAGGGGGAGATTCGGGTCAAGATCCAACAGAACGTGCGGGGGCTGGACGTTTTTGTGATCCAACCGACGGCACCCCCGGTGAACGACCATCTCATGGAGCTGCTCATCCTTCTCGACGCGTTGAAACGGGCCTCGGCTCGGCGCATCACGGCGGTTCTTCCTTACTATGGCTACGCCCGCCAGGATCGCAAGGACCAACCGCGCGTGCCGATCACGGCGAAGCTGGTGGCCAATCTCATTACCGTGGCCGGGGCCGATCGGGTGTTGACGATGGACCTGCACGCGGGCCAAATCCAAGGATTCTTCGACATTCCCTTGGATCATCTGTTCGCGGTGAACACCTTCGTGGAATACTTCACGACCGAGCGGCCGATTCCGGATCTGGTGGTGGTCTCCCCGGATGTGGGGGGCATTAAGATGGCCCGGGCCTACGCCAAGCGCCTTCAGTCCGCCTTGGCGATGGTGGATAAACGTCGGATCAGTCACGAGGAGGCCGAGGTGATGGACATCATGGGCGAGGTCAACGGCAAGAACGCCCTCATCGTGGACGACCTCGTCTCCACTGCCGGATCTCTCGTGGAAGCGGTGCGGGCCTTGAAGGAGGCTGGAGCGAAGGAGGTGTTCGCGGCCGTGACCCACGCGGTTCTTTCCGGTCCGGCCAAGGAACGGTTGACCGCCTCCCCTTTAAAGGAGTTGGTGGTCACCGATACGATTCCCATCCCTGCCGGGCGAGGGATGCCGAAGGTCAAGGTTCTCTCCGTGGCCGGCTTGTTCGCGGAGGCGATCCGGCGGATCCACCAGGAGGAGTCGCTCAGCGTTCTCTTTCACGACCATTGGGAGGAAGCCCCGCCTTTGGCCAAGGAACCCATGGAGAAGGCCGCGCTGATGCGCGGCACTTTCCTAGACAGGCCGCTGGCGCAGCCAAAAACAAAGGAGAAGCTTCGGAGGCGTTGATGAACCCTAAGCCGTCGAGTCAAGTCGTCTTGGAGGGGTTGGCGCGAGAAGGCGGTGGGAAGAGGGCGGCCCGGTCCTTGCGCCGGGAGGGGTGGATACCGGGAATCGTCTACGGCGAGAAGGAGCCTTCGGTTTCCATTCGTGTAGGAGCCAAGGGGTTTTCAAAAATCCTGCGCACCAAGGCCGGGGGGAACGTCTTGATCACCCTGAAGCTTAAAGAAGAGCTCCAAGGCCGTGGGGAACGCCGGCTCAAGGAAGGCTCCGTGTTGATTAAGGAACTCCAGCATCATCCCGTTTCTCATCAGATCATCCACGTGGATTTCCACCGGGTCTCGTTGACCAAGAGGATTACGGTGACGGTTCCCCTCGTCTTTAAAGGGGAGCCGCTCGGGGTCAGGCAAGAGGGCGGGATCTTAGAGCACCTTAGGTGGGATCTCCAGGTCGAGTGTCTGCCTACGGAGATTCCGCCCGAGATTCTGGTGGAGGTGTCCGGTTTAAGCTTGGGGAAGACCCTCTTGGTGAAGGCCGTTTCCTTACCGCCGGGGATTCGGTTGATCACCGATCCGGAGTTGCCGGTGGCGGCCTGCGTCTTGCCGAAGAAAGAAGAGGCGTTGCCGGCGGCAGAGGCTCCCGCTGAGGCGGCAGAGCCGGAGGTCTTGAAGCAGAAGAAGCCGGAAGAGATTGCCGCCGAGGAGGCTGAGGAAAAATCGAAGGAGAAGGCGAAAGAAAAGGAGAAGGCCAAAGCCCAGCAGAAGCCGCAAGAGCAGAAGGGGTGAAGGTGATCATCGGGCTGGGCAACCCTGGAAGGACGTACGCCGGCACGAGACACAACGTTGGGTTTTCGGTGGTTGGTCGACTGGCGGAGCGATGGTCGATCCCGTTAAAAAAATCCCTCTGCCGCTGTCGGGTAGGGGAAGGGGTTGTCGACGGTCATTCGGTCCGGTTGGTTCAGCCGCGCGCCTGGATGAACGCCTCAGGGGAGGCGGTAGGGTGTCTCGTCCGTCGATGGAAGTTGGATCGGTCCGGTTGGCTCGTTGTTTGCGACGACGTTCGGCTCCCCTTAGGCGCCATTCGACTGCGGGGCCAGGGATCGGCCGGCGGGCATCGGGGGTTAAGTTCCATCTTAGAGGCGTTAGACTCCGATCACGTGGCGCGGCTCCGAGTGGGGATTGGGGCCCATCCAGGCCTGGAGGAGCCCCTCGCTGATGGTCGGGACTTTTCTGGACTGGTCGCTGGCGCAGCCAAAAGCAAAAGGGAGTTGACCCCTTTTGTTTTGGGGCGTTTCCGTCTGGAGGAGAAGAAGCCCTTGGAGGAAGGTTTACGGGCCGCCGGGTTGGCCTGTGAGGTTTGGGTCCAGAAAGGTTTGACCGCTGCCATGAATCTTTTTAACCAGAAGGTGAGGGTTTAGAGAGAAAATGCCCATGAGAGAGTACGAGGCGCTGATCATCGCGGCCCCCGATTTGAGTGAACAGGCTCTGACGGAGTTCACCCATCAGTTTGGCGAACAGGTGCTCCGTCTCGGGGGAAAGGTTTTGGGGTGCACCCCTTTAGGGAAAAGGAGACTCAGTTACCGAATCAAGCGGGTGACCGAAGGGATCTATCTCAAAGTGAACTTTGAGGTGCCCCCTTTGGAAATCTCCTCTTTGAGGAAGACGATTGCTTCCATGGAGTCGCTGGTGCGCTTGACGATCTTTCAAGGGGGTAAACCTCCGCAAGAGACTAAACGGGAGACGTCCGATGGCAAATCTGAATAAGGTGTTCTTGATTGGAAGGCTGGCGAGGGATCCGGAGCTGCGCTACATCCCCAGTGGAACGGCGGTGGCGACCTTCACCGTAGCCACGAACCGGGCTTATACCTTGGCCTCAGGGGAGAAACGGGAGGAGAGCTGCTTTGTTCGGGTGGTGGCGTGGGCCCGACAAGCGGAGCTCTGCGGAGAGTACCTTTCAAAAGGATCTCCGCTCTTTGTGGAAGGCCGCTTGCAGAGTCGGTCGTGGGAGACGCCCGAAGGCCAAAAACGGTCCACCATCGAGGTGGTCGCCCAGAACATCCAGTTTTTGAGCAAGGCTCCCAAACCAGGGGCCGAGGGAGGTTCTTCTTTGGAAGAGGTTCCGGAACAAGTTTCTCGGGAGCGGACCGCTCCTACCGTGGAGGAGGCCGTCGGATCCGCCGACGTTCCCGGGCTTCCACCGGAGGCGGAGTCCGGAGAGGTTCCTTTTTAAAATGCGCGCGATGGGAAGGGCCCGAGATCGGGAGAAGGGGAAGGCCGACCGATTGGATCGCCGCCGTCCCTTCCGAAAGAAGGTCTGCAAATTTTGTCAGGAGAGGGTTACCCTCATCGATGGCCTCGATACCGCCCGGCTTTTAAAGTCTACCTCGGAACGGGGCAAGATTCTGCCTCGCCGCATCTCCGGCAACTGCGCCGGTCATCAACGTCAGCTGGCCCGGGCGATTAAGCGGGCGAGGGCGATGGCGCTTCTGCCGTATCTGGCGGAATAAAACGGGCGAGCCATGAAAATCGTTTTACTCAAGGACGTTGGCCATCTGGGAAAGATGGGTGAGGTGGTGGAGGTCAAGGACGGCTACGCCCGCAACCTCCTTTTCCCAAGGGGCCTCGCCTTGCCGGCGACCGCCTCCAATCGATCCCGAATGGAGGCTGAGCGGTTAACGCTGCTGCGTCAAGCCGAGGGTCAGCGCCAAAAGACCCTGCAACTGAAACAGCGTCTTGAGGAAACCTCCCTTACGATCGCGGTATCCGTAGGAGATCAGGGCAAACTCCACGGGGCCGTGACCGCCGCTGCCATCGTTCAGGAACTTAAGCGACAGGGGATCTCCATCGAGAAGCAGCAGCTGGTGATGGAACAGCCGATCACCCGTCTGGGAGGTTCCGAAGTTCCCATTCGGGTAGCCGCCGGGGTGTTGGCCCGTGTCAGGATTGAAATCATCCCCAAATCCTCCCATGCCGATTCTCACCGTTGAACAGCTGATCGAAAGGGTTCCGCCTCAAAACGTTGAGGCGGAGATGGCGGTTTTGGGATCCATGCTGATGGACGAGGAGGCCGTTCCCATCGGCCTCGAGCTGTTGATCGCCGGCGCCTTCTATCGCGAAGACCACCGCAAGATCTTTCAGGCGATGTCGAATCTCTTTACTCGGCAGAAGGCGGTGGATCTGGTGACCGTCAGGGAGGAACTCAAATCCCAAGGCCTGTTGGAAGAAGTGGGCGGCGCCTCTTACTTGGCCTCCCTCACCACGGTGGTTCCCACAGCGGCCAACGTTCAGCATTACGCCAAGATCGTCAAGGAGAAGGGGCTCCTGCGCAGCCTCATCGCCACGGCCACCCAGATCGTCGGGGAATGTTACGAAAACCAGGACGACGTTGAGGCCCTCTTAGATAAAGCGGAACAGATCCTCTTCGAGCTCACCACCAAGTCCACCACCTCCGAAGCGATCTTCTTGAAGGAGATGCTCAAAGATTCCATTGAAACGATCGAGCGCCTCTACCAGCGCAAGGAGCTGGTGACGGGGATCCCAACGGGTCTCCACGACCTGGACGTTCAGACCGCTGGGTTGCAGCCGTCGGATCTCATCATCGTCGCCGGCCGCCCTTCCATGGGGAAATCGGCCTTGGCCGCCTGCATGGCCGAACACGCGGGGGTGGTGGAACGGATCCCGGTCGCGATCTTTAGCCTGGAGATGTCCAAGGAGCAACTGGTCCATCGGATGCTTTGTGCCCATGCCCGGGTGGATGTGCACAAGGCCCGGACCGGGTTCCTCTCTCAGTCGGACTGGCCGCGGCTGACCAACGCCGCGGGAAAGCTGTCCGAGGCCCCGATCCTCGTGGACGACACCCCGGCCATCTCGGCGCTGGAGCTTCGGGCGAAGGCGAGGCGCCTCAAAAGCCAACATAAGGTGGGCCTCATCATCGTGGATTATCTTCAGATGATGCGCGGACCGCTACGCCTGGAGAATCGGCAGCAGGAGATCTCCGAGATCTCCCGCTCTTTGAAGGCCATGGCCAAGGAGCTCCACGTTCCGGTGATCGCCATCAGCCAACTTTCCCGCGCCCCCGAGCAGCGGGAGGACCGTCGTCCCCAACTCGCCGATCTCCGAGAATCAGGTGCGCTGGAACAAGACGCCGATGTGGTGGTCCTGCTGTTCCGAGAAGAGCTCTACCATCCCAGCGATGAGAACAGGGGCAGGGCGGAGATCATCATCGCCAAACAGCGAAACGGCCCGGTCGGCTCTATTCACCTCACCTTCCTCAAGGAGTTCACTCGCTTCGAGAACCTCTCCCGCCGTCCCGGCTAGGGGTCGGGTCGACCTGGCACCTTGCCTTGATATTTTTCACCCCGTAAATTCCTCTTGATTTCTATGGGCCCTATCGGCTATACTTGGAAAGTGTAGTTAGAATATATTATAGTTGGAAGAAGCGATAGAGAGTTCCCCGAAAAGGCAAACCCATAGATGCCAAGATTCTGGCGCACGTCTGTAGCGCTTTTGCTTGCAGTCATCCTCAGTCTGCCGCATCCTGCGTGGGCTCTCCGGACACAGGGAGTGGGTTCTGCGACGGTCGAGTCGGGGCTTGAGGAGGCCCTCCGAGAGATCGATCCGCAATTTCTGGATCGCCTAACTCGATTAGCCCGTACATTTACCGGCGACTACAAGCTTCAGCTTCGGACCTGGGAGGCGCTCTGGGAAGGGGACTGGCCCCAGTGGCGGTACATCCCAAGCCTCCACATCCTCCAGTATGCGCCAGAGGATTTCAAGCGGTACAGCGATCAGCCTGATCAGGTTCTCCTTGCCTTCCTGATGGAGGCGGTAGCGGCAGCGATCCACCTGGATTTTTCCGTGGTAGACCCTCCTCTGGCCACCAACGGAGCGTTTCTGGCTCTTTTGCGTGCTACGGGAATTCCCTGGGCCCGCGCTCGGGTGACGGCCCGGCTTCCCGGCATGCAGGCTGACTTCGTGAATCTGGATACGGCGCTTTACAGCCAGAAACTTGAGGCCGCCCAAGGTGCGATGGGACAACTGCCTCTCTTCCTCCAGTTCTTGGAAGGGATCCTCTACGAAGGCCGCAGGCAGACGGTGGCCAAGCCGGGAGAACAGGTCAAGGATGAGAGGATCGTTTCCCCCGAAGTCCGTGAGGCGTTGGATCAAACCCGGCTGACGCGTCAGAAATCCGTTGGGATAGAGTTCAGCTCCTTGTATCGGATGGTCCGAGACGACCTCTGGCCAGTTGCCGAACGGCTGCTTCAGTTCGATCCCCGCATGAGAGACCAGCGGTTGGAGGAAACCGTCCGGCAAATGGCGCCGAAATTTCCTTTGGCTGGGGTAATCCCGCAGGGTCTCTTATCGGGTCGCCCCGGCTCGGCTTCCCCGGAAGCCATGGGGAAATTACATGAGGATCTTCAGCGCCGGGCCGAGAAGGTTGGTCAACTGGCCCGGGACCTTTCCCGGGCCGCTCAAGAGATCGTTGGGGAGGCGAAAACCGCTGAGCAATCAGCCGGTGGATTGGGCTCAGGGGCCCAGGAGGTCCGTCATGCAGCCGGCGCCGCGCCGATCCCTTCTAAGCAATTGGAAAATCTTACCCAGATGTCGCAGATCCTCCAAAAGGAGGTTGGGGATCTTTGCACCCAAGCCCAAGAATCTGCGGCTCAAGCTAAACAGGTTCCCGAGTATGCCGAACGGTTAAGCCAGTTGGCTCCGGGTCCTGTCCAGAAGCTTCGAGATCTGGCCCATCGTCTGCCGGGTCAGTTTGAGCAGATCGAGGCCCAAGCCAAGGAGCTTACCGAGAAGGCAGAGAGGCTTCCGGATCAGGCGCAGGCGTTGGCTAAGGAAGGAAATCAGCCCAAGCCGGATGTTTCCACCTTGCGGGATCTGGCCCGTTCCGTTCAGGAACAGGCTGCCTCTGTAGCCCAACAGGCGGGCCAGATCCAGGACTTGGCTCAAGGGGCGGAGTCCACCGCGGGCGCGGTGGCGCGAGAATCGAAAAATATCTCCAGCAGGAAATCTCCTCAGGAGCGAATCTTTGAGGCAGCCCGCTCGATCGCCGAATGGGCCAATCCGGAATTAAAGAAACAGAGGCAACAGGCCGAGGCCATGGCTCTGACCCTCCGTCGGATTTTACAGGAACTGGCGCAAGGGGTGTGGCCCCAAGCGCAGGCCCAAGGAAAACCGGAGCTTGCAGCAGAGGCCAAACAGGCCGGTCAGGATGCGAAATCGATTTCCGGCGCACTCCACGAGCTTCTTCAGATGCTGGCCCAACTGGCCGAAAGGCTTAAGAACCTCAAAGGGATGGCTCAAGGAGATCCAGGTGTCCCGCTTCAGGTCATCCTCATCATCGAGGGAATGGATGAGGCTGGTCAGCAGGCTGGCCGGATCCAGGCGCAGGTGATCGTGATTCAGAGCCGTTTCAATCAACTGGCTCAAGAATCCTCTGGAACGCCGATGGCGGATACGGCCCAGAAGCTCTCTCAGCAAAGTCAATCATTGGGTGAGCAGGCGGCATCCATTTCAGAAGGAATTCGTCAGGCTGGTCAGCAGGCCCGATCCCAAGCCCAGGAATCGGGGATTCCTATCCCAACAGCTCCGACGCCACCCGATTTTTCACCCGGCGGCCTTGGAGAGACCTTGCCGGAGTTAATCGGCGAGGAGCTTCTCAAGGTACTCCCCCCAGCAGCCCCGAAACCGGCCGAGGTCCCATTATCCCCCGTGGAGCTGGGCGACATGGCGAAGCTCCAGCGGGAGTTCGAGGTTTCTCCACAGGAGCGAAGGGGACGAGAAAGGCAAGCTGTTCAACGCCAACAGGAGCAGCGGAAGGTCCGCAAGGAGGCGTTGACCGATCAGCGGGATCGGTACCGCAGATACGTAGCCAAGAGACTCTCACTCATCTCTGTCGCTAGGGCCCATCTTTTCCAATCGGTACAGATGAGAGAGACGACCGAATACGTCGGTGGCCTCCGGGAAGGGGACGACCTGGATGAGGAAGAGCTGCCGCTGGCCTCTACCGGTTGGCCTTTTATCTTCCAGGATGTCCTGGACCCAGGAAAGGTCAAGCAGCGCCGTTCCTTCCTGCTGGATGTCAGCGGCAGCATGCAGAATCCGGTGGATTGGGAGAATTGGAAGAGCCAAGGACTGGATTTGGAAGAGTTACTCAGGAAAAAGAAGGAGGCCGTCGAGAAGGAGGAGCGAAAGATCGACCATGCCCTGGATCTCCTGGTCACCTTGGCCGAGGCGGTTGCCCCAGTTCCAGGGCAACAGTTTGAGATCACCCTCTTTTCGAATTGGACACCTAACGCCTCCATTGTGGTCAAGAGATTCGATGAGAAGTGGGACGAGCAGAAGGCCGCATTCGTAGTCGACCAGGCGCTGAACCTAACCCACGGCGGAACGGACGATGTCGGTGCTGTCGCCGAGGAGATGGCTCGCCTTCGAGAAGGGGCCGATACCGAGACCGAGAAGATCCTCTGGGTGATCTCCGATGGGCTTTCCGGGGCAGGTGGAGCTTCCGCCATGGCCCAGTTGATGGAGAAAAACCCGGACATCCGGATTTTCGGCTGGGGCCTGGGTCCTGCCATGGCCGCGGTGAAACAGACCTACGGCCCTTACGGGATCCATATTCCCCAGATGCACCAACTGGTCCGCAAAGGGATCTTCACCATGAACCAGGAGATGCGCCGCCCAGTCCGCCCCTGGAAGCCCAGCGGCCCCAGTCCCCAGGCTGGACCAGAGGCTGGCTTGGAGGAGGTAGCGTCCGAGCGTCTGCCGTTGGCCTTCCCGCGGCTTTCCCCGTTTGAGGGCTTGCCGGGCGCTGGGGAGCTTTTGTTTCACAGGCAAGGGGACCAGGCTTGGTTTGAGATCGATGGGATCCGGATCGATCCGCCGAATACTCTGAAGATAGAACTCTCTGACTGGACGGTGCTGAAGCTGAAACAGATGTGGGATGTCCTGCGGCATCCGACTCGGAACAACCTCCTGTTGATCGGGCAGGCCGGGATCGGCAAGAGCCTCTACGCCCGATACATCTGGGAGATCTATCGGGGGTGGCTGCAAGGGAAGGCGACCCAGATGACCGATTCCACGTTGGCAACGGTCCGCTCCCAACTGCTGAATTACGTTCACCAAACCCGGGTTCGGGTGGTGACCTTCAACGAGAACATGCGTAAGCCCAACGTCACCGAGCGCCTCTCCCATCGAGGAGAGGAAATGGAATGGTCCACCTCGGATATCGTGGAAGGAGGGGAATTGGGGGATTTAGTGATTCTATCGGAAGTCAACCGGGCACCAGGCTCCGTTCTGGCGGAACTGAACGATCCCTTGCAAAGCCGAGTCAAAGTTCTCCATGACCGGGTGGCCAGGTTCCATCCCAACAGCCGATTCGTCGCAGCGATCAACCCGCCGGAAGGGGATATTGTTTCCCTCATGCAGTATAAGGGGAGGCAACTTCCGGGTGAGTTTCTCACCCGTTTCGGCAAGCTCCGACTGGATTATCCATCGGAGAAACTGGCCGATGGGAAGGACAACCTGGAATTTGCGCTCTTTCAAGAACACGAGCGGCAGATCCTTCGCCAGCAGAGGAGGCGCAAGACCACCGATGGAGATTGGGTGGTCTCCGATGGAATCATCGATGGCCTCCTGGAGGCGGCCCGGTTGCTTCGGGCAGATGCCCGGCAGGCAGAATCTCCTTTTGTGGTGACCACCCGAGCCTTAGTCCGGATGGTTCGGCATCTCGATACCTTTCCGGAGGATCTGGCCCGAATACCGGATATCTTCTTCAAAAGCTACTGGGTGGACGATACGGTCCATGGGGATGGGATGGAACAACACGTCCAGGACCTCCTGGAGCGGGTCTTTAAACCGACCCACTGGCCTGCGGGTCAGCCTTGGCCAGCCGCCAGGTCTCTTGCTGTGGAGCCGATCGTGGTTCCATCGGACCCTCAGACCGATTCCTCGAGTTTCATCCGGTATCCTCACTGGCCGGCGGATGTCCGGATTTCCCTGGCCACTGGAACCGGAGGGTTAATTCCCACCAAGCTGTTCCGGAAGAGTGCCGGGAACCTCAGGAAACTGGAAGATCTACTCAAGTCGGTGGCGTTAGGAGAACACCTCCTGAACATTGGAGATGCCGGAACCGGTAAGAACTATTTTATGGAGATTTTGGCCAGGACCTTAAAACGGAACCTCATCGTCCTCGGAATGAGCAAGGACTTTAAGGTCCGGGACATGCTGGTGATCCGATGGTACGAGAAGGGAAAGACCCTCTGGAGAGATTCCTTACCACTGGCCTACCTCAGGCCGGACAGAGTGGCGAGAGAAGGTCCGCCCATCGTTGTTTGGGACGAAGGGAACAAAGCCCTGCCAGGAACGTTGGCCGCCTTCAATGACTTCCTGGCTGAGCGCAGAGTCCTCATGGACAACGGCGAGGAGTTTGTTTTACCGGAGGGGGCGGTCGTGGGTCTGAACATGAATCCCCCTCGGCCGCCGTATGAGGTATACGAGCTTTCCGCTGAATTTGTAGATCGCTGGGCGATCCATCGCTACGGTTATCCGGAGGAGAACGATGAGGTGGCGATCCTCCGCGAGGACCATCCCACGATTCCTGAGGAAGCCATCCGGAGTGTGGTCAAGGCCGCCAACGTGTTGCGTCCCTTATTCCGACAGGGGGAGCTGTATGAGCCGCCCGACATGCGCCTGACTGAGGCGGCTGTCGGGAATTTAAGCCTTAGGCCCGATCAATCCGTTCCTCTGATCGATTTGATCCTGCGAACCTACGTTCCCCTGAAGGAAGGGGAACCCGAGACGATCCGGAAGGCCCTTCAAGATGCCAAACTCGATATCCAGGTAAACCCTTCTCCGGAAGCAGCCCTCAGGACCCTCATCGCCAAGATAACGGATCCAGACGTGGCTGCTCGGAGAGAGGCGGCCAAGCTGGGCTTAGGCTCGGACCTCTCCTTATCGCCTCAACTGGTGCCTGCTCTCTTAGAGGCCTTTTCCAGAGAGACCGACTCCCAAGCTAAAACCATTCAGGCAGCCGCCCTGGGGCGGCACCTTCCCGCTCCAACCGACACGCAAAAGGGGCTGGTTCTCACCGGTTCCTTTCCTGACCTTCCCCAACGGTTGTCCACCGAGCAGCTCAAGGATCACCTCTACCGGTTGGCCACGAGCCAGAGCTGGGCCCAGTTCCTGGAGGTGGTGGATGCCTTCTTGAGTCAGCCGGACGACCGATTGCGGAGTACCTTCCAGAGAGCTCTGGCATGGCAACGGCTTGATTCCAACAGCAATCCCATCGCCATGCCAGGGGATCTTTACAGCGATCCCCGCATGGACCGTCTCCTGACCTGGTTAAGCGCCGGCCCCGCCTCCGGTCTGGAGGAGGAACCCACTTCGACGGAGCTCATCCGTTCTGGTCGTCAAGAGTTTGGAAAAGGGACCAAGCCCCAGCGGGCGGTGCAGGCGATGCGCCTCTACGGCGGCAAGCCGGCCGACTGGTTGGGGTCGGATGACACGAAACTGGCGGAGCTGACCGGTCGGCTGATCGGTCTGGGGATCCCAGCCGATATACTCCCAACCGAGGAAGCGCTGGCCAAGATTAAGGCTGAGCTAGAGAAACCGATCCCACCGGAGGAGGAAACCAGGGGAGCTCCTGCCACTTTGGGAGATGACTGGGCTGGTTTGACTCCTAAAGATATTGAGATTGTTCTCCGAAATTGGCTCAGCTCACAGTATCTATCTACGGAGGATCCAAATACAGGGTATGGGGAGTCTTACAGATTTAGGGCCATCCTCCAAGACCCTATTCCCGTGACCGATCCGAGAGGTTCTGTCGTCACCCATCGCGATTCGCATGGAAAGAACGCGCTGTCTGTCGTAAGGTACACCAAGCCGGGTGATCCTGAAGATAATCGGGTTAACTTTTACATTTCTGCCGATTCGCCTCTTAGCCTATCCCGTTTGGTCGATTTGGTTGCAGGGGAGGTAGCTCACCACCGTCACGAAGATCCCACTACTTTAGAGGCTGGACTTTTTCGGCAGCTTGTTCAGAGTTTCCCACAGCTTAGGCCAGTGTGGTTGATTGCCCAAACGGGTCTTGGTACCACAAGGATCTCTCAGATTCCGGTTCTGGCCGGCTTCCTGCTGCATGGAGATGATCCCTTGTCCATGAAGGTGCTGGAGGAGTTCAAAAAGCGGTTGGATGGTTTCTTGAGTGCCCGACCAGGCGTCAAACATCTGGTCGTCCCGTTGGAAGTGGGTGGACCGTTCCTGACAGAGTTGCTTCAGATCGCCGGCCTTCAACCAGGAGATCTGATCGCGGCGGCTAGGAGGGATCCCCAGGGAGTGGACCAAATCGTTCGTCCGGCGTTTCATCAGGCGATGGAAGGAGTCAACGAGTTCATGGATGGCTGGGTGAGCCAGATCCGGGCCGGGTCGACATCGTTTAATCCGCCTATTCCATCCGATTGGAACCGCCGGTTGTTCGAGATTCTGGTGGAGAAGCAGAAGAGAGGGATCAACGTCGTCCCGTTACGGGAGGAACCCTCCTTTGAATCCTGGTGGAGATTTCTCTTGGCCCGTGAGCGGGAGAATCTGGCTCTCCAACAGGTGAAGGACCCTTCCGCTGAATCCCAGGTGAAGGCCGATCTGCTTCATGCTGCACAGGAAAAACTAGCCAGCGCTTACCAGAGGGACGATGTTCAGATCGGCCTGGAACTGATCTCAGCCTTGAAGGCCTTGATGTATCTGGAAGAAGATCCTGAACCTGAAAGTACAGTCATGGTCGTCCCCCGAGGCCGAATGCATGCCTTTCAGACGGAGCGGTTGCTTAAAGGGCGTTTTTCCAATGTGGAGATGGTCCGCATGGAAGAGCTGGATACCAACGCCCAGCTTCGCCCCATAGACCGGTACGTGGAGGCTTTGGTGCAGCGTGGGGTACAGCCAGGCGCAGCTCCAGCGGATGTGGAGCGCCTCGTGGATGAAGAGATCGCGCAACTCAGAGGCCAAGTCCCACCCGATCCACCAACGGAGCCTAAGACCGGCCTGGAAGAGCTGTCGGATGAACTGCGTGTAATCTTGGAAAGACCTCGATACGGTCCTACGAATGTGGAGTATGCCGATCAGAAACTTAACGAGACTACCCAGTGGCTCCGGTCGACTCCCAGGCTGTTGCGCCGGGATATCTTGGCGGTAGAGAACTTAATTCTTTTGGCACATCACTTTGATTGGCCACATGTCCATGGAGCCTTAAGGCACGCGGGCCCTGCTTTCAAGGAGGCTATGGAGAGAATCAGTAACGCCTCTTCTCTGTCGCTTTCTCCTTATTCTGGAAGGCCACCGATCTCTAAAGCAGCCCTGATTCGGTGGGGTCGTCGGGAATTTGTCGATAGGGGTTCCAAGCCGCAGCGGGCGGTGCATGCCATGAGCCTCTACGGTGGTAATCCGGCCGACTGGTTGGGGTCGGACGACACCAAACTAGCGGAGCTGACCGGTCGGCTGATCGGTCTGGGAGTTGAACCGAGTCAGCATCTGGAGGAGCCGATTTTGAGCCAAGTGAGGACGCAATTGGAGGCTTTGGAGAAGCTGACCAATGGAGAAGCTGCTCCATGGTTCAAGCCAAAGAGAATGGAACCTTCCGAGACCGTTCGGCAGGTTGTGACGCTACGCAAGGCAGATTACGATCCGGATACGGATATCCTGGTGGAGGGAGTTTCCGGAATATTTAAGAATACGCGGGAGATTCGGCTATTTCAAGGAGAGACCGGAGAACTGATCAAGAACATTCCGGTACGTTCTCTGGAGGCTGTGAATGACGTCGCTCAGGATTTACGAAACCGGAGGCTCTTCGTGGCCTTCGTTAGTCAGATACGGACCTTTGACCCAGAAACCGGACAGGAGATAGCTCCAACGATTTCCACATTGAACCCTAGCGTGGTTGTCTATGATGCGGATGATAACACCCTTCTTGTCCCCGTCGGTCCTGATCTTCCTGGTCAGCTTTCGATTTGTCGCTTACTCCGCTTTGATGCGACGACGGGAGAGCAGATTGGGGAGCCTTTTGGAGAATACAGGTTTACTGGCGATATGGCCTATGTTTCTGATCGAAAGCTCCTGTTTGTGACCGATGACCGGGAGAAGCTCCGCGTCTATGATATGGCGACCGAGCCTCCCGCGGAGTTGCCGAGTAAAGCGCTCAATGAACCCACGACCATTCACTATGACCCAGAGTCTGACACCGTACTGGTCAAGGTCAAAGACGGCATTCAGACCTTTTCTCCCGATGAGTGGAAACCAAGTGCTGGATTGGAGGAGGATATGGTCCGGATCGCTCGGGTCCTGGCGACGGAACTTAAAACCCAGCCCTTGATCGGGATTGGGCCAAGTGGGCTAAAAACCGATGGGCCAGAACTCATCGGATTCCTGGATCGCCTGAAGGCTCAGGTGCCGGCGCTGGGTCCGTTCCTCGTTGTCATTGGCCCGGAGGCACCTTCGTACGCGGATCACCCCAGCGTCCTTTTGGCAGCAGGGGGGCTGGAAGAAGCTGCCGGTTCGCTGGCTCTCCTCGGTGCTGGACGGATGGGATATTTGGACACCGAGGATGGGGCTGAGGCTCTGAATCGACTCCTCCAATCGCGCGGAGTTCCGATTACGGTTACCCATCTTCCAATGGGCGACCTCCCTTTTGTGCTCAAGCGAATCCTCGGCAATCTGGCCGGATTGGAAGAGGGCCTCTCACAGTCTGAGGTCGAGTCCTTCTACGGCATCCGTCTCAACAAACTCGCCGACCACCTGAAGGAATTGGCCAAGGTTAGCGTGTAACTCTCTCATGGTTTGGCTGTACACCCACCTAGGAACCCGCCGTTGCCATTGACCGTCGGGTGTGCTAAGCTGTTTCCTCTTTCCATGAAACGAACCGTCTATCTGTTGGTGGCCCTTCTAGCCGCCGGTGGGGGGGCGAGGGCCGATGAGGAGCCTCCAAGGGAGGAACCGGTTTCCCAGGAGGCGGAGAGGGCAGAGCCATCTCTTCAGCAGGCTCCTGAACCACCGGCCGAGGGCAAGGTGACGGCGGTCGAGGTGGAAGGGAACTCGATCGTATCATCCGCTACGATTCTGGCCAAGATTAAGACCCGCCCGGGGGATCGGGTGAATCAACCCACCGTGGATGAGGACATCAAAAGGCTCTACGGCACCGGGTTCTTTACCGACGTCTCAGCGGAGGTCCGGCCCTATCGGGAGGGATCTCTCGTTCGGTTCCGGGTCAAGGAGCGGCCCTTGGTGAGTGGGGTCGTGATCACCGGCAGTCGGCACTTCCGAGAGGCCAAGCTTCGGGAGGAGCTGAAGACCAAGGAACAGGAGCTGTTGGATCGTCGAGAACTGAAGGAGGACTTGGAAAGGATCCGCCAGCTTTATCGGACGAAGGGGTTTCACCTGGTCGAGGTGGCGCAGGAGGTGAAGGTGGATGAGGCGACCAACAAGGCCACGGTCTTTATCGCCATCACCGAAGGGCGAAAGGTACGGGTTCGTCGGATCCAATTCGTTGGGAACGTTCGTCTCTCCGATCGGCGACTCCGAAAGGCCATGGCCACCAAACAGGGAGGGTGGCTGACCTCTGGCTACTATCGCTCTGAGGTCTTGGAGGAGGATGTGGAGCGCCTGAAGGAGCTTTACCGGGTGGAGGGCTACAGCGACGTCCAGGTGGGGGCCGAGACCTCCTTTGATGAGAAGAGACGTTGGCTGACGGTCGCTGTGACGATCGCCGAAGGCCCTCGCTACCTGGTGGGCCAGACGCTCTTAAAGGGAGCGGAACAGATTCCTGTGGAGGAGCTTAAATCCCGATTGAAACTGATCGAGGGGGAGCCCTTTAGTCAGGAGCGGTTGGCCCAGGAGGTGGCTTCCCTGCAATCGGTCTATTTCGCCAGAGGATACATGGCCGCATCGGTGGAACCGGCGACGGCCCTGAACCCCGCGACCCACCGCGTCGACGTGACCTACCAGATCGCGGAAGGATCGGTGGCCTATGTGGGTCAGATCCTGATTCAGGGCAACGTCAAGACGCGGGATCTGGTGATTCGCCGGGAACTTCGGATCGCTCCGGGAGAGCGTTTCGATGGGGAGAAGCTTCGACGCTCCAAAGAGCGGTTGTACAACTTGGGGTTTTTTGAAGAAGTGAGCTTAGAGACCGCCCCTTCCGATCGGCCGGACCGGCGCAACCTCGTCGTAACGGTCAAGGAGTCGAAGACCGGCGAGTTCTCTTTTGGAGGGGGCTTCAGCTCCTTGGACAAACTGATCGGCTTCGCCGAGATTTCCCAGCGAAACTTCGATCTGTTCAACTGGCCCACGTTTGTCGGAGGTGGCCAGGAACTTAAATTTCGGGTGATGGCCGGTACCCGTCGTCGAGATTTCGAGCTTTCCTTCACCGAGCCCTGGGTCTTTGACCGGCCTTACCTCTTTGGGTTTGATCTGTTCAACACGACCCGAACCCGTGGAGAGGGTTTCAGCTTCGACTTGACTCGCCGAGGAGGTGACCTGCGGTTGGGCCGCGCCTTCGGGGATTACGATCGGGTGGACGCGATGTATCGGCTGGAGCGGGTTTCGGTCAGCGAAGTTTCGGATACCGCCTCCTCGGCGTTGCGGGATGAGGTGGGACGGAACACCGTCGCTTCGATTCGATTGGGATACACGCGGGATACGCGGGACAGCGTCTTTAACCCCAAGCAGGGGTACCTCCTCGACAACGACATCGAGACCGCCGGGTCGTTCCTCGGCGGACAGAAAGATTTTTGGAAGTGGACCAGTTCCGGGGCGGTCTTTTTCGAGCCCCTTTGGGAGAATCAGGTGTTGGAATTCCACTTAAACGTAGGACTCGCCAACGAGTTTGGAGATTCCAAGGCGGTACCGATCTTCGAGCGATTCTTCGCCGGGGGGGCCGATTCGGTCCGTGGGTATCGGGAACGGCGGATCGGCCCTAAGGATGGCGTGACCAGCGATCCCATTGGGGGAGAGGCCCTAGCGGTCTTCAATGCCGAGTACACCGTTCCCATCGTAGAGTTTTTGAAAGGGGCGGCCTTTTTCGATGTGGGGAACGTTTGGAACAACGTGGGGGAGTTTGCCCAGGAAGGTTTCAAATCAGGGGTGGGTGGGGGCGTTCGGATTAAAACGCCGTTTGGGCCGGTGAAACTGGATTACGGTTGGCCCATCAATCCGGATAAGGGGGAACGAAAGAGCGGACGGCTGCACTTCTCGGCCAGCAGGGGCTTTTAAGGAGAAGAAAGATGTCAGAGGACAGAGGGCAGAGGTCAGAGGTTGGACATCTCAGAGATCAGATATTAGAGGATAGAGGACAGAGGGGAGGGGTCAGACCGTCTGTTTTCTGTTTTCTGTTCTCTGTTCTCTGTCTTCTGTCTCCTGTCCTTCGCGCCGAGGAGTCCACCTCGTCGGTTCACAAGATTGGGGTGGTCAACGTAGAAAAACTGTTTCAGGAGTACGAGCGGACGAAAGCCGCCAACGCCCAGATGGAGCAGCTTTCCAATACCAAGCAGGGCGAGCGGGAACGGGTGGTCTCAGAGATCAAGAACCTTCGAGAGGAGCTGGCCCTCTTGAACGAGCAGGCCAGAGGGGTGCGTCAAGGCCAGATGGAAGAAAAGCTGAAAGGGCTCGCCAACTTTGATCAGCAGGCCAAGGAGTCCCTTAAAAAGCAATGGGACGAATCCATGAAGCGAATCCTCGATGAGATCGAAACGGCCGTGACCTCCTATGCCAAGGCCCACGGATTTGAGCTCATCTTGAGCGAAAAGGCGGTTCTCTATTACGAGAAAGAAACGACCGATGTCACCGACGAAGTCCTGGAAACCCTCAACGCGAGCTACAAGAAGCAACGGGGCCCTTAAACCCCGCACGTTAAAGGAGATCGCCAAACTCATTGGAGGAGATCTCCTTGGAGACGGCCGGACGCTCATTACGGGCCTCGGCGGCATTAAGGAGGCGAAGGCCGGGGATCTCACCTTTGTGGCGAACTCCAAATATCTCCATTTGATCAAGGAAACAGGAGCCTCCGCCGTGATTACCTCCCCAGAGGTTCCGGCCGGCTTGAAGCCGATTATCCGAACGGAAAATCCGTCGCTCGCCTTCGCCAAGCTGGTCACCCTCTTGTCGCCCGTGATGCCTCAGCATCCCCAAGGGATTAGCCCCAAGGCGGTTCTGGGGGCTAAGGTCCATTTAGGCAAAGGGGTGGCGATCGGTCCGTTTGTGGTGATTGAGGACGGCGTCGAAATCGGGGACCGAACGGTTCTCTACGCCGGCGCGTACGTCGGGTGCCAAGCCCACATCGGCAACGACTGCTTGATCTACCCTCACGTCTCGATTCGAGAAAAGGTCGAGATCGGGAACCGGGTCGTGGTTCATTCCGGTACGGTCATCGGCTCGGATGGATTCGGCTTCGCCACGGTGGAGGGGGTCCACCAGAAGATTCCCCAAATCGGAACCGTGGTGATCGAAGACGACGTGGAGATTGGGGCCAACGTCACCATCGATCGAGCCCGATTCGGCAAGACGGTGGTCGGCCAGGGGACCAAGATCGACAACCTCGTCCAGATCGCGCACAACGTGGTGATGGGAAGCAACTGTATGGTGGTGGCCCAAGCCGGGATCTCCGGTTCCACGGTTTTAGGCCACCACGTGGTCCTCGCCGGTCAGGCGGGCGTGGTGGGGCACATCACCATCGGAGACCATGTGAACGTAGGGGCTCAGGCCGGCGTGTCGAAGTCGGTCCCCGCCAACGTCTCGGTCTGGGGAACCCCGGCCAAGCCTCTGGTCAAAGCGAAACGGGTGAACGCCGCCCTTCAGCGGCTGCCCGAGTTGCACCGGGCGGTAGAAGAGTTGAATCGGAAGATAGCGGCCTTGGAGAAGCAGCTTGGAAGACAAGGCCCCCCTTAGTCGACAGCGCACCATCCGTCGGCCGGCCCGGGTAGAAGGGGTGGGCCTTCATTCCGGGCGGCGTTCCCAAGTGGAGTTTAAGCCAGCTCCGTCCGACAATGGGATCGCTTTTATTCGGACCGACTTGGCCGGTTCCCAGCCTGTGGCCGCCTCGATCACCAACATCCTCGACGCCTCTCGTCGGCCTCGGCGGACCTCGATCGGCCAGGGGGCCGTTGAGGTTCATACCATCGAACACCTCATGGCCGGCTGTTACGCTTCCGGGGTGGATAACCTTCTCGTGGAGTTAAATGGTGAAGAGGTCCCGGGACTCGATGGATCGGCCTATCCCTTTGTGGAGCTCCTTCGGCAGGCTGGTTTCCAGGAACAGGAGGCTCCGCGTCAGGTGATCCCGGTGCGGGAGCCGGTTTGGATCGAGGAGGACTCGGCCATCGTAGCGGTGTTGCCCGACGAAGCCTTTCGCGTTTCCTACACGTTGAGCTATCCCATCCCCGGTTTAAAGGCCCAGTTTTTTTCGGCGAACTTGACCTCTCCATTCTTGGAAACGGAGCTGGCCCCTTCCCGAACCTTTTGTCTTGCCCAGGAGGTGGAGGCGCTGCGTCGCATCGGGTTGGGCCGGGGAGCCAATTACGAGAACACCGTGGTGGTCGATGCCGAGGGGCGGGTGATCAACAACCGCTTGCGTTTTCCAGATGAGTTCGTCCGACACAAGGTCCTCGATCTCATTGGGGATCTGTACCTTCTGGGCCGGCCCCTTCAAGCGCATGTGATCGCCATCCGTTCCGGCCATGCGTTGAACCTACGGCTCGTTCAGAAGCTCCGGCAAACGTTGGAGCGCGGCAGGGAAGGGGGGATCCAGGCGCAGTTCGTCGAACCGGAGGCGACCGCCCTCGACATCTTCGCCATTGAGCGGATTCTCCCCCACCGCTATCCGTTTCTTTTGGTGGATCGGATCGTCGAGTTGGTTCCCGATCAGCGGGCGGTGGGGTTGAAGAACGTGACCATCAACGAGCCGTTCTTTGCCGGTCATTTCCCCAAGCGTCCGGTGATGCCGGGGGTGATGATCATCGAGGCCCTCGCCCAGGTGTCGGGCATCCTCTTGTTGAATAAGCCGGAGAATCTGGGCAAGTACGCCTATTTTGTGGCGATGGATAACGTCAAGTTTCGGCGGACCGTCTTACCCGGGGACACCCTTCGCCTGGAGGCGGAGGTGCTGAAGCTTCGCTCCAAAACCGGCCAGATGCGGACCCGGGCCCTGGTGGAGGAGAAGGTCGTGGCGGAGGGGGATCTCATGTTTGCCTTGTTGGAAGGGGACGGGAAGCTTTAGAGGCTGGGCAACTAGGGATGAATCCATCGGTTATCGTGTGCCTCCCGGCTTCGGTGGAGTGGCCACCATCGTTAGTCGCCCAGCCTCTCGGAGGGGGAAACCACTGCCTGGTTTCCCCCTCCGTACTCCCCCATCCGGCCTGCCTGCCTCGCGTTGCTCGGCGCAGGCAGGCAAAAGCAATCGGTCTCGTTGGGGGGAAATTCCCATGGGGGGATCGTCCGTTTCCTCAGCACGCCCCAACACACCCCCCTTTCCGAAGGAAGGCTAAGTAACTAGGGATGATGGGGTCTTACCCCATTTGGTTCTAGCCAACTCCCATGCCTAAACTTGGGATTATCGCAGGAAACCGAACCTTTCCCATTTACGTGGCCAGGGCGGCCAAGGCCCAAGGCTACGAGGTCGTCGCGATCGGTTTCAAGGAAGAAACCTCCTCTTCCTTGGAGCAAGAAGTGGATCGGATGCATTGGTTGACTTTCTCCCAGATCGGGCAGGTGCCTGATCTATTGAAGAAGGAAGGGGTTCAGGAGGTGATCCTCGCCGGTCAGATCAAGCCGGAGCGACTCCTTCAAGGGGAGGGTCGATTTGAGGCAGTGGTCCAGCAGTTGCTTAAGCTGTTGCCGGACCGATCCGGGACTTCAGCGATGAAGATGGCGGTCCATTACTTAGAGGCCCAGGGGTTCCGGGTGTTGGATTCTGGGACGTTCTTGAAGGATTGGATCCCTGGTCCGGGACCCTTGACCCAAAGAGTTCCTACCCAAGAAGAACAGGCCGATCTTGCCTTTGGGCTCCCGTTGGCTAGACAACTTTCCAGACTGGGGATCGGTCAGACTCTCGTGGTTCGACGCAAAGCGGTGGTCGCCGTCGAGGGGATGGAGGGGACCGATGCCTCTATCCGAAGGGCAGGCGAGGTGGCCGGTGTAGGATGTGTGGTGGTCAAGGCCTGCGGCCCGGAGCACGATATGCGGTTCGATATCCCGGTGGTCGGCTTAGAAACAATCCAAGCCATGGAGGAAGCCCGGGTGTCTGTGTTAGGGGTGGAGGCGAAGCGGACACTCTTGTTTCAGCTTCCTCAACTCGTCGCTGAGGCCGACCGGAAAGGGATGTCCATCGTCGCGCTATGAGGAAGTTGAGGATTGCCTTGGCCCAGATCAACGTGACCGTCGGGGACTTAAATGGGAACCGCACGAAAATCGCTTGTTTTCTCGCCCAAGCGAAACAACAGGCGGCGGATCTCGTGGTCTTTCCAGAATTGGCCTTGACCGGCTATCCGCCGGAGGACCTTTTGTTTAACCCGGCCTTTATCCGAGGGAATTTGGCCTCACTGAAAAAGTTGGTCCCCTTAACCCGAGGGATCACGGCGCTCGTTGGTTTTGTCGATAGAGACCAGAAGGGCTCGCTGTACAACGCGGCCGCCGTCTTGTCCAACGGCCGCAGGGCGGCGGGTTACCACAAGATGATGCTCCCCAACTACGGGGTGTTCGATGAGAAGCGGTACTTCACCCCGGGTGGCGATCCACTTGTCGTAGAAATGGTACCAGGTACAAAAACGGCTCAACTTTATAAAAGTTTCGCGAAAAATGTACCTGGTACCGTTCTTATTGGAGTGTCGATCTGTGAGGATATCTGGGTTAAAACCGGGCCTCCCTTGGCCGAGGCGAAGGCGGGGGCTCAGATCCTGGTCAACCTGTCGGCCTCGCCGTACCATGCCGGCAAGCTCCGGGAACGGGAGCGGCTTATCCAGGATTGGGCCGGTCGGTGTAAGAGTTGGGTGGTTTACGTCAACTTAGTCGGTGGCCAGGATGAGTTGGTTTTCGATGGGGGAAGCCTGGTCGCCAGCCCTTCGGGGAGGATCGTATTTCGGGCTCCCCAATTTCAAGAGGGCTTGTTTCTCGTGGAAGTTCCTCTCAAAGTGTCTGGCACCGCTTCTCGCAGCCGCGAGGTGTCAGACACCGTTTTGACGGTTCTGGATTCCGATGCAGAGGTCTTTCAAGCCCTGGTCTTAGGCACCCGGGATTACGTTCGGAAAAACGGTTTCTCCCACGTGGTGATCGGCCTAAGCGGAGGAATCGACTCGGCCCTGACCGCGGCCGTCGCCGTCGCCGCGTTAGGAAAGGAAGCGGTCACCGGGGTCTCCATGCCTTCCCGTTACTCTTCCAATGAGACCCAAGCCGATGCCAAGGCCGTGGCGTTGAATCTCGGAATCCCGTTTTTGGAAATTCCCATCGAGCGGATGTTCCAAACGGTTCTCGCTACCTTGAAACCGGTCTTTAGGGATCGACCGGTCGACGTCACCGAGGAAAATCTCCAAGCCCGGATTCGGGGAACTCTCTTGATGGCCCTCGCCAACAAGTTCCATTGGCTGGCCTTGGCCACCGGGAACAAGTCGGAACTTTCCACCGGTTACTGCACCCTTTACGGCGACATGGTGGGGGGATTCGCGGTGATTAAAGATCTGCCTAAGACCTGGGTCTATCGTTTGGGTCGGACCGCCAACCGAATCTTTGGCAAGCCGGTGATCCCGGAATCGGTTTTCCGGCGGCCTCCCACCGCGGAGTTGAGGCCGAACCAACGGGATCAGGATACGTTGCCTCCGTACGATCGGCTGGATTCCATCGTCAAGGCCTACGTTGAGGAGAATCAAACTGCCTCGGAGATCCGACGGAGGCTTAAAAGCCCTCCTCGTGAGACAGACCGTGTCCTTCGAATGATCGACTTAAACGAATATAAGCGCCGGCAGGCCCCGATTGGGATTAAAATAACCCCTAGGGCTTTTGGCAAGGATCGGCGGATGCCGATCACCAACCGGTACACGGAGAAATCCCTTTAACGAACGAGCGCTGATCCGCTATGGAAACCTTACTGTTGATCGGTTCTGAGGAGGCCGGCTTAAAGCGGCTGAAGAGCTACCTGGTTCGGCGAGGTTTTCGGGTGAGCGCCTTTTCCGTTGACGAATTGGACCGGCTGGAAGAGGTCAAGGACCGGTTCAACTTTGGGCTTCTCGATGCGACAGCCGTTGGCCGATTGGCGGAGCTGGTGGCTCGGCTGCGGAGCCAACCACCGGCGAAAGATCTGCCACTTTTGGTCCTCTTGAAGCCAGATCATCTTAGGGAGCTTCCATCGATCAGCGGGTTGGAGGATTTCCTCGTAGGTCCAGCGGATCCAGAGCTGTTGGAGACTCGAATTCGGTTTGTGCTGAAGCGCCTCAATCACGCTGCCCCAGGGACCGGCATTGAGATTGGGGATCTCCGATTGGACGTCGATCAATACGAGGTGACCTTAAAAGACGAACCGTTGGAGCTCACCTACAAGGAGTTTGAGCTCTTGAAATTCCTGGCCACCCACCCCACCCGGGTCTTCAGCCGCGATCAGCTCCTTAACCAGGTCTGGGACTACGACTTCATAGGGGGTACGAGGACCGTGGATGTCCACATCCGCCGCCTCCGGGCCAAACTGGGCCCCAAGTACGCCAGCCTCATCGACACCGTCCGCAACGTCGGCTACAAGTTCCTCGAATCCCTGTAAATTATAAAGGGTCAGACCCCTCGGGGTCTGACCCCCAGCCCCGCCGTATCCGAATCCCGGCGCCGATCCCACGCCGGATAACCTCAATTAAGCTTGTGGTAAAATAGAAGGTAGCATGAATAAGTCCAAGCGAGTGATACAGCGCATTCGGGAGGTTTTAAAGACCCGTTATCAGCCGGAACGGATCGTTCTGTTTGGCTCGTTTGCCACGGGTCGGCAAAAGGCTGAAAGCGACATCGACCTTTTGATCGTCAAACGGACGCCGCAGACGTTTCATCAGCGGTTGGCGACCGTCCGCCAGCTCGTCTCGCCTTTAAGGCGAGGTATCCCCTTTGATCCGATCGTGCTGACCCCTCAAGAACTTAGCCGGCGTCTGGCCTTAGGCGACCAGTTCCTGATGGATATTTTGCAGTCCGGTAAAGTTCTCTATGCCAAGTCGTAAGCCTTCCGGTTATCCTGCCGAGTGGCTGCAGAAAGCGCAGCAGGATCCCCATCGAGCAGCTCGGCGATTGAACGGTATCCAGCAGTTGGAGCATTGCCCTCAGCAGAGGAGGCCCATGCGTGCTGCGAGACTGCCCAGCGCTTTGCGAGTTGGATTCTAAAAAAGGTTCCAGGAACCTAGAGAAGTTTGTCCACCGTCCTTTAACGAAAGGCACCCAATTCCTCGACTCGCTGTAGCCCCTTTAAGTCATTGCGAGGGACCGCGAGGCTTTAGCCGAAGCGGGACCGAGGCAATCTTTGTGTCAACAGACCTCCTGATGGGTTTGTCTGTGGTAAACTGTAATGAAGGAGGTGAAATCCGTGATTCGGCGATTCGGTGTGGTCTTTCAGACAGAGTCGGAAGGCGGTTTTTCGGTCTATGTACCGGCACTTCCTGGCTGTGCCAGTCAAGGGGAAACCGAGAAAGAAGCCCTTGCTAACATTAAAGAGGCCATCGTTCTCTACCTGGGAGGATTAGAGGCAGACCATCAACCGATCCCATCGTCCGATGTCTTCCTGCGGGAGGTTCGTGTCGCTGCGTGAGCGACCTCCCACAAGTTCCTGGCCAGCGAGTTGTTCGTGCTCTTGAGAAAGCCGGTTTTATCGTTCTCCGTCAACGAGGGTCTCACGTGCTCATGAGACATAAGGGAGACCTATCCCGCCGGGCAACGATTATCCTCCACGGTTCGAAGCCAATCAAACCAGGAACCCTCCGAGCCATCTTACGCGGTGTGCAGTTGACAGCCAAAGATCTCCGTCAGCTTTTGGGTTAAAGGGGTCTAAAGTCGACCTGCCACTTTTCAAGGATAATCCTGGAATAAAATCGGGTGAATCGGGTTTATAGAAGTACCATGGCGACAAAGGGGGATCGCATTTTGGCAATGGGCCATAAGCACACAGCCCTAGCCGTTTCTTTGGTTTTTTCCCTCATCCTTTGTCAGCCTTCTGCCTTTGGCGGGGTAGAGGGGGAACCTGATTCCCATCAGGAAGTAGAGGAGGGCAGGCCGACAGCTCCTACCTATGCCCCTGGTCAGATCATCGTCAAGGTCAAGGAAGGGTACGACCTTTCGGCGATCGAGCCGTTGAATCAGCGATTTGGTGTGAGCTCGGTGACAGAGGTTTTTCCGAAGGAGCCGACCGCCCAGGAACGGTTGCAGGAGTTAAAGAAGAAGCGAGCAGGTCTGGAGGGTCAGGAGCATCCGAGCTGGTACTGGTGGAAGGATAAGGATTCCCCAGAATCCAAGGAATACCAGACTCGGATCGAGAAGGAGAAAGCGGAGTTGGATTCCCGGATTAAAGGCCAGGAAGGACTCATAGCCCGCTTAGAGCGTCGGCAGAAGCGTGCCCCGAAGGATGCGGTGGTTCCCTCTTTGGATGGGACGTATCTCCTTAAGGTGGATGAATCGACCGATATCCCATCGATGGTGCGTACCTATCAAGATGATCCGGCAGTAGAATACGCTCAGCCAGACTACATTATGAAGATCCAAGCCTTCCCGGATACCCTTCCCAACGATACGTATGTCGATCCAGATCAAGATGGGGTCTGGTCAACCGGGGCCTGGGGCCAAGAGTACGGGGATCTGTGGGGATTAAAGAAGATCAAAGCCGACGAAGCTTGGAAGATTTCCCAAGGGGAAGGGATCGTGGTGGCTGTCGTCGATACCGGCTTGGACTATAACCATCCGGACATCTGGAAGAACGTCTGGGTGGATCCTGGGATCGTTCCGGATCGCAATGGGGATGGAGTCGTTGATCTGGACGATGTAGATCTTAATGGCAACAGGCAGGTGGAATGGAATGAGATTGGTGATCACATGTTTGGTTGGGATGTGATTTACGGGGATAAGGATCCCATGGACCTTAATGGACACGGGACCCATGTAGCCGGTACGATTGCTGCAGTAGCTAACAATGGGATCGGGGTCGTTGGGGTGGCGCCCCGGGCAAAGGTTATGCCGGTTAAGGTACTAGATGATCGTGGCATCTCCACTTCCAGTGTTCTGGCACAGGGTATCCGCTACCCCGTGAACCACGGGGTAGCGGATGTGATCAACAACAGTTGGGGATGTATGGGTCGGTGCCCAGAGAATCCGCTCGTTATGGAAGCTATACGTCTGGCCTACGCCAACGGCTTGGTATTGGTATTTGCGGGTGGAAATAGTCGGGACGATGTAGCTGCCTTCAGTCCCCAGAACGCATCCGAGGTCATCTCGGTGGCATCCCTGGACCACTTGGATCAGAGGAGCAGTTTCTCTAACCTAGGAGCAGAGATCGATGTAGCAGCTCCGGGGGGTGAGTCAGGAGGTGGTTGTTCGGAAGTGACCCCATCGATTCTGTCCCTCCGCGCTATGGGAACCGATATTTATCGGGAAAGTTGTGGTCCAGCCTTTGCGGGCAGGATGGTGGTAGGGGGATCCTATTACAGGGCTCGAGGGACCAGCATGGCGGCTCCCCATGTGGCCGGTGTGTGCGCGTTGGTCTTGTCCAGGCATCCCGAGTTTTCCAATGAAGAGGTTCGACGGGTATTGCAGATTTCTGCGGATGATGTAGGGACCCCAGGCTTTGATTGGGAGACCGGATTTGGACGCGTTAACGCTGCTCGGGCCCTGACGATCGATTCGGTCCCACAGGTATACCTCACCAGCCCGCAAGATAAGGCGATCCTCAGCCGACGGGATCGCTCCGTAATGGTTACCGGAACAGCGGCAGGACCCGGGTTTCAGCAGTATGAGTTGCTCTATCAGACCGATATCCCCGTAGGACCGTGGCGATCGATGGGGGGCCCGGTGTTTACCCCCGTGGTGGATGGGGTGTTGGGAAATTGGCTGATCGGAGATCTACCGGATGGCCCTAGCTTGGTTCTCCTTTCAGTTACGACATCAAGTGGACAACGGTTCCAAGAGGTAGCGCAGTACTACTTGGAATGGGTTACCCCCAGACGGCTTACGGACGGCCCCCAACAGAAGTGGGGGCCTTCGATCTCAGGAGACCGGATCGTTTGGGGGGAAGAAACCACAGGGGATAGAGACCCCACCTCGAACCATCTTTATCTCTATGACCTACCTACCGACACAAAGCGGTCAATCTCCTCCGATCTCACTTGGTTATCGCCTCCAACCATCTGGCGAGATTGGATTGTTTGGTTAGGCCAGCAAAGCAGGATTCATCTATTCAACCTCAACACCAAGCAGGAGCGCATCGTGAATCAGGGAGGAATCGCAGGGAATCTACCCTTTGATTCGCCTCCTGTTATGTCTGGTCATTGGCTCGTTTATGTGACAGTCGATCACATTCTAGAGGTCTACGATTTAACCACGTTCAGGGAGCGTCTGCAGAAACCTGTCTTTGAGGATCCAGGCTTCGCAAACCCGCGGCCTCAGGTTGGGGTGTCCGGCGACCGAATCGTTTATTCTCATGCGGAAGGCGGAAACGTCGACGTTTACCTCTACGATCTGTCTACCGATACGGAACGTCGGATTACCGACCATCCGTCTGACCAGGTTAGACCAGTGATCTGGGGTGACTGGATCATCTACGAGGATCACCGGGAACAGGATGCGCTTGATCCTGATCCCGCTGATCTTTTTCTCTACGACTTGCGAACTGGGAGGGAACGGCAGCTTACCTCTCACCCGGCTACCCAGATCCGTCCGGATGTTGCAGGGAATCAGGTGGTCTGGGAAGATTTTTGGGGTCAATTCCGAATCCCTCCTCTTACGTTCCTCCAGGATTTGACGACAGGGGAGACGCACCGGGTTATCTCTTCGTTGTTTGAGATTAATGCAGCGCCTTCCCTTTCCGGTAATCGAGTGGCCTGGATAGGTGTGAGTAGCCGGATGACTTTGACGGGACAGGTCTACGTGTCTGAGTTCGGGCCTTCTAGTCGTTCACCCGTTCTAGAGCCGATCGGTTCTAGAACGGCTCGTGTTGGGGAGACGCTCCAATTCCCCATTTCCGCCACCGATCCGGATGGAGATCCATTGGTGTTGGCGACACGTCCTTCCCCACTACCTAGAGGGGCAAGCTTGGAAACGGTCCGTTCCGAGCCCGGTACGTTGACGAAAATTCTCCGATGGATGCCGGGGGCAGACCAGGTGGGCACCAACACCTTCTTCTTCCGGGTCATGGATCCGAGCGACTTCAGCGATACCGAAGAAGTAACGGTTACAGTGACTGCCCAACCGTCGTTTATCCGCGGCGATGCCAATGGGGATGGTCGGGTGGACATCTCCGATGTGGTGACGATCCTGCTTTATCTGTACCGGGGGCAGAAGGTCCCTTCCTTAGATCCCTGCGATGTCGATGATAACGGATGGATCGATGTCACGGATGCTCTCCGTTTGGTGAGCCACCTATTCAAAGGCGGCCCACCGCCGGTCCCGCCGTATCCGAATCCCGGCGCCGATCCCACCCCGGACGGATTGGGATAGAAACCCACGAAATAATCTGCGTGTGCTAAGAGCGCTTGATGAAGAAGGCCGGGGATGGTATCATTTCTGTAGATTATAGAAAAGTATAATGAAATGAAATACAACGAGTTTCGTCGGAAGATGAGGAGGTACCCCCTCTTTTCGTCCAGCATGCTGGTTTCTCTGACGGACCAGGTGGGAACGCTTCGGGTCCAACTGGCGGGTTGGAAAAAGAAGGGGCTTATCCGGCCGTTGCGCAAGGGGCTCTATGTCCTTAATGACGAGGATCGGCAGGTGGAGCCGTCTCGCTTTTACCTCGCCAATCAGATCTATCTGCCGTCCTATGTGAGCCTGGAGTCCGCCTTGGCGTATCATGGGATGATCCCCGAGTTTGTCGCGGCGACAACGTCGATCACCCCCCGGAAGACCTGTCGTTTCGAGAATGAGTTTGGGATCTTTATTTATCAGCATCTGCTTCCGGCCGGTTACGGAGGGTTCGAGTCGATCTCGGCGGCGGGAGGGCTTTCCATTCTGGTGGCTACACCGGAGAAGGCGGTGGTTGACTTTCTGTATTTAAATCTCTCCCGACTTTCAGCTATGGAGGGGGCGGTGTTCAAAGAGTCTTATCGTTTTCAGAATTGTGAGGGGCTGGATCCCCAGAAGGTCAGGGCCTGTGCAGAGCGATTCGGATCCCAAAGGTTGATCTCCGTGGTCAGGCGGTGGATCCAGGAGGTGCTGCGTTGAAGGATCTGATCCGTCGAGAGTTGGACCGGGTTCCTCAGCCTCACTTGAAGCGTCTGGCCCTCGCGGAGATCCTCCAACATCTCACGCTGCAGAGCCTGTCCCGTCATGGAGCCTTTCAAAACCTTGTCTTTACCGGTGGGACCGCCTTGAGGCTGCTGTATCGGACGAATCGCTATTCGGAGGATCTGGATTTTTCCCTCCTCCATTCGGAAGGGTTTGAGTTTCAGACCCTCCTTGAGAAGGTAGCCAAGGATCTTAAGCTTCAAGGGCTGGGATGCGAGGTTTATCCCCGGAAAGAGAAGACGGTCCGGACGGCCGATTGCCGATTCCCCGGTTTATTGAAGGAGTTCAATCTCTCGGACCTGCCGGAGCAGAAACTCACGCTCAAGTGGGAGATCGACACCCGTCCCCCTAAGGGAGGAAAGACCGAGGTGGAGCTGGTGACGACCCCCATTTCTTACGCGGTGACCGTCTTTGATCTGCCTTCGCTTTTCGCGCTGAAGCTCCACGCCTTGTTCTTTCGTCGCTACCGGAAGGGAAGGGATGTTTACGATCTGGTCTGGTATCTGGGGCGGGGTGTCATGCCCAACCTGAAACTGCTCAACAACGCCATTCGCCAGACGCAGGGAGGTGGGAGTGAGATTAAGGAGCGAGAGTTTCCCGGGTGGGTGGAGGATGAACTCGAAGCAGTGGATTGGAAAGCGGTGCGCTTGGAACTGGAGCGTTTCGTGCTGGATCCAAATGAGCTTGAGCATTTGAAGTTTCCTAAGGTAAAGAGCCTGCTTCGGCACTACGCCTAGATCTCCCTATCCAGCCGGTTTTATTATTTATTTGACATCCATATTAAAATAGAGTAGCATCGGGCCACTTAAAGAAGAGTATAAGAGTAAATCCCACTTACAAAGGTTTACATCGCAGCCACCCATGAAAAGAGGAGAAAACCAGTGAAGCGGACCGCGATCATCGAGAAGAGAAGTTTCGCTCTAGGGTTGTTTCTTGGGACTCTTTCGTTCTTAACTCCAGCTTTTGCCGCGGAGCCGCCGGAGCAGCTTCCCGGCTGGCCGGTGCGGGTGACGATCCAACAGGGGGGCCAGATCCAGCATCCTTGGGTGAGAAATTCTCCAACGATTGCCGACCTGGATGGGGACGGTTATCCGGAGGTTGTGGTGGAGGGCAATATCGCAGAGGGCTTCCCGCCAGAAATCTTCCCGCCGCAGCCATTCGGCAGGCCAGTCGTAGCGGTCTACCGATGGGACGGTCAGCCGCATCCGGGGTGGCCTCAACCGATCGACGGAACCCCCCTTGGCTTTGGGTTAAACGCCCTGACCGATTCCTCCCCTTTGTTGGGCGACTTGGACGGGGATGGACGGTTGGAGATTGTGCAGACCGCTTTTTGGCGAGAGGAGTCTCCCCAGATCATAACTTCGGCGGTTCATGCCTGGAGGCAGGATGGAACTCTGTTGCCTGGCTGGCCCATCCGGTTGGACCGATCCGATCGATTTCCTCCACCGTATCAAACCCTCGCGGATGTCGATGGCGATGGTGACCTGGAGGTTGTCGTGGTCACCTCGACGCGGTTTCGTCCGGCTGGAGAAAACGGCGTCTTCGTCTATGTATGGGACGCCTCCGGTACCCCCCTGGCTGGATGGCCGGTGATGATCCCAGGGGATGACCTTTTTACAGGTCATGGGGTAGCCATAGGAAATGTGCGAGGGGATCAAGCGCCGGAGCTGGTATTGGTGGTCTCCAGGCAGCTGACACCTGGGCCGTTTTCCGTTTCCTTGGTGGTTTTCAATCAACAGGGAAAGGTTCTCCTTAACCAACCGGTCTCTCGGATGACTTCCTCTACTACAAGGCCACCCGTCCTGGGTGACCTGGACAAAGATGGCGTAATGGAGATTGTGCTGGGAGGGGTTTCCTCGGAAAGCGAGAGGATAGGGCTCGTTTCCGTATTGCGCGGGAATGGAGAAGCGATGCCAGGGTGGCCGAGACCGACCGGCCGGTCTCCGGTGATTGCCCTGGCCGATTTTGAGGGGGATGGACAGCCGGAGTTGGTGGTTGGCTCGTCGGCCCATCGGTATCTACAGAGAGATGAGAATGTAACCCTAACGGTGTTCGATCCGCAGGGGAATGTCCGTGACGGTTGGCCCGTCCAGATGGAAGCCGATGGGATCGGTGCAACGGGGATCTTGGAGGGCCCCATTGTGGGGGATATCGATGGGGATCAGAGGTTGGAGATCTTAGCCACTGAATTCTTTAATCTGGCTGGACTGCTTTCAGTGAAGTATACCTTAGCCGCTTGGCACGAGGATGGGAGTCCGGTCAACGGTTTTCCTCTTCCACTGAGCGGAGATGTTCTACTGGGAGTCTCCGCTATCCGCTGGATGGCCGCCCCCTCCATCGTCGATCTGGATCGAGATGGAACCGTTGAGATCGTTGTCCCTCAGGGGGTTTCTCAGTCCATGAACGCCTTCCATCTGCCAGGGCGGTATGACCCTGACCGACTCCCGTGGCCGCAGGATCGACACGATGCACAGCGATCGGGCGTATTTCCGCTGGCTCCGCGGCCGAATGCTGCCCCGAAAATCCAGCCGATTCCTCGGCAGTTGGTCGATGAAGGCCAGACCTTGCGGTTTACGGTACAGGCCACCGATCCGGATGGGGATCGTCTGACGTTGACGGCTCGGCTGGCCAACGGGGATCCGTTGGAGAAGATCGGGGCAACCTTTACGGCGGACCCGGCGAGTGGAGCCGGGACCTTTCAATGGCCCCCTCCCTTTTCTTTTGTCAGCCCCAAGGAGGGGATCCGGACGGTGATCGTTTTGTTGGAAGCCAGCGATGGTAAAGGGGGAGATACCCAAGAGACGGTTCTCATCACGGTGAGGAACGTCACTCGTGGACCCCTGCGGGGCGATGCCAATGGGGATGGGCGGATCAACATCGCGGATCCCATCTTCATCATGAACTATCTGTTTCGTGGAGGGCGCCCACCGGCCACTCCCCGCGCCGATGTCGATGGAGATGGCAAGATTACGGCAGGCGACTTTCAGCTCCTGTTGCGCTATCTGTTCCAGGGCGGACAGGCCCCGGTGGAATATGTTCGGGGGGATGTGGACGGGGATGGCCGGATCAACATCACCGACTGCGTCTGGATCCAGCTCCATCTTATGGGGCGCAAGCCTACCCTGGCGGCTCCAGCTTCGGCCGATACAAACGGGGACTTGAGGATCACCCTAGCCGATGTACGTTACCTGTTGGCCTATATCTTTCAACGCGGGCCCGCCCCGGTGGGCTTCATCCGGGGAGACTCCAACGCAGACGGAGAGGTCAACATCTCGGACGCAGCCTTCATCAACAGCTACCTGGCTCAGCGGATTCCAGCCCCGCCCATCCCGGAGGCGGCGGATGTCAATGGGGATGGAAAAATCGGCCCCGAAGATTCTCTCTATCTTTTACGGTACCTCTTTGAACGGGGCCCGGCACCTGCGCCTGTTTCTTAGCTTCGGCTAATGGAAGCCTCACTACTCGGCTGCCTACCTCGTAGCTTCGGCGCTGGCGCTGCTCGTGGCTTTCGTTAAAGGAGACGAAACCACTCGCTGCGTTCGCTTCGCTCACTTCTGCTCGTAACAAAGATTTAACGTTGCCGTTATCTTTCGGTAACGTCCTGGCGTAAAATCTCCCTCAAACCTTAAAATAGAAAAGGAGGTGCTCCCCGATGTTTCAAGCATTTTCTCTAAGGTTTCTTCTGTTCGTAGCGATCATCGGCGTCTTGGTGGTTCCATTCCCATTTGCCCACGCGGCAGAGGTCAATGGAATCTGGACCGAGGCGGCCACCAAGGATGCCGGTGAGTGGACCGGTCTGGAGTGGTTGAGGAAAATCAAGATCCGCGGGTGGCTCGACACCCACTTCGTGCACAACGTCAACCAGCCCTCTCGGAGCACGGTGAATGCCAATCAAAGCTCCTCGGTGGTGAAGGCCACCAATGTCACCATCGAGGGTCGAACATTCGACATCCAGAACGATGAGTTGGGCCTCTCCTTGGTGGAGGTGGAGCTGGAGAAGGTTCCGACCTTAGGAGAGTGGGGCGGGGCCGGTTTCAAACTGGATGTCAACTGGGGCGATACCCCGGAGATCATCTACGACACGATTCAGGGGGCTTTGGGAGAAGGGGTGGTTCACCACGCCGACAAATGGATCTCCCATGCCTCGGTGGGCTGGGTGGCTCCCGTGGGCAAGGGCGTAAGAATCGATGCAGGCAAATTCGTCACCCACATCGGGGGGGAGACCATTGAGACGATCAAGAACAACAATCATTCTCGAAGTTTCCTCTACAGCTACGCGATCCCCTTCCAAGACACGGGGGTCCGTTTGAATTATCCTTGGAGCGACAAGTTCTATACGGAGCTGTACCTTCTGCGGGGTTGGAACGTGACTACGGGTGACAATAATCGGGGGATTACCGTAGGACCTTCCATCGGGTGGCTGCCCTGCTCCTGGTTTAATTTGTACCTAAACTATCTGGTGGGTCCGGAGCAGCGGAATATCCAGAATAACCTCCGGCACCTCGTGGATTTCCAGGCCTTCTTCAACACGCCGATTCCAAAGCTGAACCTCTTGTTGTATGGAGATGTTGGCTTGGAGGAGAATGCGCTGGCCTCCAATACCCAAAACGCGGTCTGGCACGGATTGGCCGGCGTGGTACGGTATCAGCTAACAGACCATCTGGAGCCGGCTGTTCGGTTAGAATACCTCCACGACCAGGACGGCTTTGCCAGCGGCGTGGATCAGACCCTTTACGGGGTGACGGCGACACTGAATTATAAGATGGCCTTAGGCAAGGGATTCAACCTTTTGATTCGACCGGAGTATAGGTTCGATAAAACTTCGGAGAATTTCTTCACCAGCCGGAACACTTTCAGGTCTGATACCACGCAGCACACGGTGGGGGTGGCGGCGTACGTCTATTTTTAAGGTAACAAGAACGCTTCTTAAAAGGACACTTCTCTGAGAAGGAAGTGTCCCCGAGAGAAGCGTTCTCTAAGGAGGTTAAAGCATGGATCCAAAGGTGATGATGGATACGATGTGGACATTGCTGACGGCGATGCTGGTTTTCTGGATGAACGCCGGCTTCGCGATGGTGGAGGCTGGTTTTCAGCCGTCCAAGAACTGTGTCAATGTGCTCTCCAAGAACTTCGTGGTGTTCGCCGTGACCTCGATCGCCTTCTGGTTCTTGGGGTTTGGTCTCATGTTTGGGGATGGTACCCCGTGGTTTGGCATGCAGGGGTTGTTCGGTCTTCACGGGGCCGATAACTCCCCGGCCACCAGCGCGGCCTACAAAGGGGTTTACGGCTCGATGAACTGGACCGGCGTCCCCTTGTTCGCCAAGTTCTTTTTCCAGTTGGTCTTTGCTGGGACGGCGGCGACGATCGTCTCCGGAGCGGTGGGAGGAAGGATCAAGTATCTTTCGTTCATCCTCTTCTCCTTTGTCATGGGGATCTTGATCTATCCGGTGACCGGTCACTGGATTTGGGGAGGGGGGTGGTTGGCCAAGGCCGGGATGTGGGACTTTGCCGGCTCCTCGGTGGTCCACTCGGTGGGAGGATGGGCCGCTTTGGCTGGGGCCTTGATGCTGGGGCCACGATTCGGGAAGTACGGGCCCAACGGCCGCATTAGCCCAACCCCTGGGCACGATTTGAGTTTAGCCACCCTCGGGACCTTCATCCTGTGGCTGGGGTGGTTTGGCTTTAACCCAGGTTCTACCATGGCGGCCGATCCGGAGGCGATTTCCCGGATCTGCATCACCACGAACTCCGCGGCCGCAGCGGCGATTTTAAGCGCTACGGTCACCTCGTGGTTTTTATTGGGCAAACCGGATCTCGGGATGACGTTAAACGGCTGTTTGGCCGGCCTCGTGGCCATCACGGCTCCCTGCGCTTTCGTCAGTGTCGAAAGTTCTCTCCTCATTGGTTTGGTGGCCGGGGCGTTGGTCGTCGTGTCGGTCATGGCCTTTGACCGGATGCGGGTGGATGATCCGGTGGGAGCGATCTCGGTTCACCTGGTCAACGGCGTCTGGGGTACCTTGTCGCTGGCCCTTTTTGCGCAGGATATGTTTGTCCCTGGAACGACCGGTAACGGCCTCTTCTTTGGGGGAGGATCTAAGCTTTTGGCCGCCCAAGCCACAGGGGTGTTTGGTGTGGGATTGTATGTGTTTCTGATCTCTGTCTTAGCTTGGGCCATCTTGAAGGTTACCGTGGGGATCCGGGTTCCTCTTCAAGAGGAGATTGCCGGTCTGGATGTGGGGGAACACGGCAATGCCGCCTACCCAGAATTTGTGATTCGGAAGCCCTCCTACTCCTATGCTACGGCGGTGGCGCGGAGCAACGATAGCCATGGGGAGATGGTTCATGAAGGGAGCAAACGATGAAGAAGATCGAAGCCATCGTTCGTCCTGAGAAGGTGGATGAAGTTCGTCGGGCCTTAGAAAAGGTGGGCTTCCCGGGCCTCAACATCTCCGAAGTGGAAGGCCACGGCAAGCAGAAAGGGGTGGTTCAGCAGTGGCGAGGGGAGCAGTACCGGGTGGAACTGTTGCCGAAAGTTAAGCTGGAGATTGTGGTGAGCGACAAGGACGTCAGCAAAATCGTCCGCGCGATCCAAGAGGCCGCCAAGACCGGTTCGGTGGGGGATGGGAAGATCTTCGTCTCAACCGTGGAGGAGGTCATCCGGATTCGCACCGGGGAGATGAGCGAAGCGGCGTTATAGGGGAGGCCCCTCGCTCCGCTCGGGACTTTTCTGGACTGTTTGCTGGCGCAGCCAAAAACTTATAGGAGGCTGCCTTTTTATGGCTCGATCAACCGTAACCCGAAGTAAGAACAGTGGAGGAACGAGCGACATGGCACAAGGGCGTGGTGGTACAATGACCCTAGAAAGGGAAAGGGTAAAGGAAACGATGGCAAGAAGCCGAGCGCGTGTTGAAGGGACGACTCAAACCCAGGCGGCCGCCGGTCCGGCGAAAGTGGACGAAAGCGAGATTCGGCGCCTGTTTAAACTGATCAAGGACCACAACATCCAGGTCGTGGATCTTAAGTTTAACGACCTGCCTGGGATGTGGCAGCACTTCTCGATTCCGGTCTCGGAACTGAGCGAGAATTCCAAAGAAGGGATTTGGGTGGATGGGATTGGATTCGATGGCTCCTCGATTCGTGGGTTCCAGAAGATCCAGGAGTCGGACATGAACCTTTTCGTAGACCCTTCCACCGCGGTGCTGGATCCGGTGTGTGGCGTTCCCACCTTAAGCTTGGTTTGCGACATCTTTGACCCTTTGACCAAACAGCCGTACAGTCGGGATCCCCGCTACATCGCGAAGAAAGCGGAGTTGTATCTTAAGAAGACCGGCATCGCCGACGTCAGCTACTGGGGGCCGGAACCGGAGTTCTTCATCTTTGACGACATCCGCTTCGATTCCACGGAAAATTCCAGCTATTACTATGTGGATTCAATCGAGGGGGAGTGGAACTCCGGTCGGGAGGAGAAGCCGAACTTAGGCTACAAACCCCGATTCAAGGAGGGTTACTTCCCGGTGCCCCCCCACGACACTTTCCAGGACATCCGCAGCGAAATCATGAATACGGCACGGGCGGCTGGGGTTCCGGTGGAGAAGCACCATCACGAAGTGGCGACGGCCGGTCAGGCGGAGATCGACATGCGGTACGCCTCCTTAACCAAGATGGCCGACCACTTGTTGATGTTGAAATACATCATCAAGAATGTGGCCCGCAAGCACGGCAAGGTGGCCACCTACATGCCGAAGCCGCTTTACGGCGACAACGGATCGGGGATGCATACCCACCAGAGCTTGGCGAAAGAGGGCAAGAACCTCTTCTACGACAAGAACGGCTATGCCTTGATCAGCCAGCTGTGCAAGTGGTACATCGGGGGCCTGATCAAGCATGCCCCTTCGATCCTGGCCTTCGCGGCCCCCACAACCAACTCGTACAAGCGGTTGGTGCCGGGTTACGAGGCGCCGGTGAACTTGGCCTATTCGGCCCGGAACCGGTCGGCCGCCTGCCGAATCCCGGTCTACGTGGACTATCCGAAATCGAAGCGGGTGGAGTTCCGGCCGCCGGATCCTTCCTGCAACCCGTACCTCGCCTTCCCAGCCATGCTGATGGCCGGGTTGGATGGGATTCAGAACCGGATCGATCCGGGTCAGCCTCTGGATAAGAACACCTACGAGCTCTCCCGGGAGGAAGCGGCCAAGATCCCAACGGTGCCCGGTTCACTGGAAGAAGCCTTAGACGCCTTGGAAAGGGATCACGCCTTTCTCCTTAAAGGGGACGTCTTCACCAAGGACGTGATCGAGGTGTGGCTCGAGTACAAGCGGCAGGAGATTCCGAAGGTCAAGCTCCGACCCCATCCGTACGAGTTCTATCTGTATTTTGACGTGTAATGAGGCCGGCACTTACGGAGTGAAACGACGTAAGTGCCAGGCCGAATTACATCCCGAGGACTCCGAGTGAAACGAGGAGGACGAGGGATCTCAAGAAGGGGGACAGGTCTTTAAAGCTGTCCCCCTATTCTTCTAAGAAAAGGTTTCCATGCCAGCAGTCACACTCAAAGACAAAGAGTACGTTTTAAAGTCGGCCCGCGATCTGGGCGTCAAGTTCATTCGGCTCTGGTTTACCGACATCTTAGGGCTGCTAAAGAATGTGGCCATTACCATCGAGGAGCTGGAGGAGGCGCTCGAGGAGGGGGTCGGCTTCGACGGCTCCGCCGTGGAGGGATTTACCCGAGTGGAGGAATCGGACATGGTGGCCCTCCCGGACCCCAACACCTTTGCGATCTTGCCTTGGCGGCCTAAGGAGAACGCGGTGGCCCGGATGTTCTGCGACATCGTCAAGCCGGGTGGAGAGCCGTTTGAAGGGGATCCCCGCACCATCTTAAAGCAGAACTTAAAGAAGGCCGCGGAGTTGGGCTACACCTTTTACGTGGGGCCGGAGCTGGAGCATTTCTACTTCAAATCGTCCGAGGATCCGACACCACTCGACATCGGCGGTTACTTCGATCTTACCCCCCTGGACTTTGCCAGCGATCTTCGGCGGGAGACGATCCTGGCCATGGAGGAGTTGGGGATGGGGGTGGAGTTCAGTCACCACGAGGTGGCCCCTTCCCAACATGAGATCGACTTTCGCTACACGGACGCCCTCACCATGGCCGACTCGGTAATGACCTACCGCCTCGTCGTCAAGGAGATCGCCTTGAAAAATGGGGTGTACGCCACCTTCATGCCGAAACCTTTAAAAGGAGAAAACGGCTCCGGGATGCACGTCAACATCTCTCTCTTTAAGGGAGAACGGAACGCCTTCTTCGATGCGAACGATCCCACCGGCTTGTCGGACGTCGCGAAGAAGTTCCTTGCTGGGATGTTAAAACATGTTCGGGAGTTTACCGTCGTCACCAACCAATGGGTCAATTCCTACAAGAGGCTCACCCCTGGATTCGAGGCGCCGGTCTATGTGACCTGGGCTCTGACCAATCGAGCCGATCTCGTTCGGATTCCTCGGACGAAGCCAGGGAAGGAGTCGGCCTGTCGGCTGGAGTTGAGATCCCCGGATCCGGCCTGCAATCCGTATCTGGCCTTTAGCGCAATTTTGGCGGCCGGCTTGAAGGGATTAAAGGACAACGAGCCGCTTCCTCCGGCGGCGGAAACGAATGTGTCGGCCTTGACCGAGGAGGAACGACGTCGGCTGAAGGTCCAAGCCTTGCCCCGGGATTTGGGAGAGGCCATTGAGGTTGCGGAGGGTTCGAGCCTCCTCAAAGAGGCGTTGGGAGACCACATCTTCACCTCCTTCTTGCAGAACAAGCGGATCGAGTGGCAGCGCTACCGCGCCGCCGTCACCGACTACGAACTGAAAACCTACCTCCCCCTGCTGTAACGCCCCCATCAAGCTTAAGAGCCCAAGTTTTTCCAACGAAAAGCCGTTGGTATGATAAAACAGAATACTGGAGGTGAATGGGATGAGCGCTGCCAAGATTGCCATTACGGTGGATCAAGAACTGTTGCGGTGGGTCGACCGATGGGTTGCCCAAAGGCGGGTTGCCAGCCGAAGCCAGGTTTTCAGACAGACGCTGCGCGAAAAGGTTGAACATTGGAAGCACAGCCGCCTGGCCGAAGAGGTCAAGAAACTCAACGTGAAGGAAGAACGTGGCCTAGCGAAAGAATCTTTCTCAGCTGACGCATGGCCCGTATCCTAAGAGGGGACATCTATTGGGCCGATGGAGCCCACTCGTGGCAGAGAACAGGCGGGCCGCCGGCCGATAGTGGTGATCAGCCACGAGACCTTCAACGCCCACTCGGGCACGGTGATGGCGCTGGCCATCACCAGCCGGCCGCAGCGGGCTGGGTTTCCCTTAACGTATGAACCCCCCGAACGGCTGCTTCCCAAGCCTTCCTGGATTAAGATCAGTCAGATTCGGACCCTCTCTTCCGAGCGACTGGGTTCCAAGCTAACCCATCTTCCAGAGGAAGAGGGCAACCGCGTGGTAGAGGGACTCTTCGACATCGTCGGCTCCTAAACAAATTATCGAAGATTAGTTAGTCGTAATCTGTCCTAGTAATTTAATTTGACAACCCGGACTTTTTGATGTAAATTTAATGGTCAGCAGGCAACCCGACGAATCGATGGATAACCCCACTCCCCGAATCGTTGCGTTTCTCCTCATCTTAAGCCTCACCCTGCCATCTCCTTCCTTTGCCCTACGCATTCAAGGTCCCGCTTCCCAAGAGGTTCGAAAAGAGGTCCGCGCCGGCTTGGAGGAGGGGATCGTCGGTGGCCGTGTGGCGAGCTCTCCTGACCGGAATCAAATCGAGTCGGTGGTGAACAGGTCTCTGAGTGACTATCTAGGATTGCGATCCAGGGTATCTGCGGTACCGGTAAAGGGTGAACAAGGTGGGCGAGGGGAAGATTGGGGCGTTTGGATTTGGAATCCCAGGGTGGCGGAACAGGGTAACCCGGCGGGGATACGGATTGTTGTAGGGCAAGCCCGCCGCTGGGATGATGAGCCGCAGCGGTACTACGTTTCTGTGTTGGAGAGAAAACAGGTGAGACAATCTCATCCAGATAATCTAGGATATTCGGATGTACTTATCGATTCGAGAAGTACCAACAATCCCGGTCAGATCCCCTCGCTTTTGGGCGACCTCCTGAAGTCCGAAACGGTCCAGCGATTATTGGCCAAGCTTCATTCCCCCACCGGCTCTTCGACTTCGTTCAGGGCCGGCCTGGAGGAGGGGGAGTTGGTTCGGGCGATTGAGGGCAACGGGGGAGTCCTCCACAGGGGGAACAAGATCTACGTTGATGTGGAACAAGCCGGAGAGCTTGAGGGGCGGTTTCTGTTTGATCAGGTAGGACTGGAGGGGGTGCTTCCACTTGGGGTCAAGCGGATTCCCCTGTCGAAGAGCCCCAGGCCCCAAGAAGAGGATATGCCGAAACTCGCTGTAGCCAACGGGGATGTCATTCTCTTGAATGCCCAGATGGTTGGCCTAGAGGAAGTCAATGCCTGGAAGCTCAATGGGGTGGAGCCTTACGCCATCATCCGTGCCTCCCGTAAAGCCGTAGAGGATCTTTCCGTAGCTGGGGCAGCCGGCCTGGAGGCCCTCATTCGGGCCGCGGGGCTTGAAGAAGGGCGGTTCCTCAACGTGGGAACGGTTACTTACCAAACATTCCAAGAGCGCCGCTACGCCGTTTTGGATCGAGAGGCATAACCCCCCATTTTCTCGTCACGGCCAGATGGTCACAAATGGCGACCTTAAAACAAAACCAAGAACACCCATTGAATGGGAACGATCCTGGGGACTTAGGCGACGATGACGACCGGCATGGGGGCGAGCCGCTTTCGGCGGGGATCGACGGTTAAACCCAGGCCTTCCAAGGTGTAGGCTCCCAGAAGTGGTTGGGTTCCAGGTTTTCCGAACAGAACCCAGGTGTGAGTAGAACGGCCGTCCAGACGCAGGTAAACCTCTCCCACCTTCCATTGGGCTTTGCGGCCGTCAGCGAATTGGACGGTTTCCTCACGGGTCGGTTTTATACCCAGTTTGGAAAGGTGATTCCGCGGAACTACGGTAAAAAAACCCCTGTAGCGACGAGAAACTTAAACGCTTCCCGTCGCTCAGGAGTCTGTGGATTCGATACCGTTGCTGTTTGGTAGAAGACGCCCATCTCAATCTCAATTATACCATCTTTCTATCCAACCCGGAGAGGATGGCTTGGGCGGCGCGAAGGCTGGCGCCGGGTTCGGCTAGGCTGCGGCGGATCTGGGAAAAGGCATCCCGCATCGCTTCTCGTTGACCGGCTGAACTCCAGAGCTGGAGGGCAGCCGTGGCGATGGTTTCCGACGTAGCCCGATGCTGAATGAACTCTGGAACGACTCGTCTGCCGGCGACCACGTTGACCAGACCGATGGTTGGAATCCGGATGAGGAGTCGGGAGGCGAGGTAAGTGAGCCAGGAGGTTTTGTAGACGATCAGCATGGGGCGGTTCAAGAGGGCGCACTCCAGGGTCGCGGTGCCGGAGGCGACCAGGACCAGGTCGCAGGCGGCTATGCCGTCGTAGTCCCAGCGCTCCACCACCTTGGGATTCAGGGAAGAGCGGTCCAGGATCGTCTTGTAAATCTCCCACGCCAGATGCGGCGCCTTGATGAGAAGGAATTGCGCCGTGGAAGGAAGGCGGTCTCGCATCCTCTCACCGCTTTCGAGCAGGACCGGCAAGATGCGGCGGACTTCCACTTCCCGGGAACCCGGCAAGAGCCCGATGATCGGCATCCCATCGGATAAGCCCAGCCGTTCCAAGGCCTCTAAACGGGACAAGGTCGGGTGAGCAAGATCCAGAAGGGGGTGTCCCACGAAGGTGACCGGCACTCCCGCTTTCTCGTAAAGCTCTTTCTCAAAGGGAAACACCACGATCATCCGGTCGACGAGCCGCTTGATCTTGTGGATCCGGCCGCGGCCCCAGGCCCAGATCTGGGGAGAGATGTAGTAGACGAGGCGAATGCCTCGGCGTTTGACCTCGTGAGCGAATCGGAGGTTAAAGCCGGGATAGTCGATCAGCACCACCAGATCCGGTCGATGTTCGTCTAAGGCTTGACAAGCCGATCGGAAAAGTTTCCGAAAGAAAGGAAGATGTCGGAAAACCTCCACCAACCCGACCACGGCAAGGGGCGTCGGATCGACCAGGATCTTCACCCCGGCTTCCCGCATTTGGGAGCCTCCGATCCCTAAAAGGGTGAGATCCGGTTGAAGTTGAAGGAGGGCGCGACTTAAGGTACCGCCGTGGAGATCCCCAGAGGATTCCCCGGCGACCAGGAAAATCCTCCGGCTCATCTGTGGGAGGGGATGAGCCCCTTCTGGACCTGACGCTCGATTTGGCGGGTGATCTTTAAGGCCACGTTCAAGGCTTCGCGGGCCTCAGGCCCCGAGACCACCGGAGGACGGCGATGATGGATCGATTCCAGGAAAGCCTCCAGCTCCGCCTTGAGCGGCTCTTCCTGAGGGATGGCGAGAGTCTCATGGAGGATTTGACCGTCCCGATGTTGGTAGAGGTCGGCCGCGGGACTTAAGAAATCGATCGACACGTAGGCGTCGGTTTGGAAAATCCGGAACTTCCGCATCGCCTCTTTAGAGATCCGGCTCGCGGTTAGATTGGCCACGGCCCCGTTTACAAAAGAGATTCGAGCGTTGGCGATGTCTTCAAAAGGGGTAAGAACCTTCACCCCCACCGCCTCGATGCGGTGGATGGGGCTCTTCACGAGCCCCAAGAGGATGTCGATGTCGTGGATCATGAGATCCAGAACGACGCCCACCTCGGTTCCACGGGGCTGAAAGGGGGCGAGGCGATGGACCTCGATGAACCGCGGGTCTTTCAAGAGATCGGTCACCTTCCGAAGGGCCGCGTTGAATCGTTCCACGTGGCCGACCTGGAAGATCGCTTTGGATTCGTTGGCCAGTTGAAGAAGCCGATCTGCTTCTCGGACCGTGCGGGTGATCGGTTTTTCGACTAAGACGTGGATTCCCCGGGAGAGAAAAGCCTTGGCCAAGGAAAAGTGAAGGGGGGTGGGTACCGCGATCGAAACCGCCTCCACCCGATCCAGCAGCTCTCGAAAATGGGTGAGGGGAAGGCCGCCATATTGGCGGGCGACCGACTCGGCCCGATCTGGAAGGATGTCACAGACCGAAACCAATTGCGCAAAAGGAAGTTCCGAATAGATCCGGGCGTGAATGGTTCCTAAATGGCCGCACCCAATCACGGCGACCTTAATCGGTTTGGCTCCTATCGGTTTCATATTGTGGTGCAATAGTATAGCATGATAAAATGTAGGTCTCGGTGAAGATTTACACCAAATTACTTCCGTTTCTTAAACCCCACGTTGGCCTGTTGGGGGTGGCCGCGTTCTGCATGCTGGTGTCCAGTCTTTTTAAAGGGGTATCACTCGGGATGCTGGTCCCGTTGGTGGACATCGTCCTTTTAAACCGAACGGTCCAGCTTCCCCCTTGGGTTCCGGGCCCGGTGGTGGGGTGGATCGAACGGTTCCAAGCGGTAGATCCCGCCCAGCGGCTGCACCTTCTGGCGATCGCCATGGTGGTCCTGTTCCTCTTGAAGAACCTGGTTCTCTTCTACCAGACCTACCTGATGAACGATGTCTCGGCCCGGTTCTTAAGGGACGTCCGAAACGCCCTCTACCGCCAGTACCATCGGCTGTCGCTGGATTTCTTCAGCGGTGAGCGGACCGGGGAATTGGTCTCACGGATCACGTACGATGTTTCGGTGCTGCAGAACACGATCACCGAGGGGATCACCGACCTGGTTTACCAGACGGCCCAGGTGGCCGTTTTCCTGGGAATCGTTTTTTCCATCCAATGGAAGCTGGCTTTTGTGACGCTTCTGTTGTTGCCGGCTCTGGGCTATCCGATTGTCCGGATCGGCAAGGCCCTGCGGAAGTTAGGATTCCAGGTGCAGGATCGGATGGCCGACTTGAACAGTCGGCTCATCGAGACCTTGCAGGGGATCCGAGTCGTCAAGGCCTTTTCCGCTGAGGAGAAGGAGGGGGCCCGTTTCGCGGCGATCAACCAGCAGTATTACAAGGCCAACGTCAAGACGGTCAAGCGCCGGGAGGCCCTAGCCGGAATCACCGACTTGATCAGCATGGCCGGAGGGCTGATCGTGCTGGAGGTGGGAGGCCGGGCGGTGCTGAACGGCCAACTTTCGCCCGGAACGATCGTTTTCTTCCTGGCGGCCCTCCTCTCCCTCTACCAGCCGGTGAAACGATTGAGCCGGCTCCATTCGGTCAACCAACAGGCCTTGACCGCGGCCAAACGGGTGGTGGAGACGCTGGAGATTCAACCCTCTGTCCGAGAGGAGCCCGGGGCTTTTGACCTTCCAGGTTTTAAGGGGGAGATCCGATTTGAAGAGGTTTGGTTTCAGTACCGGCCTGCCAGCCAGGCTCCTTCCTCTACGTTTCTGACTGCGCCAGCGGCCAGTCCAGAAAAGTCCCGAGCCTCAGCGAGGGGCTCCTTTGTGCTTCAAGGGGTGGACCTCACCGTCCGCAGGGGGGAGGTGGTGGCCATTGCGGGATCGAGTGGATCGGGGAAGACGACGTTGGTGAACCTCCTCCCTCGTTTCTACGATCCGGCCCGCGGCCGCGTCTCCATCGATGGCCTGGACCTTCGGAAGGTCACCCTACTTTCTCTTCGGAACCAAATCGGTCTGGTGACCCAAGAGCCGTTTCTGTTCCACGACACGATCCGGAACAACATCGCTTTTGGAAAGCCGACGGCCAGCTTGGAAGAAGTCGTTCGAGCCGCCCAGGCAGCCAACGCGGACGGTTTTATCCGACGTCTCCCCCAAGGCTACGACACCGCCGTAGGGGAATTAGGCGCCCGTTTATCAGGCGGGGAACGTCAACGGATTGCCATTGCCCGGGCGCTGCTCAAGGATCCGCCGATCCTGATTCTCGATGAGGCGACATCCCAGTTGGATTCGGAATCGGAGGCTCTGGTGCAAGAGGCCTTGGATCGATTGATGCGGGGGCGGACCGTTTTCATCATCTCACACCGTCTCTCGACCATTCGAAACGTCGATCGGATCGTCGTGCTGGACCAAGGCCGGGCCACGAGAAGCGGACGTCACCAGGAGCTGATGGAGGCCTCTTCCGTCTATCGTCGCCTCTACGAATTGCAGGTTGCGCCTTGATAGGTGCCAGGCACCTTTTTAAAATGGTGCCTGGCACCCTTTTAAGGTATACTCTTGGTTTACTATGGTCGAACCATTGATTAAGGATCTGCTGGAAGCCGGGGTCCATTTTGGGCACCAGACCCGCCGTTGGAACCCCAAGATGAAGCGGTTCATCTTTGGCCAGAAGAACGGGATTTACATCTTGGATCTCGAGAAGACGAACGCCGCCCTCGCCGGGGCGCGCGAGTTCCTCCGTTCCGTGGCCACCCAGGGAGGGGCAATCCTTTTCGTGGGAACCAAACGTCAAGGGCAGGAGATCATCGCGCGAGAGGCTACCCGCTGCGGGCAGTTTTACGTGAACCTGCGCTGGCTGGGAGGGCTCTTGACCAACTTTCAAACGATCCGCAAGTCGGTGGAGCGGCTGAAGACCCTGCGCATGTGGAGCCAGGATGGGACCTTGGACCGCCTGAAGAAGCGGGAGGCTTCCCGAAAAGAGAAGAAATTGGCCCAATTGGAGAAGGCCTTAACCGGAATCATCGAGATGGATCATCTCCCGAAGGCCCTCTACGTGATCGACGCCAAGCGGGAAGAAACGGCCGTCAAGGAGGCGAGCCGATTGGGGATCCCGATCGTCGGTTTGGTGGACACGAACAGCGATCCGGATCCCTTTGCCCATGTGATCCCCGGCAACGACGACGCGATCCGCTCCATCCAGCTCGTCACCTCTCTTTTAGCCGACGCGATCTTGGAAGGGGTCCAAGTTTACCGGGCGGGTCTGGCGCCGCCGGCCGCGGAGGCGGAGAGTCCAGTGGATCCGATTCCTGCACCAGAAGAGTCCCCGGAGGCGGCGCCGGTGGAGACGGCGATTCCTCCCGTGGAGGGGCTTCCCGTAGGGGACGAAGTGGTTGAGCAGATCGTTGTTCCTGAGGAGGTCTTGAAGGTGGAGGAGACGGGGCCGGTTATCCCTAAGAAGAAGCGGGTGGCCAAACCTAAGGCTGACCCCAAGGTTAAAGGGAAAGAGGAATAAGGATTATCCTTACGACGGAACAGATCAGGACCTTGCGGGAGAGAACCGGCGCCGGCTACTTAGCCTGCAAGGAAGCCCTCACCGAGACGGGCGGGGATATGGAAGAGGCGGTGAAGCGCCTGCGGGCGAAAGGGGCCTCCCTCGCGGCGCAGATCGCTGAGCGAGAGGCGAAGTTCGGTTTGATCGCCAGTTATGTGCATCAGGGCCGCATCGGGGTTCTCGTGGAGGTCAGCTGCGAGACCGATTCGGTGGCCCGCACGGATCTTTTCAAGGATTTCGTTCAGGCGCTCTGCCTCCAGGTGGCTTCCATGAACCCTCGCCACGTCCGTCGAGAAGAGGTCTCTCCGGAAGAGATTAGCGAGGCGTTGACGGATCTTCACGAAGAGATTCAGGACGTTGACGACGAAGCCGCCCAGCCGATGCAGCAGGCCCACATGGAGGAGTTCTATCGAGAGCGGGTCTTGCTCGACCAGCCGTACGTGAAGGATCCCACCAAGACGATCCAGGATCTGCTCCACGATTCCGTTTTAGCCCTCGGAGAGAACATCGTGATTCGGCGATTCGTCCGGTTCTCTCTTGGGGAACGGTTGAATTCCTCGGAAGCTGCCTCCGGCTGACCATGCCTAAGAAGGCCCCTCGCCCCGTTTACCACCGGATTGTGCTCAAGTTAAGCGGCGAGGCGTTGGCGTCCAGTGAAACCGGTTTTGGGATCGATGCCGTCGTCACCCACCGCATTGCCGCACAGCTCAAAGAGATCCAGGGCTTAGGCGTTCAGATTGGTGTCGTGATTGGGGGGGGGAACATTTTCCGAGGCACCGGGGCGACGGCCCGTTCCCAGGGGATTGATCGCACGACCGCCGATTACATGGGGATGTTGGCCACCGTGATCAACGCCATGGCGCTGCAGGATGCCTTAGAGAAGCAGGGCTGTTTCACCCGGGTCTTAACGGCGATTCAGATGGAGGAGTTGGCCGAGCCGTACATCCGCCGCCGGGCGATCCGCCATCTGGAGAAAGGGCGGGTGGTGGTATTCGCCGCAGGAACCGGCAATCCTTATTTTTCCACCGATACCGCCGCGGCCCTTCGGGCCATGGAGGTGGACGCGGAGGCGGTTCTAAAAGCCACTAAAGTGGACGGGATCTATTCGGCCGATCCCCACCGATACTCCAAAGCCACGAAGTACACCTCCCTGCACTACATCGATTTGCTGAAGAAGGAGCTTAAAGTGATGGACGCGGCCGCGGTGACCCTCTGCATGGAGCACCGGTTGCCGATCATCGTGTTCAACTTGGCGCGCTCAGGAAACATCAAGCGGGTGGTCCTGGGGGAAGCGATTGGAACCGTGGTTCAATAGAGGATTCTAAAAATGTCAACCGAATCGAAGCCGATCGTCATCAATGTCCCAACGGTTTTAAAAGAAACCGAAGCCAAGATGCAAAGGGCATTGGAAGCGGTGATCCGGGAATTCTCGAGCGTTCGCACCGGACGAGCCACCCCGGCCTTGGTGGAGGGAGTTCGGGTCGAGTACTACGGGACGCCTACGCCGCTTAAGCAGTTGGCCTCGATCCACTGTCCTGATCCCCAGCTTCTCATCGTTCAGCCGTGGGATTTGAAGATTCTACCGGAGATGGAGAAGGCGATTTTAAAATCCAGTCTGGGGCTTACTCCCTTGAACGATGGGAAGGTCTTGCGGGTTTCGATTCCTCCTTTATCGACGGAAAGGCGGGAGGAGTTGACCAAATTGGTCCACGGCCAAGCCGAGGAGGGACGGATCTCCCTTCGAACGATCCGCCACGGCGCCAAGGAGGCCATCGAGAGGCTTTTCAAGGATAAGGCGATCCCCGAGGACGAGAAGTTTAAGGGATTGGATCAACTTCAGAAACTCACCGACCGCTATCAGGCTAAGGTCGAAGAACTGCTCGCCGCCAAAGAGGCGGAACTCAAAGTCGTTTAGAGCCTAATACAAACGTGTTAACTTCTGTGTCCTATCCCGTTCACCCTTCGACTTTGCTCAGGGTGAACGGATCAACTTGCATGAATCGTGTTAGTATCCGCTCTCGCTTCTCGGGCCGATAGCTCAGTAGGTTACCCCCCATAACCTTAAGGATGCCAGATAGTTGTATTTTAGCAATTCCTTTCCCGCTAACACCCTGCTAACAAGATTCTCCGCCAGGTCCCTTTTTGGCCTCAAAGTGGGGCTATATAACCCTAGGGGAGATTCATGGCAACCACCCGTACCCTGTTGGATCTAACCGGTACCCTCTTACTGTAACTTATAGATCGGTGGGAGCCAGTGCCAGCGAGCGTGTTAGGATCTTTTTCTGGCTACGCCCCCCTCCCCCGCGAAACCTATCTAGGACACAGAATTCCCTTGTTGAAAGCCCCCGACTCGGGTATACTTTAGGCAGGACCAAGCATTGATGATTTTAATTGCTCCCCGCTCGACATGCCGCAAGGCCTCGGGCGGGGTTATGATTTACCCTCAGGATCCTGTAGTCTGGGAAGCTCCCCGAGAAATCAGCGGATGCTGATAGCAATGCTGGTAGCAATGCTGACGGCATTCCTGCCAGGAACCCTGCTAATCCATGCCCTTCCAGTCCGTCCGTCCCTTCCATACCTAACCGTCCTATCCGTCCTTCTGACGGGAATACGGAAAGGCAGGACGACCTGTTGAAAGATCGCTTGGACGGACCGGAAGCCGACAAGATCAATGCCTCCCTCCGTCGACTGGAAGCCAAGATGCAGGCCGACCCGTCTCCCATCCTGACGCAGTTCCCGATGGGCTTCAAAGGCAATCGGCCCGGGCCAGAGCTTCTAGCCAGCGATTTCCAGCGCTTGGTTGATAAGGTCGTGGCGGCCAACGGGGTGAAGAACCCAATGGCCTACGTCACGAAGGCGGTGGAGAAGTACCACCAGGAGCGGGTTCCGATCGCCACATGAGCTCGGATCAGGTCGGAATCGTCCAAAACGGGACTGAATTGGAGACTCCTCGGTCCCTTTTGGTTCGAATGGAAATGCTTTTCCCCATACGGTGCATGCCGCGAGGGTAAGGTACTTACCTTTGCCAAACAGCGATTTGGTAAGTGCTTCCGACGAGAAAGAGAGGTGGGGAATTACTTCGGCGAGACGGTAATTTTGGAGCTCTCGCCCCGCCAAATGCGGGCAATTGTGGTACTTCCGGGGCTATGAGAACCTAGAGGACAATGCGACCGATACCATCCGGCTGACAGGGTGAGCATTTTACCCTTGAAGTTACAACATTTCGGTTGTATACTTAAAAGAGGATGAGAAAAGGTTGACCACATACCATTGCTCATACTTTGGGACCGAGCAGGGCCGTTACCCTGTGGAGGGGTTCATTGACGGCATAGACCAAGTGGCTCAGCGTAAGTTCGCCTACAAACGCTCCATCTTGGAGAGCCTCGGCCCGAGGCTGATGGAGCCGCACGCCAAGAGTTTAGGAAGTGGGATTTTTGAGCTCCGGTTCTCAGGGAGGGATTCGGATTTCCGTGTGCTGTACTTCTTCGATGGGGACAAGGTGATTTTTACGAATGCTTTCAAGAAAAAGACCCAAAAGGCGCCGAGGAACGAGATCGAGTTAGCGGCTGACCGTAGGCGTCTTTATCTAAGCTCAAAATTATCGCCATCGGAGGGAAAGACCATGAGAGTCCGATTAAAGAGCGTAGACGAGCATTTCAGGGAGAAGAGCAAGGACCCCCGCTTCCGGGAGCTGCTTGAGTTGGAGGAGGAAAAGGCCAAGGTTGCCTCCCTCATTGTCAAATACCGCGCCGACCATCATCTGAACCAGGGGCAGCTCGCAAAGAGAGTCGGTGTAACCCAGCAGTACATTTCCAAGATTGAGGAGGGGGATTTCAGCAACCTATCGACCATTCAGAAGATCGTGTGGGTTTTGGGATACCACGTCTCCCTCAGGGTATTTCCGTTGGGTACAAGGACCAAGCACGCTTTCCAGAAGGCGGCTTAAGGTTTCAGAGATTACTTGCGATAAGGGTGATTATCGCAAGTTCTCCGGTGCGATGGCGGGATTACGTCGGATCCGATTCCACGACCTGCGCACACCTTCTCTGCGCTATTGATCGCCCAGGGGGAGAACGTAAAATTCATTCAGAATCAGCTTGGCCACGCTTCGGTGGCCACCACCCTTAACGTCTACGGGCACCTGTTGCCGGATGCACAGGGAGAGATGGGACGGAGGCTTGACGACTTGGTTTTTGGTTCCCTGGTCCCTGCTAACGTAGCGCTAACAAATCACTCCGCAACAGCCTAAAACAGCATCAAACAACAACAAGACACCTCGGCAGTAACTCAGAACAGCATCAAAGGTTAGCAACGAAGAGAAAAATCCGTTAAAATGGCGGGACGGGCCGATAGCTCAGTAGGAAGAGCACGAGACTTTTAATCTTGTGAGCGGGGTTCGAATCCCCGTCGGCCCACAGCCGCCGGCCTGAGGGCCGTGGTGGGGCTTCCTTCAGCCCCAGCCGCCCCATGAAGGATCTGGTGGTACTTTTTCTTCCTGGTGAGGATCTTCCAGCGCGCAAAAAGAGAAAAGCCGAGTCGGGGAAGCAGGACCGGAACGACTTGCAGATGGTCCGGCACGAGAGGACGATTCTTCGAGGTCAAGAAGACCCAGATCTTATGTCCCTGATTGGCCAGGGAACGGATCCGTTCCCTGGCTTCTTCGGGGGAGTCCACCTCACCTGAAGGGGGAAGAATCCAGGCAATCCGCAGAGGTCGGGGTCTCGCCCACTTCTTAAAGAAGCGGTCCTCATTCTCCTGAAAACGCTTGCCCCGTAAGCCATCGTGCCGAAGGGTAGCGCCGCCGTGATGGTAGACGTAGGCCCCTTGGGCGATCCCGCAGAGAAAACCGGCGTTTTGGATTCGAAGGGAGTAGTCGGCATCCTCAAAATACATCGGCTGAAGGGTCTCGTCAAAGTAACCCACTCGATTCCTCACGTGCCGGGGCAACAAGGCGCAGAACCCAACGCATCCTGTGTTTTCCATCCACCGACCGCGGAATTTTCGACATCGCGCTGCGAGCGTATCCGGCGTCTCGCCACTGCGGGGGGAAAGTCCAAACTCATTGCTCATGGGGTTTAAGAATCCAAGGCGTGGATGGGATTGCGCAACGGAGATCATCTCGGAGAGCCACCCCTTGGTGACCAAGATGTCGTTGTTGAGCAGGCACACCCAAGGGGCACGGGTCTGGGCCAGGCCTTCATTCAGAGCCGTAGCAATAGCGCCATTTTGAGGGCGCCTCAGGACCGTCGCCTCCACGCAACCACCTCCTTTGAGATTCCGGAGGTATTCCAGAACGTCCGCGTCGGTGCTGCCGTTGTCCACCACGATCAAGCGAGCCGGTAGGTCGGTGTGCCGGAGGATCCGTTCGATGCAGGGCTTGAGTAAATCCAGTCGGTTCCACGTTAACAGCACCAGATCGCAAAGGACAGGGTCGTTCATTGGCCAGTGCCCACCGGTGACCGTCTTAAGGCATCCAACCCCGCCTCCAACCCTCGGAACCTCCCGACACCGGCGGCCGCCAGCTTCCGGCAGTCCAGACGAACGCGTAACGGACGAGGGGCGGCCTGCTTCAATTGGTCGGTAGGGACGGCCACCACATCGTTGGGGTCCAGACCGGACTTGAGACACACCCGTTTGGCCCAAGAGACCCGGTCTAAGAAATCGGGGCCTGTCGCGTGAAAGGTACCGCCCAATCCCCGTTCCAAGAGAAAGCGGGTGGCTTCCGCAAGGTCCTCGGTATAGGTGGGGCTGCCCCACTGGTCGACTGGGACTTGAACGGGGCGTTTGGTCGATACCTGATCCATGAGCCGAAGCACAAAGTTTCGTCGAGCCGGATCCGGTCCATACAGCCAGGCGGTGCGCAGAATGAGGTGCTGTTCCGGCAGGCATTCACGCAGCATCTCTTCCGCCTCCACCTTGCTTTGCGCATAGACGTTCAAGGGGTGGACGGCGTCCGACTCCGTGTGCGCCTCGCGGCTCCCATCAAACACATGGTCGGTAGAGTAATACGCCACCGTGCCGTCGTGCCCCTTCGCCCATTGGGCGATCGCCCGAGGACCCTCCACGTTTATCCGGGTACAGGTTTCAGGTTCTGTTTCGCATCGATCGACATTACAGAATGCCCCGGCCACCAGAATCCATTTCGGCTTAAGATCCTGGAGAATGGAGACGATCTCCTCCCGGCGGCCTAGGTCGAGGAGGATTTGACCGGGTTTTTGGTTTTGGTAGGCCGTTTCTAAGACCTCATGCCCGGCCCGCTGCAGCAGCCGGCACAACGCGCTCCCCAGCTGGCCAGAGGCGCCAATGACTAAGCAACGCTGGCGCATCCCGCTTTAAATCACTTGGGGTTGAGGGATCGGGATAACGAAATGGCCGCCGTGCCGGGCGAAGGGCTCCATTTGAGAGATGATCTCATCCTTGAAGTTCCAGGCAAGTATCAGCATATGGGTGGCGCCGTTGCCGGTCCACGCCTCGGGGTTGATCACCGGAAGATGAGTCCCTGGGGTGTAGAGGCCCTGTTTGTGAGGATTCCGGTCGAGGATACCGGAAAGGCGTTGAGCCACCTCCGGACAAAAATTAAGCAGGGTATTCGCCTTGGCCGCCGCTCCATATCCCACCAGGTGAGCTCCTGCCTGGTGAAGCCGCTCGATCAAAGCCTCCCATTGTTGTTTCCACCCCCCTACGCGATGGGCAAATGTTTTGAGGGTGACGGGATCCGTCAGGCGTTGACGTTGTTCTTCAAGGAGCATCTCTTGGAGCCGCTTCGTAGGCAGCCTCCCCGTGTTGGACCGTTGAATCGTCAAGAGAACCGACCCCCCATGCAGCGGTACCCGCTCCGCGTCGATCAGGCGAAATCCGTGGTGGTTGGAAAGGGTCTCCACCGGTTCCAGCGACAGGTAAGAGAGGTGTTCGTGGTAGATGGTGTCGAACTCCAACTGACCGATCAATTCCCCTAGATAGGGAACCTCCATGACCAAAACCCCCTCAGGGGCCAGAAGTTCCTGGACGGCCTCGAAGAAATCGTGGAGGTCATCGATGTGGGCGAAGACATGGCGGCCCAGGAGGAGCGAGGCCTTCCCCTCCTGGTGGGCGAGATGGGAGGCGGTCTGCCGGTTAAAAAATTCTGGGACGGTCGGCACGCCGTGGGCTCGCGCGACTTCGGTGAGATTCTGGGCCGGCTCGACACCCGAGACTCGAACCCCCTCGTGTTGAAATGCCTTGAGGACCAAGCCGTCGTTGCTGCCGATCTCCACGACGAGGTGGGATGCCTCCAAGTGGTACTGAGCCACCAACCGAGAAGCCAGATCTTCCGCATAGCGGCGAACCGTGGAAGAGGTCGAGGAGACGTACGGATAGCGCCGGTACAACCGGTCGGCCGGAACGACGTAGGTGAGCTGAACCAAGCCGCAGCTCAGGCAGGCCGTTACCGCCAGAGGATAGGAGACCTCGTTTCGGGATTCCTCCAGCGAGGTGAGAAACGCGTTGGCCAGCGGCATGACCCCAAAATCTAGGAACGGGGCCGGTAAGGGCGAGGCACAGATCCGGCAGCGGGTATGGGCAGGCATGGATTAGCTGAGTCGCTTAACGGTGTTGAAGGCCCCAGTCGTACGGGATGCGGTTGGACGTTGGATCCAGGCGCTCGATCTCGGAAGGGTCGTGCGGAATGGTCGCGCAATTGGCGACCACCGCTGGGACCGTTCCGATCCCCTTAAAACCGTTCCAAACCATAGGGGGAATCTTGATGAGGCAGTAGTTGGGTTCCCCTACGAAGATCTCTTGAAGCTCGCCGTGCGTGGAGGAGGTGGGACGATCGTCGTACAACACAAGCTTGATCGTGCCGATGACCACCGCATAATTCAGCGTCATGCGGGCGTGTCGATGCCAGCCCTTGACCACCCCTGGGTAGACCATGGAGAAGTAGATTTCCCCGAACTGTTCGAAGTGGGGGTCGGTGCTTTTAAGCATATGCATGACCTTTCCCCGTTCATCCGGAATCTGCTTCAGGGCAAAGGAGAAGACCCCTTCGATCATGGAGATGGAGGGGCTTCCGATTGAAAATAATCCCGATACCAGGCGATGGTGCGGTTCAGCCCCTCCTCGAGGCTAAACCGAGGGTTCCAGCCGAGCCTTTCCTTCGCCTTCGTGGCGTCCAGATACTGGTGGAGGATCTCGTGGGCCGCTCGATTCTGGACGACAGGACTTAAGTGGCTGGCGTCCATGAGTTGTAAGATCCGATGGGTGATCTCCAAGACACTCGTCGGCTGTTCATGACTGAAGTTGAAGGCCTCCCCACGGAGGTTTCGGTCACGGGATAGACGCTCAGCCAACTTGAGATAAGCCGACGCTCCATCCTCGACATACAGATAATCTCGAACCAACTTGCCGTCGCTTCGAATCACCGGCGGTTCCTGACGAATGACGGAACGGATCGTTCCCGCAACGATCCGATTCCAGTTGAGGTCCCCGCCTCCAAAGAGATTCCCGCACCGGGCAACCACGACCGGCAGATCAAAAGTGACCGCGTACGTTTGCGCGATCAGATCCGCGCACGACTTGCTCACATCGTAAGGGTGACGACCCTGTAGGGGAACCTCCTCCCGGTACGGCAGCTCGGGGTGGTTGCCATACGCTTTGTCGGAGGAGGCCACCACCACTTGCTGGACGCAGGGGGACCGACGAGACGCTTCCAGGAGGGTCCACGTACCGCGGATATTGGTATCAAACGTAGAGATGGGATTCCGGTTCGCGATGGTGACAATCGTCTGGGCGGCAAGATGAAACACGGTGTTGATCTCGTACTCTCCCAGTATCCGTTCCAGAAGCGGTTGGTCTTGAACCTCGCCTCGGACCACGTGGACCCGCTCAAGCCCTCCCGATCGGCAGAGCTCCGACTGGGGTACCCAATCCCGGATCAACACCGTCACATCGGCTTTACAACCCACCAAGGTGCGGGTCAGCCAACTCCCGAGGAGGCCGGTCGCACCCGTGACCAAGACGGGACGATCACGCCAGAATTCCTGGCCGTTCGAGCCCCAGGTCATTTCCACACCTTCCAGGGGGCCTTACCGCTTCCCCAGAGGTCGTTCAAAAGCCTCAGCTCCCGGGCCGTATCCATCGGTTGCCAGAATCCTTCGTGGAGGTACGCCCTCAATTGCCCATCCCGCGCCAGCCGCTGGAGCGGTTCCTGTTCAAGGACTAAATCGTCGCGGGGCTCGAGATACCGTTCCAAGAAGGCCCGTTCAAAGACAAAGAATCCTCCATTGATAATCCCGCCGGATACCTGCGGTTTTTCGTTAAACTGGGTTACCCGCCCCTCACCGTCCAGCTCCAACTCTCCGAATCGTCCAGGGGGGCGCACCCCGGTGATGGTTCCGATCTTTCCGTGCGCCCGATGAAATGCCAGGAGGGCTTGAAGATCGATGTTCCCGAGGCCGTCTCCATAGGTCAGGCAAAAGGCATCGCTGTGGACATACCGAGCCGCCCTGGCCACCCGGGCACCCGTCTGCGCCGTCTGTCCCGTCTCCACCAAGGTCACCCGCCAGTCCTCTGGCTGAACGTCCCCGTGGTACTCCATCCGACTGGGATAACCAAGGTGAAGCGTCAAGTCCGAGCGATAGGCCCGATAGTTCAGGAAGAACTCCTTAATCAGAGGTCCCTTGTATCCTAGACACAGGATGAATTCTGAAAACCCTTGGGCGGCATACAGCTTCATGATGTGCCAGAGGATCGGCACGCCCCCGATCTCCAGCATCGGCTTTGGACGCAGCTCAGTCTCCTCCTTCAGTCGGCTTCCCATGCCGCCGCAGAGGATCATGACGGGACAGGCCGTTGGGTTAGAAGATTCCATAGCTTTTACTATGTTATCATAGCATTTCAAAGTGGTTGCCTACGAAATCATCGAGCATACCGCCGAGATTGGGATCAAGGCCTATGGGCGGCAGCTGAAGGAGCTTTTTGCCCACATGGCCGAGGGGATGTTCAGCCTCATCGTTCCTCCCGAAGAGGTGGCGCTTCGCTCTACGATCACGGTAGCGGCTGAAGCCCAAGACCGGGATCGACTGCTCGTCGCTTGGCTTCGGGAGCTGCTGTATCGATTCGATACCGAGCATTTCTTAGCCCGCTCCTTTCAAATCCGTGTCCTGGAGCCCACACGGATCGAGGCCGAAGCCCAAGGGGAGATCCTGGATTTTTCGCGCCACCACACGGACAAAGAGGTCAAGGCGGTGACCTATTGCGACCTTTTCCTCACCCAGGGAAACGACGGGATCTGGTCAGCCCAAGTCATCTTCGATATATAATGAGCGTATGGAAACCTGGACCGGACCTTTGAAAAAAATAGACGATTGGCGCTGGGAAATTCCCATCGATTACAAACTGGGGATGCGGGTGCCGGGGCTTATCTTTTCCGATGAGAAGCTTTTGAAAGACATCGTCAAGGACAAGGCCCTCGAGCAGGTGGCGAACGTCGCCACCCTGCCCGGCATCGTCAAGGCCTCCATGGCGATGCCGGACATCCACTGGGGCTACGGGTTCCCCGTCGGGGGGGTTGCCGCCACCGATCCGGAACAGGGCGGCGTCATCGCCCCTGGAGGAATTGGTTTCGACGTAAATTGTGGAGTGAGGCTGGTGCGGACGAAGCTCACCGAGGAAGAGGTCCGGCCTATTTTAAAGACTTTGGTGGCTCAGCTTTTTCGGGATATTCCCTGTGGGGTAGGGGCGAGCGGGGACATCAAGTTCACCAAGGAACAGGAGCGGAGGATCTTGACCGAAGGGGCCCAGTGGATCGTCAAGCAAGGTTATGGCGTGCCGCAGGACGTTGAGCATATGGAGGCCCACGGTCGGTTGGAGGGGGCCGATCCGGATAAGGTTTCCGACCGGGCTTATGAACGGGGCAAGGGCCAAGTGGGAACCTTAGGTTCCGGGAACCATTTCCTGGAAGTACAAGTGGTAGATCAGGTTTTTGATCCGCAAGCCGCTCAAATCTTTGGATTGCAGGAGGGGACGATTACGGTGATGATCCATTCCGGGTCGCGGGGCTTGGGATACCAAGTCTGCGACGATTATCTGGAGGTGACCGGCCGGGCCTGCGCCAAATATGGGATTACTGTTCCAGACCGACAGTTGGCCTGCACCCCGGTTAATTCCCCGGAAGGACAAGATTATCTTGGAGCCATGCGGGCCGCCGCCAATTACGCCTGGGCGAACCGGCAACTTCTGATGCACCGGGCCCGATCGGTTTTTGAGAGGGTCTTTGGAAAATCGTGGACCCATGTAGGGATGTCGCTCATCTACGATGTGGCCCACAACATCGCCAAGATGGAGAAGTACCGGGTCAATGGAAAGGAAAAGATGCTCTGCATCCACCGAAAAGGAGCCACCCGGGCCTTCCCACCGGGCCATCCAGAACTGCCCGAGGATTATCGACCTTACGGCCAACCGGTGATCATTCCCGGTGACATGGGCCGGAACTCCTATCTGCTCCTTGGCTCGACCGGGTCCATGGAGGATTCTTTTGGGAGTTCGTGTCATGGGGCAGGGCGGGTGATGTCCCGGACGGCTGCCATTCGATCGGCTAAGGGCCGCTCGATTCGGCAGGAGTTGGAGGGAAAAGGGATCATCGCGATGGCCCGAGGGCGGACCGGCCTGGACGAGGAACAGCCGGCCGCCTACAAGGATGTCAACGAGGTGGTGGAGGTGGTCCACCAGGCTGGTCTTTCCCGAAAGGTCTGCCGGATGCGCCCCATCGGCGTGATCAAAGGCTGATCGCTACGTCATTGCGAGGAGCCCTTCGATGCGTCTCAGGGTAAATTCCGCGACGAAGCAATCTCATGTTGGACATTAAATTCATCCGGGAACAGACCGACAAGGTTCGTCAGGCCCTGGCGAATCGAGGGATCTCTTTTGATCTGGAATCCCTCCTTCAGAAGAATGCCGAATATCGACGGTTCACTCAGGAGTTGGACCAAATTCGGCACGAGAAGCGGCTCCATTCCGATGAGATTGGAAAGCGCAAACGCCAAAATCAGTCGGTTGAGGATCTCCTTGAGAAGGTGGCCCAAGTATCTCAGAGGGAAGACGAGTTGTCGGCTCAGACGGCAACGCTGGAGAGCGCTCTCAAGGAACAGCTCCTTCTTATCCCGAATGTCCCCCACGCCTCCGTTCCGATCGGAGCCGGTCCACAGGCCAATTCGGTGGTCCGATCGTGGGGGGAACCGAAGCGGTTTCCTTTTCAGCCACGCACCCACCTGGAGTTGGTCGAGTCGCTCGGATTGATCGACTTTGGCCGAGCGGCCAAGATTACCGGTTCTCACTTTGTCCTTTTTACCGATCTCGGCGCCCGGCTGGAGCGGGCTCTGATCAACTTCATGCTGGACCTCCACACAAAGAATCACCGGTATCGGGAGTTTTCCCCTCCCTTTCTGGTGAACCGAGCCAGCATGACCGGCACCGGCCAATTGCCCAAATTTGAGGAGGATATGTATCGCTTGAAGGAGGACGATCTGTTCCTCGTCCCCACCGCCGAGGTGCCGATCACCAATCTCCACGCCGGGGAGATCTTAGGGTCCAAGGAGCTGCCCAAGTATTACACGGCCTACACCGCCTGTTTCCGTCGAGAGGCCGGTTCCTATGGCAAGGAGACCAAAGGCTTGATCCGGGTCCATCAGTTCGACAAGGTAGAGCTGGTGAAATTCGTGGCCCCTGAAACGTCCTACGATGAGTTGGAGAAATTGGTGAAAGACGCGGAAGAGGTGCTCCAGCTTCTGGAGCTTCCCTATCGGGTGGTCGCCCTCTCCACCGGCGATCTCGGATTCGCCTCCGCCAAGACGTACGATCTGGAGGCCTTCTCGGCCGGAACCGGGAATTGGCTGGAGGTTTCCAGCTGCAGCAACTTCGAAGATTTCCAGGCCCGCCGGGCCAACATCCGGTACCGCGACCTAGAGCCCAGAAGTGGTGCGGCTTCCGCTATGGCTTCTATCCAGAGACGTCCCGCCGAAGGCGGGGCTTCCGCTAGCCGCAGCCGCGACGCCACTACCCAAAGGGTCCGATTCGTCCATACGCTTAACGGTTCCGGCGTTGCCTTGGCCCGCACGGTGATCGCCCTTTTGGAGTACCATCAGAATGCCGACGGGTCGGTCACGATCCCGAAGGCGCTCAGGCCCTACCTGGATGATCTGGAGCGGTTGACCCCTCCTTAAGCTATGGTGTCCGTGCTCCGAATCGTTCTAGGGATTCTCCTCGTTCCAGTCGTGATCGGCTACGGGATGGCCTTTTATGAGGTGTTGCTGAATTTCCGGCAGATTCGAACCCCGGAGCTGAACCTTCTTTTAGGCGTCACGTCGTATCTCGCCTTTCACGTCTTAGTCGGAGTACCGACCCGAATCTATGTGTTGGGCCACGAGCTGATGCACGCGGCGGCGGCCTGGATTTCGGGAGGGAAGGTGAAGGCCTTTAAGGTGGGCAAGACCAAAGGGTCCGTGACGACCGATCGGGTGACGGCGTTCATCGCCTTGGCCCCGTATGCGGTTCCCCTTTACGCCGTCCTTTGGACTCTCGGGTATGGGTTGGCTCAGCTTTTCTGGAAGGATCTGGGGTGGAGCAGCACCTTTTTCTTTGTCTTGGGGGTCACGCTGACCTTCCACCTCGTTTTTACCGTCGAGGTTTTAAAGCAGAGGCAGACCGACCTCGAGATCACCGGTCCTCTTTTAGGGTTGGGGCTCATCGTTTGGTTCAACCTGGCCCTCATCGTAGCGGCCTTAAACCTCGTGGTGGACGGGGTCCGATTCTTGCCTTACTTGGGTAACGGCTTCCACCATACACGAGCCATTTTCCAAGGGATGTTGCAACAGCTCTTTTAAAGGAGAGTTGCCGGAGTGGTTGAACGGGGCGGTCTTGAAAACCGTTAGGGTCGCAAGATCCTCGGGGGTTCGAATCCTCCACTCTCCGCTTAACACAAGCGAGGCTATTGTCTTGGTGGATTCCAGAGGAAGGAGGAGGATTCGAAGGGAGCCGTGACATAGTTTTTTATTAAGGTTGGTCCGACGGACAGGAGGACCAACGAACCTTTGGAGCGGCGAGTGGCCGACCGGGAGCTTGCCCAGAGCAAAGCGAAGGGGAGCGGACGGCGCCGAATCCTCCACTCTCCGTCAGAATGGCAGCCGTCACTGCTCAATTTTATGGCCTAGAGGGTATATACTGAATCCGATAAAAAATGACACCTGAGCAACCAGATATGTTTGACAAGATGAGGCTTGCGCCCGAGCTGGATGCCTATCTTCGGGATGCCAACCCGTGGTGGGAGAATAAACCTGGGCGGATACTTCCAAGCTACCGTCGTTGGGCCTTCGATGTGCTGCTGAGGAAGCTTAAAAGCGGGCTGGCACCCGCCGTCGTCCTTAGGGGCGCTCGGCAGGTTGGAAAGACGACGCTGCAAGAACAGATGATCGAGGACCTCCAGCGTGAGAAGAAGGTGGAACCCCGAAGGATCCTTCGGGTTCAGTTCGAAGATATCTCCTCTTTGCGCGGTCTTAAGGAGCCTTTGCTTTCCATAGCGCGATGGTACGAGAATCGCATTCTTGGTCAAACTTTCAACAGCGCGGCTCGTGGTGGGAAAAAGGCATACCTATTTCTGGATGAGGTTCAAAACCTTGCAGACTGGGCTCCACAGCTCAAGGCATTGGTAGACCACCACACACTCCATGTCGTTGTGACCGGAAGCTCTGCCCTTCGTATAGAAGCGGGACGAGACAGTCTAGCAGGAAGGATCACGACATTAGAGATCGGCACATTGCTGTTGCGTGAGATTGCCGGCTTGAGATTCGGCGAAGAGATCGCCCCCTTTTTGCCGCAAAACGGTCTCGAGGTCCTTCTGGATTCCGATTTTTGGCGCCGGTTAAAAAAACACGGTGCCCAATACGCAGAAATTCGAAATCGAGCCTTTCAAGCGTTTTCGGAGCGTGGCGGGTATCCGATGGTGCATGCATCTCCTAAGGTCCCATGGCATGAGATTGCCGATCAACTCAATGAGAATGTGATTCGCCGTGTGATTGAACACGATCTGAGAATGGGTGAGAGGGGCCGTAAGCGTGATGCAAGCCTTCTGGAAGAAGTCTTCCGGTTGGCTTGTCGGTACGCCGGCCAAACGCCAAGTCCTGCGGTCTATGTCCAGGAACTTCGGCAAGTTCTGCGAGCCAACATTGGTTGGCACAGGATCTTAAGCTATCTGCGTTTTCTCGACGGCGCCTTGCTCATCAAATTGATCCTTCCTCTGGAACTGCGTCTCAAACGATCAAAGGGCAGCCCGAAGCTCTGCATTGTGGATCACGGTCTGCGGGCGAGTTGGCTTCAAGAGGTGGTGCCCTTGGATTCCGACGGTTTGGCCAAGTCCCCTCATTTGTCCGATCTTGCCGGTCGTCTGGCTGAGAGTGTTGTGGGCGCTTTTCTATCCGGGATTCCTCATCTTGACTTAGCCCACTTTCCAGAGCGGCCCACAGAGCCGGAGGTTGATTTCGTGTTGACCATTGGGGAGAAACGGATTCCCCTTGAAGTTAAATACCGGCGCCACATCGATCCGCACCGAGATACTCTGGGGATTCGTTCTTTCTTGGAAAAGACCCACTACAACGCGCCGTTTGGCATTCTCGTAACCATGGAAGATGACGTGAAGATACCCGATCCGAGAATTGTCGCTGTTTCGCTCCCTTCGCTCCTGCTCATGCGGTAATTCGCTAAATGGATGCCAAGAAGTTAGGAAAAAAAATTAAGCTGGCTCGCGTAGAACTGGAGATGACCCAGACCAAGCTTGCTCAGAAGATCGGCGCCAAGCAGAAAAGCATCTCCCGCTACGAGTCAGGCAAGTCGGTCCCCAAAGTGGAAACCCTCACAAAACTTGCCAAGGCTCTCAAAAAGCCGGCGTCACATTTCTTGGACGAAACCGCATGACGGTGATAGACTACTCCCAAAGGTTGGCTTAAAAAAATCCCCGAGGAGGCAAACCGATGAATCCAGCGAGAGTTTCTCTGCGTTTCCTTACGTTTCTGCTGCTCTATTCCTTAACGTTGCCGAATCCCGCCCTTGCGCTTCGTGAACAGAGCGAGGTCGAGACCTCCGGCCTGGAGGAGCTCACGCGGGCCCTTCGAGGTAACGAGCCGGACGCCGTCGTCAACACCGTTTCCCACCCATTCGCCCGCCTTCTAGCCCAGCCCCCCGCGGTCCAAAGCTCAACCTCCCTTGCCGCCTCCGGCCTGGAAGAGAAGGGTGTGACCCGGAGGGATTTCCTGGTGGGGGGTGGCGCTCTTCTGGCAGGAATAGCTGCCGGAGTCGTTGGAAGAACTGTTCTGGATCAGGCAGAGCCAGCCCTTCCTCCGGAGGCAGTTGAGAAGGTAGGTCCGGAAGCTGTTGAATTCAACATTCGGGAGGTTCGGCTTCAGGGGAACAGGTTGACCCTGACGCTGGATGGCATCCCAGCGGGTGCGGTAGCCTCGCTTTGGGCGGAAACGGAAATGGATCTTGTTGAGGGTCAGCCAGACCACTGGGCCCAGCAGAGACAAGCCACAGACTCTTATGTGTCGGCCGTTGACTCCCATGGAAAGGTTACCTTTGCCATCGAGGAAGAGCCTCTTAGACCAGGCCATCTTCGCGTGGTCATCGTGAAGGATCATGAAGCTTCAGGTCGGTTTACGAACCAGTACCACTTGAAACATCGGTATATGTGGGACCTGGTTTCCGATGAACGGTTTGTTTCTGGGACGGGTCTTAAGATTGTTGAGATCATCACACCTGACCAGGGAAGGCTTCTCCCGTCCCTGGCCCCGCTGGCTACCTCCCCGACCGAGGCGTTTGGAATTCGAGACGGCAGGGCAACGGTCTTTACCGATTCGGAGCTAACGCTGGAGATTCTAGCTACCAAAGAGATGCTGGGAAAGCGGTGGGTGGCGGTTCCTTTCCGCAAGCTGGGGGACTTACCATGGCGGATGAACTTCTTCGAAGGTCAGAGAGAGGTCCTGCCGGTGGGAGCCGATGGGAGGATCATGTGGAAAGCAGACCGGTGGAGGCGTTTCTTTTTTGAAAGAACCGAACGTTTTTTCGCCTCAAAAGCCCGAGCGATTCTGTTGGTGGAGTACGATGGTCTGGGGCCGTTTTTGAGGGTCTATCGAGAGGTTGGAGTTCTTGAGGCTTCCAAACTGGCTAACAAGATTATTGTGATCGATGACGACGGAACCACCCGGGTAGTCGCGCAGCTTCCCCCATCCGGCCTAGAGGAGAGTATGGTCATCGATGGGGTTTCCCTACCGCCCCAAGGTTGGCTCTATGATGGATACACGACGGCCGATGGGGACCAGGCGGTTCCTCGATCCAATCGGGTGCTGGCCCTGTTGGAACCTGGGGAGAAAAGGCTGTTGGTTCCGAGGGCTACGTCGGAGAGAATCGTCCACCGGCTGTTCCGACAACCCCACATTGATTTGCAGGCGAGCCTTGTTGACGCCCTCGGTGAAGGTCAGGTGATTGACCTGCCGCCCCGAGCTGAGCAGATTCCGGTTTTCTGGAAGGAATGGCAGCTAAGGGAAGGGGACGTGGTTTTGCTGGACGTCGCCCTGGGATGGAGGACCGGTATTTGCCCAAATCACGGGGTCGGGATATCGCTGTGATCAATGGGCCTCACGTGGTGCAGGCCGGCTGGGATCTTTCGGATCTTAACGTGATGAGCCGTGCAGCCCTTAAGCGGGGAGGCTTGCTCCAACTTAAAGAAGAGATTCAATCCGGCCTGGAAGAGGTTCGCGTCTACCGCGTGGAAGCGTAACCTTCGTAAGAATTTTCCAACCAGAAGGGGTCAGACCCTGTGGGGTCTGACCCCCCTTTAGTTTGTGGGAGAATTAGACGTGCCATTCTTAAATGTGCATGGTCTAATGGAGTGGTAGCTGCGCAGGCGTTACTGCGAGTGCCAGGAGAACCGGAGGTTACTGACATGGCAGAAGGTGGATTTTTAGTCAAGTTTGATGGAAAGAGGAAACCTCAAAGGTGTTATGCGGTGGCGTTTGATTATGATGAATGGTCCTGCGTTGTGAACGAGAAAGAGAAAAAGGAAATACCCAAGGGAACCAAGAGGATAACCATTGAGGTTGAACGGTAATCTGGGACGGTCTATTTTTGCTGCCGCAGCGGCCGCTCTGCTGCTGGGTGTCGGTGCTGCGGCGGATGCCGAAGCGCCCCGTGCCGATCTGATCTGGGTGACGGCCCAGGTGGCCGACGCAAGCGACCGGGCTTATCAGCCATTGGCCATCCACCTGATTGATCATGCAGCATCCTCCATTTTGCTGGCCATGTATTATCTGAAAGAAGGGGACAACGACCGGCATCCGGTCAGTTTGCTCCTCAATGACTTGCGCGAGGCGGCCCAGCGGGGAGTGAGGGTTGAGGTTTACCTGAATATGAAATTCCCAACAGAAGTTGTGACAACGCTGGATATGCCATGGGTGAAACGATTGCGCGCGGCCGGAGTGATGATAACGGGGTTTACCCAAAGCCGCCGCTGGCACGGGAAGCTTCTGATTGTGGATGACCGCTACATTTTAGAGGGCAGCGCCAACTGGAGTGTGGAAGCGTTGAAGACCAATGGCGAATCAAACTCATTGATTGATTCGCCGGTATTGGCACGGCAAAAACTTAACCATGTTCGAGAATGGGGATTGCCGTTGTCAGGAACGCGTACGGCAACACCAGCTACTCCACCTCCTTTACCGGAGACGGTTTCAATCCCAGCAGTCTGGCTATCGCGCGGCGGTGTGCTGTCTCGGCTCGTGACGCGTGATGATGAGCGAGGATCCGACACGTGGTTGCTCTTAATCCGACAGGCAGCTGCTGAAGCAGAGCCGGAGTTCCCCGTTGACCTTGAGCT
>CAYJWF010000001.1:28048-146904 GCA_964373805.1 uncultured Planctomycetia bacterium | reverse complement strand
TCCTGATTGCGGTTGCGCTCCCCGGCCCCGAGGCCCGCGTGATACGGCCTGGCGGATAGGCCCTCCGCCTGCAGCCGCTTGGCAAGATGCTCCGCGGTCCGTCGGCTCTGGCAGTACACGATCCCGCTGTCGGACCGGCGCCCATGCAGGAAGGCCTGCACTTGCTCAACCGGCCGATGCTTAGCCACCACACGGTAGGTGAGATTCGGCCGGTTGAAGCCCCCCACATACACCGCGGGGGTTTTCAGGCGAAGCTGGCGGAGAATGTCGTCGCGCACGCGCTCGGTCGCCGTGGCTGTGAGCGCTAGGATCGGCGTCTCGGGCAGGAGGTCCCGCAATTCCGCGAGGCGACGGTACTCCGGCCGAAAGTCATGCCCCCACTCGCTGATGCAGTGCGCTTCGTCCACGGCAATCAGCGACACGTTCCTGCGCCGCAAATCCTGCAGAAACCCGGGGAGCATGAGCCGCTCGGGCGCCACGTAGAGCAGACGGTATTCCCCGCGCTGAAGTTTGCCCCGCCGACGCTCGGATTCCTCGGCATCCAGCGACGAATTCAAGCAGGTGGCCGGAATGCCCAGGACATTCATCGCGTCGACCTGGTCCTTCATGAGCGCGATGAGCGGCGACACCACTACCGTCAACCCCGGCCGGATCAGCGCGGGCAGCTGGTAGCACAGCGATTTCCCTCCGCCCGTCGGCAACAGCGCGAATACATCCCCCCCCGCGAGCGAGTCTTCCATGATCTCCCGCTGCAAGGGTCGGAACGAGTCGAAGCCGAAGGAACGCTTGAGCCAATCGCGCAAATCGATGGTCTTCATGGGCGATGTGCGGGAAAGCTTCTTCACCTGTCAAAACCTCGCGGTACCTGGTTCCAAAGGGACAGGCTACTCATTCCAACGTGTCCCCCGCGCACCCGGTACGGATCCGCGCATTGGAGGTTGCTACAACCTGCCGCCGTAGAATCGGTTATCCAAGGCGAGGGGGTGCCGCTTCCTTAAAGAGAGAAAACCGGCCAGGAGGAAATTAACCCCATCGAGGAGGTACACTTGATTTTGGGTAAGCGTTAAACCGGTCTTCCCAAAACAACCGCACTCCTTTAAACCCTGTCCCAACCATACCGGCCCTGAGAGAACCGCGAGGAACCCAAGCGACAGGACCGCCAGCACGAGGGCCGCTCCGCGGGTGAAGTATCCCACAATGAGAAACATCCCGCCGAGCCATTCGAGCCAAGGGATCGCCCTCGCTAAAAAGGGAATCAAAAAATCAGGAAGGAGGGCGTACTGTTCCAACGAGGCCTGGAAGTTGGCCGTCGGCTCCATCAGTTTCATAAACCCGGCATAGGCGAAAAAGCCCCCTACCCAAAAACGGGCCAACGCCCAAAAGAGGGAACCCCACCTTCGGCGGGACATCCCTGGATGAAAGCGATAGAGGAAGCCGCCTATTTTGCGAGAGCTTCCTGGACCCATCGATCCGCCTCCTCCCGAAACTGGTGCGGCCCCACCAGGACGCGATCCTGAATGAAGAAGGTGGGGGTCGAACGAACGCCGACCAGATTTCCAGCGTTCCAGTCGGCTTGAACCCGCTCCCGGGTCCTGGGATCAAAAAAGGATTGCACAAAACGACCGCCATCCAACCCGAGCTCCTGGGCGAAGGCAATGAAGATTTCATGGCCGCTCAACGGGGAAGACCACAGAAACTGATCCTTAAACAACCGGTCGTGATAATCCCAGAAACGACCTTGGGCACCCGCGCACTCCGCCGCTACGTGGGCTAAGAAGGAGATCTCACTCCCCGCCACAGGAAAATGTCGAAACTCGAACCGGATCTTACCGGGATACTTCGCTAAGAGAGCCATTACCTCTGGCCAAACCCCACGACAGGCGTGACACTGAAAGTTGCTGTACTCGACGATTCGAACCGGAGCGTTGGCCGGACCCTTGGCCTTGGAAAGTTCCACCTCAGGGAGATTCGCCGGTCCTGAGGGGGCCAGCTCCTTAAGGCAAAGCACCGTCCCCACGAAAAGGGCGACGAGCGCTGCCGCCACCCCAACCTTCTTCACCGCAATGGGACTCACCTCTGACGAGAACGCTTCTCCTCGTACATCGATCGATCGGCCTGGGCGATGAGCTCTTCCAGGGAGAGCGGCTGGTTGGGATCGTAGCGAGTCGTCCCAAGGCTTAAGGAGAGGGGATAACGTCGGCCCTGATCCGCGTTCAGGGAATCCAAATTGGTCTGAAGTCGGATGCGGACCACCTGGTCACTTACGGGAGCGTACTCGATGGCCAGCACCGCGAACTCATCTCCCCCGTACCGGGCCACAATGTCCGAAGAACGAAACGTCTTTTTAAGCGCCGCCGCCGTCTCCTGAAGGGCTCGGTCTCCCTCCGGATGCCCAAAGGTATCGTTGATCCACTTCATCTGGTCGAGATCCGCGAACAAAAGGAGCAGGGCCCGCTTGGTCCGGTCGGCCACTTTGAGCTGCTGCGCGGCCAGGGTCAAGAAGCCACGCCGGTTATGGAGGCCGGTCAACTCGTCCACCAATGAGAGATTCCGCAACTGCTCTTCAAGCCGGTGCCGCTCCACCGCGTAGCGCAAGGCGCGGACGAGTTCGTTCCGATGGACCTGGCCCTTGACCAGGTAGTCCTGAGCCCCTTCCTGAACGGTCCTCAAGGCCAGCCTCTCGTCATCGAATCCGGTTAAAACCACAACGGGAACCCGGGGGAACTGTCCGTGAACCTTTTGAAAGGTGTCGAACCCATCGGAATCCGGCAGCCCTAAGTCCAGAAGGACCAAGCCAATCCCTCCCTGCGATAAGCGCTTCAGTCCCTCGGAAAGAGATTCGGCCTGTTCGATCTCAAAGGAGGTGCTGAGCAGGTTCGCCTGCATGACGAGAAAAATTTCCGTCGCGTCGTCAATCAGTAAAACGCGGACCCTTTGGTTAGACACGCAGCTCGGCGAGAGCCGTCGAGATGTCGAGGGTAGGAACTCCGGTAGTGGGATCGTAAATCGGCATGGTGGCAGGCGTGGCGTCCCTCAAGGCAGGGATCCGTTCCTTCAGGCGATCCTCGTAGGTGGGAAGGTCAATCCGGTAGAAGATCCCCATGGGGATTTTATCTCCCCACTCTTGGGATTTCTGGAAGGCCTGCAGCATCTTTCTGGAAACTTCTTCTTCATCTTCCGGGTGATGAACGACCGGGTCGTATCCGGTTTCCTCCAACCGATGGATCCGCGGGGTGACGGTCTTCTTGGTTCCGGTGGCCTCATCGACCTCCAAACCCTCGTACCATTCCTTGGTATTCACCGTGTTGTACGTCGGACACGGCTGGAGCACATCGAGAAGGGCCAACCCCCGATGACGGATCCCCTGCTGGATCAGTTGGCGCAATCCCTTCCCATCGTAGGCGTACCCTCGGGCGATGAAGGTGTAGCCCGCGGCCAAGGCAACGGCGAGCGGGTTGATCGCGTCGTTGATGTTGGGGCTAGGCAGCGACTTGGTCTGAACGCCGCGCTTTAAAGTGGGGGAGGCCTGACCTTTGGTCAGCCCATAGACGCCGTTGTCAAAGACCAGGTACAACAGGTCCACGTTTCGACGGCCGGTGTTGACAAAATGCCCCGCGCCAATTCCGTAACCGTCCCCATCTCCCCCTACGCAAACGACGGTGAGATCCGGGTTGCCCAGCTTCGCCCCCACCGCAAACGGCAGGGACCGGCCGTGCAGCGTGTGGCAGCCGTAGGTGTTCACAAAGTGCGGCGTCTTCGCAAAACAGCCTACCCCAGAGAAAACCAGTACCTGCTCCGGGGGAAGCTCCATCTCGGCGAAGGCCTGTTGGAGGGCGTTCAAGACGCCGAAGTCGCCGCACCCAGGACACCAATCGTTGTGGACATCCGTTTTGTAATCCTGGACCTTATAGGCCATGGGTCAGCACCACCTTCGACTCCTCATCCTTCAAGATCCTTTTCACCCCATCGACGATCTCGTTCTGAGAGATCGCCCGGCCGTTCCACTTCAAGATCGAGGCGTCCATGGTGAGGCTGGTCTTCTCACGAATCACCTGGGCAAGCTGTCCCGAATAGTTCATCTCCACATTGACCCGACGTCTCGCCCTGGAGAGCACCTGGGCCACGAAGTCTGAAGGAAAGGGAGAAACGAGGTGAATCTGCAAGAAGTTCGCCCGAATGCCCTCCCCCTTCAACACCTCCATGGCGTCCAGGATCGTCCCTTTCGGAGACCCCCACGAAATCAAGGTGATGTCGGCATCCCGATCCCCAAAGAAGTTGACCTTCTTCTCGATCGGAATCTCCCGAGCCGCGGTTTCCAGCTTGCGCATCCTTTTCGACATCATCCGGGTCCGGTTCTCTGGATCCTCGGTGATGTGCCCCAGCTCGTTGTGTTCATCCCCGGTCTTCCAGAAGATCCCCCCCTTCTGACCGGGCAAGCTCCTCGGTGAGATTCCCGACTCGGTAAACTTGAACCGCTTGTACTGCCCTTCGCTCGTGATCAAAACCGCCAGCTCTTCGTCGGAAAGAAGCAGGCCCCGGTCGATGTGGACCCCCCCTAAGTCGTACCAGGGCAAGGTCTGCGTGGAATTGGCCAAGGCCTTGTCGGCCAGGACAATCACCGGCGTCTGATACCGTTCCGCGTAGTTGAAGGCATCGATGGCGTCGTAGAAATACTCCTCCAAATCCCCTGGGCAAAGAACCAAACGGGGAAACTCCCCGTGGCTCGCCGACAGGGCGAACTTCAAGTCTCCCTGTTCGTGGCGGGTCGGCAGACCGGTCGATGGGCCGGCCCGTTGGTAATTAAAGATGACGACCGGGACCTCGTTCATCCCGGCCCAGCCCACCCCTTCCGCCATTAAGGAAAAGCCGGGCCCCGAGGTGGAGGTGGAGGCCCGAGCCCCGGTGACGGCGGCTCCAATCGCCATGGTGATGGCGGCAATCTCATCTTCGCTTTGAACCACCACCACTCCAAACTCCGGGTGAACCTCCAGATACTCGCTCTCATCGCTGGCCGGCGTAATGGGATAGTACGTTTGAAATCGACAGCCGCCAACAACCTTCCCCAAAGCGGTGGCCGTGGTTCCGGTCATCATGATCCTGCGCTCCCCCGGTGGAATGGGAAGCCGTCGAAGCCGATACCCGTACTGGGCCTGATATTCCCTGGCGGCCCAGTCGTAAGCCTTCCGAGCGGCCCAAACGTTCATAGGGGCTAGAGACGCCCGGCGCCCCTTAAAGATCCCCTCAATGGTATTCTTCAGAAGGTCAAACTCCAGTCCCACGAGCCCTAAGGAGACCGCCACACTGACCACATTCTTCATGATCTGGAGCTTCATGAGATCCCCTTCCCGATGGAACTCCGTGGCCGTGGCATGGATGATCTCACTGTAAGGGATCGGAACCAAAAGACAGTCCGAGCGGCCGATCTCCTCCGGTTTCAACAGGGCCGGGTCGTAAAGGAGCGCCCCGGATTTCACCACCTCCTGTTTATGGACCCAAACGGTCTCCTTATCAAAGGTGGCCAACAGGTGAACCTCATCGACGTGGGATCGGACGTTTTCTTCGCTCACCCGAATCTGGAAATAGGAATGCTCCCCCTTGATGTTGGAGTGGTATTCCCGCTTACCGAAGACAAAAAGCCCTCCGGCCGCACAGGTTCGGGCGAAGGTGTTGGCCGAGGAGTCGACCCCGCTTCCCTGCGGTCCCCCGATCATCCACGAGAAACTAGCCGCTTGAGACATAGGTCTTGGACTGCTCCCTCATCATTCCCCTATTTTATCATACCTTTCGAGAGGCCCTTCAGCCTCTCGTTCCCCGGTAAATCACCACTCCCACCAACCCGCCGATGATCGGGGCCACCACGTAAACCGGAACCAGCTGCTGAAGAGCCTCACCCCCCATGAAAAGCGCGGGCCCTAAGGAACGGGCCGGGTTTAAGGAATTTCCAGAGAAGGGAATCCCCACCAAATGGGAAATGGCCAGGTACAGGCCAATGAGGAGCCCACCGAAGGTCGATCCCCCTTTCTCGGTTACCCCGAGAATCGTAAAAACCAAAAGGGCGGTCAAGGCCGCCTCAGCGCCCAGGGCCTCTTTGAGCCCCAAGGGACCAACGGTCGTCTCCGCCAGTCCGTACAACTTCGTGCCCAAAAGGGTGAGAAGCGCCCACGAGGCCAAAACCGCTCCCACGCATTGAGCTGCGATGTAGGGGATCACCAAACCCTTCGGCAGGCGCTTCTCCATCGCTAGGGCGATGGTCACGGCCGGATTCAAGTGAGCTCCAGAGATCGGGCCCACCGTATAGGCGGCCACCGCTAAAGCCCCGCCAAAGGCGATTCCAATGGCCAGGTACTGCAGGAACCCAAAGGCGAGCCCCGTAGCCACGATATTGGAACTCACCACGGCCCCAGTTCCCAGAAAAACCAGAATAAAGGTGCCGACCAACTCTGCCAAGAACTCTCGCCGGATCTTTCGGTTTGTCATGGACCTACCTCCTTATTGGTTTTCGCCAAAAAACGATGGATACCAAATGGCGACAGATCGATGGGACTCTCTCCCGTGGCGATGAAGTCGGCCAGGAGCCGCCCGGTCAAAGGGGCTAAGAGAATCCCGTTACGATAATGGCCGGTGGCCAAGAGGAGGCGCTTCAAAGGGGTTGGCCCCAAGATCGGCAGGCGGTCAGGAGTCCCGGGCCGTAAGCCGGCCCACGCGGTTTCTAAAGAGAGATTGCGAACTCCAGAGGTCATCTCACAGGCCCCCTCGAAGATCGACCGGCGTCCCATCTCGGTAACGGCCTTGTCAAACCCTACCCTCTCGACCGTGGTTCCCGCGATCAGCCGCTCCGGGGTGCGCTGAACCAGGTAAGCTCGAGGAGATTTGACCACCCGGTGAACCATCGCGGTCGTGGTGCGAAACTGAAGGATCTGTCCTTTCACCGGATGGGTAGGAATTGAAAAGGACAGCGTTTCGTCAAACCCGGCCCAGGAACCGGCGCAGTCAACAACCCAGTCGGCTTGGGATCTTCCCTGAGGAGTTTCTACCCCGACCACCTCGTCTGCCTCAACCAGGAATCGCTTCACCGGCGTATTCGTCCGGATGACCCCTCCCTGGGCTTCCACCACGCGGGTGTAGGCCTTAACCAACTGGGTGTTGTCGATCTGAGCGGTTTGGGGCCAGAAGACCCCGCATCGCACCGGGCCATCCACCGCCGGTTCCAATCGCCTCACCTCTGAGGGCTGAAGCCATTCCAACGTTAAACCGGCCTTCTCTTGCCACTGGAGCTGCCGGTCTAACTCCGCTTCATCCAATTCGGAAAAGGCCAGGGCCAGCATTCCGCCGGCCCTGAAACGTAGGTCCATTTGGGTCAAGGCTTCAAGACGCGCCACCGCCCCCACCATCATCGGATATCCGGCCAACAACAGCTCGAGAAACGGCCCGGGTCCCTCGGCCTCCCCCTGGGGAGAAAGTATTCCGGCCGCCGCCCAAGAAGCCTCTTCACCCGCCTCGGAATTCCTCTCGAGCAGCTCAACGGAGATCCCCCGGCGGATCAGCTCCTCGGCAACGGCTAACCCGACGACCCCCGCGCCGACGATGAGGACCCGCAATCTTAGGCCGATCCCAAAAGTTTAACCACCTCGCCATCCCCAACCCTTTGGCAAAACGCGTTAAACGTCTCCCCGGATCGACGGAGTCGTTTGTAACCTACGAGGAGCCGCTCCAACCGAAACTTCACCTCTGGCGCTGAAATCTTGCGAACGACAAAATGGTTAAAGGAACGCTGTGCCCCAAGCGCCCCTCCCACGGCGACATCGTAGGCTTCGATCGTCTCTTCCCCCATCTTCATCTTAGAACCCTGCAGCCCAATGTGGGCAATGGGGGTTTGGGCGCAGGTGTTGGGGCAGCCGGTCATGTGGATCCGAAGCGGCTCCTCCAACGGCACTTTCCTTTCTAGATATTCGACAATCTCGCGAGCCCTGGCTTTGGTTTCTGTCACGGCAAGCTTGCAGAACTCCATTCCGGTGCAGGTGACTACCCCCCGCAAGATCGGGGAGGCGTCGACCTTAAGGCTCACCGATTCCAACCCCTCCAAGATCGTGGCCACCCGATCCTTCGGGATGTTGAGGATAAGAAGATTCTGTCGGACGGTCAATCGGATCGTGCCATCGCCGTACCGCTCGGCGAGATCGGCGACTTTGCGCATCTGACTCCCGGAGATCCGACCGATCAGAACCGGCACCCCAATGTAGAAAAGCCCCGGCTGCTTCTGTTCGTGCACACCAACGTGATCCTTGTACGAATCGATGGGATCCTGAAAAGGCCCGGTCTCTTCCAGAGGGAAATGGAGCTTCCCCTGAAGAATCTCACGGAACCGCTCCACCCCCCAATCGGCGATGAGGAATTTGAATCGGGCCCGGGACCGGGTCGCTCGGTATTCCGCGGCGTCCCGATAGATCTCGGTAATCGCCTTCAATACGGCCAAGACCTGATCCGGGTGGATAAAGGCGTTGGCCCGTTGGCCAAAGTAAGGCCTCGTGGAAAGGCCGCCTCCCACCCGCAGGTCAAACCCCGCTTCCTCTTTCCCGTTCACCGACCGCTTCATCCCGACGAAGCTCACGCATTGGATCTCCGGCTGCGGACACTGATCCCGGCAGGCGGCAATCGAGATCTTGTACTTTCTCGGCATATTCGCGAATTCGGAATTCCCTAAGAAGAACCGATGGACCTCCAAGAGGATCGGGGAGGCATCGAAATACTCCTGGGCGTCGACCCCGGCGACCGGGCAGCCGACTAAGTTGCGCATGACATCGCCGCACGCCCCTAAAGTGGAGATCCCCACCGCATTGAGTTTCTCCAAAACCGAGGGGGCGTCCGAGGTGTGGACCCAGTGCAGCTGAATGTCCTGCCGAGTGGTGATGTCGGCAAAGTCCTTATTCTGCTCGGTGGCGATCTGGGCGATGACTCTTAACTGCGTGGGATTTAAAAACCCATTCGGGATTTTAAGCCGCAGCATAAAATAGCCGGGCTCGTGCCGGTGGGTGTAGAGGCCGTACCACTTGGCGAGGAACTGATCGTCCTCGGTGAGAGGCGTCAACCCCTCCTTGGCCGCCGCCTCAATCTTTTCCCGAATGAGAAAGGGGTTTCCAACTCTTTCCTTGATGCCCTCCTGAGGGGTCGGCATGGGGGCGGCTTACCTCCTCTAAGGAGAACCCCTAGACCAGCTTATTCGTGGGTTTACGAGGGGGATCGTTGGAAGGCCGAGGCGTCACCTTGGGATTCCCTTTAAAACCGGGCGACAGCTCGGCGTTGACCTTGGCAAACTCCTGATCGTAATCCTCCGACTCGACGATCGCCCCGATGGGACAGACCGGCAGACAGGCCCCGCAGGTGATGCAGACCTCCGGGTCGATCACCATGAACTTCTCCCCCTTGTAATCCCCGGGGTAGATGCAGTCTACCGGACAAACTTCCACGCAAGAGGCGTACTGTTCGCCAAGACACTTTCCCGTGATGACATAAGACATGTTCCCTCCTTAGCTTCCCTTCAAGCCATACTTTTCCATAAAGACGACTTTTCTGTCAAGTTTATTCCGAGGCGAGGTGTACCCACTGCGTAGGCAGATGCGGTTTAGGCTTAAGCCACAGATGCGTGGTGATGAGAAAGGTCCCCAAGCTTAAAATTCCAGGGAGAACCCATCTCTGCCATGGAGTGGTGAGGAGTACCCAACCGGCCGCCGAGAAGAGATTCACCAAACTCATCGGCAGCAGCACCTTCCAGGCAAATCCCATCAACTGATCGATTCTAAACCGAGGGAAGGTTCCCCGAACCCAGATCATGACGAAGACGAGAGAAAAGCTCTTCACCCCCATCCAGACAACGTCCCAAAGCTCTCGGGTCAAGGTGTACCCGACCCAGGGACCGTTCCAGCCTCCTAAAAACAGGACCGCGATCAGAGCCGCTAGGGCCAACGTGCTCAAGAATTCGGCCATGTAGAAAAGGGCAAACTTCATCCCGCTGTACTCGGTGTGAAACCCAGCCACCAGCTCCGACTCCGCCTCCGGCAGATCAAAGGGGGTGCGGTTCACCTCGGCCAGTCCAGCGGTCAGCAGCAAGAGAAAGCCGACGAATCCCCAGGGGGTCAGAAGAAACCAACCCTGTTCCTGCTGAGCCTCGACGATCTCCACGAGATTAAGCGAGCCCACCACCATCGGCACCACCGCGAGGCTCAAAACCAACGGCACCTCGTAGGCCACCAGTTGCGCCGCGGTCCGAATCGCCCCCAATAAGGAAAACTTATTCCGGGAACCCCAGCCGGCCATAAAGATGGCCAAAGTCGACGCGGAGCCGATGGCGACGAAAAAGAGCAGCCCCGTGGCCAACGGAGCGGCCACGATCCTGGAGCCGAAGGGAAGCACGGTAAACAGATACAGGGCCGGCATCACGATGAGGATGGGAGCCAAAAGATGACAAAGCCGATCGGCCCCGTGGGGGACCAGATCCTCCTTGGTCAACATCTTAATCCCATCGGCAATCGGTTGAAGGAGGCCGTACGGCCCAACCCGATTCGGCCCAAAGCGGTCCTGGATCCGGGCGATCACCTTCCGCTCGAGCCAAGTGAGATACATCATCCCGACCGGCGCCAAAACGAGAATCACCAACATGGGGACGGCGAGCTGAAAAACGGTTTTCAACCACTCAGGCAAATCGAGATCCCTCGCTTCGCTCGGGATGAAATTCAGCCGGCGGACTTGCGTTCACTCCGTTCCGCAAGTCCGGGCTTCATTTCACTCCCACTCCAGAGCCCCCTCCTGCCAGGCGTAGATCAATCCCACGCCTAAGATTCCTAAGAAGATCCCCATAGAGATCAAACCCGGAATCCCAGCTTCCTTAAAGATCACCGCCCACGGAAAGACAAACAGGGCCTCCACATCGAAGACGACAAATAAAATGGCCATCAAGTAATACTGGATTCGAAACTGAACCCAGGCCTCTCCCTGCGCTTCCACTCCACACTCGTACGACTCTCCCTTGGTAGGACCCGGTTTTTGGGGTGCCACGAAACGGGCCAGAACGATGGGCAGTAACGGAACCGCCAACGCTCCCAGAAAGAAGAGACCCAAGAAAAGATAGTTTAGGGTATAACTCATAGAACCGGTCTCACCAATGTCATCTCGAGCTCTCCTTCTTGGCGGCTTTTCGTTCGGCCTCGGCCTTGCGACGGACCTCCTCTTCACCCCAAGCAATGGGGTGGGTTCGGGCGTAAGTTTCGGTGGGAATATGAAGCCGATCGATGTCGAAGATATGGGAAACCTTTCGTTCCTCAGCCCCCAACTCAAAGGTGTGGTCCATCTTGATCGCGTCGAACGGGCAGTATTCCGCGCAGAACCCGCAGTTCATGCAGACATCCACATCGATGTAAAACTCCGAGGCCTTCGCTACCGGCTTGCCCGTACTCGCATCCTTGGCCTGCACGATCCAGATGCACTGAGGCGGGCAAACCTTGGCGCAGATCCCGCAGGCGGTGCAGCGCTCAGTTTCCGGAGTCCACTTCTGGCCTTCCTTCCCATCAAAGATTAAAACCGGCAGGACTCGGAACCGCTCCGGCAGAGCCAGCCGCTCCTCCGGATACTGCACGGTAAAGATGCCCTCCTCATTCGGCTTCTGGTGAAGCAGGGTGCGCTTACGTTCCTTCAGCCCACGGCGAAAACCAACCGTGTAACTGGCGATGAAATGCCCCAGGGTAATCCCCAGACCCCGAAGGAGTTCTAGGCCGTAGATCTTCATCGCCTCACCTCGGTGTCAGACACCACCTCGACTTTTAAAAAGCTGATCCGGTGTCTGACACCGTTTATCCTCACCGGTCGGTCTCCCCGAGCACGATGTCGATGGATCCTAAGATCGCCACGACATCGGCCACCAGGTGGCCCACGCACATCCGTTCCAGGGCGGTCAGGTTAATAAAGGAAGGGGCCCGGATGTGATAGCGGTAGGGGTGATCGGTTCCGTCGCTCACCACGTAGAAGCCCAGTTCCCCTTTGGGGTTCTCTACCCGACCGTAAGCATCACCGGCCGGGACCCGGAGGTTCCACAGTTTCTTACCGGTCTGGATCTCACCGCTGGGAATCTCCTTTAACGCGGTTTTCAAGATCTTCAAGCTCTCCCACATCTCGGCGATCCGGACTCGGTAACGGGCGTAGATGTCTCCCTCGGGGAAAGAGGGGATGTCGAATTTAAACCGATCGTAGATCGAATACGGCTCTGCTCGGCGGACATCGTACGCCACCCCGGAACCGCGCAAGACCGGGCCGGCCGCGGAGAAGGCGATCGCCGCGTCCTTAGGCAGAACGCCGACGCCTCGGCAGCGGCTTAAAAGAATCTCATTCTTCGTGAGATACCGGTCGATCTGTTCCACCGCCTTCGGCAGCCGATCCCCGACTAAAGCACGCGCCTGAGGTAGGAACCCCTGCGGCAAATCGGCCATGAGGCCGCCAAAACGCAGGTAGTTGCACATCATCCGAGAACCGGAGGCCATCTCAAAGAGATCCAGGATCCGCTCCCGTTCCTCGATGGCGTACAAGGCCGGCGTGAAGAAAGCGCCGAGGTCATTCAAGAGGAATCCGATGGCCCAGAAGTGGTTTAAGACCCTGGTCAACTCCGCCATGATCACTCGGATGTACTCGGCTCGCTCGGGGGGTTTAATCCCCAGCATCTTCTCAACGGTGTGGGCATAGCCTAAGTTGTTGCCCATCGAACAGAGGTAATCCAACCGGTCGGTGTAGGGGAAGATCATGAGATACGTGTTCCGCTCGCCGATCTTCTCGTGGTTTCGGTGCATGTACCCCATCACCGGTTCCAGAGCGACGATTCGCTCTCCATCCACCACGATCCTCATCCGGAAGACCCCGTGCGTCGAGGGATGCTGCGGCCCCAGATTGATCACGATCGTATCGGTTTTAAGGCGCTCAAGCATCAAAGAGGTGACCGGTGCCCATGACTCTCGAGGAGCCGTCCAGTTCGCAGGATCGAATCCGGCTGGGTATTGGACGTTGCGACCGAAGGGACTTCTCTCTTCGGCATACTGGTGGCGGCCCTCTTTCCATCGGCTGGGGAAGATCTTACCCGGGGATTCGTAGTACGCCTCCAGGTAATCCTTGCGCATCGGGTGGCCTTCGAAGCCTTCCCACATGAGGATCCGTTTCAGATTGGGATGCCCATCGAATCGGACGCCAAACAGGTCCCAAACTTCCCTTTCCTGGAAATCGGCCCCCGGCCAGACCGAGGTGACCGATGGAATCCGAGGGTCCTGCTTGTCAGTACGCACCCGAAGGGTCAGGGCCGGCCCTAAGAGTCTGGTGGAATAAAGGTGAGAGACCACCTCCAGGCCGTCCTGGTAATCGACGCAGGTCAAGTTGGTCAAGTAATCGTAATGAAGATCTTGCTGAAGCTTCAGATACTCCGCGACCTTGACCAGAACCTTCGGCTCCACGAGAAGGGAGTCCTTCACCGGAGTGGCGGCCCCCTCTCCAATAACTTGGTTGATCCGTTTGGCCAGCTCCATCATCTCAGGCGACGCCCCCTCTGGTTCGGTGGGAGTCGGCTTTGGAGAGGGAATCAACGTGGGCAGTGAAGGCGGTTTGACCTCTACCGTTGAGGGATCCCTCGCTAACGCTCGGGACTTTTCTGGACTGGCCGCTGGCGCAGCCAGAAACGTAGAGGGAGCGCACTTGGCCTTGATCTCCTCGGCCTGGCGCAGATCCACGAGGTCTGGCCCTAAGATCGGCACCGGAATTTCCGAGGGGGTCTCCTTACGATACCAACCCACCGTGCGAATGGACTGCTGATCGATCTTCTTCTGCAGGGTGATGAGGGCATGCAGAAGCGCCTGGGGAGTGGGAGGGCAGCCCGGGATGTAAACGTCTACCGGAAGAAACTCATCGATCCCGGAGACCACGTTGTACCCTTCCTTAAACGGGCCGCCGGCCGAGGCACAGGCCCCCATGGAGATCACGTACTTCGGCTCCGGCATCTGGTTGTACAGCCGGACGATCATCGGCACCATCTTCTTCGTCACGGTGCCGGAGACGATCATGAGGTCCGCCTGTCGGGGAGAGGCCCGAAACAGCTCCGCCCCGAATCGGGCGATGTCGAACCGGCTGGCGGCGGTCGCGATCATCTCAATGGCGCAGCAGGCCAGCCCAAACTGAAGCGGCCAGAGGGAGTTTCGCCGTCCCCAGTTGTAGATGGGATTGACCATCTCGAGGAGCTTTTCCCAGGAGGCCACCAGGACGTGCCGCTCGACCTCCTGCTTTAAGACCTCCTCCTCGGTGGGATTAAATAGTATCTTCTGCTCAGGCATCGCTCTGTTGAGATTCATCCTTCGACAAGCTCAGGACGAACGGCAAGAGACCGTTCGCGGTGAGCCCGTCGAACCGCGAACACCTCACCGAATCGCCGATAATATCTCCTGGTTGTTTCGGGCCACCTTGATTTCCTGGACCTTTTTGAAAATCACCTTCCCCGACTTATCCACCACCACCGTGGCCCGCTTGGAGCAGTTCAAATCTTCCAAAAAGAGGCCGTACTTTTTAGAGACCTCGCGCTTCAAGTCACTGAGCAGCGAATGTTGGAGCCCCAGTTTCTCCTTCCAGGCCTTGTGCGAAAAATGGGAATCGCCGCTTACCCCAAAAATCACCGTCCCTTTCCCCTCGAAGCCGGCCAGATCGCTGGTCAACGCACAGTTCTCCGTGGTGCAGACCGGGCTCCAGTCAAAAGGATAGAAGGCCAGGACCACATTCCTCTTTCCCCTGAAACTCGACAGGGTCACCTCCTGACCCTCCTGGTTCTTGAGCGTAAAATCAGGGGCCACATCCCCCACCTCAACCTCTCTTGCTAACAACGTTTCTGCCACGGTACAGCCTCCTTTCAATTTTCTGAACAGCCGACGATCCGGATAATGGATCAGCCGGCTGATAAGCTTACCTTCCTTCAAGTGTTTGCGAACAATGATCGGCACATCCCGGGTGGTAAAGCGAGAGTACCAGATCCCTTCCGGCTCGATGTAGAGATTGGGAGCCAAGTTACAAAGCCCGAAACAGCCCCGAGGGATTACCTCGACCTCTGTCTCTAAGCCAGCTTTCCGGATTGACCGGATCAGGGCCTCCATCACTTCCTTGGCCCCTTTCTTCGGACAGGTTAACCCACCGACATCAATCAAGATGCGGTGCATGCATCCATTGTAACTGATTTAGAGCCGGGTGCAATGAAATCCGAAATCGCAGGGATCGTTGACGAGGAGAATTACGCGGAGCGATCGACGATGGGTATGGCGAAGTATTCCACTCCCTGGATGGAACCTCGCCAGATGGATCCCTCGGTTAGATCCAGGATGAGGCCCTTGAGAACATTCGGCTGGATAAGGAAGGCCGCCAAGACCTTTCGATCGACTCGAGACGATGTATCTGGATTGACAAGAAGAACGACAGGGTGATGATCTGGAATCTGTAGGCCTCTTAAGGCAGTGGAATCAAGGGCCACGATGACCGTATGCCCTCTGGCATGAACTTGGGCAGCTTGTTGAAGCATGAGGCTCGCCCCCTGTGGATCATTCGAGTAAAGGATTCGAGACCGCTTTAAGTCCCATTCCTTCGGGAGCAGTTCCAACACGTCCACAACAACGGACATATGGCTATAGAGGAAGAAGCCTCGAGAGGAAACAGGTACCTTCTCAACAACCTTCACAGGAAGCAAGACGACCCGATCCCTCCCAGCCCTTTGGGCTCGCGCAAATAGCCCCGGTGCATCCCTGGCCAGCGTCTCATCCACCGGCCGTACCTGCACCCCCTCCTCCAGCCCGGTCCTGAGAAAAGTCGAGGGGCCGGTGAATGGGCCCGGCCCAGAGGAATGAGCAGCGAGTCGACGTAAGGCTCTGGCAAGCCATTCGGCATCCTTCACATCCTCTTCCGCCATGGGATATTTCCGACCGACGGAATAGTCTCGAAGGTGTCCGAAAAACAGCCCCAAGGCCGAACGTATTCCTGTCGATGGATCGTCAAGAAGAGTCAGCCGCGTCACACGATCATTGGATTCAAAAGCTCGATCGTCATCGGAAATGGTCATATAGACAATCGGACGGTCCCCTAAAACCTGAAGCGCCTCGTCATCTGTGAAAAACAGTTGTGGAAGTGGGGCATAAAGCATGCGCGATCCGGTCAGCAGATAGATGCGATTGTGGAAGAGGCTCGAACGGATTCCCAGGGATTCTGGCCGATCCAAAAATCGATCTAACACAAGCAGTTCGTCGGTGTATCGACCCCAAAGGGACGGTCCCATGACAATGGCTGGAACCTGGTCCGCTGGGGTCTCTCCTGCGACTGTTGCCCATCTCCTAAGGATGAAGAAGACTCTCCGTTCGATCCTTTCTGCATCTGGAGGGATCGAAAGCTCCACATCAAGAAACTTCACGACCTGCCTGATTATTCCTTGGACTTGTCCCAGAATGTCCATGGTCTCATCTAAAGATCCGGGGTTATCGCCCATCTGGTAAAACTGATAGATTCCTTCGGCAACCAAGTCGCCTGAGCTCATGATCTCTTGGTAAAGAACAGGGTCATTCTGGGCGATCGTCTCGAGGGCTTTCATATTTGTTTCCAACTCGGATCGAGGATCGGCACTGGCCACACCCACCTCTAGCAGCCTACGCTCGATCTGTTTGATCCTTCGGGGATTAACCTTGCTTCGATTGACTCTCAATAATCTTCCTTGAATCCTGTTAGCCCTCTCGAGGCGAAGGTACTGGTCTCGGAGGGTCCCCAGCGCTGCCATGAACGGCTCCTCCAAACCAGTCCTGAGCGCAGACGAAGGTTCGGCCGCGAGCGGGCCGATGGCTTGCATGAACTGTCGGCCTCTGCGAAAGAGCTCCGACGCTTTCTGTTGATCTTGGAAGAACATGGACGCCAACTCGGAAGAAAGGGTCCCTGCAAGATACAGGGACAGGGCTGCCCGTTCTTCGTCGGACAAAACAAACTCGTTCCCAAGAGAGTCAGCGACCCCCTGAGCCCATTCTTCTTTTAACTTGTCATCGGTCATAAATTGAAGTCGGAAAACGACCGGTTCTTCACTCTCACGATCCTTCAACACTCGAAGAGAATAAGGCTGACTCTCGATGTCACCCATCCTCTCTTGCACCCCAAGAACCAACTCACGGATCCCTGAGCCGTTTCTCCCGTAACGAAGAGCCTTGACGAGGGGATCCCTTCTCCCTGATAAGGTAGGATGCACGTACGCCAACACGTAGTCTCCTGGATATCGGATGACCAATTCCCGACTGGTACCGCCAAGCATCCCTCGGCTGATGGAATCTCGCACAACGTAAGGGTCGTACAAGGACTGTCGGGTAGGCCATTGATAAGACGAGTAGACGAAAAACCCATTCCCCTTTCGAATCTCCAACGTCAGCAGGCCGTCGTCTGTCCGGTAGATTTGAGGATCTGAGGTTCCCCGGATGCCGGGGGCTATCTGAAGAAGGTGTTGCCAGTAACGCTGTTCCTCCTCCAGGCCAGCGGAAGGGGCCGGATCAAAATAGAAAATGAAATGGGGACGTTGCGGGGATTGATCGCGTTGTGGCAGAAAGGCTGGAAAGCCAGGAAGGTTGTATGGCCCAGCGACTGTCACAGTCCACTCTCGGACCACGGCTTGATCAACCCCGACTTCCACAAGAAGCTCAGAAGGTCTGCCCTCACTTCCCTCGGAAATCAGGGCTTCTCGGAGAAGGGTGAATCCTTTATGATCCTTCTGAGGGCCAACGACAGCAATGGAAAGATTCCTTCCCGTTTCTTCCATATACCTCTTCAAAAAAGATTCTATTCGTTTTAGGATTTCTCCTATCTCTCCACGCCACACGAGTGGCTCCTTCTTTGTCGGCTTCCCCTCAGGGAAAGAAAACCGAATCACTGCCGATTCAGGATCCTCCCCATGCCCAGTAACGGTTAGCTCTATATCAACGGGTTTATCCCTGACGTGAAACAAAATGCGCCCAGTCAATGCACTGTGATAGATACCCTGAATAAGCTCAAGATTAGCCATGACCTTCAAACGGAGAACTAGACTGTCGTAAAAATCCCGCGGTGATTCCACACGGCGTTCCTCTCGTAATGTGCCCGTCTGTACAAAAAAGTCGCTTACGATAACCGCGGCTTCTCCCAGTCTCTCCTCGAAACTCAGCTTCACCTGATAGGCCTCTTCTTGCAAAGCGATAAGAAGAATGCGACTAAGCAAGCGAGCCACTTCTTCGTTCTCGGGATACAGTCCCCCAAACTCACTTTCTTGATCTTCCTCCAAGCCGGTGGGAGAAACGGAACCTCGAAGAACCTTGAGAATCCGAGAGATAGTCTCTCCTTGCTCCTTGACGGTCAACATTTCATAAGGCACCACAGGCCTGCCTCCAACGGGTGGTTCAGGGACAGGAACGAAGGTGGAGATGACTTCGTTAACGACCTGCTCTGGGCTTGTACTCGGTTGAATGCGACCCTCATCCAACGCTTTCAAGATCCCTTGAACAGCAACCTCGAGGAAAAGAATGCGTATATGAAGCGAGAGCGATTTTACGCTACCCATGAGGTTTCTGTTGAGCCTAAATGCCTTTCCCCCAGTGAGCATATAACGGAAATTCTTGAGGACATAGTCGATCTTCTGGGGGGAGATTTCGGTGAGCTGATCGGAATAAACCCCACGACTCAAGGCACGTTGAAAATTCTGAATCAAGGGTTCAAGGTTGATCGGGCCACGGTCGACAAAGATGGCATTCTCCCCCAACAACCTATACCTTCCCCTCTCCAAAGCCTCGCGGGCCTTTTTATCCAAGAAGTCATTCATACTCTCGATAAACAGGGTCAGTACAGTCTCAAGCTCTTTGGGATGAAGAGCTGGCCACCCACTCTCTTCCAGACCTGCGGCAGAAAATGCAGATGCAGAGCCGGGGATCGGCTGAGTCGGTGAAGGAACAGGGGCAGATGTGACAAGCTGGACGAGTTGACGGAAGGTGCCGTCGGGATCGAGGGCGTGGGTGAGTTCCTCGAGGCCAGCGCCTTGAGCAGTCTCCGTGGTCTTCAGGGCAAAGGCAGGATATGGAAAGCAAAGACTCACCACCAGGAACGTTAACCAGAGCCGGTGGCGCCTGGCACCGAGACCGGAAAAAACTTCCTCAAAGGAGTATCTCCGGTGGCCCCGGCGAATCTCTCGCGCACTGGATCGGATTTGACGCATGAGGGACGAATCGCTGAGCATCGCCACGGTCAAGATTTTCCTCATGAGAATTGCTTTCGTAACGCTATGAGATTATGCGTCAGAGGAAGACAGGAGGGCGAGCCGCTTCGGGCCGTGAAAGGGCGACACGCGATAGATCGTTCCGTCGGTCAGATCCAGCAGGTGGTTGAGCAGCCGATCCGGCTCTTGAAAGAACGGGAGCAGGCGGTCCGAATCGAGGGCCGCCCCTTTGAGGCGTTGGACATCCACGAGGAGGAACGCCGGGTGATCCGCCGGAAACTGTAAGCCGTTTCTTAAGCGGTTATCTAAAATGACCACAACGTTTCGCCCTTCTCGACGAAGCCGTGTGGCGAATTCAAGGCTTTGATTCGCTGGGAGCGCCGCTCGGGGAATTTGGAAGCTGTGCTCGACCGTGGCCCCCAGGGATTCCAAAACCAACCGTAGTCTCTCGGCCTCTTGCCGGACGGTTTCATGGAAAAAGAGGTCCATTCTCAACGATTCCAGATTCTTGACAGGCCCCTCCGGCGCCAAAACAACATGAGACTTTCCTTTCGATTCGGCCACCGCGAACAGGGCCGGATCCACAGCCCTCAACTCCTCGTCCACCGCCAAAACCTGTAGGGCTTCCTCTACGTTTTTGGCTGCGCTAGCGGCCAGTCTAGGAATGTCCCGCGCATCAGCGCGGGGCTGCGAACTCTCCGCAGGGGAATTCAGGGCTTCAGACAGCTCATCCAGTTTGGTTCCCTCGGAGGTCTCTGGAGTTTTAAAGGCGAGGAGCCCAGCGGGAAAAAGAAGACCCCAGGTGAGAGCGCCCAGGAGAAACCATCCGTACAAAAAAGAAACATGCCGTCGGGCTTGCCATTTCATCGGGGTAAGCCCACTTTACTTTAGGATGCGCCCCGCTGTCAATACCCCCGATAAAAAGAGAGCGTCAGGGTTGCCAGCAGAAAGACCAAACCGCTAAAGTCAACGCCAACAGGGCGAAGGCCCCCAGACAACCGACGTTCAAGAAAACGGAAGGGCCGACCGTCCCAAAAAAGATCGTGCGAAGGCTCTCGACGGCGTAACTCATCGGATTGACCCGAGAAAGGAGTTGGATCCACTCCGGCGCTCTGGAGAGGGGGAAAACCGCCCCGCTTAGGAAGAACATCGGCATGATGACAAAATTGGCGATGGTGCCAAACCCTTCAAAGGAGGTCATCCGAGAGGCGACGAGGATCCCGAGGGAGGTCATGCAGAAAGCGGTCAAGAACATGACCGGCACCGCCCCCAGAAGTCTCGGAAACGAAACGGGGACTCCGACGATAGGAATAAAGGCCAACACGAGCCCGCCTTGCAGGCAGGCCACCGTGGCCCCCGAGGCCGCCTTCCCCAAGGCGATCGAGCCCCGTGAGATCGGCGCCACCAACATCTCTTTCAAAAATCCAAACTCCCGGTCCCAAATGATGGAGATGGCCGAAAGAAACGAGGAGAACAAAAGATTCAACGCCACCACCCCTGGAAACAGATACGCCACGTAAGGAACTCCGCCAAAACCGGGAAAGGCCGAGCCCATTCCTAACCCTAAGATGAGCAACCAAAGAATCGGGCGGGCCAAGGAACCGGCCATCTGAGCCCGATCCCGGGAGAACCGGATCAGATCCCTTCGCCAAATCACCGAGATGGTGGCCAATTCCATCGGGCTAGCGCCTCACCCAACGGGTCAACAGACTCCCCACCTTGGAGTCGGTCCCCTCCTCGTCCCGAAGGCCCCGGCCGGTTAAGGTGAGGAAAACCTCCTCCAGGTTCTTGGCCCCATGCTGGGCAACGAGTCGCTGGGGCACCTCCAACACCAACAATCGGCCGTGATCCAAGATCGCCACCCGGTCGCATCGGGAAGCTTCCTCCATCGAGTGGGTGGTCAAGAAAAGGGTCGTCCGATGCTCGGCTCTGAGGCGCTCAATCGCACCCCACATCCAATGACGGGTCTGGGGATCCAAGCCGATGGTCGGCTCGTCTAAAAACAACACCTTCGGCTGGTGTATCAACCCGCGGGCCACCTCCAGTCGTCGCTTCATCCCACCAGAGAAGGTCTTGACGATCGAGTGCCGTCGATCCCAAAGTTCCACCCATTTTAAAACCTCCTCCATCTGGCTGCGACGTAAGCGCCTCGGCATATGGTAGATCATCCCGTGAAACTCTAAATTCTCCCACGCGGTGAGCCGTTCGTCTAAGGAGGGATCTTGGAAGATGATCCCTATGTTTTCCCGAACCTGTCGCGGCTGGGTCAAGCAATCGAATCCGGCCAGACGGGCTTGACCGGAGGTAGGACGGAGCAAGGTGCAGAGGATGTTGATCGTGGTGGTCTTCCCTGCCCCGTTGGGCCCGAGGAAACCGAACAGTTCACCGGGTTGAACTTGGAAGGAGAGGTCATTGACGGCGGTAATCCCGCGGCTGCGGCTATCGGATGCCCCGCCTGGTGGCGGGACATCCCTGGATAAAAACTTGGAGGAAGCCGCACCACTAACCTCCCCGAGTCTACGGCTCGAAGGAGCCGGAGGCCCTCCTGGCGCGTTAAACTGTTTGATGAGGTGGGAAACCTCAATGGCTGGAGGCATCAACCCCCGATGGGGTCTGACAAGGTGCCAGGTCGACCTGCCTGCCGCGACAGCGGCGCAGGCAGGCCCGGCCCCTTTTTGAGATACGCGTGGATCTCGGTGCCCACCGGCTCGCAGGCCATCAGCTCATGGGGATGGAACTTAAGCCACGCCTCGAGGTCCGGCCCAAACCATTCATCGGTGGCGATCACCTTCAAGATTTGGCCGGGCCGAAGTTGTTCCAGGGCTTCAGCGGTTTTGCGGACCGGCACCGGACAGAGAAGTCCGAAGCAATCCAACACCAGATGAGGCTGGGCAACTGGGGCTGAATCCATCGTGAGAGGTGCCAGGTCGACCCAACCCCTTTTGGCCTTTATACCTTCCATACCGATTTCATCCGATCTGCCTCTTGGGCCGCGAGAATACTGACTTGGGCGGCCAGTTTTTGGGCCGCTTCGGTCAGGGCCTGCGCGGCGGGAGATTCCGGATTTTGAAGGACGATCGGCTCCCCGGAATCGGAACCGACCCGAACCTCACGGACCAAGGGGAAGGAGCCCAAAAACGGGATTCCCCATCGCTCTGCCGCTTGGGCGCCGCCCCCTTGGTGGAAGATGTCGGTGGACTTCCCGCAATGAGGACAAACAAAGCCGGACATATTTTCCACAATCCCCAGGATCGGAACCTTGACCTTCTCAAACATCGAGATCGCCTTTCGAACGTCGAGGAGAGAGACCTCTTGAGGCGTCGTCACGACGAGGGCTCCGGTTAACGGGATCGCCTGGGCCAACGAAAGCTGTACGTCGCCGGTTCCCGGTGGCAAATCGATGAGCAGGTAATCGAGATCCCCCCAGAGGACTTCCTTTAGAAACTTGTTGACCGTCCCGTGGAGCATCGGCCCCCGCCAGATAACCGCTTCCTCCGGTTTGATCAGAAATCCCATCGACATGACCTTGACGCCAAATTTTTCGGCTGGAACGATCTTCTGATCCTCTAAGGGGGGTAAGCTCTTCAATCCCATCATGAGCGGCACATTGGGACCGTAGATGTCAGCATCCATGAGGCCCACCTTCGCTCCCTCACGGGCCAAGGCGCAGGCCAAGTTGACGCTCACCGTGGTCTTGCCAACCCCTCCTTTTCCACTGCCAACGGCGATGACGTTCCGGACCCCCCGCATCCCCTGCTGGTCAAAAGGACGAGTCGCCTTCACGGAGGCCGTGGTATTCAATTCGACTTTGGACACCCCGGGAACCTTGGCGACCGCTTCCCTAACATCGGTCTCCAACTTTCCTCGAATCGGACAAGCCGGGGTGGTCAACACCAAGATGAGACTCACCGCCTGGCCGTCCACTTTAAGATCCCGGATCATCCCAAGAGAGACCAGATCTCGATGGAGTTCCGGATCTTCCACTTTCCGGAGAGCCTCCAGGATCGATTGTTCGGTGACGGCCGGCATCAAAGAGAAACCGCTATCTGGCTGACCATGTCATTGCGAGGAGTGAAACGACGAAGCAATCTCTTTGTGAGATGGTTTTGCCCCTTTCGGGGCTCGCAATGACGAGGACTCCAACGCCTTCAGGAAGGTTCGCAGGAAGGCCGGCAGATCGTCCGGTTTTCGGGAGGTAACGAGGCAGCCGTCTTGGACCACCTCTTGATCGAGAAATGTAGCCCCGGCATGGACGAGGTCGTCTTGAATGGCAAAGAATCCGGTCACCTTTTTGCCTTTCAAGACCTCGGCCGAGGCCAAAAGCCACGGCCCGTGGCAGATGGCGGCGGTTGGCTTCCCGGCCTCCACCATTTTTCGGACGAACTGGACAAAGGCCGGGTGTCGACGCATCTGGTCCGGCGCGTAGCCCCCCGGAATCACCACTCCATCGAACGATTCCGGCTTGGCGTCGTCAATGGAAAGATCTTCCTTCATGGGATACCCATACTTCGACTTGTACTCTTTGGCCCGCCCGGAACCGATGGTGATCACCTGAACCCCTTCTTCCTTCAGCCGATAGAAGGGATACCAAACCTCCTGATCCTGATACAGATCTTCTACAAGAATCGCCACCCGTTTTCCTGTGAGAGTCATGGGGAAAAATCTCCTTATACCTTCAACACCAACTTCCCAAAGAAGTTTCGATGCTCCATCGTCGCTTGGGCCTTCGCCGCTTCCTTAAGGGCAAAGACGTGGCCCACCACCGGCTTGAGCTTTCCCTCCGACACGAGGGCCAACACCTGATCCAGCTCCCGACGGCTGCCCATGTAGCAGCCGGACACCGACAGCTCCCGCGTGAAGAAAAAGCGCAAGTCCAGCTCCACCAGAGGACCGGTGGTGGCCCCACAGGTGACCAGCCGTCCCCCCTTGGCCAAGCATTTCATGCTGTCGCGCCAGGTCGCCGGCCCCACATGCTCAAAAACCAGATCCACTCCCCGACCCTCGGTGAGCCGGTGGATCTCCTCGGCAAAGTCCCGTTTTTGATACTGGATCACCCAGTCGGCTCCCAGCGACCTCGCCTTCCTTAATTTTTCATCCGATCCCACGGTGGTGAAGACCGTCGCCCCACAGAGTTTGGCGATCTGAATGGCCGCTGATCCGATGCCGGAACCGGCCCCATGGATCAGGACCGACTCTCCAGCCTTTAGACCCCCTCGGGTCACCAGCATGTGCCAGCTTGTTAAAAACACCAGAGGAACAGCGGCCCACTCTTCGGCTTTAAGCTTGCTGGAAATGGGGATCAAATTTCTTCCAGGAACCGCCGCAGATTCGGCATAGCCGCCGTTTATCTGCAGGCCAACGATCTTGAACTCCCGACAGAGGCTGTCCCTTCCCGCTTGGCAGGCGGGGCAACTGCCGCAGTTGATCCCCGGCGCCACGAGGACCCGTTGGCCGGTCTTGACGTGGGTCACCCTGGAACCCAATTTGGCCACCTTCCCAACAATCTCGGATCCCAGGATGTGCGGCATCGGGACCTGGATCCCCGGCATGCCCTTTCGAACCCAGAGGTCCAGATGATTCAAGGCACAGGCCTCCACCTCGATCAAGGCCTCGGTCTCCCCGATCTTTGGGATGGGGATCTCCCCGTATTTGAGAACTTCCAGTCCGCCGTGTTGGTTAAAGAGAACTGCTTTCATCGCGGATTCCATTATAAGGTGCCTGGCACTCCCTGTAAATCCACCAACCAACAATCACAAACACCAGCATGGCCGCCATCCCGCATCGATACCGGAAAGCCCCCCACGGGACCCCAAGCCAAAGAATGAGCCCCCACACCAAAGGGCCGACCACCGCGGAGAGGCGACTGACCAGCCCAAACCACCCGAAGGCTTCGCCCACTCGACTCGGCCCCACCAGATCAACGATGAGAGCTCTTGAAGTCACCCACGTCCCCCCTAACGCGCATCCGGCCAGGCCGCCAAGAAACCAGAAAAGCCTTGGATCAAAAGAGCTCGCGGCCAATCCAAAGACAGCCACCCAGCAGGCCCAAACCCATCCGAGCGTTCGACGACTTCCCCATCGATCGGTGAGCCTCCCCCAAGCCCAAGAACCGATGATGGCCGCCCCGGTGGAGGTCAGGAGAAACCGATGCAAGGCCTCGTCGGTCAAACCAATGGCCTGTTTGGCGTAAACCGACATGAAAAGGATTACCGTGCTCACCGCGTTTAACCCAAAGAAGCAGGCCCAGAGAAACGGCCGCATGGGGCGCCCGGCACCATTTTCCACGCAAGGGTGCCAGGTCTTAGACCTGGCACCCGTTTCGCGATCTTGGTGCTTGGCACCACCTTTCACCCAGAGGAAACAGGGTAGAGAGAAGATCAAAAACAGAAGAGCGGTAGGAAGAAAGGCGGCCTGGCGGCCCCACTGGGATACGATAGGGGCAGTGACCCAGATCCCTAAGAGAGTTCCTCCGTATCCCAACGCCACCCCTAACCCGGAGACCCGACCCAAACGGTTGGAAGGAGCTACGTCGGCCAGCATGGAATTGTAAAAAATGCCGGCCAGTTGATAGCAGAAATTGGCCAAGGCAAAGATCGCTAACGCCCCGACTAAGGAAGAGACTTCAGCTAAAGAGGCGGTCAGAAGGACTGAGCCCAATGTCCATCCAATGAGTCCTGCCTTTTTCCCGAGCCGATCGGCCCGGCGTCCTATCGCTGGCATCACCACCGCTGAAACCAGGACCGATCCCCCAAAGGCTAGGGCGTAGGCCAGCTCGGTTCCTCCCTGGTCCACGACGATCCAAACCGGGAAGTGGTAGCTGGTCATGTTGATGGCAAAGATCGTATTGGCCAGGTCGTACAGGGCCCATGCGAGGGTGGCCTTTCTAAAGGGGTCGGGTCGACCTGTCACCTTTTCATTATAACATCGGGTCTGCTACAATCTTTCCGATGCCCATGAACGTTCTGATCACCGGATCCACAGGGCTCATCGGCTCGGCGTTGGTTTCTTCCCTCTCGAGTCAGGGACACCGGGTGACTCCTCTGGTGCGGCGTCCGCCTCAATCTCAAGAAATTCCTTGGGACCCTGAGAAAAGAATCCTTGTCCCCAACCGAATCGAAGGATTCGATGCGGTCATCCACTTAGCTGGGGATCCCATTGCCAAGGGTCGTTGGACTCCCCAGAAGAAAGAGAAGATCCGACGAAGTCGCGTGGAGGGAACCCAATTTCTGGCCGAGACCCTCCGGGGTCTTAAAAATCCCCCTCGAATTTTCGTTTGCGCCTCGGCCATCGGGATCTACGGCCATCGAGGCAATGAACCCCTCCGAGAAGAAAGCCCGCCCGGAACCGGCTTCCTGGCCGAGGTGGGTCAAGCGTGGGAGAAGGCCACCACCCCTGCGGTTCAACGAGGGATCCGAACCGTTTCGACCCGATTCGGAATCGTGCTCAGTCCCAAAGGGGGAGCCCTACAGATGATGCTACCGATCTTTAAAATCGGCCTCGGCGGAATCTTGGGTAACGGTCAACCGTACATGAGCTGGGTTTCGATCGAGGACGTGGTAGGAGCCTTGCAACATATTCTTCTGACCGATTCCCTTCGGGGGCCAGTCAATGTGGTGTCTCCCCATCCCGTCACCAATCGGGAGTTCACCAAGACCTTAGGGAAAGTGTTGCGACGGCCTACGATCTTTCCAGTACCGGCCTTCGTGGTACGACTCGCCTTCGGAGAATTAGCCGATGAGGCCCTTTTAGCCAGCACCCGCGTGGAACCGGCCCGGCTGCTTCAAACCGGCTACCGATTCCACCACCCGGACCTGGAAGGGGCTCTGCAAGCCCTGTTGTGTTGAGACTCCTGGTTGGTCTTCTTCTCTTATGCGGTTTAGGAATCGCCCTGGGATATGGTAAAACATCTTCCGTAAAGGACGGAAAGATTCGCATGGCGGAATACAACGGAAAAGTGAACGCCCCTGAATTCCCGGATGGGTTCGAGTGGCTGAACACCGGCCGGCCCCTCACCTTAAAGGAACTGCGGGGCAAGGTGGTGCTCGTCGATTTCTGGACCTACTGCTGCATCAACTGCATGCACATCATCCCGGACCTGAAACGGCTCGAGAAAAAGTACGCGAAGGAGCTTATCGTGATCGGCGTCCACTCGGCGAAATTTGACACGGAACGAGAAAGCCAGAACATCCGACAGGCGATCCTTCGCTACGAGATTGAGCACCCGGTGGTGAACGACCCTCACATGCAGATTTGGGAAATCTACGGCGCCCGGGCGTGGCCCACCCTGTTTTTGATCGATCCCTTGGGCAAGATGATCGGCCATTACTCCGGAGAGGGGATCTTTGATCCGTTTGATCGACTGATCGCCAAGGTGATTGCCGAGTTCGATGCGAGAGGATTGATCGACCGCAAACCCCTTCCCCTGAACCTCGAGCGATCTTCCTCTCCTAAAACGCTTCTCTCCTTCCCTGGAAAGGTCCTGGCCGATTCCGGTTCGGATCGCCTGTTCATCGCCGACTCCAACCACAACCGGATGGTGATCACTTCCCTTTCCGATGGAACGGTTCAAGAAGTCGTCGGCCATGGTGCAATCGGCCTGGAAGATGGGCCCTTTGAAACCGCCTCCTTCAACCATCCTCAAGGAATGGCCCTCGATGGAGAGAACCTCTACGTGGCCGATACGGAAAACCACGCCATTCGGAAGGTCGATTTCACCTCCAGGACGGTCGTCACTCTCGCCGGCACAGGGAAACAGGCCCCCTTCCGATCAACGGGTGGAATCGGGACAAAGGCGGATTTGAGTTCCCCATGGGACTTGGGTTTGGTCGGAAAAAGGCTGTACATCGCCATGGCCGGCACACACCAGCTCTGGGTCATGGACCTTTTCTCGCAACGGGTCGAGCCGTACGCGGGGAGCGGTCGAGAGGCCCGGATCGATGGCCCATTGGAATCGGCCGCCCTGGCCCAACCCAGTGGGATCACCACCGACGGTAAGAAACTTTACTTTGCCGACAGCGAGATCAGTTCTATCCGCGCAGCCGACTTGCCTCCTGGTAACCAAGTCGAAACGATCGTTGGAGAGGATCTCTTTGAGTTTGGAGATGTGGATGGAGTAGGACCCAGCGTGCGCCTTCAGCACCCGCTCGGGGTAACGTTCCACGAAGGGGTTCTTTACGTCGCCGATACCTACAACAACAAGATCAAGCGGGTCTTTCCCACCACCCAGGCTGCGGAGACGTTCCTAGGAACCGGCGAAGCCGGCTTCCGCGACGGCACCGATCCCCTCTTCGATGAACCGGGAGGCCTGACGGTGGCCGGCAACCTTCTTTACATCGCCGACACCAACAACCACGTGATCCGAGTCGCTGATTTGAAAACCCAAGAGGTCCGGACCCTGGAACTTAAAAACGTAGAGAAACTGGCTTCGGCTCCGAAACCCGCAGGCTTCTCAGGGGAAATGATCGAACTGGCTCCTCAAATCATTCGGGCCGGAAAGGGTACGCTCACGGTCCAATTGAAACTTCCGGCGGGATACAAATTCAATCCGGGCGCTCCTTCAAAAGTAGTCATCACCTCGGAGAATCCCCAGGTCCAATTTTCCGGAGGGTCGCACAGCTTGGTCACTTCTAACCCTAAGTTTCCCCTGGAGATCCCGGTCCAACTGAAAGAGGGCTCCGGTAAAATCACGGTGGGAATGACCCTCTATTACTGCCAGACCCGCCAAGAGGCCCTCTGTTACTTTAAAGAGGTCCGCCTAGTGGCACCCATCCAAGTCGGTTCCACCAGCGCAAACTCAGAGATACAAATCGGGTACCGTTTCCGTGAATGACAGGTTCACGGTAAGGTAAGTTGGTGTTGCGCCACCTCCTCGCGGTAGCGGGTGAGTTGACGGGTTCGCTCCTCGGTGGGCCAGCCTAAGATTGCCCCCATCAGCTCGGAGGCAGGTTCGGCAGCGTCCAAGCCGTGACAGACCGAATGGCCTATTTGAAATCGACGCCAGAGGAGGTCTCTGAGCGTGATCGCCATCTCCTCTTCGACCGCGTAACGGACGTCCGCCTTCAGAAAGGGATGGTGCGGACACAGCGGTTCGCCCAAGCGGGCGTCGGCTCGGGTCCAGGAGGAGATCCTCTCGGATCGCTCTCTTAGCGAGGAAGACCCCAACGGCGCCTTGGCCGTCTCACAGGGCTTGAGCCGCCTCTCGGGCCATCGATGGACTAAGCGATTGACCACCTCCTCGGCCATCGCCCGAAAGGTGGTGAATTTTCCTCCCACGATCGAGATCAAACCATTGGAATCTTCATGGATGAGATGGGATCGGCTCACCGCCCATGGATCTTTCTTCTCCTCAGCCACCAACGGTCGAACCCCAGCAAAGGTAGAAAGGATTTTCCCCGACTCCAGTCGAAGGGAAGGCAGCGCCCGATGGGTTTCATCGATGAGGTAACGGACATCCGCTTGCGTGGCCCTCGCCTCAGCCGGGTCCCCTTCGAAATCGGTATCGGTGGTTCCGATCAGGGTCAACCCTCGCCACGGGATCAGGAAAAAGATCCGCCCATCCTGAGGAGCGGACAAAAGCAACGCCTGCTTCAACCCCAAGTCCGGATAAACCAGGTGAATTCCTTTACTCATCCGGACAATCGGCCGGACGTTTGGGTTGGCGAGTTGGCGAATCCGATCGGCCCAGGGGCCGGTGGCGTTCACCACGACCGCGGCTTGGACGGAACGGCGCTCACCGGTTATCCGATCCTCCACTTCGGCTCCATGGACCCGGCCATTTTCCATTAGGAATCGAGTCACCGAACAGTGATTGACCACCACCGCCCCAGCCCAAGAAGCGGCCCGAATCACCTCTAAGACGAGGCCGACATCGTCCATCTGAGCGTCGTAATAAACCGCCGCCCGGTGAATGTCGGCCTCGGATAAGAGGGGATCGGTTTCTCGAACCTCGGATACCCGGAGAAACCGATGCCTCTGTACGGCCCCTTTCCCCGCCAGCCAATCGTACAGGGTCACTCCTAGAACCACCAAGGGCCAAGGACGAGGCCACTTTCCCTTCACAGGGATCAAGAACGGAAGCGGCTTGACCAGTTGGGGGGCCTGCTGAAGAAGCAGTTTTCTCTCCCGGATCGACTGATGGACCAGCTTAAACTCCAGTTGCTCCAGATACCGGATTCCGCCGTGGATCAGCTTGGTCGTTTTCGAGGAGGTCCCACCAGCAAAATCTCCCTGTTCGACCAACGCACAGGAGATGCCCCGAAGGGCGGCGTCCCAGGCGATGCCGGCCCCAACGATGCCTCCGCCGATCACGAGGAGATCAAAATTCTGGCGAGCTAATCTACCCGGGTCACGAACCATGGGTTAAACTATAGCGAACGCGTAAAGCAATGCGCAATGACGAAGTAACAACATTTCGTTTGCTGAGGCCTTACAGGGTGCGGCGGACCGCCGCCCGCCAACCGGCGAGAGCCTCGGTTCGCTGGCGTCCGCTCCACCGAGGTCGAAAGATCCGCTCGACCTGACGCATCCGATCCAGATCTCTCTTTCCCCAGAATCCCACGGTGAGTCCAGCCAACTGGGCAGCCCCTAAGGCAGTAGTCTCGATCACCTTAGGACGGATGACCGGAACGCCGGAGAGATTCGCCTGAAATCCAAGGAGAAAGTTGTTTTTCACCGCTCCACCATCCACCCGGAGGGACCTGAGTTTCATGGAGGCGTCCTGCTCCATGGCACGCAACACCTCCTGCGATTGGTAAGCGATCGACTCCAAAGCGGCCCGCACCAGATGGGCGCGTGTCACGCCTCGGGTCAATCCACAGAGGAGCCCTCGGGCGTTCGGCTGCCAATAAGGAGCCCCAAGCCCCACAAAAGCCGGGACAAAGTAAACCCCGGTCGTATCTGGAACCGAACGGGCCAACCGTTCCGATTCCGATGCGCTTTTAATGACCTTGAGCCCATCCCGAAGCCACTGAATCGCCGCGCCCGCAATGAAGACCGACCCTTCCAGGGCAAAGGCCGGTTGGCCGCCCGCATCGCAGGCGGCCGTCGTGATCAAGCCGTGCCGGGAAGGAATCCGGCGTTGACCGGTCTGCATCAGGAGAAAACATCCGGTCCCGTACGTATTCTTCGCTTGACCCGGCTCGGTGCAGCCTTGTCCAAAAAGGGCCGCCTGCTGATCACCGGCAATCCCGGTAATCGGGATTCCAGCCGGCAAAGGCCCCCCCCGAGCGGTTGACCCAAATCGATGGCTCGAAGGCCGCACCTCAGGGAGGAGCCCTTTCGGGATCCCCAACATCTGGAGCATTCGTTCGGACCACTTCCCTGTATCCAGTTCGAGCAACAGGGTACGAGAGGCGTTGGTCAAGTCGGTCGCGTGCGTTCGGCCACCGGTCAACTTCCAGAGTAACCAGCTATCCACCGTTCCGAAGGCCAGCCGTCCTGCCTGGGCCGCCCGGGCGATGGAGGGCTGATGCCGGAGGAGCCAGGCGATCTTGGTACCGGAAAAATAAGGATCCAGGACGAGGCCTGTGATCCGGCGAACTTCTGATTCGTACCGTTTAAGTGAGCGGCAAAGGTCAGCGGTGCGGCGGTCTTGCCAGACGATGGCTCGATGAACGGGACGGCTGGTTCTCCGGTCCCAGAGGATCGTGGTCTCCCGCTGGTTGGTGATTCCGATAGCGGCGATGGCGATCGGCTTCATTCGGGATTGGGCGAGAGCGCGTTCGATCACCTTCAGGGTAGAGCCCCAAATCTCCTCGGGGTCATGCTCGACCCATCCGGGTTTAGGATAGTATTGACGAATCTCCTGGTAGGCTTGAGCGACCGGCCGGCCGGCCTTGGAATAGAGGATCGCGCGGCTGCCGGTTGTTCCCTGATCGATGGCGAGAATAAGAGAACGCTTCTCTATTTCAACGCCTCGACCAACGCTTTGCCAAACGCCTCGGCCGCTTCCGGGCCGGATCCGGTGATCAATTTGCCGTCTTTCTCGACCGCCTTAGCTGTGTAAACGACCCCTTTGGTTTTGAAATCGCCGGCTGCATCCCGCCAGATGGTGGCCCGTTTCCCTTTGAGCAGTCCCGCGTTGGCTAAGGTCATCGGTGCCAGGCAAATCGCTGAGGTAAGTTTCCCCGAATCGTAAGCCGTCTTCGCCAAGGCGTGAGCGGTCGGATTCTCCCAGTATTCGGTGGAACCCATTCCACCGACAAAAACCACGGCGTCAAACGAATCCATCTTGGCACTTTCAAGGAGAATATCCGGCTTGACCTTTAAGCCCAGCATCCCGACCGCCTCTTTCAAGCTGGAAGAGGCCACGGTGACGGAAGCCCCTTCCCTCTCAAGGATGGCCCGCGGCTTCTGGTACTCCTCGTCCCTAAACTGGCTGGACGCAATCACCATCAACACCTTCTTACCTGAAAGTGTTCCCATCCCCCCACCTCCAAAATTGTACCTGGTACAATTTTGGCCTAACTTTTAAAAAGTTGGTCCGATTTTGTACCTGGTACCGTTTTAAACAAGGCTTTCGCCGCCATCGATGACGATCGTTTGGCCGGTGATGTGATCCGACGCCTTGGAAGCCAAGAAGACGGCGGGCCCAGCCAATTCCTGGGGCTGGCCGTATCGCCGCAAAGGGATTTTGGAAAGATACCCCTGGATCGCCTCCTTGCTCTCGGTGTATTTCTTGGTCATGTCGGTGGCAAACAGTCCCGGGGCGATGCAGTTGACCTGGATGCCGGCTGGCCCCAACTCGATGGCCATCACCCGAGTCATCTGGATCACCCCGGCCTTGGCGGCGCAGTAGGCCAACGCCTGTGGAGAGCCCCGGATCCCAAGGACCGAGGCCATGTTGATGATTTTTCCAGACCGCTGCTTGAGCATCACCCGCCCGACCGCCTTGGTGACCAGGTAAGCGCCGGTCAGATTGACATCCACCACCTTGTCCCAATCCTCTTTGGGAAGCCTTAAAAAATAGGTCCCCTCCCAGACGCCGGCGTTGTTGAGGAGGATGTCGATCCTTCCAAAGTGATCGTAGGTCCCCTTAACAAACTGTTTAACCTGCTCCTCATCGCTCACATCCCCAGCCGCCAAGAAGACCTTTCGACCCAAGCCCTGGATGGCGTTGGCGGTTTCCTTCAACGAATCGGCCGAGCGGGCATTTAAACCGACGTGACAGCCGGCTTGCGCAAGGGCCACGGCCATGGCCTGACCCAATCCGCGGGAGGCGCCGGTAACCAAGGCCACTTTGTCTTTCAGGTCGAATAGACTGTCTAAACTCATAAAACCTAATGGGGTCTGACCCCAAGGGGTCAGACCCCTTGCTCCTCCAGGTAACGCTCGCAATCCATCGCCGCCATGCAGCCCCAGCCGGCAGCCGTAACCGCCTGTTTGTAACGGATATCGTGGATGTCCCCACAGCCGAACACCCCGGGAACCGAGGTTTGAGTTCCCTTCTTCAAAACGAGATATCCCTTCTCATCCAGCTCCACCTGGCCGCTCAAGAAGGAGGTGTTCGGCCGATGCCCAATGGCCATGAAAACCCCCTCGCAGGGAAAATCGGTTTCCTGGCCCGACTTAAGATCCTTCCATCGGACTCCATTCACCTTCTTCTTGGCCGGATCGTAGATATCGACGACGGCTGAATTCCAAACCCAGTGGATCTTGGGATTGGCCTTGGCCCGCTCCTGCATGATCTTGGAGGCCCTTAAGCTGTCCCGGCGATGGACCACGGTCACCTTGGACGCAAACTTCGTCAAGAAGGTCGCCTCCTCCATCGCCGTATCTCCACCGCCCACCACCACGACCTCTTTTCCCTTAAAGAAGAAGGCGTCGCAGACCGCACAGGCGGAGACCCCGTGGCCGAGCAGGGCCTTCTCCGAAGCGAGCCCCAGAAATTTGGCCGACGCCCCGGTCGCCACAATGAGGGTCTTCGCCTGGAAGCGCTGATCCTCTACCTCCACGGTGAACGGCCGAATGTTCACCTCCACCTTCGTAGCGTCCCCGGCGACAAAGCGGGTCCCAAACCGGGCCGCCTGTTTCTTCATCAGATCCATCAGCTCTGGACCCTGGATCCCCTCCGGGAAACCGGGGTAATTTTCCACATCGGTGGTCAGTCCCAGCTGTCCACCCACCTGGAGACCCTCCACCAACAGGGGCTTGAGACTTGCCCGGGCCGTGTAGATGGCGGCGGTGAGGCCCGCACAGCCGGAGCCTAGGATGACGACGTTCTCGACGTCAGGCATAAAGTGTCATCCCCGCGAAAGCGGGGATCCTCACTTTCGTGAGGATGACGGGGCTATCGCCCCGTCACTTGGCCCCCACCACCGCAGCAGCCTTTTTCGCCTCCTCGGCCTTGGCGAATATCTGAGCGATATCGTCGACAGCCGTCTTCAAATCCTCGGCCGCTTTGGAATCCACATTCTGTTTATTTTTCGAACAGAGCTTGGCCGCATTCCAAAAGGTCTCGTGGAGCCTGGGGAACATCGCCAGATGTTCCGGCTTGAAGTAGTCGGCCCAAAGGATCAACAGCTCTTTCTTGCAAACCTGGGCATGCTCCTCCTTGACCGCCACCATTCTGCTGACGGTATTTTGAAAGGCATCGACCTCGGCCGGCGAGGCGCCAGGAGCCGGGGCCTTCAAATCTAGGATCTTCTTGACCAACGTCCAGACCGTCTTGGCCGCCAAAAGGGCCGCCTCGGGGCTGTAGATTCCACAGGGAATATCGCAATGCGCGTAGGCCACGGTTGGAACCAACAGAATCACAAAAAACCAAAGCCAGATCATAAGATTTCCCTCCTCATATCGGTGCCAGGCACCATTTTGGAAAGGTGCCTGGCACCGTTGCACCATTATACCTTACCCTGAAAAAGCGGGGTTAGGATCTCCACCAGCCTGGTATGGACGGCCGGATTGCCGGCGACGATATCTCCGGAATCCAAATAGGTGCCCTTTCCATAGAAGTCGCTCACCTTCCCCCCCGCCTCCTCGATCAAAAGTGCGCCAGCGGCAACATCCCAAGAGGAGAGGAACATCTCCCAAAAACCGTCCAACCGTCCACAGGCGACGTAAGCCAAATCCAGCGCCGCGGATCCGGCCCGACGAATCGAGCCGGTGTCCAAAAAGATCCGGCGGAACGATTCCAAGTAAAGATCCAGATACTCCTTGGCCCGAAAAGGGAAACCGGTCGCCAGCAGCGATTCCTGTAAAGTGGGGTGACGGGAGACCCGAATGGGGCGGCCGTTCAGAAAGGCTCCCCGACCTCTTTCAGCCGTGAAAAGTTCCTTCCGCCACGGATCGTAAACCACCCCGACCTCGAGGAATCCATGGGACAGGAGCGCCAACGAAATGCTGAAGATCGGAAATTGATGGATGTAATTGACCGTCCCGTCCAACGGATCGATCAGCCACTGGTGAGGGCTGGCCGTCGCCGAAGGGGCCGATTCCTCCGCCTTGATCGTGTGGTCCGGAAAGGCCCGCGTGAGAACACGGATGATCGCCTCTTCCGAGGAGCGATCGATGGTGGTCACCCAATCGGATTCTCCCTTTCGGCTCACATCGGACCGCTTGAGCCGGCCCAAAGACCCCAGGAGAATTTTGCCCGCCTTCCTGGCGGCCCGTATCGCTACTTTAAGATAGCGCTCCGAATCCCGAGAAGAACCTTTGCGCTTCGTCACCGGCCGTTTTCCAACTTTCGCAGGAGCGATTCACTGGCCGGCGGAAATTTGAATTGGCGAAACTCATCGGGATTCACCCATCGCCAGGCGGCGCACTCCACCGCTTTCGGCTCTCCTGCCGTGATCCGACAGGCGAAACAGTGGAGTCGAAGGAACCGTTCGGGATAGCGGTGCTCAATCACCTGAAACAGGATACCCACTTCAATCGTTAATCCCAACTCTTCCTGGATCTCACGCACCACAGCGGCCTCCAGGGATTCTCCAGGATTCACCTTTCCTCCCGGGAATTCCCACCATCCACCGAAGGAGTCATTTTCCAGACGTTGGGTGATGAGGTAGCGGCTCTCCCGCTCAATGACAGCAACAACCACATCGAGAGGAATCGGATCAGGCAAGGAGCCTCCCACCGTCCACGGGGAGGATCGTCCCGGTCACGAAATCGGAACCTTCCAAAAAGAAAAGAACCGCCTGGACGATGTCCTCTGGATGGCCCACCCGTTTGAGCAGCGTTCGACGGATCGCCCGCTCTCTCTCCTGGCTGGTCATCTTTGGAGGAAATAGGATGGGCCCAGGGGCGATCGCGTTGACCTGCACATGCGGCGCCAACGCCTTGGCCAATCCTTTCGTCAGAGTCACAAGACCCCCTTTCGCCGCACAATAGGGAAGATAGTCGGTCCATGGAGAGAAGGCAGCGGTATCCACGATGTTGACGATCTTGCCTGCCCGCTCACGGATCATCAACGGAGCCACCGCCTGTGCAAAACGCCAGGGACCGGTGAGATTCGTCGATACCAGATCCTCCCATTGGGTCTCAGTCACCTCGGCCCAAGGGGTCGGATAAAAGGAGGAGGCGTTGTTGATCAAGACGTCGATTCGCCCCCAGGTTTTCAGAACCTGTTTCACCGCGGCCCGGACCTGCAAAGGTTCCCGCTGATCGACCGGGAGGGCCAGTCCCTTTGCCCCATGACGGCGGATCGACCGGACCGTGGCCCAGGCCTCCTTTTCGGACGTCCGATAGGTGATGGCGACCCGGCAACCCCGACCAGCCAACCCCAGGGCAATGGCTCGACCGACCCGCTTCGCCCCGCCAGTGACCAGCGCCACCTTTCCTTTAAGTCTCATGGCGTGATATCCGTTTCAAACGAATTCGATCGGGACCCGATGGGGAACGAATCCGGCCTCGGCACCCCAATCCAAGAGCCGCTGCATGGCGGCCGCCGCCTCCGATCGGGCATCGAGGCTGAAGCGGTTGACGTACCTCCCGATAAATAAGTTGGCTCGATCCCGATCGAGCCCCCGTCCAAATTTCAAGGCGTATGAAAAAGCCTCCTCGCGATGGGCGAAGGCGTACCCGAGGCTCTCTCGAAAGGCTCGGTTCAGCCGATCGATGACCGCGGCTCCCAGATCCCGCCGGATCACGTTCACCCCTAAAGGAACCGGAAGCCCGGTCTTCTGCCACCACCACTGGCCTAAATCCAGAACCTTCTTTAATCCCCACTCGGGGTACGTCAGTTGTCCTTCATGGATGAGGACCCCGGCGGCCGCGCGGCCTTCTTTGACCGCCGGGAGGATTTGATCGAAAGGGAGAACTTCCTGTTGAATTTGCCCCACGGCCAACTGGAGCAGGAGGGTCGCGGTGGTCAACCGACCCGGCACCGCGACCGGAACCTTTTGAAGAGTCTCGAGGGAGAGCTCCTCCTTCGCCACCACCATCGGGCCCACCCGGTCCCCGACGCTGGCTCCGGTCGTCAGAAGCAGATACCGATCGGCACAATACGGGTAGGCGGCCAAGGAGATGGCCGTCATCTCCAGTTCCCCACTCAAGGCCCGTTGGTTGAGTTGCTCGATCCCTTCCAGCAGGTGAGTCATCCTAAAACCGGGCAGGTCCAGCTTTCCGTGGGTCAGGGCGTAAAAGAGAAAGGCATCGTCCGGATCCGGGCTATGCCCAATGCGAATGGGGATGGCGCCCAAGGTTACCCTTTACGACTCCGCTTCGGTTCTGTAGATAGGATAGAGGATCCTCAGAAATCCAGTGAAGGTCTGCTCCAACGACTTCTCCTGGCGATCCATGTAAATCAGGATGAGGTTACGAATCATGCGGGCTAAGATCTCCCGGGCGTTGATCCCCTCTAGGAAAGCCACCTGATACGGATACCCCGCCTCAACAATAAACTGGACGCATTCCGATCGGGAGAGGAATCTTCCTTCGTTAAAGACGTCCACGTAACACTCGGTCTCGCCGTCCCTGTACTTCACCATGAAGTGGCCCGGGATGCCGGCCCCCTCGATCGGCAGATCCAGCCTCCCCGCCACCAACAGGTACAGGACCGAAAGGCTGATCGGAATTCCGAGTTTCCGCTCAAGCACGCGATGAAGATAACAATTCTCCGGATCAAAATAGTCGGCCCAATTCCCTCGAAACTTCTCGGTTTTGAACAGGGCGCGGTTCATCACCTTCAGCCGATCCAGCGGTTTGATCACCGCCTTCAAAGCCGGGCGGATCCGATCGGCCAACTCGTCCAGCCGAAGTTGGTAAGGCTTCGGGTCGAGATCCGGATAGGAAATCCCGGCGAGAAGGAAGACCCCTTTTTCCAAATTGAGCTGGGCATCCGGCAGACCGGAGAACCGATCCCACTCCCGGTGGATCTGGGCCAGACGAATCCTCTCCAAGACCGCCCGAGCTCCTAACCGGACCTTCGGATCCTCGTTCGACTCGGCCGCCTGTTTCAGAAGGGGAACCACGGCGGGGGCCAGCTCCTGAAGCTTGGCGTGGACCGTCTCCACCACCTGGGGATGGTCGTCTCCCAGAAGTTTAATGAGGGCAAACCAATTGGGATTCGTCAACGACATGGGTTGTTTTCACTAGCTTATCGAAGGTCCGGGCCTTTTGTCAACGAGGGGAGGTCCTGTGCTATACTTACTTCAAGATGCGCGGTTATCGCCGAGGCGTCCAATGATTCTGTTGAAGGATCCTTTTTCCTTTGTCGAGGAGGAAGCGCCCCCTCTAGACCTATGGTTGCCTCAGCTCTTTCGGCGGCCGAAGGCTCCCTGCTTTCAGCGGGGAAAAGCCCCCATTCAAAAACTGGTCGCCCAGGCCGCGAAAGCCCATCAATCCCAAGACAGCTCCGGCTTCGGCCAGGCCTATGGAGAGCTGCTGGCCGAGTTTCAGCCGGCCATCCAATGGGCCCTTTCCTGTTGGGAATTTCTCCTTTCGACCGAGGGATGCCGTTTTGTCCTGCGGTCCATGGAGGAGAAGCTTTACTGCCGAGGAGACTACCGCGCCTTCTCCCAGAACGATTTTCAGAGAATTGTTTACCGAACCTTTAAAGAGTGCCTCTTCCTCTACGTTTCTGGCTGCGATAGCGGCCCGTCGAGAAGAGTCCCGCATCGGCGGGGCTTGAACTACGCCGCGATCCCTCCCTTCGAGACCACCGGATTCCGCTGGGTTTTCAAGCAGACCTTTTGGCCCACCCTTTTGAAAAACTACCGGACCCTGGAGAATCCTCCGGATCCCGCTCAGCGCAAGCTCACCGGCTACTCGTATCTTCGATGCGTCCCGTACCAGTTCCTCAACCCTTACCATCACGAACGGGTCCATGGAACGGTGAAGGGGTTGCCGCCTTCCCAGCGTCAGGCGGTGGAACTTTACTACCTCCGCTTTTACAAGGAGGAGGCGGCCGCCTTGAACCTGCGGATCAGCCTGTACGCCTTTTGGCGCCGGCGCAAGGGGGCCTTACGCTTGATCGCCCAAAAGGATTACCTAAGCTACATCCTGCTCAACCAGATCGAACGGTACTAAGAGCCGGCTCTAAACTCCGTGGTTGATCCCCTTGGCCTTCAACTCGGAAAGAAGTCCCTCGGTGTCGGTAAACCGATGCACCTGGAACCCGATCGACCGACCGGCCTCAATGAGATCGGCTCGATCGTCCACGTAGAAGATCTGGGAAGGCGGTATCTGGGCCAGCTCCAATGCCCGGCGATAAATCTTCGGATGCGGCTTCAACACCCCCACTTCATAGGATAAGATCCGCCCGGTGAGCTCCTTGAGCACCGGATAACGTTCAACGCAATGTTCGAAATGGGGCCGGTTGGTATTCGAGATGAGATAACAGGGGTACTGGGCGAGCAACCGTCGGACCAATTGGGCGACCGGCCGATTCTCGGTGAAGATCCCATTCCAGATTTCCAAGAATTCTCCAAAAGACAGGGATAACCCAATCTGGGCCTTCAACCGTTCGAAAAAGGTGGCGGTCGAGATCTTGCCTTCATCGTGCTCGATGATCAGGGGAGACTCAAAGAACAGCCGGTACAGCTCTTCTGGGGTTACCTTCGCGTTGGCCGCGATCCGCTCGGCCGCCCGCAGGTGGTCAAACTGAACCAAGACGTTGCCCAGATCAAAGAGAAAGGCGCGGATCGGCTGGGCAGATGGGAAATCGGTGCCAGGTCTAAGACCTGGCACCGATAGAGACCAGAAGGGGTCTGACCCCTTTTGCATGAGCGGTTTAAGCTCTTTCTCAATAATCTTCTCCACATCCTCCAGCATCACATGGCGGTACCACCGGTGGTCCGGCTCCACCATCACGTTCGGCCCCTGCGCGCAAAGGTCCATGCAGCCGGACTTGCTCACCCGCACCTTTCCCTGTAATCCGTTGGCCTTCACGTAGCCTTTAAGCTCCTCCAGGATCGCCTCCCCGCCAGTGTGAGAACAGCAGGTCACACCGGGATCCCGCTGATTCACGCAGACAAACAGATGCCTGATGTACGGCGACCGGCTGGAAACCATAGCTTAGATTTAACGGGGTTACGACTCTCCAACGATCTCCCTAGCCCACTGAAGAACTACTTCAGCTACGCGGATTGCCTCATCAACGTCGGGAGATGTAATTTCTTCAAAATGACCAGGGTAGCGGGCCTCCACGGCATCGGGAGTAAGGCTACCTACCTCCTCTATCTGGGAGGGCAGCGTTAAACCTCCTTGTTTACCGAGTTCAAGTAGCTCTTCGATATCATGGGTAAGGGGGAAATCGATCTTATTGAAAAGGAGAACAGCTTTCAAGGCTTTCTCAGCCGTCTGCTGGGAGTGAAAACAGCTCTGTTCCGGTAAAACACCTTCGGAATCTCTGGCCAAGCAGGCCAGTTTTAGATCACTTTCAGCGTGGATCAGCCATTCTCTTGGCGATCCCGGAATCCCCTTTTCAGGCTGCGGCCTCATAGAGGACTTTTCCATGCCGCAGGGCCTCCCGATAGATGAGTCCGGGATGGTCGGCCAATGCCTTTAGGCGATTTTCTGAAATCACCAGGATGTCCATTGGCATGGAAATACCACGTAGTTGCCGACGGATCCGAACACTCTCCTTACGAGAGCTGTCCACTTCCTTCTTGGTTACCACGAGAATATCCGCGTCGCTGTGAAGTGTGGCATTGCCATGCGCCGCGGAACCAAACAAAACAACCCTCCTTGGCTGCTCAAAACGGATGATCCTCTTAACAGCCTGCTCAATCTTTTCTCGAGTAACCGCCCATGAAATTTCCATAACAATTACCCCATGCATACTATCATAGGGTCAGCCCTAAATGGTCTCTTTATCTTGCGTTCTTCGAGAAGCCTTCCCTTTCGCCGTTCCTTCAATAGCAGAGCAGTCGAAATACCGGTGTGAATTGTACTACAACTGGGTAGCGACGACGATCTCTTCCAAGCCGGTCTGAAGGAAATATTCCGGCCTGAGGAACCGGCCGGGAAGGTTCTTGAAAGCCTGCAAGAGAGACAAAACCAGCAGGTCAGGATCCAGGGCATGCGCCAACGATCGATCCAAGGCAACCGCCGTCACACGGGAGTAGGCCGGTAGTTGCTTAACCGTTTCCTCCCACTTTTCATCGACGATCACGAAAAGGGGGCCCTCCCATTCTTCAAGGCCAGCGTCGACTTCCCCCAGAAGCCGTTTCCCCGTTAAATCGGCCGGCATGAACGTCACCGACCATCCCCAGGATTGGAATCGTCCCACGACCTGATCTGGCAACAACCCCAACTGCGCCAACACCACCGGCTTCACCAAAATCTTGGGAGCCGACGGAACATCAACCGGTACCCGAAGTGTCACCACCACCTGCGGAATCCCATCCGCATCCAGTACCACCGCCCTCGTCACCGCCGCCTCCGGCTCCGCCCTCAACGCCTCCGCCACCGGCTCCGGCAACTCCTCCAAACCGGCTCCGAGCGAGTCCGGAGCACGAACCGAAGGGCCAGCGAGGGATCCCAAACTGCGATTCCGCGCCCGGTAGAAAACCGTTCTGTCCCAATCGCTGAGCCCCTTCAAGGCCGCACGCAACATGAGTTTCATATCACCGAACTCCTTGCGCCTGGCTGGGATATTCTCAACAAGGCGGCGGAAAGAAGGGGGTCCCTTACGACCCTGTTGAACCATTTTACTGGCAACATGGTCTGCCCATCCCAGGTCTCCTAAGTCGAATAAGAGCTGGGCAAACCATTCTCGGTATTTCATTCGACGGGGCTCACCTCTTTCCAAAATTCGCAACGCAACCCGCAGGGCATCGACATGCTTACCTTGAAACCGGGCGTCTTCGTGAGAACGACCATGGATAACGTGGACGAGCGTAAGCGTTGCCCGGTGGTCTGGGAAATTTTCCCTGAGAACGCGCCAAAGGATTCTCTCTGCCTCGATGTGGCGTTCTGGGCTCTTCTCGTCCTTCTCCAGTTTACTGAGATGAAACAGAATTCTGGCTTTGACCGTTAGCGCGCCCGGATTCTTCGGGAGTTTCCCAAGAACCACCTCAATAGCGCTTAGCGCATTATGGACTTTCTCAGAATCCTGATCCCGATATCCGATCCGATCCAAGTGACTTGCTAACTGCACTACGACCGCCGTGTTGCCGGAATCCAACCGAAAAGCCTCCCGAGCTTTCTCCAAGGCATCCTCAAATCTCTCTGCAGAAGCCAAGTGGGAAGCCACCTCTAGCAACCCCTTGACCCTTTTCGCTTTTTCCTTGGCGGTCTCCTCCAGGCCGGCGGTAGTCTCCTTCGACATCAAGGCAGAGCGGGGGGCGGCGTGGACCATCTTGATGGCGGAGCGGATGGAGGCGATGAGCCCTCTCGTGGTAAGGGAGACATCCCGATCTCTGTTCCAGGCCTCCTGCCGAGCGGTTCCGTGGTCTGGGCTGGTACGAACAATCGGTAGATTCCCGGTTACGTTCACCCCCTCAAACCCGGCCAGCGCCTTAAAGGGTCCGTGGCCCTGATCGTGGGACATGGCGATGATGAAATCGTAGCCATTGCGGACCTCTCTGGTAAAGGCCGTGTCGGCAGGGACCGGGTGTGGCGCAACGTTCAATCCTTCTTCCAAAGCCTGATCAATAGCCGGCTGAATCCGTTCTTGATCCTCCGTGCCCAGCAGTCCCCCTTCTCCGGCATGAGGGTTGAGTCCCAATACCCCAATGCGAGGTCGTTTCGCCAGGCTAAAACCGAAGTAGCGACGTCCCATCTGGTCTGCTATCCGAATGAGCTCTAGAATCTTATCGGTAATCTCCGGCTTCTGGAACTCCTCCACCACCTTTTTAAGCGACAGGTGCGTCGTCACGTGAAGGACCCGGAGCTTTCCGTAAATCAAGGCGATGGTGACCACCCCAGAGCCGGTGAGGGTGCCTAACCCCTTGGCCAGATGGTCGGTATGGCCTCGGAAACCTGGAGAAACCAGATCGATATCCTCCTTGGTAACCGGCAGGGTGACCAGGCCATCCACCTTCCCTGCCGAAGCCAACTCCATTCCCCCATCGATAGACTGCAGGGCTGCTTGGCCAAAATGACGGCGGGTTTCCTCGTCCAAATCCACACCGACCGGGCCAAAACTTTTCTTGAGGATCTCCGAATTGACATTCTCAAGATCCATCACATTGAGAACCCCTGGAACAAATCGGGCCTCTTCCACCCGAGCAATCGCCCGAATTTGAGGAGCCCCTCGAATTTTAAAGTAATCCCGCGCTTGCCTGAGGACCTTGGCATCGCCAATGACGAGAAGCTCCGCCTTTTCCAGGAAGGTGGGTTCTTGGACGAGAGCCCGAAGGAGCAGCTCCGGCCCGCTCCCCGCCGGATCCCCCATGGTAATCCCCAGGCGGGCAGGGGCGATGGCACGCGCTTGGGTCAGGATATCGACGAGCAAGTCCCGATCCCCAAATCCGCCGGCTTTGCTGATGAGAGGCAAAGGCGGTCGATCCATGGTGATGAGCTGCCCGTAAGAGATCTGAGGAGCCACTTCTCCTGTAGCGGTAAACCCGGCTTGGAAGCCCGTTAGAACTGTACCCAAGGTGTCTCCCCCAAAAACAACGAGAAGGCCGAGCTGACCTTGAATCTCCCTTGTGCCGAACAGTTCACGGTAAAATTCCGCCATGGCACGCTGTGTTTGGTGGCTCCGTTTCTTAAGACGCGGCGGCTCGAACTGGAGGATGACACCTTGGGCCTGCTGCCAAGCTCGATGGATCTTCCGCTGGGCACGCCGAATCCCAGCAGCTCGAGTCTGCCTTCTTTGGAAGCCTTCCGTGGAAATCTTCAGCAGGGCCACGCGACCCGGAAGACTCTCGAGAGCTCTTCTGACCTGTTCGTCTGATCTTGGGTGACGAGAGCCGGCCAGTACCAACACCTTCCCTCTGCCCCGTGAAGTCTTTTTGATGAGCTGTTCCACCCAGGGCACTAATTCAACCGATTTCTCTTCCTTGACCAGGGTGCCGAAGAGGCCGGCAGAACCGGAACAAAGGATCGGTCGGGGAAGCTCATGGACAGCTTCAGCTATGGATTCAAGGTGTCGGCTCTCGGTGGCATCCGCCACGAGGTAAGTCCCTTTTTCCACACCGGCGAGCCGTTTGCGAACCTCTTCAGACCCTTGCTCAATGACCTCTCGGTTGAGGAGCTCCACCTTCGCCGAGACCCGCTGCCGCAGATATTCCTGAAGATTGGATTCTGATTGAACCAGTCCCGGATCAATCAGGTCACGGTACATGGTTTGATGCAGGGGGATCCAACTCCCTCCCTCGAGGAGTTCATGGACTCCCTGTCGGGTCGCTCTTCCCTGTGAAACAATGGCCGGCGCCACCAAGATCACCTCCGGTTGAAGCCTCTTGGTCCAGGCGATGATCCCATCCAGCCAATTCCCACGGAGGGTCGAATCGATCTTAAGGTAGGCCCACTCTCCCGGTTGAAGAATGGAACCCTTGACCTGGCCTGTGCGAAGGCGCGTCTCTCGGGGAGACAGATTCCGAGCCAGGGTGTTGTACACAATAACCCGATACCGCTTGAGAAGCTTATCCGGGGTGTCCAGAGAGACGAGAAGGGCCCTCTTACCTCTCTTGGCGAGCTCCAACACCAACTCCGCGCCACCCGTGGCATCGTCGGCAATCACACGCACCCACCGCTCCTCCAAACCAGCGGTGGGTTTATTTAAATCGCGCTTTCCCTCACTCAAGAGTTTTAACGCTGGAGGCCACCCGGGGTTCTGGGGTAACACCGTTTCCTCAAGAAACGTAACCATTCTCTCGGTCCACTTGAGATCATGAAGTATCTGTGCAATAGAAAGTCGGTCATCTTCCTCTCGAAACTCCCCTCTGCCCACTCTGGCCAAGAGGGGAGCCGCCACTTCCTGGGCATCCTCCCACCTTTGTTCATAGCTCTCGTGCTCCACTGGACGCCTATGAATGATCTGAACCGCTTGTTTCACCGCCCAAGGATCCGTCGGATCCCACTGGAGGGCCTGCTTAACCGAATTCTCTGCTCCTCGATGGAAATGAAGACGCTGCGTCGGATCCCTTTCTTGTTGACTTAAGTGAAACAGGATCCTTGCCCGAATCGTTCGGATGACCAGATAAATACGTCCAGATTTATCTCGACCACGAATCGGGCCGATCCCAAGTTCACGGATGCGACGGCGATCGATCAAGAGGGCTCGATTAATGGCCTGAAGGGCTTTTCTTAAGCTCCGCCGTCGGTCCAACAGGCTCGCCTTCTCCACCAAGGTATGGGCATTCTCAGGATCTAACCGAAGCGCCTCATCCAGCACCCCTAGGGCATCCCCTTCCTGTCCGGAGGAGGCTAACCCCTTCGCCGTATCCACCAGCCGCCTCACCTGTTGCCCTAGGTCCAACCCACTGGGTCTGCTCTGGTTCCGTTCCTCCAGGCCGGTCTGAGGGAGCAAGTTGGCATCAAGAGAAATCTGCTCTCCCCGCTTGGCCAAACCTCGCTCGAGCGCGCGACGGAGTTTCTCCCACCTCTGCAACGCCTGGGATTGCTGATTCGGAGGGGGCTGTACCTTCCCATGCTCTTTGAACCCCGCTTCTCTAAGAAATTCGCTCCGATACCAGACAAGTTCCTCCTCCAACAACCAGGTCAGACGCGCCTCGGCATTGGGCAAAGCTCTGAGATGCCCGGCAACCGAATTCGTAACAATCCGAAGACGTCCGTCAAGCCGTACAGGGCGTTGAAACTCCTCCGATAAACCACGTTCCAGAGCATCCCGGATGGAACGCCGAATCCAGAAATGGGTTTGATCCATCGGCGCATGGCGGTAGCGCGTGTCCAAAGCAGGAGAAGGGAGACTCCTGATGGCGTTCGCTCGCTGAGCGAGTTCTTGCTTGGTCCATCCCAGAAGTTCGTCCTTGAGGAAAGTAAACCGATCCTCGGTCGTCGGCAAGACATTGACACTGCGCTCTAAAGGAAACTCTATCAAACGGAAGTGAAACGTCAGTCGTAGACCCAACTCCTTTTCCAATAGCCCTTTCACCTTTCGCCTGACGTGGGGACCGATTCCTCGCTTGCCGGATTCCATTCGGGATACCGTCGCCCAGGCCACCCCGGCTGCTTTTTCTAACTCATGGGGAGACCGAAATCCAGCCGCCAGGCGAAGGGATTTGAGACGTTTTCTCTCATCCGGCAACCGCGACAGCTCCTCAATGATCCGCTGCCGTTTCGATGGTCGCTTAGGCAAAGGCCTCTGTTGAGGGATAATTCCCCCATCGACCTTTTTCTCACTGGCGGGCTTTTGTTCCCGGCCAGACGAAATTCCCTCTTGGGCAAGAGACCTGTTCCACCGGTCCCGAAAATCAGAGAGGGAGTGCCGCATCCTCTGGGCAAACTCCTTCTGGTCAGGATGCCTCTCGGCAATTCTCAATTGATCCCTAAGTCGTTTAAACTCCTCTTGAAAAAGGTTAGGCCATCGAGAAGAAGGCACTTCTCCAATGGCCTTCAGCGCAGCTTCGACCTTGGAGAAAAAAACGACCGCAGCTTCGACCTTGGAGAAAAAAACGACCGGGTTCCCAATGGGGTGGAGGGCTCCGTCTAATGCCTGAGTGGCCTCGCGGATCTGCTTCTCCCCTTCCCTATCCAAAATGGAACCGCCCTTTTTCTCCTCCAGGCCGGCGGTGGAATCTTCCTTCCTTACAATCGTTGGCGAAACCGATCCGGAAGGAATGGGTCGGTTGGGAAGAAGGGAGGGATCCAGATCCAAGGCTACCCGTTCGTACAGCGTTGGGACTCCTCTACCGGAATGGAGACTGCGGTAACGTTTTCTGAGCTTATCCTCCTTGGCTTCTGGGAAAGGTTCCCGGCTGGCCTTAGCCACTACAAATTCTCGAAGGAGCCGGTTTCCCTTATCCGACAATTCCGTGGTAAAAGCCGAGAGTAAAGCCTTCGCCTTGGCCCGATCGGTGGTTAAAAGTTTCCCTGCGATCTGTGGAAACTCCCCTACCAGTTCCGCTGCCTCTAAGATCCGCTGTTCGGCTGCCTTCTGCTGTGTTGGCGGAGCGGTCTGGGCATCCTCCAGGACCTCTTGGGCAATCCGCTCAGCCAGTCTCCGCCGGAACGAACCCAAAAAGGGCCGCTCCCATTCCTCCAGCGAGATCGCTGCATCCAACCGGCTCCTTTCGAAAGCCTCTCTCACACGGCCTTCTGGGACGAGCCGGGCGATATCCAAAAGGGATCGGTACAGATCAAGCCCAGAAGGATTTTCCAGTCGTCCCAAATTCGCTGGTGTTGTTATCTTTTCCTTCATCCTGTCTAGGAAAGACAAAATTCCTTCTTGAGACAGTGGTAGGGGTGGCACGCCGCCGCCCTCCGAAGCCACCCCTACGTCCCTGCCTGCAAGCCGCGGACCGAACGCCCTCAAACGCTCATCCAGTCGCTCGAACTCCGTCAGAGCCTTCTCTGCTTCCGACAAGTTCCCCAGAAGGCTGGCCCAGAATCTGCCCTGAACCTGGCGAACCTCTTTGAATAAAGCCTCTCGCTCGTCTCTTAACAGGGCCAAAGCCGTGGGGGACCTGCCCAAAGAAACCTGGAACAACCGCTCACATTCCTTCAGCAGGGCCTTTTGCAGCGTCACCCGAGGGGTTTTCAGCGGTTTCTGAATCAGCGGGTCAAGAAGTGCCTGGTTAAGTTCAAAAGATAGGATCGCCTGAGCCTCTCCCGGGGTCATCGAGGCTAACGTTCTCTCCATCACGAGAACCCCATTCAGCAACTCCTGACGGAATTTTTCCATGCGATTGAGCAGGTAGGTAGCCTCCTGGTCGTTGAGCACCCATTGGCCCAGGGAATCTCTGGCAAGAACCAGCCGAAGCAACGGCAGATACAGCCGCCAAGCTTCCATCGAAACGTCCTTTTTAGGAATCAGAAGCTTCTTGTCGAGCTGCTCAACCCTTTCTGCAGCCCCCGGGATCTCAGCCAGATCCAAGGTCCCAAGCTCTTGCAAAATCCCTGTGCGCCTCTTCCACCGGTGAAACCTCTCCCAAAGTGCCTCTATGGCTTTCTCCGTTTTAGACGAACGACTCCACGTCACAGCTCCGGAGGCCTCGATCAGGTTCGCCTCCTCTATCAACAACTCCATATGCTGTCGGATGAACTGCCTCTCCCTCACGGTTCGGCCCATCCACCGAGCGAGTCTCACGGCGCTGGCTGCCGTGTAAGGTTGATAGCCTGACCGAGGAACAAGCCTCTCCGCTAGGGCTAACCGGAGAAGGGATTCCCGTTTCTCTATCTGAATAGAAACCGGTTCCCCTTCCTCAAAGGCAATCTGCCGAAGCCGTCCCGCGTCCTGCTCGAGATGTTCTCTCTCCGCCAGTAAAGATTGCAGAACCGCGTTAAGAAATTCCTCATCGGGAAGAGTCTCAAGCGGTCTATCCCCCGCCAACTTGGGAAGCTCAGGCCAGGGTGTCTTGAGCAGAAAAACGGCCAGCCGGTCCAGACCTCTCCGGCCGCTTTCGGCATCGATCAGTGGCCTTGCAAAGTGGAGAAGAAGAAAAGGCGGATGGTCGGTTCCCGATTCTCGCATTTCGACCTTCTTGAGCCCGTTGTCCACCATTCCGATGGCCAAGTCAAAGGCTCGGAGGGAAGGCTGAAGGCCGATTTGTCGGACGGCCAAGACAGGTAAAACCGCATAGGGTGTTTCTTCTCCCGCGCGGCGGTATTCCTCCGGATCAAAAAAACCAACGACCCCGTACGTCGGGACCGAAAGGTACTGTTGCTGTTGGTTGGAATAGAACAGGTGCGTTCTTAACCTAGCTAAGTACTCTGTAGGTGTCAGGGTTGATTCTAAAGTAGGAGGCTCGGAGATAGGCCCCTTGTCTTGGGTAATCTTTAACCCCTCGAGAATCCGAGCAGTCCTTGCTACCTGTTCCCGCAAGACCCATACGTTAGGCAAGGCCATTTCCCCTTTCCTTCCCGGAAGGTTCCGAAGGGAAAACCTCTTACTGGGGTTGTCTGTCTCTTGGCGTAATTTAGCCACGGTTACTCCGGGGGTCTGCCTTAATAAGATCCTCCTGGCCCTTGCCTCCACAGTCACAGTCTCGGGCACCGAAGAACCGCTCCTTGCATCCTCTTCAAAAAACTCCACAAACCGATTCAACAGTCTCTTTGAATCCCGGCTGGAGCGGTTTCTGGCTTTCTCCTCGTCCAGAATCTCTAAAAGCAGCTCCTCAAACGAGCGCGTTTCTTCTCCGGCGGGCTCCTCCAAACCGGCTTCAATGGCCTGCCTCATCCAATCCGACTGATCCGGGCTGAGAGGGCGAAGAACGGCTGACCCAAAGCCGGGACGCTTCCCTCCTTCCCCGTGGTCAAAGGGGTAGGCGGGCGTTTGGCCAAGCAGGAATGCTAGAACGGTTAAACCAGCTACGATTCGATTTCGCATAGGGATGTATTAAGTATGGCCGATCGGCCGGAAATTGTCAAGGATAACTGGGTTTATCTAATTTTTACTTCACCGTTGCCCAGCCCCCCTAAGTTTCGTTTTGCTTCGCGCGATTCCTCAGGGCAAACGAAACAAAACAAAACGTGGGGGGCCGGCCGATTAGCCATCGGCGCAGGATTCGTGGTAGCCGCAGGTCGGGCACCACCATTTGCACGAGCGATTGGTGAGACGCTGGCCGCACGTGGGGCAGTAGAGGTGACGCTGCGTGTTGTCGGGGGGAGACGCCGGAGGGAAGGCCTCTGGCCCAAAGGTGCCAGGCCGACTCCCCGGCCCGGCTTGGGAACCAGGGGCCGGGGCGGGCGATCCCTTAAACCGAGATTGCTTCGTCACTTCGTTCCTCACAATGACGCACTCATGAGCGCGAGTTTCACTTCGCCGATGGCGCGGGTCACGTTGATGCCGCGCGGGCAGGCTTCCACACAATTAAAGACCGTTCGGCAGCGCCAGACGCCATCCGAGGTATTTAAAACCTTCAGGCGCTCTTCCTTCCCCTCGTCACGGCTGTCGAAAAGAAACCGATGGGCCTGGACGATCGCCGCCGGTCCCACATAATCCGGATTGGACCAGAAAGAGGGGCAACTGGTCGTGCAGGCCCCACAGAGGATACACTTGGTGGTGTCGTCGAACCGTTCCCGTTCGGCCGGCGACTGAAGCCGTTCCTTTTCTGGGGCTGGGCCGGCCTCGATCAGATACGGCTTCATCGATCGGTACTTGGCAAAGAAACCTTCCATGTCAACGATCAGGTCCTTCAAAACCTTAAAACCCCGCATCGGTTCAATGGCGATCGGCTGCTTTAAATTTTTAACCAATACCTTGCAGGCCAACCGATTCCGGCCATTCACCAGCATGGCATCGGAGCCGCAGATCCCGTGGGCGCAGGAGCGCCGCAAGGCCAAGGTCCCATCCAGCCGTCCCTTGATCGCCTCCAGGCCGTCCAACACCCGATCGGTCGGCTCCAACTCCACCGGGTAGGTCTCCCAGTGCGGCTTGGGGTCCTGCTCGGGATTGAACCGTAGAATCTTAAAGGTTACTTGCATCGGAAAACGGTACGAAAACGGTACCAGGTACAAAATCGGTATAACTTTTAAAAAGTTGAGCCGAAATTGTACCTGGTACCATCTAATACGTGCGCTCCTTGGGAGGAAACTTGGTGATGGTGACCGGTTTATACCGGAGGTCGATCCGTCCGTCGCTCCTCAAGAACGCCAAGGAATGCTTCAGCCAGTTCGCGTCGTCCCGATTCGGAAAATCCTCCCGGTAATGGGCCCCACGGGACTCCTGACGGGCCAAGGCAGCCGTCGCGGTCACCTCGGCCAAATCCAGGAGATACCCCAACTCCAGCGCTTCCAGAAGTTCCGTATTGAAATTCTTGCCCTGGTCTTGCAACCGGACCTTTCGGTAGCGATCCTTTAAACCTCGGATCGTTTCCAGGGCCTTCTCGAGGTCGGCCTGCGTTCGGAAGACCGAGGCCTTGTCCATCATCTCGGCCTGGAGCTCGGCGCGGATCTGGGCCACCGTCTCCGTTCCTTGTGACCGGAGAAGTCCCTCGATGCGGGTCCGTGCCTCTTCTTCTGGATTTTTCCTTAATGATGGCGCTAGGCTTGATTTCCCGACAAATTCTCTCAGGGCCTTCCCCCCCCGCCGGCCGAAGACGATGATGTCCACCAAAGAGTTGGTTCCCAACCGGTTGGCCCCATGCACGGAAACGCAGGCGCACTCTCCGGCGGCGTAAAGGCCCGGGACCACGGCGCCGTTTTCATCCCGAATCACCTCGCCGTTGGAGTTGGTGGGGATTCCTCCCATGGCGTAGTGGGCGGTTGGCTGCACCGGAATAAGCTCCTTGACCGGATCGAACCCGAGATAGGTCTCAACGAAATCGGTGATATCGGGCAGTTTTTCGTGGATCAACTTTGGATCCAAGTGGGTCAGATCCAGATGAAGATAATCGCTCCCATCAATCCCCCGCCCTTCCCGGATCTCCTTGTACATGGCGCGGCTGACCATATCGCGCGGTGCCAAATCCTTGAGCGTTGGGGCGTACCGTTCCATGAACCGCTCGCCGGTTCGATTGCGGAGGATCCCCCCTTCCCCACGCGCTCCCTCGGTGATCAGGATCCCCATCTTGTAGATCCCGGTCGGATGGAACTGAAAGAATTCCATGTCCTCAAGTGGGATCCCCCGTTGAAACACGACCCCCATCCCATCCCCGGTCAAGGTCAAGGCGTTGGAGGTGATCCTGTACATCCGGCCGCATCCGCCGGTGGCGAAGAGAACCGCCTTCGTATGGAAGAGGTGCAGCTCGCCGGTGGCGATCTCGATGGCCACGACACCGCTCACCACGCCACCTTCCATGAGGAGATCCAACACGTGGAACTCATCGAAGAAGGTGACCCCCTGCTTGATGCACTGCTGATACAGCGTCTGCAGGATCATGTGCCCGGTGCGATCGGCCGCGTAGCAGGAACGCCGAACCGGCCCCTTGCCAAACTCTTTGGTGTGGCCCCCAAACGGCCGCTGGGCGATCTTCCCTTCCGGCGTGCGACTAAAGGGAAGCCCCCTGTGCTCCAACTCGTAGACGGTGTCCACCGCCTCGCGGCACATGATCTCCACCGCGTCCTGGTCCGCCAGGTAGTCGCTTCCCTTAATCGTGTCGAACATGTGCCATTCCCAGTGGTCCTCTTCCAGATTCCCTAGGGCGGCCCCAATCCCTCCTTGGGCGGTCCCGGTGTGGGAACGGGTGGGATAAAGTTTGGATAAAACCGCAATCTTCGGGGACGTCCCTGAAGGGGACACCCCACCGCCGCCGGCCTGGAGTGCCGCCATTAAGCCGGCCCCGCCGGCCCCGACGATCACCCCATCAAACCTATGAACAGTGCCTGGCACCATTTTGGCTTAACTTTATAAAAGTTTCAGGGTTTTGGTGCCTGGCACCATCGGTTGGAACGCTACAATCACCCAAGTGCCCAACACCAGAAACAAAATTCCCACGAGATACAGCCCCTTCACCACCCACCCTCGAACCGGTGGACGCAGGTAATCGTCGGCCAGCATGCGGGCTCCATTGATCCCGTGGATCATCGCCAGCCACAGCAGGGCGAGATCATAGCCACGCCAGAAAAGTCCCAGGTACCGGGCCGCGACAAAATCGTAGTCGATGGTGTGAACGCTGTTAAAAAGATGCATGATGAAGAAATGCCCGAGGGCCAACACCAACAGCAGAATCCCGGAGAGCCGCATGAAGAGCCAGGCGTACAACTCCGTCCCACCGGAGGGCCTAGGATGTCCATACCCAAGATCAGGATTTCCTTTCATGAACACCGGAGGGCGGGTCATTTAGGCCCCCCCAGGAAGGATGTGCCCCAGCATGATCCAGGCGACCGGAAGGAAGACGACCATGAACAAGACCATCTGAATCATGAACATCGTTTTGTAATGGACCGTCAGCCCCGGCCAGAAATCGAACAGAACGATCCGCACACCGTTTAAGGCGTGGTACAGGACCGCGGCAAATAGGCCGATCTCCAGGAGCCCAAAGATCGGCATCCGATAGATCCCGATCACCCGGTTGTACCATTGGGGACCCAGCATGATGAGGGCCGTATCCAAGATGTGGGTAAAAAGGAACAGGAGCACCCCGATGCCGGTCACGCGGTGCAGAGCCCAAGACCACTGGCCGATACCGCCGCGGTAAATCATGGTGTAAATTCTCCTATCATCGTCATTGCGAGGACCCCGAGCGAAGGCGAGAGGAGCGAAGTAATGACGCGCGTGCGTAGGTGGTTGGATCCGGAATCCCGACCGCTCGGAAGCCGCCCTTTCGCTCCGCGCACTTCTGACACCGGCCGCAGTGGATCTGCCCGAAAGGATTGAGACAGGAAAAGGTCTTTCCCCATGGAACCTCAGACCAACGCCGAATGACCTCAGCCTTATTCAACTCTCTCAAAGGAGCCACAATCCGAATCGGCTCCTCCAGCGCCTCCTGAATTAATCTCCCGATCCCCTCCAAGAAGTTGTATCGGGCGTCGCGGAAGGGGTTTCCCCTCAAGATCCCGATCCAAAGCACCGGGATCTTCCTCAAACAACAGAAAAGGGCCGCGCCGCTTAACAACAAGAGGTTCCGCCCCGGCAGATAGACCGCCTGATCCGGCGCTCTAGAACCGGGCGTCCTCAATCTCCCTAAGCTCCAATGAGATCCGTAGATCGATTTTACCGGCAGACGGAGAATCGTCAACCGGGCCATCCCGTCGCAGGCCAAGGTACTGAGAAGTCTCTTTAAATAGGAAAGCTCTACCCTTTCCCACTGGAACCCCTTCTGGACATAGATCGGGTAAACCCGCTCGTATCGTTGAACGGCCTCGGTCAAGAGAGCCGCCGACTCCACCCCGCCGCTGGTCAAAACGCCCACGGCCGTGGCTTGATCCTTCGGTCGCTTCATCGTATCATGGGGCGAGTCAGGGACGGTTCTCTTTAAGAGAACTGTCCCTAGGAGAAGCGTTCTTGTACAAGGTGACCAAAGAGATTCATTTCTGCTACGGCCATCGGCTGTTGAACTACGAGGGGAAGTGTCGGTTCCTCCACGGGCACAACGCCAAGGTGGAGATTGAGCTCAGCCGCAATACACTGGACCACCGGGGGATGGTGATGGATTTCGAGGAGATTAAACAGGGCATCCAGGCTTGGATCGACACCGCCCTGGATCACAAGATGATCCTGAACCGAGCGGATCTCATCATCCCGCACTTAAACAGCCTGAAGGAACCCATCGTCATAATCGAGGAGAATCCCACCGCCGAGGCGCTGGCTCGGATGATCTTCACCTACGCCCAATCCAAAGGCTTTCCGGTCACCGAGGTCCGACTCTGGGAGACGTCGACCTCTTTCGCGAGTTACCGGAACTCGTAGGCCGGATCATCTCTACACCCACCCAGCTCGTTGCCGGAACCGAAAACTTCCGGATCCTGACCCGAACCTGAGCCGGTTTGAACCGCTCTAAAACCAGCTTTCCGACCGCCTCGGCCATCGCCTCCACCAAGTGGAAAGACCGGCCCTCCACAAGATCCTTCACTTCCTTAGCCACCGCGACGTAATCGATCGTCGCCTGCACGCGGTCCCTCTCACCGGCCAGCTTTAAATCCAACCCCAACTCCAGATCGATCAAGATCCGCTGGCGTTTCTCTCGTTCCTTTAAGAGAACCCCGACATGGGCATCGGCTTTGAGCCCTTCCATCAGGATCCGGTCCATTCATCCACCACCGTCATTGCGAGGACCCAGAGCCCTTCGATGGCTCTCAGGGTAAACTCCGCAATGGGAACGAAGCAATCTCGCCTTACCGCTTTCGGACGGCGCCAACGAGCTGAAGGAAGCCCTCCACGCTCGGGGCCTTCAAGAACGGATTGTACGACTTCTCCTCCCTCAAGGTCGAGGTAGGGGAAGCGGCGTAGTTATGGCCGGGGTGGAGAATCGTTCGATCGTCGAGTTGGTTCAATCGAACCAAACTCTGGTACAGCGCCTCGGGGTCCCCGCCGGCAAGGTCGCAACGACCGCAGCCCCCAACGAAGAGGGTATCCCCGGCGATCAACCGATCGGCCACGGTGATGCACTGAGAGCCGGGCGTATGCCCTGGGGTATGGAGGAATGAGAGCTTTAAGTTTCCTAGGGGGATCTCTTGCCCTCCCTCGACGGCCTGGACGCTGGATCGCTCGATGGCAAGCTGAGCCGCCTCCTTTTTATGGACGATCACTTTGGGATCCACCGCTTTCAAGAGATCCGACAGGCCATTCACATGATCGAAATGGGTGTGGGTGATGATCGCGGTCGTCACCCGCATCTCATCCTGGACGGCGGTCTCCAAGATTTTGGGAACATTCCAGGCCGGATCGACCACGGCCGATTCTCGGGTCTCGAGGCAGCCGATTAAATAGACAAGGTTTTGAAGGGGCCCTAACTCGAGAGATTTAAGATAAAGTTTCATTGCTGATGGGGTCTGACCCCTTTAGATTTTCTCTCCAACACCCGCCGGACCGCCTCGACGACGTGCTGGGAGGTAAGCCCGTACTTTTCGAACAGCTCTTCCGGCTTGCCCGATTCGGCATAGGTGTCTTGGATGGCCACGAACTCCATCGGAACGGGATGCGTCCGGGCTACCATGCGGGCTACCGCCGAACCTAAGCCGCCCCAGATCTGGTGCTCCTCGGCGGTGACAATCGCCCCGGTGGCCTTCGCCTGAGAGAGAATCAGCGACTCATCCAGCGGCTTAACCGTGTGGAGATCCGCCACGGCGGCGGAAATCCCTGCCTTCTCCAACTCCTCGGCCGCCACCAGCGCTTCAAAGACCAATAGGCCGTTGGCCATCACGGTGACATCCTTTCCCTGGCGAAGCAGATTCCCTTTCCCCATGGAAAAGGCCGACGACTGTTGATAGATCAAAGGGGCCTTGGGCCTTCCGGTTCGAAGGTAGATGGGCCCCACCGTTGACGCGGCCTCCTTCACCAGCGCCCGCGTGGCATGCTCATCGGCCGGGACGATCACGGTAAAATGGGCAAGCGACGTCATCAGGGCCACGTCTTCGATCGACTGCTGGGAGACTCCATCTTCTCCTACGCTGATCCCACCATGGGAAACGACCACCTTGACGTTCAAATGGGGATACGCCACCGCCATCCGGAGCTGATCGTACGCCTTGCAGGTCATGAAGCAGGCAAAGCTGGAGATAAAGGGGATTTTCCCAGAGGAAGCTAACCCACCGGCCATCCCCACCATGTTGGCCTCTGAGATCCCCACATTAAAGAATCGGTCCGGGAACTCCTTGGCAAATAGCCGGGTTCTCGTGGAGGAGGCGAGATCCGCGTCCAACACCACGATCTGGGGATTGTTTCTTCCCAACTCGACCAGGGTCTGGCCGTACGCGTCTCGGGTGGCACATCCCAGTTTTCGTTCCATGGTTTCTATAACCGTCACTTGTTGCCCGTCTTCACCTTGCCGGCGGCGATGAGCGCCTGCGAAAGAGAGGGGTCACCCTCCAGCTCTTTCAGAGCCGCTTGCGCCTCCTCGGCGTTCGGAGCCACCCCATGGAAATAGTTGTTGTTCTCCATGAAGGATACCCCCTTTCCCTTGATCGTATGGGCGATGATCATATGAGGTTGTTTCTTGACCGCTTTCGCCGCCTCGATCGCCTGAACGATCCTTGGGATATCGTGCCCATCGATCTCCTGCACGTGCCACCGGAAGGCTTCCCACTTCGCCCGCAGGGGCTCCGGATCGTTGATCTGGGCCACCGCTCCATCCAACTGGAACTTATTGTAATCGACGATGGCGATGAGCCGCTCCAACCGATGGAACCCGGCGAAAGCGGCCGCTTCCCAGCTCTGCCCCTCCTGGAGCTCCCCGTCGCTCATCAGGCAAAAGGTCCAATAATCCTTTCGGTCCATGGCGCCGCTCAAGGCGATCCCATTGGCAATGGAGAGCCCCTGCCCCAAGGAGCCGGTAGAGGCCTCCAGACCGGGTAGGCGCTTCCGATCCGGATGCCCCTGTAACGGGGAGCCGAGTTTTCGTAAGGTCATCAACTGCTCTCGCGGAAAATACCCGGCCAACGCCATGGCCGCGTAAACGACCGGACAACCGTGCCCCTTACTCAAGACGAACCGGTCCCGGTCTTCCCAATCGGGATTCTTCGGATCGTACCGCATCACGTGGAAAAACAGGGTGGCCACGATATCCGCCGCCGATAGAGAGCCGCCGGGATGCCCGGAACCGGCCACCCCCAGCATCCGGACCACTTCTTTACGAATCTCTCTGGCAACGGCGGGAAGTTCAGAAAGAGGGATCTTTAGCGCCACAACTGGAAGAGAAGTTTCCTTTTCTCATAATCCAACGTAGTGATGAACGACTCCAACACGTTAAGCCCAAGTAATCCGGCCGCTTCGGCCAGTTCAGGGATATCGTGACAAAGCACAGAAACGTTCCTCAGTCGAAAGCCGGCAACCTCTACGGATGGGACTCGAACAACAGGAACCGTAAGGACGCCCTTGGCAGTCACCATAGGAATGCGACGACGAGCAGCCAGCGGGTCACATCCAACTTCACGTAACACATCAACGGCGAGGAGGGTATAAAGGGCCCCCGTATCGAGGAATAGGTCCACCTCGCGGATGGCCTTTGGCCCAGTGACGCGGACTCTCGGAACGAGGATTGGTTTTCCAAATACGAGGGGAAGCTCCACTTAAGTCAGAACAAAAACGACGGCGTAGCCTGGCCTTACAGGAGGACCTGCAAAGGTTAGATACACGCGCCAGATGTGTCGCTTTTGAAGCCTTCGATGCAGCTCATGGCGACTCTTCGCGTGGGCCACCAGAGTCCCTTCCGGATCTGCGTCTTTCTCCCGTCGGATAGAGAACGCCAACCACTGGCCTCGATATTTCCTTTTTGCCTCACTGAGCCGCATGGGTATCTCCTTAAAACGACTTTACCACAGCGAAAAGGGAGAATCAACCCGACGGTAGAGGAACTCCTTTCTTCGGGGAGTTCCTCTTATTTTAACCCTTTACCGACAAACTTGGGATGCACCCGCAGAGGAAGTTGGGATGGGCCTACGCGCTGGAGCCGAGCTGTTCCAGACCGGCAAAAAGGAAATGCCGGACATCTTGCGGAACAGGGAATCTTACTGTTGGCCTGCCAGGTGCCGCCTTCTCCAGCAGTTTCTCAGTCTCTGGCTTCATGCGGCAATGGCTTCAGATCGCGTGTTCCGGAGAAAGGGCGAATCGTCCCTTAACCATTTCTCTTCAGAAATGAACACACGACTAACGCTGACACTGTACTTGAGGCATAGGGAGGAGATCCGTTGACTGGTCCGCCTTATCTCTACAGAATACCGGTCGTATTCGTCCAACACGACCAACACATCGACATCCGACTCCGGATCCGCCTCGCCTCTGGCATAGGAACCGTACAGGTGGACCCTTATCAAACGGCCTCCGTAAATCGCCTGGAGTTCTTTTTTTCAACTCCGCCAGCAAAATTCTTATCCGGCCATCCATCTCACTTTAAGCATAGCACGCCGGCCCCATGGGAACCATAGGAGCTTACCCGGGGAAAACAGATTTTCTTCTGATGGATCGCCGAACGGCTCGCAAAGCCGTCTCGGCCAGGTCGATGGCCTCTGTTGCGTGGGAACGAGTGGGTAATCCTTGAGGGAGGCTTCCCACTAGGGCATCTGGATACCGAGTAGGTAGATAGTACTGATCCAAGATCTTACAAGCATGCTCTACTCCTCTACTACCGCTTAGTTTTGAACGGACACAGTGCTGTAAAAGGTTAATCAGGTGATGCTCACGCGGCAACGCTTTCCCTCTCGCCACCAGATACGCCTTTAGACCTTTTTCAACCGCTTGCTGGGCGTGGAAACAGGTCACGTGGTAAAGACCTTCTCGCAGGACCGACCGAGCAGCTTTTAAATCATCTGCCGCAAATCGTAACCAGTGGCCAACGGCTCCTGTATCAGGCGGCACGATAGAGGATTCGCCCCTTCTTTAAGACCTCGTCCAGGATAAACCAACGCTTCTCGTGCTGCAATCGTTCCCACTCTTTAGGCGTGTAGACTAGAATGTCGACCCCGACACGGGCGTGGTGGAGCAAGGCCACTTCCCGCAAGCGATCTACAAAGGATTTTCGAGTAGATTTGATCACAACGAGATCAATATCGCTGCCGGAACGACTGCGTCCTCTTGCCAGAGATCCAAAGAGAATAATCTCCTTCGGATGGTACCGCTTCTTAATCAGATCGACTACACGATTAAGCTCTCTATGAAGTCCCACAGGAGTCACCGTGCAGCTAGAATAACGCAAGATACGAGGTGGGTCAACGCCTTTGACCTAAACTGTACAGTCCCGGTACCTCTTCGAGCAGGCTTACACGCCGAGGGCGGCGAGCTCTTCCAAACCGGCCATGACCTGGCCGAAGCCTTCCCAGGCCCGAAGGGCCTCCTGTTCCAATCCAGTGGCCTTGGCCAAAAGGGATGGCATGAGCTCCTCGAATCGCTGCGGAGGAACCACGTCAAGGGTCATACCGGCTAGACCCGCTAAGGGACGCAGAGCCTGTGCCTCCTCCAAACCGGCAAAAAGGAAATGCCGGTAGCCTTTCATGACAAATTGAGTAAAAAGAGAGAGTCTCTGTCCCTGGCTCCAGGATCCAGATAAATGCTGAATTGCTCCAACCCAGCTAAGGCTCGGAACCGGGCATCCTGCCCTTGTAGAGCCCGGCCAATCAGAATAGGGGTCATCCCCTGCGGGGCTTGCTCCTCCAACCCCGCTAAGAACCGGCGCACCCGCTCCTGCACCACAGCCCTCTCCTCCAGGCCGGCGGCGACAGTCGAGGAGCGCGGAGGAACGACGGCAGGTGCTCTCGAAGAGGGAACAGCCGGAGATATCCCCAGGGCGCCGGCGAGGCGGGCGGTGCCGAATTTGAAAAGGGCATCCGGCTTTCCGGATCGAAGGGCTTCTTCCAGGCCGGATTCGACTGTTTTGGAATCGGCACTCTGTGTCCTCATGGCAAAGGCAGGGCTTGGCAGAAGCAGGGCATAGATAAGAAAAATAGCGACGAATCGGGGAGTTCGGTTTTTCACCGGGATGGGGTCTCCTTTTAAGAGCAATTTACCTTACCTTTTAACGGTTTGTCAAGTTCTCCGAGTGGTCAGGGGATTTGATGATATAATGCGGATTCTTCGGTTTTGTCCGATGGGGCATCCTACTGTGTTCTACGGTCTAGCCACCGTGATGGTGGCCAGTGCCTTGGGGGTGATCTTGGCCCGGCACCCGGTCTATGGGGTGTTGAGCCTGGTGGGGACCTTTCTGGCCCTCTCCGGTCTCTTCGTTCTGCTTCAGGCTTACTTCGTGGCGATCGTCCAGATCCTGGTGTATGCGGGGGCAATCCTGGTCCTGTTCCTCTTTGTCGTGATGCTGCTCGACCTGGCCCCGGAAAGGGTGTTCCGGATGAAAGGGGGAACCTTGAGGGGGACCGGAACCTTGGTAGGACTCCTCTTCCTCGGAGAGCTGATCCTCGTCGCCAAGATGGGCTGGATCCCGCTTGTGCCGTGGACTGGTCAAGGTCCTCCAGTTCCTGGAACCACCGCGGCGGTTGGGAAGCTGCTGTTTACCACCTACGCACTGCCGTTTGAGGTGGCCTCCGGGCTCCTCCTCGTTGGGATCATCGGGGCAATCGTGCTGGCCAAAGGTACCAGGTCGACCCGACCCCTTTAAAATGGTCACCCTGACGCATTACCTCATCTTAAGCGGGATCCTATTTACCATTGGGCTGGTAGGAGTCATCACCCGCCGAAACGTCATCATGATTCTGCTCAGCCTGGAGATCCTGCTCAACGCGGTGAATCTCACCTTTGTAGCCTTCTCCCGGGCATTGGGAAACTTAAACGGACAGCTCATGGTCTTCTTCGTGATCCTCGTGGCGGCGGCTGAGGTGACCGTTGGGCTCGCCATCGCTGTGGTTTTGGTCCGAACCACCGGCAAGGGTGATGCCGATGAAATGCGGGAGCTGAAATGGTAGCCTTGCCCTGGATCATCCTCTTTGCGCCGGCGTTGGCCTGTTTAGGAATCGTGTTGGGAAATCGGTCCTCCAAAAGGTGGGCCGCGATTCTATCGATCGCCGGCTTAGGGGTAAGTTTCCTCGCATCGCTCAAGGCCTTCCTGGATTTCACCCTATGGAAAATCCAACTGCCGCTCGAGGTATCGGTCCCCTGGATTAACCTGCCCGGTTTGCACCTGGAGTTCGGGCTGCTCCTGACGCCGCTATCCATCCTCATGAGCCTCGTCGTCACCGGTGTGGGGCTCATGATCTTCATCTACTCGGTCGGCTACATGGCCGACGATACCGGCTTCTCCCGCTACTTCGCTGGTCTGGCCGGGTTTGCCTTCTCCATGTTGGGAATCGTCCTCGCCAACAACTTTGTGACCTTATTCATCTTCTGGGAACTTGTGGGGGCGAGCTCCTATCTCTTGATCGGCCACTGGTTTGAGCGGCCGCAAGCGGCCGAGGCCGGGAAGAAAGCGTTCCTCGTCAACCGGATCGCTGACTTCGGATTCCTAATCGGGATTTTGATGCTCTGGAGCTTATCCGGTGTGGGGGCGGAGCCCAAGACGCTCAATTTCCTTAAATTGGAGGAACGTCTGGATCTATTCGTCCTCCATGGCAACGTCTCCGTCGGCCTCTTGGGTCTGATCGGAGCGCTCCTCTTCTGCGGAGTGGTCGGCAAATCGGCTCAATTCCCGCTGCACGTCTGGCTGCCGGATGCGATGGAAGGTCCCACCCCTGTTTCCGCTTTAATCCATGCCGCCACCATGGTAGCGGCCGGCGTGTATCTCATGGCCCGCCTCTTTTTCCTCTTCTCCTTGAACCCTTTCCTGCTTCAAGGGATTGCCATCCTAGGGGTCTTCACCGCCTTCTTTGCCGCCAGCCTCGCCATAGTGGAAAACGACTTGAAGAGGGTACTCGCCTACTCCACCTTGAGTCAACTGGGATACATGGTGATGGCCCTGGGGCTGGGCAGTCCAGTCGTTGGGATGTACCATTTAACGACCCACGCCTTTTTTAAAGCGCTCCTCTTCCTCGGAGCCGGCTGCGTCATTCATGCCCTCCATACCAACGACTTGAAACAGATGGGAGGACTCACGAAGTCGATGCCGGTGACCAGCGCTACCTTCTTTATCGCCTCGTTGGCCCTCTGTGGAATCTTTCCGTTAAGCGGGTTCTGGAGTAAGGATGAGATCCTGACCCTGGCTTTTACCCAGAATCAATTCCTCTGGATCGTCGCGACGATCACCGCTGGGATGACCGCCTTCTACATGGGACGGGTTTGGTGTCTCGCCTTTGGGGGCGAACCTAAGATCCACGCGCATCACCATGAAGCTCCCCGGATCATGACTGGGCCTCTCATCGTGCTGGCAGTCCTTTCGGTCGTGGGAGGTTACGGAATCCCCGGGTTACTCCATGAGATGGAAAGCGCTCACGCGGAGTTTAATCCCTTTGTGGCATTGGTCTCGACTCTGGTCGCCTTGAGCGGGCTGGGTCTGGCGTACGGCTTGTATCGAGGAAACTGGCGGCCGGTCAAGCTCGGTGTCCCGGCCGTCGATTGGATGGCGTATGTTCTTCGTCGAAAATATTTCGTGGACGATCTGTACCGCTGGTTGAACCAGAACGTCCAGCAGCGATGGGCCATCCTTTTAAGCCTCTTCGAACGGTACGTGATCATCGGGCTCTGGGCCAACGGCATAGCCAAGGTCACCGGCTTAACCGGATCTTTGGTACGCCGGGCGCAGACCGGTAAGGTCCAGGCGTACGCCCTGACCCTCTTGGGCGGCTTAACGATTCTCCTGTACTTCAGCCTCAGATGATGGGACCGGTAAGCGTCATTCTCCTGAGCCCCTTGATCGGCGCCTTGTTGCTTTTGGTTATCCCCAACGACCGAGTCCGCTGGGTGCGCCGGATTTCGGCAGCGGCCACCGGTCTGCCTTTGATCATCACTCTGATTTTAGTGGCCTGTTACGACCGGGCCGCTGGGGATTACCAATGGGTCGACCGGATCCCGTGGATCCCCTATTTAGGGATCCATTATCAGGTTGGACTGGACGGCATCAGTCTCACGCTGACCTTGCTCAACGCCCTCTGCAGCTTTACCGGGGTGCTCATCTCTTACCGAATCCGGGAGCGGGTCAAGGAGTATTACCTCTTCTATCTCTTGTTGATCGGCGGGGTGTACGGGGTTTTCACGTCGCTCGATCTGTTCTTCTTCTATTTCTTCTACGAGATGGCGGCGATCCCGATGTTCCCCTTGATTGGGATCTGGGGATCCGGGGACAAAGAGTACGCCACGATGAAGCTCACCCTCTACTTGACTGCCGGGGCGGTCTTGGCTCTCGTGGGGCTTCTCATCCTCTACGTGGTCAGTGGAGTGCCAACCTTTGATCTCCTTTTTCTGAAACGGTACCTGGCCCAGAATCCGATCCCCGGCCCCTTGCAGCGTTGGCTTTTCCCTTTTCTCCTGATTGGGTTTGGGGTGATTGCCCCGATGTGGCCGTTTCATTCCTGGTCCCCCATTGGGCACGCGGCGGCTCCCTCGGCGGTGAGCATGCTGCATGCCGGGGTGCTCATGAAGCTGGGGTCGTACGCGATCCTTCGGATCGCCGTTCCACTCCTCCCCCAAGGGGCGATCACGTGGCTCCCCTGGGTGGCAGGGATTGTGGTGATGAACATCCTCTACGGCGGATGGGTGGCCATGGCCCAGCGGGACGCCAAGTTCTTGATCGGCTACTCCTCCTCCAGCCACATGGGATACGTGCTGTTGGGAATCGCCTGCTTAAATCCGATCGGGTTAAACGGAGCGGTGCTCCTTATGTTTGGCCACGGCCTCATGACCGCCCTGGCCTTCGCCGCGGTCGGCCACATCTACGATCAGACCCACACCCGGATCTTCTCGGAGTGGGGAGGATTGGCTCGGCAGGTCCCTTTCATCGCGGTTCTGTTCATCATGGCCGCGTTGGCCTCGGCCGGTTTGCCAGGCTTTGCCAATTTTGCCTCGGAGCTCCTCATCTTCTTCGGCGCCTGGGAAACCTATCGGTGGTCCGCCTTGGCCGCGGTGTTGGGGATTGTGATCACCGCCTTCTACATGCTGAGGATCGTCCGGACCGCCTTCTTTGGCCCGCTCAACCCCCGATGGGTCCACCTGCAGGACGCCACCCCTTTCGAACGGCTCCCGTACCTCATCTTGATTGCTGGCCTTCTCATCGTCGGCTGCTGGCCGAGAACACTCACCGATCTCATCTCGGTTTCCACCGGATCGGTCCTGGAGGCCCTGAACCCCTTACGGATGCTGGCCCAATTATGAGCATCCCATCGGGCTGGAGTTTTCTGCTGCCAGAATTTTGGCTGGCCGGCCTGATGGGATTGCTCCTGGCGCTCGACCTTAAGTGGCGTGGGGCTACGCGCCATCGAACCCTTGGTACGATCACGGCGCTGGGGCTCACTCCTTTACTACCGATCCTCCTATGGCAAGGTTCGTTGGGCGTCCAAGATCTCCTCGGTGGGATGTATCGAATCGATCCATTATCGACCCTCTTCAAAGGGATCTTCGCTTTAACTGCGCTTCTCGTCGTCCTCATGACCCGCGAGCTTGTCCACACCCTGGAGCAGAATCATTCGGAGTTTTATCTCCTCCTCTTAGCGGCCACCTTAGGGATGTTGTTCGTGGCTTCGGCAGGCGATTTCCTGACGCTGTTTATCTCTCTGGAGCTGATCACGATCTCCTTTTACGTGATGACGGCCTATCTCAAAACCGACGCCCGCTCCCTGGAGGCGGGTCTTAAGTACCTCATCTTAGGCTCTATCGCCTCGGCATTTTTCCTCTATGGGATCGCCTATCTGTACGGCGCCACCGGGTCAACGAGGTTCTCCGAAATCCAAGCGGTTCTGCGAGATCGAGAGCAGCTTCCAGCCGGGATGCTCTTGGGGCTCCTCATGATCTTAGGGGGGATTACGTTCAAGGCGGCGGCGGTTCCGTTTCATCTCTGGGTGCCGGACGTTTACGAAGGGGCTCCCACGCCGGTCACCGCCTTCCTCTCGGTCGGTTCCAAAGCGGCCGGATTCTTGGTCGCCATTCGGGTCCTCCATGAGCTGTTTCTTCCCGCAAGCGGCCACTGGTCGATCCTGATCGCGTGGCTGGCCGGTTTGACGATCCTCTACGGGAACTTAGGAGCGATCCCTCAGACGAACATCAAGCGGTTCTTGGGGTACTCCTCGATCGGGCATGCCGGATACCTGTTGATCGGGATCGCCTCTCCTTCGAGTCTCGGCGCCACCGCGGTTGTCTTTTATCTCGTAAGCTACCTGGTCACGAACCTGGCCGTCTTCCTGGTCGTGGCCGCCTTCTCGAAGCAGGTGGGATCCGACGAGATGCGCTCCTACGCCGGTCTCTCCCGGCGATCCCCCTTCTTGGCAGCGACTCTCTTTGTGGCGCTGCTTTCCCTGGCCGGGGTGCCGCCCCTTTCCGGATTCTTTGGGAAATTCCTGCTCCTTTTAAGCGCGGTGGGAGAAGGGTATTTCTGGTTAGCGGTCGTGGGAGCCGCGGCGGTGGTGATCTCCCTTTACTACTACCTGGTGTTGGTCAAGAGGATGTACGTGGATCCGCCCGACGATCCTACCCCGATTCCAGTAGCGATACCGGTCCGCATCGCCCTTTACGTCTGTCTCCTGGGTATGTTGGGGATCGGCATCTGGCAAGAACCGTTCCTCCGGCTTTCCTACGCCGCCGTCAAGGGACTGTTTTAAGGCGCCTTAAGGTGCCAGGTCGTCCCGACCCCTTTCACCTTAACCGCATAAGCCACCGGCCCGAGGGCCGTGGTGCGGCCTCCTTCAGCCGCAGCCGCTGGGGGAGTCGTTAGGGTGGCGATGGGGACGCGGTTCTTTCCGCAGTAGAGTGTCCCAAAATGGAGCGTCCCCCCGACTCACGCCGATTGATCTCCTGTATGGTTTCTGAAACAAGATGATCCTTTGCCCAAGCCTTCTGTTTTTCATCGAGCGCATCACCCAGCCCGTGCAACACGTTACGGGGCGTATAGGTTTTCTTGATAAACGCGGTGATGGATGCCAAATAGGTTCGGGCATCCTTGCCGGTGCGCTCGAGGACAAGGGCATCGTGGACCGGAAACCCCGCCTTTAAAAAGTACCAGATATCGTATAAGTCTCTCGCGACCGCGGTCTTTCGATCCGTGAGCGCGACCAGCTTATTCGTAAGAACCGTGGTTTCATCCGCAATAGAAATCGGCACCCCCATCAACCAGACGGGTTTATAAACATTATGGGTCCACACACGCTTATTCAGCTCGATTTTGATATTGGGATAGCCTTTCCCGTAATCAAAAAGGCAAAATAAGGTGTTTGCCTTGTCATAAAAATCCTTCGCTTGTCCATGTTTTTCCACAAGCTCACGGAATCGATCGACATCGACGGCCTTAAAGGCTCGGACCATATCGAAATCCAGATCAAATGAGAATCGCGGAAGGTTGTAAAAAAAATGAGCGCAGGTGCCGCCTTTAAACGCGATCTTCTCAGGAAATGCCTTTGCCATCTCTGTCAGTAAAAGCGCAAGATACCTTTTATGCGTGTCCCGTTCAAACAAGCGGCTCATAAAAGATTTTTCACCTTCTTTTGAACGGTCTTAGGGTACCCAGCGCTTAATTTCGCCAAAGTGGTTTTATTTAATTTTCCGGCATCGTCGATATCCGGTAAATACCCGAAGTAAAAACTGTCCAGGATCGCGCGCTCAGGGCTCGCTATCGACACGCCTTCGCGAGTCACCACACCTTCCATGCCGAAAAACAACTCCTTCTTCATGGCGGCATAGGTATAAAGGACGTCCCCCACTTTCCTTTGGCGGTCTCGAGTCGCCACGGATCCGATCTCCCGACGCGCTTGAAAATTGATCCCCGCGTGAAAAAGAGAGGCCTGAAACGAGACGTAGGAAGGCGAGACCAGGCGGTTGGCGAGTTCATACGGGTTATACCGATCATTCAGAGCATAATAGCCATTGGCCAACCTCATCATGAGCCCATTTTCCACCATCCGCACAGCGCTGATCTTGGCGCTCAAGGCATTCATCTGCCACAACAGGCGCATGTCCAGAGGCGTAAATATCGACCTTCCGGATTCCATGAGTATTTTTAACCGCTCTGAATTGTTCATAAATTAAACCAGTGGTATACAATATTGTATACTGATATGATAAATAACTCAATCAAAAAGGGACAGACCCTTGTGGAAAATGCAGGCTCTTTCCACAGTAGAGTGTCCCCAAATGGAGCGTCCCCCTGATTCTTATAAGAGGTTGTAATGGATATTGCGTATCCCTGATGCCACTATGCCCAATTCCTTAGCCGTTGACACAACGAACCCGGTTTGTTTTTTGTCTCCGCTCAATTCCATCCATCTCCTGATACCCCACGCCTGCTGACTGCTGATAGTCGAAGATAGCTTGATTTCAATGGGATAACAGCGCTGTGGCCGTTCAATCAGCATATCGATCTCCAGACCGTCATGGCTCCGGAAATAATAAAGCGCCCTCTCCTCCCCCATCGCGGCAAGGCGTTTATACATTTGAGAGACGCACGCAGTCTCAAAAAGAGCGCCTCCCATCGGACCCCGTAGGGCGGATAGCCCATCTTTGATCCCGACAAGATAACAGATAAGACCGGTATCCATGAAATAACACTTTGGCGCCTTGATCACTCTCTTGCCAAAATTCCTATGATAAGGCATCAAAAAGAAAATCAAGCCGCCGGCCTCCAAAAGAGTCAACCATGCCTTGATGGTGGGGACGGTTACTCCGACGTCCCCGGCAAGAGTTGAGGCGTTAAGTTGCTGCGCGGATCTGGCCGCAAGAAGCCGGACAAACCGCTCGAAGTCCCTGAGGTTGATTTCCTTGATGTTTCCGCGAACATCCCGGTCAATGTAGGTCTGCATGTAACTTGAAAACCACAATTTACGGGAGGTACTTTTGCCAAGCACGACTTCCGGATATCCACCCTTTAAGATCCAATCACCCAGCGCAACCGCTTTTTGCGGCCGAGGCACCGCCCGCTCAAAATATTCCATGAGCTTTTCAATTCCTTCAGGCTGAGTCGCGGCTCTTTTCTGTATTTCCGTCAAAGAGAATGGATAAAGGTGCAGCACAGCGACTCGACCGGCCAGAGTTTCGCCGATGCCTTTCATAGGCGCCCACTGCTGTGAGCCGGTCAATACCCACTGCCCGGGCTTTTTGTCTTTGTCTGCCCGCGCTTTGATATAGGGCAAGAGTTGTGGAACGTTTTGAATCTCATCCATGATGACCGGCGGCGGATTCGCGTCCAAGAACCCTTTCGGGTCTTCTGAAGCAAAGGCACGAACATCCATCTCATCCAAAAGCACATACCTGGACCGTGGGACAAGCTGCTTCACCAGCGTGGTCTTCCCTGAACGCCGCGGACCGCCTATGAAGACGACAGGAAATGACGCGAGGGCCTCTTTTAAGGTTTTCTCCAGTAAACGATGGATATACATATATGCTATTCTAAAGTGGTACTTTAAATTGTCAATACTTCTCTACAAATCTTCGAGGTGGCCGCTCCGAGCTTAGGAGGCCTGAAGCTGGGCGACTCAGAGCTTACAAGTGGTGCGGCTTCCTCTAGCCGCAGCCACGGCTCGGGCCAGCTCCTCTGAAGAAAGATCGGCAACGTCGCTTGCAGCGGCGAATTCGGTGAGGAGTTGTTCGTTGTAGAGGTTGGGCAAGACCGAAGCCACGGTCGGTTCGCTTAAGATGAATCTCAAGGCTGCTTGGCCTAAGGTCCGGCTGGTTCCCTCGGTGAGGAATGACAGTTGCTCCACCTTCTTTAACCCCTCTTCCTGCCAGAGCCGCTTTCGATCGTCGGTCGAGACCCGATGATACCGGTGATCGGTCTCGGAGAAGGTGGTCTCGCGCGTCACCGTCCCATCGAGAAGGCCGGAGGCATGGGGCACCCGTACCAAGAAACTGGAATCCCTCCCTTGGGCCGCCGGAAACAAGGCCTCCCCCAACATCTGTTCCAAGAGGTTGTAGATGATCTGGACCGAATTGAATCCTCGGGCAATGGCGGCCTTTCCTTCTTCGATCTGCCGAGGAGCGATGGCCGGCCCCAAGGCGGCCCCATAGGCTCGGATCTTCCCTTCCCGCTTGAAACGCTCAAGGGTCTGGAACACCTCGTCGCGCTCAATCACATCGATCCGCGGGTTGTGGAGCTGATACAGGTCGACGCAATCTGTCCCCAATCTCTTGAGCGATTCCCCTAAAGCAAACTCGAGATAGTTGGACGAGAAATCTTGGGGGAGTTCCTCCTGCCCTCTTCGGCCGGTGTGGTGATAGAAATCGTAGCCGACCTTGGTGCCGATCACGAATTGATCTCTTTTGTCTCCCAGCGCCTTCGCTAGGATCGTCTCCCCCAGCCCGTTACCGTAGGTATCGGCGGTATCAAAAAAGGTGATCCCCAGATCGAAAGCCTTCCGCAGCAGATCGACGCCGACCGACTCCTCCTTGACTCCCCACCAGGTGGTGGAGACGGTCCAGACCCCGAACCCGATCTCGGAAAGTTTTAAACCACTCTTGGCAAGTTCTCGATAACGCATATTTTAGCCAGGGACAGTCCCCTGCGGGGACAGTCCCTGTTCCGTTTTCCCATAGACGTCTTGCCAGTTCCCTTTCATCTGACCACCGTGCAGGGCGCATTGGTGTGGAAACCTTAGTTCACACTGGTTCACCGGCTTGCGCAGCTTGGGATCCATGAGCTCATGGATGTCCAGCTTCATCTGGGCCCTAGAATAGGCGGCGATGTCCAGGATCTCGGTGTCCATCCGAATGGCATCCTCCGGACAGGCCTCGACACAGTAGCCGCAGTAGACGCAGACCCCTAAATCAATGTCGAACCGAATCGGATATTTCTCCACGTTCGGATCCGGGTGCTCTCCAGCGACGATCGTGATGCATTTGGCCGGGCAGACCGTCTCGCAGAGCATGCAGGCCACACACCGGGGAGTCCCTTCCTCTATGTTTCTGGCTGCGCCGGAGCGCGTGGTGGCGCTTCCGACAGCGCCAGCCGCTGCGTCAGCGGCCAATCCAGAAAAGTCCCGCGCGTCAGCGCGGGGCTCTGGCCGAACCGTTAACCGATGCCGAGTCCTTAAACGGGGAGCCAACGGTCGGGGCTGCTCCGGATACTGAAAGGTGACCGAGGCCGCGCGGTCCTTGAACAGCCCAAAGAGATGTGCCGTGTGGAGAAAGAGATTAACGAAGAAGTGACGAGAGGTAATCCACACCCCCCGGACAATCTCCGGTAGGTAAATTCGTTCCCAGAACGTCAGTTCCCGTTTACGCGGCATTCACACCACCAGTAAGAGCAATCCGGTCACCAACACGTTGGCTACCGAGATGGGGAACAAGATCTTCCACCCGAGGTGCATCAGCTGATCGTACCGAAACCGAGGCAGCGTCCAGCGAATCGCCATGAACAGCCAGCAGAAGACCAACACCTTCACCGTGAAGCTCGCTACCCCTAAGAGGGTGTACCCCAAAGGCTTAACCGAGAGAAGCCCGCCCCACGGAAAGTGGAAGCCGTCCGGAGAAAGAAACGGAACCTGCCACCCTCCCAAAAATAAGGTGGTGGCCAGACAAGCCACCATCACCGTTTCGATGAAATCGGTTAAGAAGAACATCCCAAACTTCATGCCGCTGTACTCGACAAAGTAGCCGATGATCTCCGACTCCCCTTCCGGCAGATCGAACGGGACCCGTTTCGTCTCCGCCAAGGCGGCGGTCAAGAAGATGAAAAAGGCGACCGGCTGCAACAGGATCCCCCACATCGGAATCCACCCGAAGAGGTATCTCCCCTGAGCTCGGACCATCTCCTGGAGGTCCAGCGTTCCAAAACTCATCACCACCCCGACGATGGCGATCCCCAAGGTGACCTCGTAGGAGAGCATCTGGGCCGAGGCCCTCAAAGATCCCAACAGGGCGTAGTTGTTCCGGGAGGCGAAACCGGCCAAGATCACTCCATAAACCCCCAAGGAGAGCATGGCAAAGATGTAGAGGAGGGCGACGTCGATCTTGGCCACTTGGAGATCAATCACCCGATCCCCCAGAAAGAGCCGATCTCCAAACGGGATGCCGGCAAAAGCGACGAGGGCAAAGAAGACCGAGAGAAATGGAGCCAGGGTGTGAAGAAGCCGATCCGCGTGGGCCGGAATAAAATCTTCCTTGGTGAACATCTTGATCGCGTCGGCCAAAGGATGAAACAGGCCAAAGAGGCGCAGGCCAAAGATCGAGGCCCGGTTCGCGCCGATCCGGTCCTGCATGATGGCCGATTGCTTGCGCTCCACCCAGGTGTGGAGACCGGCCAGGTTGAGGACCCCAAAGAAGACGAGCCCCGCCAAGGCCAGTTTAATGCAAAGGTCGATTCCGGTCATTGCGAGCCCCGCAGGGGCGAAGCAATCTCGTCCTTAAAACGGGATTGCTTCGTCACTTCGCTCCTCGCAATGACGAGTTCACCAGTTGTGTTCCCTGCAATCCGATCTTCTCGTAGGTGAGCCCCGAGAAGATGGGTACCGCCTCCCCCACCGCGTGGAAGATCTCTTCTGCCGTCCGGCCCGGAACCGGCAGGTTCAGGTGATCGAACAGATCCAGAAGAATCTCGCTATCGGATCGAGCCTCTGGAAGGGGTTCAAAGGCCTGAAAGATCCGCTGGAGGCGCCCGTGGACGTTCACAAAGGTCCCCTCCTTCTCGGCATACACGGCGCTGGGCAGGACCCAATGGGCGTAGCGAGCGGTTCCGTTCACGTTGGAACCCTGAAAGATAAATACGCATAGCCTTTTTGCCAAATCCTTAACCAGGGCCTCCCCGAACAGCTCCACGAGATCGTGGCCAAAGACCCAGAGGGCTCTGATTCGACCGGCTTGAATCTCCTCGATCACCTGGGCAGCCGGAGGAACCCCCTCGCCCGCTAAACCCAGAAGAGTCGCCCCTCGGGTGTTGGGGTTCTTATCCGCCTTGATGAGAAAATCGTCCGCATACCCTGGCCGGGCTGGGACATCCGCTGTGCAATACGGCACCCCGAGAAGATCCTTGAACAGCTTTCGGATGAGGAACAGCTCCTCCAGGGTCAGTTGGGCCGATGGAAGTACCCCTAATCGATGCGGTGCGGCCTCCAGATGGACCTGTCTTAAGCCCTCGGCCAACTCCGACAACGCCTTTTCCCAGGAACTCTCCACTCCATGGCGAAGTACCTTCCGCAGGCGGTCCTGGTCGATGAATTTATAACCGTAGCGGCCCTCATCGCAGATCCACCATTGATTGACCTCGGCGTTATACCGCGGTTTTATCCGCATCACCCGGGCGCCCCCGCTCAAATGCGGCCGATCGAGCACATCATGGAGTTCGATGTTGCATCCTTGGGAACAACCGTTGCAGATCGATGGCGAGGTGGAAAGATACCAGACCCGTGCCTTGAACCGGAAATCCCGGTCGGTCAAGGCCCCGACCGGGCAGATGTCCACCACGTTGCCGGAATATCGGTTGTCCAGAACCTTGCCCGGCCCCAGCCCGATCTCGGCCTGATCACCGCGGTTAAAAATCCCGAGCTCCCCGGTCTTCGTGATCTCATCGGTAAACCGGACACATCGGGAGCAGAGGATGCAACGCTCGGCGTCCAACATCACCGTCGGGCCAATGGGAACGACCTTCGGCTTCTTGACCTTTTGCTCCCTAAACCGAGCATCGTACAGCCCGTACTTGAGGTAGAAGTTCTGAAGGTCGCACTCGCCGGACTGGTCGCAGACCGGGCAGTCCAACGGGTGGTTGATGAGGAGAAACTCGAGCACCGACTGTTGGCCCTGCGAAACCCGAGGGGAGTTTGTGCGGACCACCATTCCCTCGACGACCGGGGTGTTGCAGGCGATCTGCAGCTTGGGGTTCTTCTCGATCTCCACGAGACAGATTCGGCAGTTCCCCGCGATGGAAAGCCCCGGATGGTAGCAGTACCGAGGGATGAAGATCCCTTGGCTTTCGGCCGCCTGAATGACGGTCGTCCCCTCCGGCACGGTGATCGACTTGCCGTCAATGGTTAGTGTCGGCATCGGTTATCCTTCGACATGCTTAAGGACGAACGGGTGATCCTCTAAATCGCACCGCCCCTCTCGGACGTGGTATTCAAACTCTTCCCGGAACTTCGTGATGTAGCTCTGCACCGGCCAAGCGGCCGCATCGGCAAAGACGCAGATCGTCTTGCCCTCCATGTTCCCCGCAATGGAAAGGAGACTCTCCAAATCTTGCGGACGGCCCTGGCCCTCCTTCATCCGAGTCAGGATCTTCAGGATCCAGCCGGTCCCTTCCCGGCAAGGGGAACATTGCCCGCAGGACTCATCGGCAAAAAAGCGGGCCGCGCTCACCAGGGCCTCCACCATGCAGGTCGTCTCATCCATCACAATCACCCCGGCCGATCCGGCCATCGTCCCGGCCGCCGAAAGCGAATCGAAGTCCATGCCCACATCGATCTCCTGGGCGGTCAAGATCTTGGCCGAGATTCCGCCGGGGACAACCGCCTTAAGCTCGCGGCCTCCTCGAATCCCTTCGGCATGATGATAGATGAGCTCCCTTAAGCTTACCCCCACCGGGGCCTCGTATAGGCCAGGACGGTTGACATGCCCACAGAGGCTGAACAGGCGGGTCCCTCCCTGCTTAAGGGTTCCCAGCTTCGCAAACCACTCGGGACCGTTTCGAACGATCGGTGGAACACAGGCCAGGGTCTCCACGTTGTTCACCATGGTGGGACACTTGAAAAGCCCAGAGATCGCCGGAAACGGCGGCTTTAATTTGGGGAAACCTTTGCCTCCTTCGAGAGAGGTCAACAGGGCCGTCTCTTCCCCACAGATGTAGGCCCCAGCCCCTCGATGAACCACCACCTCCAGGTCAAAACTGGTTCCCTGGATCTTCTTCCCCAGCCATCCGTGTTGGGTAGCTTCTTGGACCGCTTGCGAGAACCGGTGGAACGGCCGGACGTACTCCCCCCGAACGTAGACGTACGCCTTGTGCGCCCCAATGGCGTAAGCAGCGATGATCATCCCTTCCATCAGGGCATGGGGGTCCCGCTCCAGAATGTACCGATCCTTGAAAGTGCCTGGTTCCCCTTCATCGGCGTTGACCACCAAATAGACCGGCTTCGCGCTGTTCTTGGGGACAAACCCCCATTTCTTTCCAGTCGGAAAGCCTGCCCCTCCCAGTCCACGAAGGTTCGACCGGGAGACGACGTCGATCACCTGTTGAGGCGTCATGGAGGTCAGCGCCTTCTTCGCCGCTTGATACCCTCCATCGGCGACATAGGCATCAAACCAGTTCCCCTCGGCGTTCCTGAATCGCCTGGAGAGAACCGGCCCATCGGTGGAAACGTAGGTGGTGTCTGACACCGCTTCTCGCAACTGCGAGGTGTCAGACACCGTTTTTAGGAAGGACGGGACCGACTCCGGGGTCAACGGCCCTACGTATCGGTCGTTGACCTGGGCCACCGGCGCCACTTCGCAGGCGCAGAGGCACTCAACCGTGGAAAGGGTCACCTTCCCATCGGAAGAAGTCTTCCCTACCCCGATTCCTAGCCGTTCCTCCAATTGGGCCAAAACCTGTTTGGCCCCGTTTAAGAGGCAGGGGAGCGTCGTGCAAACCTGGATGTGGTGTTTACCAACCGGCTTTCGATGGAACAGGGTATAGAAGGAGACAACCTCATCCACATGGGCGATGCTGACGCCCAACTTCTCCGAAACCCAGGCCTCCCCCTCCACGGGAATGTAGCCGATCCTCTCCTGGAGGAGCCACAAAAGTGGCAGCATCGCCGCCTGTTTCTGCTCGTACCGCGCGATGATCTCGGCCGCCTTCGGTTCTAGCTGCTTAAAATCCATTTCAAACCGTCATCCTCTTCAAGAAGTCATCGGTCGAGCTCACCGCCGATCATGTTGACCGACCCAAAGGTCGGGACCAGATCGGCCACCATATCGCCTGTCAGCAGCCTCGGTAACGCCGACATAATGGTAAAGCAGGGCGGCCGCACCCGAACCCGGTACGCCTTGTCCGAACCGTCGCTCACCACGTAGAATCCCAACTCGCCGTTGGCCCCTTCGACCGGGAAATAAACCTCTCCCTGAGGGGGCCGGATACCATGCCCAAACATGACCAGCTTGAAATGCTGCATGAGGCCCTCGATGTTCCCGTAGGTATCCTCTTTGGGCGGCAGGAAAACCCGCTTCTGCCCGGCAGCGATCCCTCCGTAAACCGGTTTGGAGGCTCCTTCCAAAGTAGGGTCGGTCACCGCCACCTTGTCGGCAATCTCATGGATCCGGCCCATCTTTCCTTTATCAACCATCTCAGCCGCAGAGATGGGCTTGCCGGTCTCCGGCTCAACTCCAATAGGCCCGGCGGGAATCCCCTTCAGGCAGATCTCGATGATCCGCATCGACTGCTCCATCTCCTCCATCCGGACGTAATATCGGTCCAAATTGTCCCCATGGGAACCGAGCGGCACGTCAAACTGCAGCCGGTCGTACACCAAATAGGGTGAAACCTTGCGAACGTCGTAGTTCACCCCGGTCGCTCTTAAGAAAGGACCGGTGATCCCGTAGGAGATCGCTTCCTCCTGGGAGATCCGACCGGTCCCTTTCATCCGGTCGACAAAGATCCGATTCCGGGTCAAGAGCTTGTCCACCTCCACCAGCACCTTCCGAGTCTCGGCGATCGCCTTCCGGCACCGATCGGAAAATCCCTCCGGCAGGTCGGCCTTGATTCCCCCCACTCGGCAATAGGAAACGGTGAGCCTCGCCCCGGTCACCACCTCCACCAACTCCCAGAGAAACTCCCGGGCCTTGATCATGTAGAGGAACACGGTGAAGGCCCCGAGTTCCATGGCCGAGGCCCCAATGCAGGTCAAATGGTCGGTGACCCGAGAGATTTCCGATACGATCACCCGGATGTATTGGCATCGCTCCGGGGTTTCGATCCCGAGCAGCTTCTCGACGGCCATGCAGTAGCCTACGTTGTTGATGAGGGGTGAGACGTAGTTTAACCGATCGGCGTAAGGGATCACCCCGTTATAGGTGACCACTTCCGACATCTTTTCGAAACCCCGATGGAGGTACCCGATCTCCACATCGCTCGAGCGAATCGTCTCCCCATCCAGTTTCAAGACGATCCGGATGATCCCGTGCATCGCCGGATGGGCCGGCCCCACGTTAAGGAGCATCTCCCGCGTTTCTAACCGTACGTCATCGCGAGCCCCCGCTTTAAGCGGGGGCGTGGCGATCTCGCTTGTAGGAGATTGCTTCGTCACCATCGTTCCTCGCAATGACGCGGTCCTTCGGTCCGCGTCAATTTACCGGCCCGATCAGAGGCTGTCGTTTATTCACCGGATAATCCTTCCGCAACGGATGGCCCACAAACTCCTCGTACATCAGGATCCGTTTCAAGTTGGGATGCCCTCGGAATCGAATCCCAAACATGTCCCAGATCTCCCGCTCAAACCAGTCGGCTCCTGCCCAAAGAGAGGTGAGCGACTGCACCTGCGGATCGGCCTCCGAAACCGGGACCTTGATCCGGATCCGATGCCTTAAGGCAAGCGAGAAGAAATGGTAAACCACCTCAAACCGATCCGAGGTCGCGCGACCGGGCCAAGGATTCGGATCCGGAATCTCTGACGCGGGCCGAACGGCTATCCCGCTGTTGACAAAGGCCCCTTGAGCGGGCGGCTGCTTTCCAAAAGTCAGGTAATCCACCGCTGTCAGATCCACGAGGAAGTTCATCTTAAAAAGGGGATCCTCTTTCAAGAATCGGGCCACCTCCAGAAGCCGCTCCCGGCGGATCGTCGCGGTGGCCTCCCCTCGGTAGGTATGGGTGGCCAATACCGCCTCGGGAAATCGGCGGGCCAACTGTTCACACAGTAAAGGAGGCTCCATGGTACTGTTGCGCCGGGGGATACGGTTTTCCAGAGTGCTGCGCCTGGATCTTCTCCTGAAGTTTCATCAGCCCATCGAGCACGTTCTCAGGCCGAGGGGGGCAACCGGGGATGTAGATGTCCACCGGAATGAAGGTGTCGATTCCCATCACCGTGGCGTAGTTGTCGTAAAATCCTCCGGTACAGGTGCAGACCCCAAAAGCCACGACCCACTTCGGTTCCGTCATCTGATCGTAGATCTTCTTTAAGACGGGGGCCATCTTGTGGCTGATCGTGCCCACGACGAACAACACATCCGCCTGGCGGGGGGAGAAGCGGGGGAACCCGGCGCCGAAGCGATCCACATCGTAATGGGAGCAGGCAGTGGCCATGTACTCCATCCCACAGCAGGCGGTGACGAACGGATACTGAAAGATGGAGAACTTCCTCGCCCACCCGACCGCCGCCTCTAACCTACTGGTAAAGAAATTCAATCCGCCCACTCCAAGGCCCCTTTCTTCCAAGCGTAGACAAAACCCACTAGGACAATGCCGAGGAAGACCGCCATCTCGAGAAATCCCGGAAACCCCAACTCCCGGTAGACCACCGCCCAAGGGAATAGGAAGACCAACTCCACATCGAACAGGATAAACAGCATCGCCACGAGATAGAACTTGATCGAAAACCGACCGGCCGGCAGCTGAAACGGTTCTGATCCGCACTCAAACGGCTCCAATTTCGCCGGCGACGGCCTCTTCGGCCCCAACAGGCTCGCCAGCATCAGAAACCCACCGGCCACCAAGGCAGCCAGAAGGAAGGTAATCAAAATCCCTGCGTACTCAACCATCGATAGAACTTTCATTATAACATGGCTATAATAGGGCTCAGGAAAATCTGGGGGCTTTCCGTCGATGAAACAGTATCTTGAACTGATGCAGCGCATCCTGGACCATGGGGTGAAGCGACCGGATCGAACGGGGACCGGGACGCTCAGCCTCTTCGGCTACCAGATGCGGTTCGATCTGGCCCAGGGGTTCCCCTTGGTCACCACGAAGAAGGTTCACCTGAAATCGGCGATCTATGAACTGCTCTGGTTTCTGAAAGGGGACACCAACGTCAAGTACCTCAAGGACCACGGGGTCACCATCTGGGATGAGTGGGCCGATTCCAAAGGTGACTTAGGGCCGGTCTACGGCCATCAGTGGCGAAGCTGGCCCTGCCCCGACGGCGGCGCCATCGATCAGGTGAGCCGGTTGGTCGAGGCAATCCAGAAAGACCCGGACTCCCGACGGCTGGTCGTCTCCGCCTGGAACGTGGCGGATCTCGATAAGATGAGGCTGCCTCCTTGTCACTGTTTGTTTCAATTTTACGTAGCCGATGGGAAACTGTCGTGCCAGTTGTACCAACGAAGCGCCGACCTTTTCCTGGGGGTCCCCTTCAACATCGCCTCCTACGCGCTTCTGACGCTCATGGTCGCTTCCGTGTGCGATCTTAAACCTGGGGAGTTCGTCCACACCTTGGGGGACGTTCACCTCTACTTAAGTCATCTCGAGCTCGCCAGGCTGCAGCTCACCCGAGAGCCATTCCCCTTATCTCGGATGAAACTAAATCCCAACGTCCGATCGATCTTCGATTTCACCTATGAGGATTTCCAACTGGAGAATTACCAGCACCACCCACCGATCCGGGCCGAGGTGGCAGTTTAAATCGGTGCGACGTGATGATCTCCATCCTTTGTGCAGCTTCCCAAAACGGGGTCATCGGAAACAAGAATCGGCTCCCGTGGCACTTGCCCGCGGATCTGAAGCACTTTAAGCAACTCACCATGAACCACCCCATCATCGTGGGACGAAAAACATACGAATCGATCGGAAAGGCCTTGCCCGGTAGAACCAACGTGGTCGTCACCCGACAGAGCGATTTCAGAGCTCAAGACGGCTTGGTGGCCCACTCCTTGGAGGAAGCGCTTCGCCTCTGTGAGAGAGACGAGGAGGTCTTTGTCATTGGCGGTGGCCAGATCTTTGAGCAGGCCTTGCCGTTCGCGAATCGCATCTACCTCACCTTGATCCACCATGATTTTCCGGGGGATACACCTCTATTCTCTTTGGATCGCTCGGTCTGGCAGGAAGCCTCTCGGGAGGATTTTTCCCCGGATCAAGAGAACCCATACCCCTTCAGTTTTATAACCCTCGAAAAGAAAACCAAATGGGGTCAGACCCCTCAGGTTTAGCTATGGGAAAAACGCTGTTTGAGAAGATCTGGGACCGGCACCTGGTCACCACGTTCCCGGATGGGACAGCCCTTCTCTACATCGACCGGCATCTCATCCATGAAGTGACCTCTCCCCAGGCCTTTGAGGGGCTGCGCCTGAGGGCTCGAGCGGTCCGGCGGCCGGAGTTGACCATCGCCACCATGGACCACAACGTCCCGACCGATAACCGGACGACCATCCAGGATCCGATCTCCCGAGCCCAGATCGAGGCTCTGTCGAAGAACTGCGCTGAGTTCGGCATCACCCTGTACGATTTGAAAAGCGACCATCAAGGGATCGTTCACATCATCGGGCCGGAGTTGGGCCTCACCTTGCCCGGAACCACGATCGTCTGCGGAGATTCCCACACCTCCACCCACGGCGCCTTTGGGACGCTGGCCTTTGGGATCGGAACCTCGGAGCTGGAACATGTCCTGGCCACCCAGTGTCTCACCCAGAAGAGGCCAAAAACGTTTCAGGTGGAGTTTACGGGACAGCTCAAACCCCACGTCACCTCCAAGGACATGATCCTGAAGTTAATCGGAACCATCGGGACCGCCGGTGGGACCGGACACGTGTTTGAGTATACCGGATCGGCAGTGAAATCCCTCTCCCTGGAGGCTCGGATGACGATCTGCAACATGTCGATCGAGGCCGGGGCGCGGGCCGGTATGATCGCACCCGACGATACCACGTTCCAGTACATCGCCACCGGCCATCGACCGTTTGCTCCGAAAGGAAGCGATCTGGATCGATCGATCGCCTTCTGGAAAACTCTGCCCTCCGACCCGGACGCCCCCTTCGATCGCTCGATCACGATCGATGCCTCGCAGATCGCCCCGCAGGTCACCTGGGGAACGAACCCCGGGATGGTGGTGGAGGTCACGGGAAAAGTCCCTGAACCCGATCAGGTTCCCGGTTACAGCCGGCGGGATGTGGAACAGGCTCTCGCCTACATGGGACTTGAGACCGGAACACCGATACCTGAGATCCCGATCGATGTCGTTTTTATCGGAAGCTGCACCAACGCCCGGATCGAGGATCTCCGGGCCGCCGCCCAAATCTTGAAAGGACGAAAGGTGGCAGCCGGGGTTAAGGCGCTCGTCGTCCCAGGGTCGGAACAGGTGCGCACCCAGGCAATCGCCGAGGGATTGGACCGGGTTTTCAAAGAAGCCGGCTGCGACTGGCGCTACTCCGGCTGCAGCATGTGCCTCGGGATGAATCCGGACCAACTCAAGTCCGGTCAACGCTGTGCCTCCACCTCCAACAGAAACTTCGAGGGTCGTCAAGGAAAAGGAGGCCGCACCCACTTGGTCAGCCCCGAGATGGCTGCGGCGGCAGCCGTTACGGGTCACTTTGTGGATATCCGAACATGGGCCTGACTCCATTTAAAAACCACCGAGGATTAATCGCCACGCTGGATCGGGCGAATGTGGATACCGACCAGATCATCCCCAAACAGTTTTTGAAGGCGATCGGTCGAACCGGATTTGGGGAGAACCTATTCTTTGACTGGCGGCATCTCTCCGATGGTCGTCCGAACCCAGAGTTCGAATTAAATGCGCCGCGATTCAAAGGAGCTTCCATTCTGGTGACTCGGAACAACTTTGGGTGCGGCTCTTCCAGGGAACATGCCGTCTGGGCTATTCAGCAGTATGGATTCAAGGTGGTGATCGCCCCTCGACAAAAAAGAGGAGACACCATGGTTCCGGCCTTTGCCGACATCCTCCGAAACAATGCCACGAAGAATGGGCTGTTGACAGTCGAGTTGGAGGAACCGGAGGTCGAGGAGATCTTTCAGATGGTCGGCCGCTACAAAGGACTGGAAGCAACGGTCAACTTAGAAGAGCAGCGGATCACCTTGCACCTTCCCGAGGAGATCTCGTTCCATTTTGAGGTCGACCCTTCCATCAAGGACCACCTGATCCGCGGCCTGGATGAGATCGGGCTCACCCTCCAGCACGAAAGACAGATCGCTGCGTTCGAGGCTCAGCATGATCCACAATTGTTCAGGGAAGGTCCAGGGCAAACTGAATCGCCCCGTGCACCTGGTTCATCTTCTCAGGACTCAACTCGCAAATCCGATCGATGAGAGAAACTTTCTCTATCGTCGCCATGGAATCCAAATTAACCACGCACTCCCTTGGCATTCCATCCTTGGCGCTCAAAGGTACCTCTGTGAACAAACCACGCCTTCGTGTCGTCACGGGCGCAATGGTGATACTTTCTCGGATCAGATAGGCTTCATCCCGCGAAAGCAATAAGACCGGGCGTGCTCCCACAGGCTTAGACAAACGAGCCCACCAGACCTCTCCCTTCTTCATCACCAAGGATTCCTACGAAACACCTCGGTGGCCAAATGGGTCCAAGCCTTGGCCTCCCTCTTGGATTCGGGGTGCTTCCGGTACCCTTCTACGTATTGCCGAACCAGCTCCCTTTCCTCGTGTTCCTTCAGCCAGGCCTGCAGGGCCTCCACCACGGCCTCGCTTCTGTCCATCTTCAATTTCCGCCTGGTCTGCTCTACCGAGCGAAACACCTCTTTCGGCATGCTGATCGCTACCTTCGCTGTTTGAGATGCCATTCAGTATTCCCCCTTTCATACTATAGTATAACATAAGTATTACCAATGTTCAAGATAAGTTATCCTGCGATGGGACACCTTCAGCTCAGTTCGAGGAGTTTGGGGAAGGGGGTGAGGTTTTTACAGCCGGTTTTGGTGATGACCACCATGTCCTCCAGGCGGATGCCGCCGGCATCGAGGTAGTAGAGACCTGGTTCCACGGTCACCACCTGCCCTTCCTTGAGAAGGTCTGAGGTGGAACTGATCCGAGGAGGCTCGTGGATCTCGAGCCCCACCCCATGGCCGGTTCCGTGGAAGAAGCCTTGCATCCGGCCTTTGATCCAGCCGGTGTGAAAGCCTTGGCCTTGGAAATATTTCAGGATCGCGGTGTGAACGCTTTTCCCATCGACTCCGGCTTTCAGCTTTTCAAAGGCGATCTCTTGGGCATGCTCAACCACCTGGTACATCTTTTTAACTTTCTTGGAGGGCTTACCCTTAACGACGGTCCGGGTCATGTCGGCAAAGTAACGGGTTTTCAAGGAAACCGGAAACACATCCAAGACGATCGGCCAATGGGCTTTCAAGGGGCCGCTTCCAATGCAATGGGGATCGCACGCCTGAGTGCCTCCCGCGACGATCGTCTCGCGGCCCAAACAGTCGGAACCCATCAACGTCAAGTGGAGGACTTTCCGGATGAGCTCCGAGGTGAGCGGTTTTCCTTTAAGCCAAAGTTCCCCGTTTTTGATCTCTGACTCTCGGATCACATCCATGGCCGACCGAACCGCCTCCTCGGTTAAACGCTGAGTTTCCTGGATCGCGGCCACCTCTTCTCTACGCTTGACGGTCCTTTCCGGAAAGAACGGGTCCGGGACCACTTCTAAGGTGTACCCTTTCTTACGCAAACGGTCGGCTAAGGCTACGGAAAAGTTGCTCGGCACACGAACGCGGGCGACCTTTCGCTCCTTAAAGAGAAGATCCACGATATCGGTGGTTCCACCGGTGGAACCTTTTCTTTTCTTGGCCTTAAGCTGCAGCTTGGAAAAGGAGAGCACCTCCTCCACCTGGGACTGGGCCTTCGCCCGATCGATCTCGAGATCGCTCATCACCAGGATCTTGCGGCCATCGATTTGAGCGAAGATGAACGGATCCGGCGCCCAGAATCGGGTCGCGTAATAGAGGTTGGCATCCTGCTCACTCGCCGCCACAATTAAAAGTGCCGTTTTATCCACCGTATTGCCAACCGGTCTGGCTCAAATTCAATGGGTCCACGTCCCGATGGACCCCGGCCTCCACAACCTCCCCGATGACGATGGCGTGGTCGCCGCCCGGATGAATGTCCCGGACCTCGCACTCGACAAAAGCGGCCGCCTCTTCCAAGATGGGAGCTCCAACCTTTCCCAGTCGATACAGAATCCCGGCAAGCTTGTCGCTGCCTAAGTGGGCCGGTTTCAAGAAATGCTGCGCCAACATTTTCTGGTCCTGTCCTAAGAAATTGATGACAAACACCCGGCTCGCCGCCGCCATCGCATAGGAGAGAGAATCCTTCGCCATCCCCACCACCACGAGCGGCGGCTTAAAGGAGACCTGCGTCACCCAAGTGGCGGTAAAGGCGTTTAATCTTCCGTCCTGCTGGACCCCGACCACGTAGACGCCGTGGACGATTTTTCTCAGCGCCTTCTTCTTGGCCTCAAGATCCATTTCTTTAGATGGCCCTCTGTTGGGTGCCAGGCATCCGAAAATGGTGCCTGGCACCCAATGTGGTATCATACGGCTTCAAGATGCTGACCAAACTGTTTTTGGTTTTACTCGTCACCTTCGTACTCAATCTCCCCTTCGGGGCTTGGCGCCAGGGGTTCCGGAAGTTTTCCCTGCCCTGGTGGCTGGCCATCCATCTTCCCATTCCATTGGTCATCGCCTTTCGAATCGGCCTCGGAATTCCCTACGCCACCGTTCCACTGGTCATCGGGGCAGCCGTTCTTGGCCAGTGGGTCGGGGGACGTCTAAAAAAGCGCCCTTCGCCTTAACCTGAGAAGCCAGCAGCCCCGCGACCTCTTTCACATCGAAAGGCCAGAGATACTCGATCGAAACTTCTGGATATTTCCGGCGTAACGCTTCCAGGGCCTTTGGGATATCCACCTCGGAGTGAACCCCGCCAGGGGTCAACATGGAGGGGACCACCAAGACCCGCTGGGCGCCCTGGCGGATCACCTGCTCCACCGCCTCGGGAATGGACGGTCGGCAAAATTCGTTGTAACCGACGGCGGATAACTGGTTCGGCAAAAGGGCCTTCAATTCGGCGGCCAACTGCTCTAGACCTACCTTGTAAGGATCGTTCTCGGCATGCCGTGGCCAATTCCGGATCTTGGCGTCCAACTCAGCGATTCGGCCTTCGGCCGCACCACCCCCATGCGAATGGCCCTCCGCCTGCCACTGTAAGCCCATCAGCTCTCCAACCCATTGAGGCGGGCAATCGGTGGCTGGAGCGCCGTGGCCGATCAGTACCACTGCGGTCGACACAGTTTTCAGTGTAGCACGTCCCTTCACGGACGACCAGATCTCCGAAACTCTCGGAGTCTCCTAGAATAGACCTGGCGCATCTCGCCCCGCACTTGGGCCGCCCGTTGATAAATCGCCTTCAATCCCGATGAGGAAGGCGCCACAGGAGGCAAGATGTGAATCTCAAGGCTTACCCCCCAACGTAAAATCCAAGATCCCCGAGGCAGCAGTTGTCGGGTTCCCACCACCACAATCGGCATGAGGGGGGTCTTGGTCAGCGCCGCCAATTGAAAGGCTCCCAGATGAAACCGGCCGAAGGCCCCGGTATGGCTGCGGGTCCCTTCGGGAAAAATAAAGACCGAAACCCCTCGACTCAACCATCGGGTAGCCCGCTTTAAGGTCGACGCACTGCTGTGGCGGTCGCCTCGATCCACCGAGATGTATCCGGCCATCCGCATGGCCCAACCTAAAAAAGGGATCCGAAAAAGATCCTGATCGGCCACCCACTTGAAGGGACGGCGGATAAAAAAGAGAACCGGGATATCGACGTAGCTCTGGTGGTTTGCCACAAAAACCACCGGCTTTTTGTCGGGAAGATGCTCCTCCCCAAAAACCCGCACCCGACAACCGGGGGCCAGGGCGACGAGACTGCGTCCCCACCAGGAGGCGATTCGATGGGCCATCCGCAAGAGAGGGTCGACCAACGGGTGGATCAGGTAGGTCAACGCGATCAGTGAGGTCGAGAAGATTGTCAGGATCCCCACCATCGTCCAGGCCAGTATGGAAAAGGGAGCCTGAATCACTGGGGGAACGACTCTTTCACCCAGGTCAAGGCCTGGGCCTTAGAGGTCAACTCTCCCTCCAGTTGCCTTTCCTCGAGGGCCTTCAAGATGGTGCCGATCAAGGGCCCCTGAGTGTAGCCGAGCTTCAACAGATCGTGCCCGGTGATTAACCGTTTCGGTTTCAGCTCATCCGGCGGCAGCGTTTTAAGCTTCCGCTTCAAAAAGCGCCAGTTGGAGAGATCCCCATGGGAGGCGAGGCAGTCGGCCCGATGGAGTTTGAGCTCCTCCGAAAAGGTGGCGGTCCGGACGAACCTCTTTAAGGTGGACAACCGCATCTTGCGGACATCCTTGAACTTCATGTGGTTCCTCACCAGGGTCACGATGACGTCCGTCTCCACATTGGAGAAACGAAGGCGCCTTAAGATGGTTCGGGCCATGTCGGCGCCGACCCTATCGTGGCCGTCGAATCGGATCCGATCGGCTACCTTAAAGGTGGGGGGCTTGCCGACGTCGTGCAAAAGGGCGCCGAAACCCAGGACGGTGGAGGAATTTTTAAGACGATCCAACACCAACTGGGTGTGCGTGAAAACGTCCCCTTCCGGGTGAAACTCCGGCGGCTGCAGGACCCCTTTCATCCGGTCCACCTCGGGAAGGATCACCTTTAACAATCCGCTTTCCTCTAATAGAGCCAGTCCTTTTCCTGGGTGGGGACCGGTGAACAGTTTGACCAGCTCGTCCCGAATCCGCTCGGCGCTGACCTGAAGGATCTGGGGAGCCGCTTTTTGAATCGCCTGAAAGGTGGTGGGATCAATGGGAAACGTCAGGTTCGCCGCGAAGCGGACCGCCCGAAGCACCCGCAACTTGTCCTCTTCAAATCGCTGGGCCGGATCTCCAATGGCCCGGATGACCTTGGACTTTAGGTCCCTCTCTCCACCGACGTAATCGATCACGCGGTTCTTCAGGGGGTCCAGGAAGAGACCATTGATGGTGAAGTCGCGGCGCAAGGCGTCCTCTTTGGCAGAGGAAAAGACCACCCCGACCGGATGCCGGCCGTCGCGGTAACCTTGGTCGGTCCGAAAGGTGGCCACCTCGTAGGGGTAACCCCCTTTGAGCACCAAGAGCACCCCAAATTGGACTCCCACGGGGATCGTCTTGGGGAAAAGCTTCGCCACCTTCTCGGGCCGGGCCGAGGTGGCGATGTCGTAATCCTTTGGGATGCGCCTCATCAACAGGTCCCGGACGCATCCCCCAACGAGGAACGCCTCTTCGCCAGCGGCCCTTAAGCTCTTGACGAGATCTACCGCGTAACGGTATCTCGCGGTTCTCTTGACGCTTACGGCTTTACGCATCCGCTTTTTCGAAGGGCCTCGATCCCTTCCTTAAAGAGAATGAGAGCCAGCGCCATAAGCAGCAGACAAGCCATCCCCACCGGATCCAAAAGGGCCCCTTGGCCGGCCATCCCTTTGGTCCACCAACTTTGAATCAGAATCCCCAATGCCCAGACGGTCATTCCCATCATGAAGGCGCATGGGACCGCAGCGAATCCCCATGGCTTTCCACTTTTCTTCAACCACGCTGTCAACCCCAGCAGGGTAAGGGCGGCCAGCAACTGATTCGAGGTCCCGAACACCGTCCAGTATACCTTCCAGGCCGGGAGGAGCTTCCCGCTGGCGTCGGTCACGGTAGCGGTGACGCACCAGGCCGGAAGGGCGAGCGTCACCAGAGTCGCCCAGATCCGACCCCAGGAACCTTTCCATCCAAACAGCTCCTGAAGGATGTACCTTCCTAGACGGGTGGCCACATCCAGGGTGTCGAAGATAAAGGTGGCAAAGCCGAGCAGGACAAAGGCCATCGCGAATTGGGGATTGATCCCAAACTGCTCCACGAAGGTGGCCAACCCTTGCGCGTAGATCCGGTCGGGCGAAAGTTTGGTCGCGGCATCGGCTGGGGCCAACATCATCACCGTGGCCAGAGCAATGAGGGCCACCAACCCTTCCAGCAACATTCCTCCGTAACCGATCGACCGGCAATCGCTCTCCCTGGCGATCTGCTTGGAGGTGGTCCCCGAGGAGACCAATCCATGGAAACCGGAACAGGCTCCACAGGCCACGGTGACGAACAGCATTGGAAACAAGGGCCAACCGCTTGATCCCGACCACCCGATAAAGGCCGGGTAGTTGACCCGCATCCCGCCTAAGGCCAACCCCACCAAACCAGCACCCAGCGCTGTATAGAGGAAGACTCCACCCAAATAGCCTCGGGGCTGAAGGAGCAGCCAAACCGGCAGCACCGAGGCCAAGAAACAGTATCCCAACAGAATCCCATCCCAGACCAGAACCGGTCGGATCCCGGGTAGGGCCGGCAATCGGATCGGAACCGCCTGCCCCATCCAGATCACCACGGCCAGAACCGGGATAAAGATCAAGGTGGCGATTCTTAACGGCATTCCGAGTCGAGTGACGAGGATTCCCATTAAAATCGCTAATCCGAGATAGAGGACCGAAGAGGTGGCTACCCCGCCCCCGTAGACCGGTTCGGCGAAGGAGCTGGAGGTGAGATCCGCGAACGCGGTGATCACGTAGACCAAGGAGAGCCAGATGAAGCCGAGGAACAAAAGGTAGGCCCGCTGGCCGATGTGCCGCTGAACGATCTCGGCCACCGACTGTGCTTGATGACGAACCGATCCGATCAAACTGGAGAAATCGTGAACCGCCCCGATAAAGATTGCCCCCAAAACGATCCAGAGCAAGGTGGGCAGCCATCCAAAGGAGAGCCCCGCCAGGATCGGTCCCACAATCGGGCCGGCCGCGGCGATGGCCGAGAAATGCTGGCCCAACAGGAAGGGAGCCTTGGCCGGGACAAAGTCGATTCCATCGGTCATCGTGCAGGCTGGGGTCGGCTGGGCGTCGTCTAAGCCCACTTTCCTGGCCAACAGCCGGCTGTAACCCAAGTAGGCCAGTCCGAAGAGGATCAGAACGATTCCCGCAACGAGGGTCAGCGACATCGAGGAGACATTATATGGTACCAGGTACAATTTGGGCCTAACTTTTTAAAAGTTGAGCCGATTTTGTACCTGGTACAGGTCTGACCCCGTCAAAACATCGCCTCTAAGTGAGCCTGGACCGAACGGGCCAAGGAGGGCAGATGGTATCCCCCTTCGAGGAGAGAAACGATCCGTCCTTGCGCGTAATCCTCGGCCCACCGAACCGCAAACCCGGTCATGCGGCGGTATCCCATCTCGGTTACCGACATGTTGGCCAGAGGGTCGTTGACGTGGGCGTCAAACCCGGCAGAGATCAAGATGAGCTCCGGCCGAAACGCCTCGACGGCCGGATGGATTTCTTCCTGAAAGGCCTTGAGATGCTCGGAATCCCCAGATTCCGGTGGTAACGGAATGTTCAGGATATTCCCCGTTCCCTTCTCTTCGCGGCGGCCGGTCCCTGGGTAAAGGGGCCACTGGTGGGTACTGACATAAAGAACAGAAGGGTCCTTCTCGAAGGCGTGTTGGGTGCCGTTGCCATGGTGGACGTCCCAATCGAGGATCAGGACCTTCTTGAGGCCGTACTGCTTCTGGGCGTACCGCGCCGCGATGGCGATGTTGTTGAACAGGCAAAACCCTAAGGCTCGATCCCTCTCCGCGTGATGCCCCGGCGGCCGGATCAACCCAAACCCCCGTCGAACTTCTCCGTCCGTCACCCAATCCACCAAGGTCAAGGCCCCATCCACCGCCAGTTTCGCGATCTCGAAGGAGGCCCGACAAATTCCAACATCCGGCGAATCGATATGGGAATCTCCTCGTTCACAGGATTCCTTTACCCTTCGGATATAGGCAGGATCGTGGATCGTCTCGATCCAGTTCAGATCGTGGAGGCTCGGCTCGATAAGCTCAAGCTGCTTTGTCAGGCCGACCGCTTGGAGATGTTCCCAGACCGCCTTCAGCCGCTCCGGCGACTCCGGATGCCCTTTGCCCGCCTCATGCTCTAGGTACCGCGGCAAGAAAAGAAGGCCACCCTTCACCTAAAGGAACTTCGCCATGGCCGTGGCGAACCGGGTGAAATCGGCAAGGTGCTTGTGCAGGAACTCGTACACCTTCTTCGGATCTACTCGCAGATAATCGTGAACGAGGATGTTCCTGAAGCTTCCCATGGGAGCGATCCGCTTGGCAAACGCGGGAGGAAGGATCTTGACTTCCCCCAGGATGAGAAATACCTCTCGGTAATCCTGGGCCTTGCGAAGCTCCCGGTCCGCGATCAGGTGGTTGCCCATGTCCAGGCAGCACTCAATGGCCAAATGAAGGTACCGCTCGGCACTGCCTCGAATAAAGGGATCACTGGAAAACCGCTTGTAAGGATAGCGCCGGAGGCTGCGCAGATAGCCCAGGTACTCCTTAAGTCTACTCAGCCGATTGGCAACGACCTCAGGATTGACCATGCCCCTTTGCATGAAGAAGCTGGTGCCTGAGGTACTGGCGACCAACCCGGTAGAACGGCTCTAGATCCAGGTAATGTTGAAGTGCCTTGGCCTCAAAGGAAACGCGGGCATCGTGGTCCCGCTCGTAAAGGAGCCGACCGGATCGGATCACTTCGTAGGCCAACAAGGGGGTTGCCTCGTTCAACAACACCAGGTCGACATCGGATCGCCTACAACGGTGCATCGCCTCGCCGAGCAGCTCAAGCTGAAGATCGAATCGTTTCCGAGGCTGGACCCGTCCCTCATCCAGTAACAGAGCGACGTCTACATCACTCAAAGGCCCCTTCTTCGCCGTGGCCTGAGATCCAAACAGATAAAGGGCCACGATCTCCCGGTGCGCCTTGGCCAGTTTTTCGAGAGATTTCTCGAGGGTGAACATCGAGCAGTAGTTTACCACGCTCAGTAGAAAGGGATGGCGAAATTACGCAGCTTTCCCGTAGAAATCTCAGAGAGGAACAAGCTGTTCCGTCTTTGCTCTCGCCGTCACCTTGGTTGCCGCCGACAAAAAGTCGCTCGCATCCAAGACTTCAAGAAGTACCGGATGGCCCTGCCGAGAGAAGTGGACGATGAGTGGCCCGAGTTCCTCTGCATGATCAATTGGCTTCCTGGAAACTTCGATTAAAAGAATGTCTTTTTCACGATCATAGCCGATTCTCATAAGCGTTTCCTCCGTACCGGATAAAAAGTGATCACCTCAAGTTCTCCTGGTCGCTCTTCGTAAACTACTCGCAAAGCATGCTCGGCATCCATCGCCTTTTCTGCAATCTTACGACCCCTATACCCAGCCATGGTTCGCTCAGGGTAGAGCGCCGTTTGACGAACCTGCCCATCGGTAACTGGAAATTGGGCGTGGCCGGCGACGGCGCATTCCAGGAACTTCAGGTTTTCCGCGAAAGCTTCCGCTCCTTTCGATAGACCTTCACCCCTTGGGCAACATCGGCCTCTGTCAGTCCAAGGGCTCTGGATCGACGCTCAAATTTATCCAACAATCGGAAGAGTTCTTCCTTCTCCCTTATCGCTACTGCTCTCACGATGGACTACTTCCACTTGACGGTGCAGCCGATGGCGGGGGTGTTCGAGGGGGGTTCCTTGCCGGCGAGGAGGGCATCGAGGGCGTTTCTCAGATCATGGGACTTGACCGCGGATGGGTTCTGCCAGTTGTCGTCGATCCGGCCGGTGTAGCGGAGTCGGTGCCTGGCACCTTCTGAAATGGTGCCAGGCACCTTTTCGAAGAGGAAGATGTGCGGGGTTCGCTCCGCCCCGTAGGCACGGGCCACTTCCTGGGTTTCGTCCCGCAGATACGGGAAGTTAAATCCCTTCGCCTTGGAGCGCTCCACCATGTGAGGAAAATCATCCTCTGGATGGTTCCCTGTCTCATTGGAATTGATCGCCACCAACTGAACCCCTTTGGGGCCGTAATCCCGTTGGAGGGCGATCATCCGATCCTCGTACGCCTGAACATAGGGACAGTGGTTGCAACTGAAGATCACCACGAGGAGTTTGGCGGACGAAAAGGAGTCCAGAGAATAGGTCTTCCCATCGGTGGCAGGCAGGTTAAAGGAAGGAATCGCATCCATCAATTGAAGAGCCATGGTTTCCTCCTGAAAATCTAAAGGGTCAGACCCCCAAGTGCCGGGGTCTGACCCTAAAACCTACGTCTCGCTCAAAAGTTCCAGGGTTCGGTCCGCCTCATCGGTCCGGAGGATGAGGCTCCCCATGGGTTGATGCTCGGTGGCCGAGCAGTAGGCGTACTCGATGTTGATATCGGCCCGGGCCAGCTTCCGGGCCACATCGGCCAACGCCCCGGATCGGTTGTCCAACTCCACGACGACGACATCCGACTCCAGGATGTAAAGCCCCAACTGCTCCAGGATGAGCAGCGCTTTGACCGGCCGATCGGCCAGGAGCCGAATGATGGCATGGTCCACGGTGTCGTGGATCGACAAGGCCAAGACGTTGATCCCAGCCTCGGCCAAGGTGCCGCAGATCTTGGCCAATCCGCCGGGCCGATTCTCCAGAAAAATTGAAAGCTGCTTCTCTACCTTAACCATGGCTCTGCCAATAGCGCGTATATTCGGTAAGATGCGTCAGGGTCAAAAGATCCTCCATCCGATCCAGATACACCTTTCCTTGCAGGTGATCCCATTCGTGTTGAATCACCCGGGCAAAAAAACCGTGCGCCTTGATCCGAATTGGTTCACCGCGGGCATTATACGCCTGAACCTCTACCGAACGCCAGCGTGGAACGCGTCCGCGAAAGCCGTCGACCGAAAGGCATCCTTCCCAGTCGAATGCCTTGAGTTTTCCGATCGGTTTGACGCGGGGATTGATGAGGATCGTCCGTGAGATCCTGGGGGCCTTCGGGTATCGGGGGTTCCGGTCGACCTCGATCACCGCCACCTGGAGGGAGACATGAACCTGAGGAGCAGCGATCCCTACCCCATTGTATTCGTGCAGGGTCGAACCCAAATCCTCCAGGAAAGCCTGAAAGGGGGAAGTGGTAATTCTCCCGACTGGAACTGGTTTCGCCTTCAGGCGAAGAATTGGGTGTCCTAATTGGGTTACTTTAAGGATCATAGACGTACTGTATCAAATTGTAAAACGCCCTGCAACCCCATGGGGTCAGACCCCATGAAAATAGTTGACAAAAGAGTCATGTTTCCTGGTATCCTAGATTATAGGATGAAGATCACGGCGCAAGAAGAGTATGGCTTAAGGTGCTTGTTGCAGCTGGCCCAGGCCGAGGAGAAGGGGGGGTTAACCGTCAAGGCGATCGCCTTGAAGGAAGGCCTCTCCCCAGCCTACGTGGAGAAGCTGCTTCGCCTGCTCGGCCGAGCGGGCTTGATCCACTCGGTCCGAGGGATGAGAGGGGGGTATCTCCTCAATCGCCACGCCCAGGAGATCAGCCTGGGCAACGTGGTTCGGGCCCTAGGAAAAGTCCCCAACACCGAGGAGATCTGCCATCAGTTCACGGGAAATCGTTCCAGTTGTATCCACATCGATGAGTGCTGCATCCGATCCGCGTGGGAGACGCTGACCATGGCCATTCAGGCCTTTCTGGATGGAACTTTCCTGTCGGATTTAATGGGGTCGGAGGCCAAGATCCGTCAGACCTTAGGCCAACGGATGACCTGGCTCACCCCGCCTTTAAAGAGCTGATCCGCGATGAGCGCCCCTTTGCTTCAAATCGAGAATCTCCACGCAGAGATCGATGGGAAGGAGATCCTGAAAGGGATTTCCCTTACCGTGCAGAAGGGGGAGGTCCATGCCTTGATGGGCCCAAACGGCTCTGGGAAGTCGACCCTCTCCAATTCCTTAATGGGACACCCGAAGTACCAGGTAACCCAGGGTCGGATCCTCTACAAGGGAGGGGACTTGACGACTCTCAAAATCGATGGGCGAGCCCGAGCTGGAATCTTCTTGGCCTTCCAGTATCCCACCGCCATCCCGGGGGTGAGCGTGGCCAACTTCTTACGGACCGCAATGAAGGCCCGGTTTGGGGAGGGCTTCGCGTCAAAGGAGTTTCGCAAGCAGCTTAAAGCGGCCATGGCCCATCTCGAGATCGATGAGAGCTTTGCCACCCGATACGTCAACGACGGCTTCTCCGGAGGGGAGAAGAAGCGGCACGAGATTCTCCAGATGGCGCTCCTCAAACCGGAGCTGGCCATCCTGGATGAGACCGACTCCGGACTCGACATCGATGCCCTGCGCACCGTGGCCGATGGAATCAATCGCCTGAAAGGGCCGGAGCTGGGAGTTTTGGTAATCACCCATTACCAGCGGATTTTAAATTACGTGCAGCCGGATTTCGTTCACGTTTTGATCAACGGCCAGATCATCCGTTCCGGCGGCAAGGAGCTGGCCCACGAGCTGGAGAAACACGGCTACGCGCCGTACGAACCGAAAAAGGAGATGGTTACCCCATGACGGATAAACCGCTCAATATCGGGAAAGACTACGAAGAGAAGTACGGATTCCACGATCCGGAGCATTACCTCTTCAAGGCCAAGAAGGGCCTCTCCAAGGAAGTGGTGGAGGAGATCTCCTGGATGAAGTCGGAACCGGATTGGATGCGGGAACTTCGATTAAAGGCGCTGGAACATTTCAACCGGAAGCCCTTACCGGCCTGGGCCGATTTGACGCTCCTTTCCCAGATCCACTTCGACAACATCCATTACTACCTGAAGCCGGTGGATAAACAGGAGAAAAGCTGGGAGGAGGTTCCCGAGGATATCAAGAACACCTTTGAAAAATTGGGAATCCCAGAGGCGGAACGGAAGTTCCTCGCGGGGGTCACCGCCCAATACGAGTCTGAGGTCGTGTACCACTCTCTTCGAGAAGATCTCGAGAAACAAGGGGTCATCTTCCTTGGGATGGACGATGGCCTCAAGAAATATCCGGAGTTGGTGAAAAAGTACTTTGGCACGGTGATCCCCTCAGCGGACAACAAGTTTTCCGCTTTAAACTCCGCGGTCTGGTCGGGAGGAAGCTTTATCTACGTTCCGAAAGGGGTGAAGGTAGCCATTCCCTTGCAGGCCTATTTCCGAATCAACGCGGAGAACATGGGCCAGTTCGAACGGACCTTGATCATCGCCGACGAGGGATCCAGCGTGCATTACATAGAGGGATGCCTGCCTGCAGGCGAACAGGTTTCTACCGGCCAACGCTGGGTAAACATCGAATCGATCCAGCCAGGCGACAGCGTTTTGAACAGTAACGGTGAGGAGGCAAAGGTTGCGGCCAGTCGCGTGCGTCCCTACCGTGGCGAGCTGATCACGATCCAGCCACTGTCTTCTGGAAACAGCTTTCGCCTCACACCGGAGCACCCTGTGCTGGGTGTCCAGCGAGAGGATGTTCGCGTCGCCCGGAAAGCGCGCGGCCACTGGCTTGGAGAGGTGAGCACCTCCAAGCTTCTTACAACGGAACCCCATTTCATAGAAGCGGGCAAACTTCAGCGAGGAGATTTCATCGTCTTCCCAATCCCAAAGAAGACCCAAGATGATCCTCGGTACACCGTACCTGCTCTGCGCCTCCTAGGCTACTACCTGGCCGAAGGATCTACGTTTGTCCACAAGACCCTGCGGATGCCGGTTGTCGCACTCTCATTCGGCTCCACAGACCGGGCCCTGGTGGAAGAGGCCAAGAAACTTATTCGCGAGGTGACGGGCAAGCGGGCTATGGAAGTCGTAGACCGCAAGAAACATGGAATTAACGTGGTAGTCTACTCCCGCCCTCTCAGGGAGCTTTGCCTTGAAAGCTGCGGCAAAGGGGCATCGACGAAGCAGCTGAGCAAGACGATCATGGAGCTTCCACCAGAGAAACAGGCTCATCTGTTGGAGACGTACTTTCTGGGGGATGGGAGTTGGTATCGGCGAGCCCATACCATGCTCCGCGCTTCGACTGTTTCTTTGAACTTGGCTCGACAGCTCCAGGAGCTTCTGGCACGTCAAGGCCATTACGCAACCATCTCCTTACGTAAAGGAGGAAAGGATACGATCCTGGGGCGACCCATAACTCGGCAGGATCAGTACATCATTTATTATTCCCCCAATAGGCAGATGGGTGAAGTCCGCCGCCAAGGAGATTCCTTCCTTGTACCGGTGAAAGAAATTCGACGTGCTCCTTATGAAGGACCGGTCTTTAACATCGAGATGGACCGTGCGCCGAACGCTTACCTGGCTCGTGGTTTTGCCGTCCACAACTGCACGGCTCCTACCTATTCGTCCGACAGCCTTCACTCGGCGGTGGTGGAGCTCGTGGCCATGCCCCACGCGCACATCCGATACACGACAATCCAGAACTGGTCAAAGAACGTGTACAACCTGGTCACAAAACGGGCCATCGCCTATGAGAATGCGATCGTTGAATGGCTCGATGGAAATTTGGGCTCAAAGCTGACCATGAAGTACCCCGGGGTTTATTTGATGGGGCGCAAGGCCCGAGGGGAAGTCGTTTCGGTGGCGTTTTCTGGCAAGGGCCAGCACCAAGACGCCGGAGCCAAGATGGTTCATGCCGCTTCAGAAACCAGCTCCACGATCCTGTCAAAGTCGATCTCCAAAGACGGCGGCCGCACCAGCTACCGAGGGTTGGTGAAGGTCTATCCTCAGGCCGAGCATGTGAAATCTTCGGTTCGCTGCGATGCGTTGCTGATGGACGAAATCTCCCGATCGGATACCTATCCCACCATGGAGATTGATGCCGAACAGGTGCGGATCGAACACGAGGCGACGGTGAGCAAGGTGGGGGAGGAGCAGCTGTTCTACCTGATGAGCCGAGGACTTAAAGAGCAGGAGGCGACCACGATGATTGTGAACGGCTTCTTTGAGGCATTCGCCAAGGAGCTGCCGCTCGAGTACGCGGTGGAACTCAACCGGCTCATCCAATTGGAGATGGAGGGATCGGTTGGTTAACGTCAAGGAGTTCCGGCAGGAGGCCTGGAAACGGTTCGAAGCCCTTCCCTGGCCGACCAAGACCGACGAGGAGTGGCGCCGGACCGACCCGGCCCAGCTTCACCTCTCAGAGGGAGAGTTTGATTCTCGCGGGAGTTTACCCATCCTCGCGAAAGCGAGAACCTCGATCGAGGGTGAGCAGGACGTTCCTGCCTTCCAGGCAGGCTGGGAGGAACTCCCCTCGGAATCGGTCCGGGACGGGGTCATCGTAACGGACCTTGACACGGCCCTCCGACAGTTTCCGGAGCTGGTCGAGGAGCATCTCTTTCGCACCGGAACCCCTCAGGGACTCTCAAAATTCATCGCCCTGCATCAGGCCCTCTTCCATCCCGGGATCTTCTGTTACATCCCGGAAGGAGTCCGGGTGAGACTTCCTATCAGGTGCTGGGTGGAGGCCCAGGGGGGAAACGGACCGATCTTTCCCCACACCCTTTTGGTCGTGGGAGCCGGCGCTGAGGTGACCGTGATCGATGAGAGGAGATCCGATGGGGAGCCCCGCGCTGATGCGCGGGACTTTTCTAGATTGGCCGCTAGCGCGGCGGCTGGCGCTGTCGGAAGCGCCACCACGCGCCCCAGCGCAGCGGCTGGCGCTGTCGGAAGCGCCACCACGCGCCCCAGCGCAGCCAAAAACGTAGGGGTAGGCCGCGCTGATGTGCGGCACTTCCCTGAACTGGCCGCTGGCGCAGCCAAAAACGTAGGGGTAGGTGCACAACCGCTTTTTGCCGATGAGATGGTGGAGATCGTTATCCAAGAAGGGGCCAGCCTCCGGTACCTCCACCTTCAACGATGGAACCTCGCCACCACGCAACTTTACACCCAGCGGGCGGTCTTGAAACGGGATGCCCAATTCTTCAACCTCTTGGTCGGCCTAGGAAGTTGCCTGACCAAAGCCCAGGTGGAAACGGAATTGTCGGAACCTGGGAGTCGGTCCGATCTGCTGGGAGTCTTCTTTGAACAAGCCGATCAACATTTTGACTTCCACACGCTTCAAGACCATCGGGCCCCCCACACGACAAGCGACCTCCTGTACAAGAGCGCCCTCAAAGATCGATCCCAATCGATCTACACGGGACTGATTCGGATTCGAAAAGAGGCGCAGAAATCGGATGCCTACCAGGCCAATCGGAACCTCCTGTTAAGCCAAGGAGCGAAAGCCGACTCGGTTCCTATGTTGGAGATCGAGGCGGACGACGTGCGCTGCACCCATGGGGTGGCCGTCGGGCCTGTGGATGAGGAGCAGAGCTTTTACCTGATGAGTCGAGGACTCCCTCGGCCAGAGGCGGAACGGCTCATCGTGGAAGGATTCTTTGAGCAGGTGTTCAAAAGGGTTCCCCTGGGAGATCTGCAGGAGCAGCTCATGAAAGAGGTCAGCCATCGTCTGAACGGAAGGGCGTGAGATGTCGAATTGGGTCAAGGTCGCTGAGGTTGGAGAGATCCCGCAAGGACGGGTGAAGGCCCTAGAGGCCGGCGGCCAGAGGGTGGTCGTGGCCAACATCCAGGGAGATCTCTTCGCCATTCAGGACCTCTGCACCCACGACGATGGGCCGTTGGGGGAAGGGGAGCTGTTGGGGGGACAGATCGAGTGTCCCCGTCATGGGGCTCGTTTCGATGTGAAAACCGGGCAGGCCCTCACGTTGCCGGCGGTGTTGCCGGTCAAGATCTTCCCGGTGAAGGTAACCGGTAGCGAGGTATTCGTCGAGTTGTAGAAAGGAGGAACAGAAAAGATGATCACGTTAACCGATAAGGCAGTTGAGAAGGTGCGTCTGCTGCAACAGCAGGAGGGAAAGCCGGGCTACGGCCTGCGCCTGCGCGTCGTGGGAGGGGGATGCTCCGGCTACTCCTACCAGATGGATTTCGACCAGGAGCCGACGACCGACGACTCCGTTTTTGAGGACCATGGAGTGAAGCTGTTCGTCGACCCAAAGTCGTTGCCGATGATCGATAACGCTCAGGTGGACTGGGCCGATGGCTTGACCGGGGCTGGTTTTACCATTCAGAATCCCAACGCCAAGGGTTCCTGCGGCTGCGGACACTCGTTTAGTGTCTAGGGTGTCATGACAAGGGGGGTTCATGCTTGACGTTCACCGGATTAGAAAGGATTTCCCTATCCTGGAACGACGGGTGCACGGTAAGCCGCTCGTCTACCTGGATAACGCCGCCACCTCTCAGAAACCGAAGAGAGTGATCGACGCGTTGGTTCAGTATTACACCCAAACCAACGCCAACATCCACAGGGGAATCCACGCCTTAAGCGAGGAGGCGACCGCCCAGTACGAGGGAGCCCGAGAACGGATCGCCGGCTTCATCGGGGCGCCAAAGCCGACGACGGTCATCTTCACGCGCAACACGACCGAGGCGATCAATCTGGTGGCGCACGCCTGGGGCCGAAAACATCTGGAAGAGGGGGACGAGATTCTCCTGACCGAGATGGAACATCACTCGAATCTGGTTCCCTGGCAACTGTTGGCTCAGGAAAAAGGGGCCACCTTAAAGTTTATCCCGGTCACCCAGGACGGTCGACTCGCCCTGGAAGGACTTCCCCGACTTTTGGAGGGAAAGACCAAACTGGTGAGTTTGACCTGGATGTCCAACGTATTGGGAACGATCAACCCGGTTAAGGAGATCGTTGAGGCCGCGCACGCCAAGGGAATTCCGGTGTTGGTGGATGGCGCCCAAGGGGTGGCGCACCTTCCGTTGAATGTCCTGGAGTTAAACTGCGATTTCCTGGCCTTCTCCTCGCATAAGATGCTGGGACCCACGGGAGTGGGGGTTCTCTACGCGAAAGAAGCAATCCTCGAGCAGATGGATCCCTTCTTAGGCGGAGGGGACATGATCCGGGACGTCTGGCTGGACCGGGCCATCTGGAACGACCTTCCCTGGAAATTCGAGGCCGGCACTCCCAATATCGCCGACGTCATCGCCTTTGGGGAGGCGGTGGATTACCTGGATGAGATCGGGATGTCGGAGATTCGCCGGCACGAGGTGGCTTTAACCCAGGAAGCGCTCCATCGGCTTAAAGAGGTCGAGGGGTTGACCCTTTACGGACCAACCGATCCTACGATTCGTGGGGCAGCGATCTCCTTCAACGTCAACAACCTTCATCCCCACGACCTGGGCCAAATCCTGGATGGGGAGGGAATCGCCATCCGAGCCGGCCACCATTGCTGCAAGCCGCTTATGCGCAAACTCGGGGTCGTGGCGACGGCCCGCGCCTCCTTTTACCTCTACAATACCGAAGAGGAGATCGACCTATTGGTCGAGGCCTTAAAGAAAGCAAAGGAGGTCTTCCACGTTGTCGCTCACCGATGACCTTTATCGGGAAATCATCCTGGAACATTTTAAGAATCCCCGAAACCACGGCCATCTGGAGAGCCCGGACCTGATCGCCCAGGGGGCTAACCCTTTCTGTGGAGACGAACTGGAGGTGACCGTAGCCCTGGAGGGCCAACGCATCCGAGAGATCCGGACGCAGGGCAAGGGCTGCTCGATCAGCCAGGCCGCGGCCTCCATGATGACCGACGCGGTCAAGGGAAAGAGCTTGGAAGAGGCGGAACGGTTAAGCCTGCAATTTAAAGGGGTGATGCTCAAGGATCAGCCGATGGATTTCCCAGAAGAACTCGAAGATCTGGAGTCGTTGGAAGGGGTCAAGAAATATCCAGTCCGGATCAAGTGCGCGATTCTTAGCTGGAACACCCTCTTAGAAGGAATCCAGGCCTACCGGAAAGGAGATCACAACGTGATGCATGTGGAAGGGGAAGAGGGAGAGCATCCCGATTTAGCGCACCAGATGACAAGCACCTTAGCCGAGGTGCCAGGCACCATTTCAAAAGAGGTGCCTGGCACCACCCATTCACCAGAGACACCATTAGACCGCCAAGAGCAGGTCACCACCGCCTTGAAATCGGTGATGGATCCGGAGTTGAATATGAATGTGGTCGATCTCGGCCTCATCTATGGGATCGACATTGAGGGGGTTAAAGTCAAAGTGACTTACACCTTGACCAGCCCCGGCTGTCCTTTGGGACCGGTCATCAAGGGACAGCTGCAGAGCGCCTTAGCGCGACTCGCCTGGGTCAAGGAGATCCAACCGGAGCTGGTCTGGTCTCCGCCCTGGGATCCCAAAACCATGGCCTCAGAAGAGGCAAAGACCGATCTGGGGATCTGGTAACGATGACGAAGAATCCAGGTGTCATTTCGAGCCCTACTGACGTGGGGCGAGAAATCTCCTCTTTCATCGGGAACACCCCGCTTATCCCTCTTCGAAAGATCGGACAGCTGTTTCCCGGGGTACGGCTATTGGCCAAGGCGGAGTGGTTCAATCCGGGCGGCTCGGTCAAGGATCGGGCGGCTGCCGGTATTGTCCGAGCAGCGGAAAAAGCGGGGTTGCTCACCCCGGACAAGACACTGCTCGATGCAACCTCTGGTAATACCGGAGTGGCCTACGCGATGATTGGAGCGGCCAAGGGATACCGGGTGAAACTGTGCGTCCCAGAGAATGCGAGTCCCGAGGTCCTTAAGACGTTAACGGCCTTCGGGGGGGAGGTGCTCTTGACCTCCCCCTTGGAAAGCTCCGATGGGGCGATTCGGGAGGCTCGCCGGATCGCAGCGGAAGATCGTAACCGCTATTTCTATGCGGATCAGTACAATAACCCCGCCAACTGGATGGCCCACTACGAGACGACCGGCCCGGAGATCTGGGAACAAACCGAAGGCACCGTGACCCATCTCGTGGCCGGTTTAGGAACCAGCGGCACCTTGATGGGGACCGGCCGGCGGCTCAAGGAGTCGCGACCCACGATTCAGGTCGTGGCCGTTCAGCCCGATTCTCCCCTGCATGGGCTGGAGGGGTTGAAGCATATGGAGTCCTCGATCGTCCCGGGCATCTACGACCCTCACTTTCCCGATGAGACCCTCGAGGTGAAGACCGAGGAAGCGTACGCGCAGGTGAAACGCCTGGCGCAGGAGGAAGGCCTCTTGGTGGGAGTCTCCTCCGGCGCCGCCCTGGCCGCCGGAATTCAGGTGGCCCAACGGCTGGAACGGGGGGTGATCGTCATGATCTTTCCGGATGGAGGTTCACGATACCTCGATGAACAGTTCTGGAAACAATAACGATAGAGGGGACAGCCCTGTCCCCGTCTATATCCCGACCGCCTTACAGCGGTTCGTGGGAAGCGTCGACACCATTCGGCTGCCTGGCCAGACGGTGGGGGATGTTCTCAATGAGCTGGTCAGCCGCTACGCCGCTTTGAAACCTCACCTCTACACCGAGCAAGGCGCCTTACGTTCCTTTGTCAATGTTTTCGTCAACGACGAGGACATTCGGCACACCCACGGATTGGAGACGGCTGTTCAGGAAGGAGACACCATCACCCTCGTCCCCTCGATTGCCGGAGGAGCTGGGGAGGAACCGGCCTTCTCCCATGAGGAGATCAAACGTTACAGCCGCCACCTCATCATGCCGGAGGTTGGCATCCAAGGCCAAAGAAGGTTAAAGGCCTCCTCGGTGCTTTTGATCGGAACAGGAGGATTGGGCTCTCCCCTGGGACTGTATCTCGCCTCGGCGGGAGTGGGCCGAATCGGATTGGTCGATTTCGACGTGGTGGAGATCACCAATCTCCAGCGGCAGATTCTGTACACCACTCAAGATGTGGGGAAACCTAAGCTGGAGGTGGCCAAGGCGCGGTTACAGGCGATTAACCCCTCGATTGCCGTTTACACGCATGAGGCCCGCCTCACCTCGGAGAACGCCCTGGAGATCCTCAAAAACTACGACGTGATTGTCGATGGGACCGACAACTTCCCTACCCGGTACCTCGTCAACGACGCCTGCGTATTGTTGGGCAAACCGAACGTCTACGGCTCCATCTTCCGATTTGAAGGGCAAGCCTCGGTCTTTGACGCAAGACTTGGTCCCTGCTACCGCTGTCTCTATCCGGAACCACCTCCGCCTGGGCTCGTCCCTTCTTGCGCGGAAGGAGGTGTCCTCGGGATCTTACCCGGCATCATCGGAACGATTCAGGCCACCGAGGCGATCAAGCTCATGTTAGGAACTGGGGAGCCGCTCATCGGTCGACTCCTCTTGTTCAACGCCTCGAAGATGCGCTTCAGGGAGTTAAAACTCCGCAAGAACCCCTCCTGTCCGGCCTGCGGGACGAAGCGAACCATTACCCATTTGATCGACTACGAACAGTTCTGCGGGCTAGGCCGTGGCCAGGAACGGGCCGCCTCTACCGAGGAGGAATGGGAAATCGGTCCCGAAGAGTTAAAATCGCTCCTGGATAAGAACGGCAAGGTGAAGTTGATCGACGTTCGGGAACACCACGAATACGAGATCTGCCACATCCCAGGGGCGCAACTGATTCCCACCAGCGAGTTCGTTCAACACATCAAGGAGCTCGACTCCGCCGAGGAGATGGTCCTCTATTGCCACAAGGGGATCCGAAGCCGAAACGCGTTGGAGCTACTGAGGGTCGCTGGTTTTAAGAAGGTCAAGTCGCTCAAGGGTGGAGTGGACGCTTGGGCAGAGAAGGTGGACCCTTCCATGGCACGGTATTAACGATGCCTCCGGTGACCAAACTCGAGGAGTCGCAAATTCAAGATCGGCTGAAGGCCCTAACCGGTTGGGAGCTGAAGGAAGGCCAGATCACCAAGCTTTACAAGTTCAAGGATTTCGTGGAGGCGATCGCCTTCGTGACCCGGGTGGCGGACTTGGCCGAGGCGGCCGATCACCACCCCGACATCCTCATCCGCTACAACAAGGTCACCTTGACCTTGAGCACCCACTCGGCCGGCGGTTTAACCGAGAAGGATTTCTCACTGGCGGCTCAAATCGATGCCTGAGGTTTGGCACGACGAATCGGGGTGCCGTTTTTACCTGCGTCTGGAAAGTGGGGAGGAGGCTTCCCTCTTGTACCGTCAAAAAGGAGATGCCCTCGATTTCTTTCAGACCTACGTTCCCCCGCACGCCCGGGAAAAGGGGTTGGCCGAGAAGATCGTCGAGGCCGGCTTCCGGTACGCGAAAAGCAAGAACCTCAGGGTCATTCCCTCCTGCCTCTACGTTTCCAAAACCTTCCTCAACCGCCGCCAAGAATTCCTTCCCCTAAGTTTTTTGCCGCGCTAGCGGCCAGTCCAGGAAAGTCCCGCCCATCAGCGCGGGGCTTCCTCTGGTCGCCCTCTCCCCTTAACCAACAGCACCCCCCTTACAGGAGTAGCCTGGCGAGTCGAGGGGTGGCGTGGGGCGGGCGCCCCGACTCCGCCAGCAGGGCCGCCGTTGTAGACAACGGGAATGGGTGAATGGAAAACAAGACTTGAAGAACCAAATTCCTAATGAGCCGCCCGTTGGGTCAAGGCCACCGCCACGTGGAGTTAACAGGGAAATTGACGCAACGTCATCCGATGAGGCCCGATGCCGGAGGCGGGGCTGCCCCACGACAGGACCCCGGCTGGGCTGTCATGAAGAGGGGCGCCAGGAACGGGTCAACAGCTTCCAGACCGCCCCTCGGCGCTCGGCCCGACCCAGAAGGAGGATGGCCGTCAAGAAAAGGTACAACCCAGCAAAGGCGTACCGAATGGTGGGTGAAGGCATCAAAAGCTGAGTGGAAAATAAACCCAAAAGAAGGATCGCCTCCCAAAAGGAAAAGCTAAGGTTGGACAAGACCGCCACCGCAAAGAAGGACTGGGCGCTCGTTAAGAAGATCTCCTCGATCTGCCGGCTGTCCAGGGGCATCACCCCGGGGTGGCCCGCCGAAATCGAATAAGCCAAAGGCAGCATCCCCATCAACAAGGTCCACTGATTCACCTTGGAGGAGACGAGCGTCCCCAAGGCAGCCCCGGCCGCCCCCCGAAGGGCAAAGAGAATCGCCACAACGAATTCCGGAGACTCCGAGGCCAAGGGGGCTAACCATTGAACCAAGAGGAACTCCTCAATCCCCCACGTTCGGCCCAAATGCAAAAGCCCCTCGGCAAAGGGTTCGGCCGCGACAAAGATCGTGAAGCCCGCGACCCAAAATAGGGCCGCCATCCAGAGGCGTCTCCAAAACAAAGGAAACTGACCGATCCATTCGGAGGGTCCCCCCAGCTCCGGCTCCACATGCTGGGCCTTGGAGGCGCAAAACAGGTAGACCCCAAAGAGGGTCAGGAAGACGGCTGTATCGAAGAGGGACAAGGTCCCTTTGAGGGGGATGAGGAAGGAGTAGAGTGTGGCCAGAAATAAGGTGGCGATCTCAATCCCCTGGGCCGGTTCCAATTGGATCTCGCGACGCCGCGTGCTCAACCAGTAAGCCAAAAGAACCACGGGCCATCCGATCCCAATCAAGAGTCGGTTGGCACCGGTCATGTTGGCCGTGGCATACGAAATATAAATGGGATCTTTCCCGGCCTTCCAGGCAAAATAGATGTCCACCGCGTATTCGGGCAAGACCGCAATCAATGCCAGGATCGCTAAGGCGAGCGCCTGTGGAATCTCCAGCTGGGCCAGCTCCGCCGCCCAGGAAAGGAGAAAGGCCGCTCCAAAGATTCCTATCCCTGGAAGAAGGGCGTTCCAGGGAACGGGAAGGTGGAGCCCGCTGAAGTGGCAGCCGATCCACTGGCCAACGAGAAGAAGCGCCCCGAAGAGGGCCCATCGATTCTTCATCTAATACAAATAATACAAACGCATGAAATCGGGTGCATACCATTCGTGGTGAGCCTGTCGAACCACGAACGATCGGACTCGCGGATTCGCCGTCAACCAAGCCTGTCCTGAGGAGGCCGTTCTCCTTCGACAAGCTCAGGACGAACGGCCGTATCGAAGGGCTCAGGGTGAACGGGATGGGTCACAGAAGTTAACACGTTCGTATTAGGGACCCTCCAGTCCCTTCCCGGTCAGTTGGACCAGAGCCTGAAGGTATTTCTCACTGGTTTTTCGAACGATCCCCTCGGGGAGGATGGGGCCTGGAGGCGTTTTATCCCACTTCAATCCCTCGAGGTAATCCCGCACGAACTGCTTGTCGAAACTCACCTGGGATTTGCCGGCCACGTAACTTTCCACCGGCCAGAATCGGGAAGAATCGGGGGTCAAGAGCTCATCGATCAAGAACAGCCTCCCCTCCAAAAGGCCGAATTCGAACTTGGTATCGGCAATGAGGATCCCCCGAGATTGGGCAAAGTCCCGAGCCCTCCGATAAATGGCGAGACTTTTCTCTTTCAGCTCCTTCGTCACGGCCTCGCCTACCCGCTGGGCCATCTCGACCTCCGAGATGTTGAGGTCGTGGCCGGTCTCCTCCTTCGTGGCAGGGGTGAAAATCGGCTCCGGGAGCTCTTGGGACTCCACCAATCCTTCTGGCAAAGGGACTCCACAGACCGATGGCCTCTTCTGGTATTCCTTCCAACCGGAACCGGCCAAATAGCCGCGCACCACGCATTCCACCGGGACGACCTTCGTCTTCCTGACCAACATGGAGCGTCCTTTAAGCAAATTCCGATGGGGTTTCAACTCCTGATGCCGGTTGATCATCGCGTCGATATCGGCGGTGATGAAGTGGGAAGGGGCGATCTGCCTCATCCGATCGAACCAAAAGGCCGAGAGAGCCGTGAGGACCGCCCCTTTGTGCGGAATCCCGGTAGGAAGCACTACATCAAAGGCCGAGATCCGATCCGAGGTCACCAGGAGGAGGTGTTCCCCTAGATCGCGGCTGCCGCTAGAGGAAGCGGCACCACTTCCTCTTCCTAGGTCGTAGACCTCCCGGACCTTGCCCCGTTTAAACAGCTTCAGATCCCGGATCTGCGTCTCTAAGACGACCTCGGTCGTCATCAAGTTTCCTTCTCCTTTCATTTATCCTTCGGTGAATTCGGTTGGCCGACAGGCCTCACAGGGACAGATCGATCGCAGGTAGTCGTAAGAGAAGATTCCTGTGGTATGACCGTCGCTCCATCGGATGGTTAAAGCGTAACGACCCACCGGTTGAAGCTCCAAAGGTTTGACCGTTGGATCCAAGACCGGTGGAGTTCCCTCCCGACACATCGCACAAGGGCAAGCGGTTCGGAGGGAGCCCCAAACGTACAGGCTCTCGTGCCCATCGCTCCACCGAACCTTTAAGGCCGACTCTCCAACCCGCTCAATCCTCTCTGGCTCGCTCATCTAACCGGTGCCAGGCACTTTTTCCAAAATGGTGCCTGGCACCTCATTGGTCTTTAGACCTGGCACCCTTTTCCCGCGCTATAATGTTCGCTTATGTCTAACGATCTCATACCCCAAGTCGAAGCGGTAAGACGATCGGTTGGCCTTCTCGAGGAATTCCCAAGAGCGTTCCTTTCTGTCCGAGGCGCGGACCGAGTCCAATTCCTGCACCATTTGGTGACCCATGATATCAAAGGACTTCCCACCGGACAAGGCCGCTTAAGCGCCCTTCTGGATCGCCAGGGAAAGATCCGATTCTTCTTCCTGGTCCATGCCGGTCCGGAGGAACTGATCCTGGAAACCGATCCGACCCACGGACCTTCCCTCTACCAAGGTCTCGAGCAGTACCATCTCTCGGAAGAGGTCCAGATCGAAATCAGGAATCGGCATCGAGTCCTGTGTCTTCATGGACCTTCCGCTTCCACCCTTCTGACCAAGGCCTTTCCATCAACGGCTCTGCCGACCGCTTCCCTCTCCCATCGGGAGGGAGATTCCTCTACAGGAATCCAGCGGATCGTCCGGTGGGACCTGTTTCACGTACCGGGCTTCGAGCTTTGGGTCGATCCAGAAAAAGAGGCGACCCTTCGGGATCTCCTTCTCGAACGGGCAGAACCGATGGGAATTGAACGGATCGGCCCCGAAGCCTTTGAGATCCTTCGGATCGAAGCCGGCGTTCCTTGGCCTGGGAAGGAAATCACCGAATCGGTGATCTTAAACGAACTTGGGATGGAAGAGATGGTGAGCTTCACCAAAGGCTGCTACGTGGGACAAGAGATCGTGGCCCGGATCAAGTACCGGGCGCACCCTCCCCGGCTCTTGAAAGGGTTTCATCTCTCCGAAAAAGAGGTTCCGTCAACGGGGAGTTCTCTCATCGTGGAAGGAAAAACCGTTGGCGTGGTGACATCGGCCTGTTTCTCGCCGACTTTACAACGGGTAATCGCCCTCGGTTTCCTCAATTTTGGGGTAGCCACCACCGAGCTTGGGATTCAAACCTCGAGCGGCCTCCTCCCAGCAACGGTCACCGACCTACCGTTCGTGAAATCTACCGGGAATGGGTAACCCCTACTTTCGCGCAGTAACGCTCCACCGGACAACGGCTGCACCAGGGAGAGATCGGCCGGCACAAGCTCTGACCGAAGGCAACCAGAAGGTCGTTGTACTCGATCCAGTGCCGCTGGGGAAGCTTCTTTCGAAGAGCCATTTCCGTTTCAAATGGATTCTTAGTCCTGACGTAGCCTAACCGGTTGGAGATCCGGTGGACATGGGTGTCCACGCAGATCCCCAGCTTATGGAACCCCACGGTCACCACGAGATTGGCCGTCTTCCTTCCCACTCCCGGTAAGGTGAGCAGCTCCTCCAGGGTCGAGGGGACCTTACCCTGGAAACGGCCGATCAGGTGTTGACAGATCTGGTGGATCCTTTTCGCCTTCGTTCGGTAGAATCCGACCGGATAGATCAGTTTCCGGATCGTCTTTAAGGGCAGGCTTAAAAGTTGTTCCGGGGTACGGGCCCGGGCAAAAAGTCTCGCCGAGGCTTGGTGGGTCACCTCGTCCTTCGTCCGCAGGGACAAGAGACACGACATGAGGATCAAAAACGGATCGCCGGTATCCTCTTGAACTTGGGATACGGCCGGGAGGATCCACTCTTTCGAGGCGGTTTTAAGGCGAGAAATAACCGCACCGATGTCCGAATCACGCATGGAGAACTGGAGAGTACGGCTTACGCTCTAGCGCAGAACGAGCTCGGTGTCGGTGGCGCGGACTCCATCGAGCTTGCGGATCTTAGAGACGATGACGGCCAACTCCTCGTACGGCTCCGCATCCACAAAGGCGATCATGTCGTGGGCGCCGGTCACCTGATAGACAAACTTGACCCCCGCCATCTTGCGCACCGCCTCCTGCGCCTCCGCCTCTCTTCCCGGATGAACATCGATCATCACGAACGCTTTAGGCATGGTTTATCCCTCCGATTTCTAATGGTGCCTGGCACCATTTTACCGAAACTTTATAAAAGTTTCTTAACTTTGGTGCCAGGCACCTCGCTAAAACTTTCGGAAGAGGCCGACGACCCTGCCGAGGATCTGGACCGATTGGCTCCGAGGGTGAATGAACATCGGTTCGATGGCCGGATTTTCCGGCTGAAGCCGGATCCGTCCTCCCCGCTCCTGATAGAATCGCTTGACCGTGGCCTCTCCTTCAATGAGAACCGCCACGATCTGGCCGTTCTCCGCAGTCGGCTGAAACTTGACCACCACATAATCCCCCTCCATGATCCCAGCCCCGATCATGCTCTCGCCGTGCACCCGCACGGCAAAACAACCTGGACCTGGAACCCACTTGGGATCGACCGCTAACCTTTCCTCTATATGCTGCTCCGCTAAGATCGGCTGGCCGGCCGCGATTCGGCCGACCACCGGCAGGTAGATCGGCTCAATCGGGGCCAACGACGGGTCACTTCCTTTGTCGCTTCTATCCAGAGATGTCCCGCCGAAGGCGGGGCTGCCTTGGACCCGAACCCCTTCCAGAATTCGGATGCCCCTGGCCTTGCGACTCCTCTTCAAGTATCCCTTGCGCACCAACGCATCCAAATGAATCGTGACTCCCCGAAGCGATTTCAACTTTAAGCCCTCCTTGAGTTCCCGAATCGTGGGGGGAGCCCCCTCCTGACGGGTTAAGCGCTGAATGAGAGCCAGCACTTGACGCTGGCGAACGGTCAACGGCTGCCTTTTCATACAGACGAAAGTCTACTCTACTTTTGTCTACCTGTCAACCAAAAAAATTTCCCAGTCCGTCAGGAACTTGGAGGGAATTGGAGCAGGCTCACGGCCATCTGAGCCTCGATCTGGCCGGAGGGGCCGCCTTTGACCCCTAGCTGCAGACGATCTAATTTGATGAGACTCGGAGAAGATTCCAACGCGTGTAAGAATCGGGTGATGGGCCCAATCGCCCCATCGGCTTGAATCTCGACAACGAACAGTCGGAATTTTCCCAATGAGCTGACCGGCCGGGGCCTTAAACCTTTGAGCGGTAAACCGCTTAAGGCGGCCATCTGCTCCACCTGGCTCATGAACTGCGTCATCGCCTCCTGCTCGGATCCCGTCATCTTCGACTGTTGGGCCACCGCCTCAAACTCCTTTTTGAACTTTTCCTTCTCGGCCAACAGTCGGCGGTATTTCTTCAACTGCATCGTCTCGGTTTCCATCTCTTGACGAGACCGATTCAACTGCGTCCAGAGCGGCTCTAGGATAAGGTTGTACCCCACGGCAACCCCAAGAACGGTGCTGGTCCAGGCGAATAGGCGACGCTCTCGAGGAGAAAGCCGCTTAAAGATCATCCCCATCTAAAGGGGTCAGACCCCTTGGGGTCTGACCCCTCCAAAGACACCATCAAAGGACACTGAATCTCAAAATCGGCTACCTCCTGATCCTGAGAAGCCCGCTTGTTGATGTACCGGGCCTGGACGTGATGGAAAAGTGGGGATCGCTCCAAATCGGTGACGAGGCGGTTGACGTCCGAGATCGAGGGAGCCTGCCCTTTCAAAAGGAGGTTGTCCTTCGCGTCCAGGATCACCAAGGTCAAGGCGGCCTCCATCGGAACGACCGCGTACAGCTCCCCCAAAACTTTAAGCGGCATCCCCTGCGCCAGACGATACCCCTCGGCGATGTCGATCTGTTGACGCATCCCCTCGATCTCCTCCACGGCCGGAGCGATCGATTGAATGTGCCTTTTCACCTGGTTCAATTGGAATCCCTGGCTGAACACCGGCCACCCCATGGCTCCCGTGCCGCTTAACACCGCCACACTTAAGATGCTCAAGGTGGCGGCCCATTGAAAGCGAACCTTTCGTTGAGCCCTCTGGCTCAAAACCTCCGGCAGAAGCAGGGACAGCTTCCCTTCCCCAGAGCCTTCGGCAGACTCCAACGCGATCCCCACCAGCTCCGTATACGAACAACGGTCCGCTCCTTGCGGGAGAGATCCACCATTTAAAAGTTCAAAGGGATCCAGAACCTTCAACTCGACGTGAAGCTCCTCCCGTAAGCGTTGGGAGACCGGTTCCAAAGCAGAGACCATGCCGGTTAAAATCACCTGCCCCACCTGTTTACCGGCCGTCTCCCGAGCGGCCGTCGCCAGCGTCCGACGGATATCCGCGATCAGAGCCTCCGGCAACCCCTGGGCGTCAAACGGGGTGCCTCGGGTAAAGAGGACCTCGGAGCCCTGCATCAGGTCGATCTCCAAGGCGTTGGTATCCAGGTTGACGAGGACCGTCATCCCCTCGGGCGGATTGCCCTTAAGCCGAAAGATCTCCTTCCACCAACGGATCAACCCTAAGCTGCTCACCGTCACCCGATCCAACCCCACACCACCCGTCTCAATAATCCGAAGGAGCCTCTGGATGTCGGCCCGGGGAACGACGGCCACCAAACAATCGGAATAACCTTCCGCGTCGCTTCGAACCGCCTGACTTCCCCAAACCGCTTCTTGGGCCGCGTACGGAACCAGGCTCGGAACCTGAAGGGCGGTCATCCGAAGGATCTCCTCCGGATCCCGGGACGGCAGACGAATGTGACGGATCATCACCTGGTGTCGAGGAACCAAAGCGATCAGCGACTTCGGCCGATCCCGAAGGGAGGCGACCTCACCCTTCAACCAGGAGGTCAACTCCTCCTCGCCCGTGGCCTCCTGGTAGGCGAGCCTCGCCACCTGCCAACCGTTACCCTTGGGGCTAAGCTGCAACAGCTTGATCCACCGGTCGGACAGCTCAACCACTAACATCGACCTAGTCCTGGCCATCTCTATCCTTTAACCCCCATCGTGGAAACTCAAGGTTTTGGATAATTGTCGGGCCCCACCGCTATCCTCCATCTCCACCACGGCCTCCAGCCTCTTCTGGATTTTTCCCCCGGCCACGACTCCCACCGCTTCGATTCTAAACCGCTTCGATTGTACGGTAATCCCGCTGACCAGCTTGTTTCTTAAGGCGTTCTCCTCATCTAACGAGAGGATACCCAGTTTACCTTTCATATCGTCCGCTCCGGCATTCTCAAACGCTTCGTCATCGGCCGTTCCCAAGATGCCGTCGTCTCCCACTCGAAAGGCAACGATCTTACCGATGAGCGACGCCCATCCGTTGGGCGGTGGATCAACCAGGATCTCCAACACCTGGCGCGGAGCCGTGTTCACGTTGACCTTGCCCCCACCATAAACCGTTACCCACTCCTTCAGTTTATCAAAAAGCTCTGGGGTCATGCCGGTGAAAAGGAACAGCTCCTCCAACTGGTCAAACGGCCTCTTCTTGGGTTTCCCGGTGACGTACCATTCCTCACGGGGCGGATTGGCCGGATCCTCCAGCCGCCAAGCCACGATCGCCTGGGCTAAGGTCGAGGCATCCATCCCTTCGGGAGGAGATTGAAGCTGTGACCAAAAGGTGTCGAGAATCCTTTTCAACAGATCCTGGTCAGCCAAATTCAGGTTGATCTTCCGCTCCTCATCCCGCAGAGCATAGACCGGTTTCGGCTTACCCGATGGATCCGCCGGATCGGGACGGTCGTATCGAACCGACCAGATCCCCTGTCCCTGAAGAACCACCTCTTTCAAGATCTCGCTGCCATCCGAATCTTTGCCTGTAGCCCAAGCATCGGCTAAGGAATCGACGTTCGGAGGATCCTTCTCCAGAATCGCGATGGCCCGGTTCAAAGCGGTCTGGGCGAGGGCCGACGCCTTCAGCCGATCCCGTTGGTACCGGACGATCCTTAACTGAAGAGAGGTCTGATACCCGACCCCCACCGCCAACAGGGTTAAGATCCCTAAGATCCACAGGGCCACGATGAGAACCATTCCACGAGGCTGGGCAACTGGAGGTGAATTCATGAGGTGCCCAAGACGCCGGTCGGCAGATCGACGATGGTGCGCAGCTTCTCACCGCCGACCGTTACCGTCACCTGAACCATCCGGGGAACCTCCGGATCCTTGCTCGGGTCTTCCGGAAGCGGCCACTCACCTTTCCATTCCCAGATCTCCTCCCCGGCCCCCACCGGATCCACCTTTTTAAAGGCGTATTGAAATGCAATCGCCTCTATCCCCTCCGCCCACACCTCCGGATCTTCCCAACTTTCTTTATCATCCACAATTTTAAAATCATCGGAAATTTGTCGGGTGAGCTTTCCCTCCTCAACGGTGTAACGGAAGATCACCGGCTGCCACCGGCCTTGGGGCCCATCGGGATCTTTCCGGTAAAGGAGGCCGACAAAGGTCAATCGGTCGGGGAGGCCTTCAAAAGGCTGCCAGAGGGTCTCATCGATCTTCTTGGTTGGGAAGCTGTGCCTTAAATCGATGGCCAACCGGTCCAGGGCGACCCGCAGCTCTTGAAAATGATCGGCCCCCTGATCCAATCGCTTAAAAGCGGAGATGCCCACCTGAAGGGCGGTGTAGACCGCCGTCGCCACCAGGGCAAAAATCCCCAGCCCCACGAGGAGCTCCACCAGCGTCCAGCCCAGCCTCCTCTGCGCGGCAGGCCTTCCCGAAGCTCGGGCCCGTCCCAACTCGATGAGAGGTGCCGCACAAGGATTCACTGGGAAATGCTAAGCTCCTGGATGGCGGTGAGCTCTTCCTGACATTGGCCATCGGACCGCTTTGAAGAGATGGTGAGCGTCACCTGTTTTAAGGAAGGGATCCCCTCCACCTCCTCAGCGACGATCCTCCAGCGAAAGGCGGAGTCTCCCTCCGGGAAGTCTCCGCTTTTCTCGGTGAGCTCATCCGGCGGCTCTTTCGCCTGGAGGGAAAGCTCGGCGAATCTTCCCTGGGCTAACCAAATCGCCCGGGTCAAAAGCTCGGCCCTTCGACCGGCCTGAAGTGAAGACTGGAAGGCCTGCAGAACGAAAACGATCCCCACCGCGAGGATGGCCACGGTCAGCGCCACCTCAACGAGGAGAAACCCCTCCGTCTTAAGGAGACGGCGGCGACTCGACAGGCACCGTGACACGGCCGGTGGTTCCCTGAATCCGAAGAGACTGAGCTTGCCCGTCCTGATGCTGAAACTCCAATTCCAAAGAGGTCGCCGTCTCATCGGAAAAAGTGGCCCGCCCATCGGGGAGAAAGGTGACCTTTGCCGAATCGCCTTTGAGGTGGATCCCCTGCGGTATGGCGAGGGCCCTCATCGGATGAATGGCACCCCAAGTCGGTTCCCCCGCTTCAGAGGTCGTCTGCCCCATGAGGCGGGCGCTCCTCGATTCCGAATCGACCTCTAATCGGATGGGAAGCCCCTCCACAAGGGCCTGCGCCTGGGCAAAACGGCTCAACGCGGCGATCTCTTGTACACAGAGGGAAAGCTGCCATCGATCGAAGACCTTTCGAAACGGCGGGGCGGCCCATACCGTGAGAATCGCCACGATGCTGGTGACGACGACCAGCTCCAGGAAGGTAAACCCTCTGTTAAGATCCCTGGCCTGCCTCTTCCCAGCTGGTGACGTCGTCTGCCCCTCCTCGCACACCATCCTTTCCCCAAGAAGCCAAGTCGTAGTCGCGTCCTCCTTCCCCAGGGGATTTGTAGTAGTACTCCCTTGCCCACGGATCTTTTGGTTTCTGCTTTAAGTAGGGGCCTCGCCAGTTGGGGTCGGCCTGGGAAGGCTTCTCGAACAGCCCTTTGAGGTCCGCGGGGTACTTGCCGTGATCCAGCTCGTAGAGATCCAAGGCCACCGCGATGTTGGCCCGAATATCGGCGGAGGCGGCGGACCGTCGGGCCTGTTCGGAACGACCGGCCAACCGAGGGACCGCCATGGCAATTAAGACCCCAATGATGATGACCACCAACATGAGCTCGATCAGCGTGAACCCTTTCTTAGCCATATCGGTTTCTCCTTTAACGAGCCATCAGATTCAACTGAAAGATCGGAAGCAGCATCGCCATGACGATGCCTCCGACAGCAACTCCCATGATCAGGATCAAGGCCGGTTCCAACAAGGTGGTGAAAACCTTCACGGAGCGATCCACCTCCCGCTCGTAAGCCGAAGCCACCTTGGCCAACGCCTGCTCCAGCTTGCCACCGGTTTCGCCCACCGCAATATAGTTTTGCACAAAAACCGGGAAGGCAGGAGAATCCTCCATTGCCTGGGCCATGGAGACGCCGTCCTGGATCTTTCGCCGGATCTCGCCGACTTCCTGGCGAAGGATTTCGTTCTCCAAGGTTTCCTGGACAATCCCTAAGGCCTGCAATATCGGGATCCCCTGGCCTAGAAGGGTCCCTAAGGTTCGGCCAAACCGGGCCACCTCCGCCTGCACGATCAGTTTCCCCACCACCGGAATCTTAAGGAGGAATCGATCCAGGACGGTCTTTCCTTCCATCGAGCGAATCACCCGACGAAAAGCGAACCAGGTGAGCGCCAACCCCACCATGAGCAGCCACCCGAACCGGCTTAGGAGCCCGCTTACGCCAATGACGATTCGGGTCGGAAGCGGCAGAAGCTGGCCCATCTCCACGAACATCGTCGAAAGCCGCGGAAGGACGAATCCCAGAAGGACCCCAATGGTGAGAAGCCCCACCGCGGAGAGGAACAAGGGATACGTGAGCGCTCCCCAGATCTTCCCCTTAAGCTCCTCCTCCGCCTCCAAGGAATCGGCCAGGCGTCTTAAAACCGCCTCCAGCGCGCCGGAGGTCTCCCCGGCCCGAACCAGGGCGACGGTGAGCCGATTGAATGCCGCGGGATGCCGTTCCAGAGCGCCGCCTAAGGTGCTGCCTCCTTTGACGAGCTCCGAAACGTCCTGAAGGATACCGCGCAATCGCGCCAAAGGGGTCTGTTGGGAAACCACGTTGAGCGCGTGGATCATGGTGAGCCCCGATTCCAAGAGATCCGACAGTTGCCTCGTCACGATGGCCAACCAGCGGGGAGGGACCGATCCTTGCCAACTCCGCGTTAACGTCCCTAAGGCGCTGGGGGATTCCGGTTGGAGCTCGACGGGGATAAGACCCAGTTGGCTCACCTTGACGACCGCTCCTTTGAGATCCTCGGCCTCCACCATTCCCTCGACCAACTGGGCGGGACTGGACTTTGCCTTGTAGAGGAATCGCGGCATCTACTTGCGGAAGTTCTCCGGTAAGGTGGTGTCTTCCTGGGCTACGCGAACCACTTCGGAAACCGTGGTCAGCCCCATCCGGATCTTCTCCCAACCGTCGTCTCGAAGGGATCGCATCCCTTGAGCGACGGCCTTTCGCTTGATCTCGGCCGAGGAGGCCGATTTCAAAACCAGATCCCGAATCGGCTCGCTCATGACGAGGAACTCGTAGATGGCGGTTCGCCCTCGATAACCGGTCATCTTGCATTCGTCGCACCCCTTGCCCTCGAACAGGGGAACGGTGTTCGTCTGCGGCGAGACCCCTAATTGAAACAAGAGGGGCGCCTGCATCCCCACCGAGGCCTTGCATTTTGGACAGATCAAACGGACCAGACGCTGGGCGATCAGGCACTCAACCGACGAGGCCACCAGGAACGGCTCCACCCCCATGTCGATCAACCGGGTGATCGCGCCGGCAGCGTCGTTGGTGTGCAGGGTCGAGAAGACGAGGTGCCCGGTCAAGGCCGCTCGGATGGCGATCTCCGCCGTATCGTAATCCCGAACCTCGCCAATCATCATGACGTCTGGGTCGTGTCGAAGCATCGCCCGCAGGCCCTGGGCAAAGGTGAGGTTGATCTTGGGATGCACCTGGATCTGGGTGACTCCTCGGATCTCGTACTCCACCGGATCCTCAATGGTGAGTACCTTGGTTTGGGTCATGTTGATTCGCATCAAAGAGGCGTAAAGGGTGGTGGTCTTTCCCGATCCGGTGGGGCCGGTCACAAAGATGATCCCGTGGGGCTTACGAATCATCCGCTCGAGAACTTCCTGGTCTCTGGGGAGGAGTCCCAGCCTCTCCAAGGTGAGCAATCCCGCGGAACTTAAGATCCTTAAATGGACCGACTCCCCAAAAGCCGATGGAAGGATGGAGACCCGCAGGTCAAGCTCCGAGCCCTGAAGCTTTACCCGGATTCGCCCATCCTGGGGGAGGCGCCGCTCGGCGATGTCCAGGCTGGACATCACCTTGACCCGTGAAACCACCGCGGCGTGGAAATGTTTGAGCGTCGGTGGAATCGCCACCTCGTGGAGCACGCCGTCGATCCGAAAGCGGACCCGCACATCGTCTTGAAACGGCTCCAGATGAATATCGGTGGCCCGCTCCTGAACTGCCTGCTGAAGGAGCTGGTTGACCAGCTTCACCACCGAGGCGTCCTCGGCCATCGCCTCGAGGCTCTCGACCGACTCCCGGTACGGGGAGGGACTGGCGGTGGAGCCAACCGTCTCCAGCATCCGTTCCACCGTCTCGGCGCCGACCCCGTAATGTTTTCGGACCGCCTCCAACACGTCCGACTCGCTGGCCAAGACCGGCCGGACATCAAGGCCCAAAAGGAGCCGAAGGTCGTCCAGGGTGCGGACGTTTAAGGGATCGGAGATCGCCACGGTCAGCACCCCCTCTTTAAGGGCGATCGGCATCAGCCGATAATAGGTCGCGTACTTGGCCGAAACCCGCTCGACCGCCGCAGGATCTATGTGGCTGTTATTCAAATTGAGATAGGGGATTCCCAGTTGGCTAGCCAAAACCGGGAAGATCAGGCGCTCCGGCGCCAGCCCCAGGCGGACGATGGTGGTGCAGAGGAATTCTCCGGTTCTCTTCTGCTCGGCAAGGGCGATCTCGAGATGTTCCGAGGTGATCACCTTGGCGTCGACCAGAAGTTGCCCAATAAGAACCTTTTCTTTGATCTCCACCGTAAGACTCCTAGCGCATAGTATACCTGAAAAATCTGATGGGGTCAGACCCCTTGGGGTCTGACCCCTTGGGGTCTGACCCCTTGGTGCCAGAGGGGCCCCCCTTAAGGGGCGAGGTGGTAGGTGAAGGTCTCTTTCTGGTCCTTCTTCAAGAGCGTCACCTTAAAAAACGCCTGGTGAAGGGCCTGGCCTAACAGCTGGGTCGCTCGGCGGTAATTATCCAACGGCTTTCCATTGATGGAAGAGATCACGTCCCCCTCCTCCACCCCTAAGGCGTTTAAGAGGCCATCGGAGGCGGTTCCCTCCACGCCGAACCCAAGGAAGCGCCCCTGCGAGATGGCAGGCTTGACCTTCACCTGAGACAACTCCAGGAGAACCGGAAGCGCCACCTTTTGCAAGGCCTCGCTATCGATCAAACGCTCCCTCTTCGATAAGGGGGTCACCACCCCCTGGCCGATCATCCCTCCTGCGGTCCGATCGACCGCCTCCAGCGGCAAGACGGCAAGGCTCCCATCCGACCGACGGAGCGTCACCTTTCCGGAGGCGATGGTGATCAACGTTTCTCCGTGGGGCAGCCGATCCCCGATCCGATAGAGACCGGACATCTGGCGCTCTAAATCTCGAATAACGGCGATCGACTCCTTGGCCTGGGAACGGATTAAAAGCCCCAGCAGCTTAAGCGGCAACGGGCGAAGCGCCTCTGGTGTGAAAGCGGACAGCCTTCCCTTCGGGAGAGTTGCCTTTGTCCCAAGCCCGAAAGCGGCCACGGAAGAGGAGTTCAAGGAAGCCGGAGATCCTCCTGGCGCTTGAGATGGGGTCGTCGACCAACAGAACCAGAAGGCCAACCCTGAGGCGGTCAGACCTACACTCAGGATCGCTACGAAACCGGGCCAAAAGCTCCGTCCCATCTTCAATCCTCTTGTCTCTTCAAGGTCCAGAGGATCGGCTTCAAGGCCTGGCGAACCGCCCACCTCAAGGCCGGCTTATTCTCGATGAAACGGGCTGCCGCTGGGCCGTGGGCATAGTACCATCGCACAAAGGCCTGGCCGGCTGGACGGGTCAGAAGCTGTTCGTCTCGGAATTCCCTCAAGAGATCCAGCTCCGGCGCCATCGGGGTGCCAAAGGCAGCCGTCGCGATGAAGCAGCCACCACCACCGCCACCGAGTGCGCCAAGAATACCGCCGCCGTCACCACCGCCGGCGGCTTCAATCGCTCCTCCAATGATCCCTCCTA
>CAYJWF010000001.1:0-27948 GCA_964373805.1 uncultured Planctomycetia bacterium | reverse complement strand
CCGCCGCCGTCACCACCGCCGGCGGCTTCAATCGCTCCTCCAATGATCCCTCCTAGAATCCCTCCTAACCCGAAGAGGCTCAAGTGGGAGGTCGTTCCACTGATCCGGTTGGCCACGGGATCAAGACTAAAATCGGCCAGCGATCCCCAAGGGGCGCCGGGAATGTCGGTGTTTTGGGTGTAGATCTTAACGCTGGTCTCTGGAATGTTCAGCCCATCGACGAAGCCGTCCTGGTCAGCATCCGGATAACGGATCTCCAACCGGATCGGCTGCTCCAGGTCATGGATCAGTTGGCCAGTTTCATCCTCCGTAAGATCGAGCCGATGGTAAATCCCGATCGCCACGAGGGAAGGATTCTCTCCACCAATCGGCGTCGGGACCTGTGAAGGATCCAGCAGAGCCACCGTGAGCGTCCCGTCATCGGTGGTGGCACCCGCTGGAACACCCAATACCAAGTCGTCCCCTAACTCCACCTCCTGGGTTCGCTGGGCATAGATCCGAATCTTCCATCGACGCCGTTCACCGGCTTTGGTAGGCTCCTGGTTTATGTCGCTTTCTTCACCTGCTTGAGCGATCCGAACCGGTAAGACCGGCCCTGCGATGCTGCCTAAGAGCGGATCCTCCACCCGCACCCGAAGGTAGAAGGCTCCTCGGGGGTGGGACGTCGTTACAGTCGTCGTATCCCATTCCAATACATACCGCGGTTCTGCCGGAGGCGCGGTTAAGGTCGCTAAAGGCACCCAGGGCGGTTTTCCTCCTTCCACCGGTCTACCACCTTCCAAGGTGATACTGGTTGGATGAAGGCGTGGACCTAAGGTCACCACGACTGGAACCGTTCCGCTTAACACCGCGTTCGGCTCCGGCTCCACGATTCGAATCCTGGAGCTCTCCCCTGTTCCTTCGTCGCCGCCGCCACTGTCAAAACGGGTCACGTAGACCTGGTGGCTGGCCATGCTGATCAGGCCTGCCTCATTTCGAACAATCAGATCGACCCGGGTCGGTCCCGGATGGTGGAACGTGTAGGTGATCGACTCCGCCCCTTCGGTCCTTCGATGCAAACGGCCCCCATCCCCCAACCAGATCCGCTCCACCATCGGAACCGGTGAGGTGCTCGTATCGGTCAAAACGACCTCCAACGGGGCTGGCCCTTCATCGGGTGTCACCGTAAAGCCGGCCGTCGGTTCCAACCCATCGGTAGGCTGTTCGACGGTGATCTCGGGTCCCTCCACGCGACTGCCCCGATGGTCCCGATCCAGCACAATAGCAATCGGTCGATAGCGGCCTGCGGATCGATAGGTGTACTCCACCTCTTCTAAGTGACGGGTGATCCGGTCAACGGTATCATCTCCTTCAAAATCCCAAGAGACCCGATCCAGATCCTTCTCCTCGAGATCCTCCTCTCCAATGGGGTCAAGCCTCAAATGGACCGTAAGCGGCGCTGTGCCGTTCATCGGTCTCGCATTCATGGAAAAGGCCGGGGCCTGGGGGTGGGCAGAAACGAAGATGGCGATCCTCCTGGTAGCGGTTAGGCCCGCGAGATCGGTGACGGTCACCATGGGGTTAAAGGCCCCTTCCTCCGTATGGGTGTACTCCCAGAGCACCCGAGAAACCTGCGAGGTCTCGCCGGATCCCTGGACGGTGTAATCCACCTGACCGTCTCCATTAAAATCCCAATCAAAACGATCGATCCCACTGGGGCTGGACGCTTCGGCCCGGAAGGTAACGGTAAGAGGCGCCTGTCCCACCAAGGGGTCGGCCGACAGGTTCAATTCCGGAGTTTGGCTGTTCGGCGTCACCTCAATGAGAAGGGAATAGGTCTCCTGGCGTCCTCGGGTTCCGATGACCCGAACCTTGGCCTGATACCTTCCTGGCGCCGTATAGGTGTACTCCACATCGCCTGTCTCCGAGGAACGGTAGCCGTAATGCCCCTGCTCACGGAAGTCCCATTCGTAACGAAGGATCCGGCCGCGGGTCATCGTGGCGGTGACATCGAAGGCCACGGTCAACGGAGCCGTCCCGCTGGTGGGGGTCGCGGTGACGCTTAATTGAATCCCGGTCTCCTCCAGAACGGTCAGCCGAGCCGATTCGCTGGTAGCCGTCCCAACCTCGTTCGAGACGATACAGCGGAACTCCGTCCCATCATCGGCCAGCGTTACCGGAGGGGTCGTATAGGAAGGTTCGGTGGCGTCCGGAATCGGCTCACCCCTCTTTTCCCACTGGTACCTCAACGGGGCGGCGCCACGCGCCTGAACTCGGAAGGTAGCCGTTTGTCCCTCTCGAGCCTCCTGATCTTTCGGATCCTCGGTAATCTCAGGAGCCTGCGGGCGAGGAGGCTCCACCACCCGACGCACTTGAATCCTCACCTCGGCATGCCCCGCCAGCTCTCCATCGTTAGCGGTCAGGCGCAGTCGATAGCTGCCCACTTGGCTAAACCGAGCCATGGTTTCTAAGGCCGAAGGATCCTCGAAGGTAACCTCTCCCGGTCCGCTCAATGTGGACCAGAGGGTGGTCACCCGATGAGGAGGATCCGGGAGTCCATCGTCCGTAACCGCTCCTCTTAAATGCGCCATTTCGTTGAGGAAAATCTCCAGATCCTCCTCTAAAATGGTCACCTCAGGAGGCTGATTCTCCGGAGTCTCTTCGGAAACAATGAAATGCGCCTCATCCCGGGATTCCGAATTGCCAAGAGGCGTATGATCTGCGCGGACCAGCCATCCCCGGACGGCATGGCGCCCCTCTGCGACATCTCTAAACGTATGATCCCCAGTGAGTGGAAGTCCCATCACCTCCGGCTGGTCATCCAGCTGCAAATGCACATGGGCCGCTTCCGTCAAGTCGCCTCTCGATTGGTAAATGACCGTTACTGGACCCGGAGGCAGCTCCTCCTCTTCCTCTGGACTCCTGATGGTTAAAGCGGCAGGCCTGGGCCTTGAATTTGCCCGCAGCGCCAGGGTGCCGTTGCGAAGGGTCGTGTTGGAGATATTCGCCCCTGAATGGTCCGTTGCCATCCATTCGACGATCTCTAAAGTGGTCGGTCCTGTGGCGACCTCCTCATTCACCTGGAACGTGATCAGCGCCTGCTCTCCATCGTTCAATCCAAAGATCCCCGGATCCGAAATCGCCATGTCGACTACCACAACCGTGACCTCTTTCGTTCCCGGCGTGGCCCCATCCTCCGGCCCTTCACTCATGACCACCTCATTCCCATCGATCCGAGTCGCGGCCCCACCTGTCGCACGATCAAAGGTCAACCTTGTGCCATCAAAACGGATCTTCAAGACCAACACGGCCACCAACCGGTCCGGCTCCATCGACATCTCGAGCGGCACCGTGACCGACTCCCCGGCTTCTCCAGAGCCATCGCCCAGGCGGATCTCGACTCTCTGAGGGATCGGTCTAGGGGATACCGTGAGGATCGCCTCCTGGCTTGTGGCGCTCTTGCCGTTACGATCCGTCACCACGCAGCGATAGGCGCCCGCATCCCCTAAAGTGGCCGAGGCAATCCGGTAGAGCGCCTGCGTCGCTTCGGCAATGTCCGCTCCAGCCTTCTGCCACTGATACCTCAACGGATTGGTGCCGGTGGCCCGAACCTGGAATGAGGCCGGTTCCCCTTCCCCGACCGTCAGGCTCTCTGGATGCTCCGCAATGGTGGGCGGTTCCTCCACGACTTCCGGTTTGGTTTGAAAACCGACCGTCGCCTCCGTCCCCTCCACAGGGGTATGATCCGCTTGGGCCAGGTACATCCGGATCCGATGGGAACCCGGGTCTACTCCCTCAAACCGACGAGAGCCTTCCAACCCCAAACCTCGAATCTCCGGTTGGCTGTCCAATTGAAGATGGATGTGATCAACTCCAAAAGCTGCGATATCCCCAGTCGTGCGATAAACCACCTCTACCGTCTTTCCGGTAATCACGAACCCCTCGGCAGGGCTCGAAATCGTTATCGTCGGACGGACCGGCTCTGGGGGCAGAACAACGGTAACGGCCCCATCCCTTGTAGCCACCGTGAAAGGAACGTTGGTCGCGTCGTTCAACTCGACCAGAGAGACTCGGACAGGAACTTCTCCTTTCCCGGCCCCCGCGGCTATGGTGAAGGTCGCCCGAAAGATCTCTCCATTAAAGACCTGCGCCGGCTGACCAAAGGCGAGCGCCAGAAGTCGCATCCTCCCGGCCCTGGGGGAAACGGATTGAAAATTCCACGGTGGAGAGGGCAACACCGCCCCCACCTGACCCGCAGGATTCGTCAGGACCGAACCGTCGTATTCCAGGACCACCCCCACCGAAATGGCGGAAGTTCCTTGGGTGTCGAGGAGAATCGGCAGGGTAACCGGTTCCCCAGGTTTTCCTTCGGCCGTTCCAACGGTTAAGGTGGCGTTCGCCGCCCAGGCCGAGGCGCTGGCCAACAGGAAAGTGGCGCCCACCAAGATGAGATGAAGTGGATTAAGCCGTTTGGTCTGCATTTTCATTTCTCCTCCCCTAGGTTTCTACAGGAAATCGATCGATCCTTTCCAACCATCGATCGATCATAAAGTTGATGTCGGTCACGTTAACCCCTCCACTTCCATTCACATCCGCGGCCGTGAAATGGGAACCTCCCGGCATCGGCTTTCGCTCAAGCCACCAGTCGATCGTCTCGTTGATGTCCTGGGAGGAGAATCGTCCATCCCCATTGGCGTCCCCGAAAACAACCGGCGGAGGCGGCGGGGAATTTACCACGACTTCACCAGGAGTTACGGTGAAGTTGATGATCTCTAGCGGCGCATCGATGCTGCTGCTATCCGTCAGAACAACGTTGGTTAAGGTCAGGGGAATCGGACCGGCCGCCACCCCAGCCTTAATCCGGAAAGTCACCACAGCCTGTTCGCCATTGCTCAGCCCAAAGATGGCCGGACTCTCCAGAGCGGCATCAAGGATGATAAAAGGCAATACCTTCATCCCAGGAACGCTCCCATCCTCAAGCGGAGCGGGAAAAAGAATTTCATTTCCATCAATGGAGGCAGCTCCCCCGGCAACCATCTTTACAAACGTGAGCTTGGTCGAATCAAAAAGCAATTCGCCCACCAAAACAGATACCCCTCGGTTTGGCGTGGAATTAAGCAGCAGCGGAACGGCCACCTCCTCCCCAGCCAGTCCCACCCCCCTTCCCGATCTCAGCGAGACCTGAACCGTGCTGGGGGCGGCCGAAACCGGTTGCGCGGCAAGCAAGATCCCCGCAACGGATAAGGCCCACATACTCTGAATACTCTTATTCATCTTAACTTTTCCCGTTCATTATAGGGATATCCATTTGATTTACAAACACATTAATAAATTCTCTAAATCTGGACTCCTTAGCATTCCTCACCATTCTCACCTCTACACCCCCTAGCTTACCTAAACACGTGGCTTCCTGTCCAATGAATGAACCAGCTAACATCACTCTTAACTGGGGCGTATAACTTGAATATCTGCCCATTCTACAAGATGTTACGTGATCACAAATGAACCGTTGAGTTTCCATCGCCACTTCTCATAACCCGTAAAACCCCGATTTCTTCCATTTTTTTACCCATTTCATCCGCTGGGTTGCTGTCCCTGATTAACAATCTGCCTCAAAAGTGCCCGCACGTCGGCTAGGCTCAACCGACCATCTCTGATCAGGTCCGCCCGGGACAGGTCCAACGGAATATCCCCCATCATCATGGACAGCATCGCCCGCAGATCCCTGAGAGTCTTGCGCCCATCCCCATCCAGATCCCCAGGAACGATAGGAGGCGGTTTAACCGTCACCCCCACCGTATCCCGATTCTCCAACCGAGAGGGATCCTTCACAGTTAACTCAAATATAAGTTCAGTATCAATATTCACCGTAGGTGCGGTAAAGCGCGTCTGCCCGGACTCCGGGCTCTCCAATACGACGGTCGGTGAGCCGCCGGTCTGCCGCCAAGAGTAAGCCAACGATTCCCCATCCGGATCAAACGATCCCAACCCATCCAGCGTCACCCGCTCCCCGCTCATCACACTCTCAGGCCCTATCGCTAACGCAATAGGCGCCCGGTTCAGATTCTCTACCTCCAGTCGAACGATCTCCTGATCCGACAATCCCCCAGGATCCTGAACGGTCACCGTCACCTCATACCGCCCTGCGTCCGCGAACCCAGGCGTGAAGACCAGGGTCGCCGTCCCATCCCCGTGGTCGGCGAACCGCCCAAAAGAAGGCAACCCCTCCACCCGGTAGCTCAGCCGATCTTGATCCTCATCCGTAGCCCGCAAAAGCACCGTCAGCGGCGCTCCTGCCTCGGCCATCCGCTGGGTTCCGACCGACCCCAGGCTGGGAGCATGCGGCAGCGGATTCACCACCACCGTCACTTCCGCATTCACCGCCGCGTTCGGACCAACCCCATCATCGTCTGCACTTAAACGAAGCACGTAACTGCCCGCCGCTCCCGTGAACGTCACCGTCGTATCCACCAAGGCGTCGTTCCCAAAGCGAACGATCCCACCCGTCGGTCCCCTCACCAAGCTCCATCTCGTCGTCACTACCCCAGGCGGATTCGGCAACTGATCGTCCGACACCGTCCCATCCAATGTCACGGTTCCACCAAGAACCACAGACGATACCGACGCAATGCTCACCTGAGGAGCCTGGTTCACCGTCAACGTCGCAGGGTTACTCGTCACAGACCCAGCAACGTTCGCCACCACCACACTGTAGGCCCCAGCATCCAAGACCGCTACAGACGAGATCGTCAGCGTCGCGGTCGTCGCCCCACTGATATTCCCACCATTCGTTAAGTTGGTCGTCCCCTTCTTCCATTGGAATGTCGGCGGCAACGGGTTCGCGGCCAACCCTACCGTGAACGTCGCAGCCTGCCCAACGTTCACCGAGGCGTTCCCAGGCTGACTCGTGATCTGAGGCGGCATCGGAGGAGGTGGCGGGAGATCTACCATGATTTCACCAGGGATTACGGTGAAGTTGATGATCTCCAGCGGCGCATCGATGCTGGTGCTATCCGTCAGAACAACGTTGGTTAAGGTCAGGGGAATCGGACCGGTCGCTACCCCAGCGTTAATCCGGAAGGTCACCAGGGCCTGCACCCCATTGCTCAGCCCAAAGATGGCCGGATCCTCCAGAGCGGCATCAAAGACGATAAAAGGCAATACCTTCGTCCCAGGAACAGTCCCATCCTCTGGAAGCGGATTGGGAAAGAGAGTTTCAAATCCATCGATCTTGGTGGCTTCCCCATCAACCATCCTTACAAACGTGAGCTTGGTCGAATCAAAAAGCAATTCACCCAGGAAAACAGATACCCCTCGGTTCGGCGTGGAATTAAACAGCAGGGGAACGGTCACCTCTCCCCCAGCCAGTCCACTTGCCCTTCCCAAGGTCAGCGAGACGCTCACCGTGCTGGGGGTCGCCGAGGGGGTGACCGGATCGAGGCCCCAAGCCAGTTGCGCGCCAGACCCGATCCCCGCGGCTAAGGCCAGAACTCCGCTCAGTAAGATACCGTTTATTCTATTCATCAGATGGTAAAAACCCGCTCTTTCACTTCTCATAACCCACTCCGGTATGGTTTTATTCCATCTTTTTTCTATTCTTACAGCCGCACCAACTCCAGAAGGAACGCCCGCACATCGGCCAGGCTCAACCCACCATCCCCGTTCATGTCGGCCCTCCCCAAATCAATGGGGATTCGCCTCATCAATCCCAGAATCATCAGCCGCAGGTCGACCAAAGAAAGCCGACCATCCCCGTTCAAATCCCCCTGACGAGGTGGAGGAGCGATCGACCCCAGAACCTGCCGGACATCAATGGCCGCGATGCAGGCGTCGGTGGGGACGTTCGGGCTCCGAGGGGTCATACAGGGATAGGAGACATAGGCTTTATCAGGGTAGCCAACAACCGTGTAGAGATAATCCCCCGGGTCACGTCCTCCAAACGGATTGGGAATCGGGGAATCATTCACCCGAACATTCCGAGAAACTCGGCCATCCTTCACCACCACATAGGTCATGTCGTACTGAGCCGACTCCGGGGCCCGCCGTCGATCCAAAAAGGTGATGTGGGCATTCCCTTCGGCATCCAGTTTCAACGTGGGGAAAATCTGATCCCCACTGGTATCGTCGTCGTTTAGCCTAACGGCGGTACTCCACGTCCGCCCATCGTCATCCGAATAGGAAAGGTAAACGTCGAAATTGACTCCGTACCGACCATAGATTTCAAATGCCGGATCCGTCACAGTACTGGACGGCTGGGCCCACACCACAGTGGTCCGGCCGCGATGGAGACTTTGAGAACCCTTATCGATAGCTATCTCAGGCCCCTGCCAAACGGACCAGTACCGATGGCTGTCTGCCGCCACCCGCGCCACAGCGGTGGCAGAGATCGCAAAAAAGGAGTTCGGCACGGAAGGGCCTCGGACCCGTTCAGAGGAGGTTCCCTCTTCATTGAAACGCCAGAACCAGAGAAATTCGGGATGACTCCAGTTGACCAACCGCAACGCCCCGGTCGGAGTCGTATCCAGAGTGTTCCCGAAGGTTGTGTCTTGACTTAGCGGCTGTTGTGAGAAGGTCTGACCTTTATCTCGTGAAACAAAAAGATGTGGACCAAAAGAAGAAGCACGAATGTAAATCGTGTCGGTCACCGGATCATACGCCAAGTTGGGTCGGTCAACCGTCCCGGTGGTATCGGGTGGGTCGGATGGCATTAAGTCCCGAAATAAGGTAGCGGTAAAGAGTGAGCCGGTCACCGGCCCTTGATAGAGACCTCCCACGGTAATCTGTTCATCGCGAGTGGGGAGTCGACGCCAAAGCATCCCTGAAAGAAGGAACGTCCCATCCGGTGTGACCAGCGACATAGGATCTCCTCTGAAGCCGAACGGCCACACCAGCGTGGCCTGACTCCACGTTCTGGCCCCATCGTGGGAAACGAACGTTTGATTGCCCGCGCCACTGATCACCAGATGATTGGGATCTGTCGGGTGCGCAGCCAGAACCGATTCCCAATAGCAGTCCCCTCGCGGACAGTTGAGCCGACTGGTGTAAAGCACCGCCGGATCCAGGAGGGGTTCACGAACCTCCTTCGGGATCCTCAGAAGTTCAGCGGAAGAGACGCCAATGACTTCCACGCTGGTCCGGCAAGTTGTCGCTCCCATCGTAAAGGAAAGCTCGTACGTATCGGTGGGAAGCTCCGGTGGAATCTTGGTTCGAATCTCCCGCGCCGTGGCTGAACGAACCTCAAGCGGGCCTCTTGTCCCCGTCAAGACCCCTACCCATTCACCGGTTATCTCCTCCACCGACTGGACCTGCGGGAAACTTCCCAAGATCTTGATTTCCCGGGCTGAGTAAAAATAGGGAGGCTGCAGAACCGATTCCCGATTGGGCAGACGTTCCAGGAGATATTCGGGAAGATGGAGATCGACCAACACCGTATTCGGTTCCCCCTCACCGAAAACCGCTCGAGAGGAGCCGGTCTCCACCGAAACCGTGCCCAGGAAAGCAATCAAAATGGCTCCTCCAGTCAATGGTTTCATCGACCAACTTATCTCGTAGGATTCACAATCTCTCTCAAAAGCGCCCGCACGTCGACCAGGCTCAACCGACCATCCAGATTCATATCGGCCCGGCTCAAGTCCACCGGCACCCGGCCCACCAACATCTGAAGCATCCCCCGCACATCGACGAGGTTCCTGCGTCTGTCTCCATTGATATCCCCAAGAACAATGGGAGGCGGCACCACCTCCACCAAAAACCGACTCTCCCGCGTCAGCCGTCCATCGTTCCCACGAAGAATCCAGACGTAACTCTTCGGAGCTGCAGGATAGGTGAAAACATTATCCTGAACCGGCGTCGGCGGATCCGTCCCCAGAACGGGTCGAGCAAACTCAAGTCCCCCATCCAGACTGTAAAACCATTGCCAACTCACCGGATCCCCATCTGGATCCGACACCGTCCCAGAGTACCGAACCGTCGTCCCCTCCACCACCTGTAACCCATCTCGGACCAGATCCGCATCCACCGCATTGTGCGTAATGGGACTGACCACCGGCGGATGGTTCACGTCAAACACCGCAGTCGCCACATCGCTGTCCGTCATCCCAACCTTAAACGCCCGCGCCTTCACCGTTGTATCGGCCCTCAACAGGATCGGGGTCCCCACCTGGTACTCCACCCCAGTCGCCGCTGTTGGATCGCTGCTGCCATCCAGCGTGTACCGAATCTGCGCCCCAGCCGTCGTGCTCGATAACATCACCTCCACCCGCTCATCATGCCGCCCACCATTCGGCGTGATCACCGGTGTCATCACCTTCTCCATCGGAGTCACCGTAATGGGGGTGGTCGCTGTGAAAGGAGGTAACCCTTGGCGAGTAACTCTGGCAGCTGCTGTGTAGGTCTTCACTGTGGTGGCGCCGGCATAACCGCACAGATGACTTGCAGTCGCACTGGGAGAGGTGAGGTTATCCAGGACACGCTCTGGAAGCGAAAACGTTGAGGTGTCACAGTCAAATTCCACCCGCCAGGGCCCTGTCGCAGTTCCACCGGGGGTCACGGTGAGGCTGACATTCCTTAACGGAGCCACCCCACTAGCTGGATTGGCGGTGAGGGTCGCCGTCAGGGTCGGAGGTGGTGGTGGCACATCAATGTTCACAGCGCCATCGGTCACATGGAGGGTCATCGAATTGTCCGAGACATCCAGGATCGTGGCCCGACTCCGAGTGACCTGCAGCAGCGCTGGGGCGCCGATCGATGCCGTCGGAGCGATGGTAAACGTGAACCTGCAGATCTCCCCGTTGAACCGGGTCCCAAACGCCGACAGCGGCACCGGTTGGTTCGTGATAGGATCGATCGCGGAATCGGCCGCCATCACCCGGATCTCACCTGGACCGGGGCTGTGCGTCTCCAAGAGCCACCGATTCGGAAGCGCCCCTCGACTGACCGTCCCGTTGGTCAACACCGCCCCGTTATAGGTGACGGCCAACTCAAACAGCTCTGCTGAAACATCGGTGTTGGCCGTCACCGAGACAGTCACCTGTTGACCTGGCTGTCCAGGAACGGTCCCAACGGTTACTGTTCCAGTACCCGCCCATGCCGATTGGGGAGAAGCGAAGAGACCCCCACCCACCATCGCCATCCCAAAAACCAGAGCTCTCCTTAAGGACCCCATCGCCTCATCCCCCCTCTCATGGTTTCTCATCGATTCTCGGTAGGTTCTCCATTTCACGGAACTAGTTATTAATAAACGACTTAAGAACTTTTCAAAGAAAACCCCTTGAGGGACATCCTTCCCCTCTTTTGTTATAACAAGAGAGGGGGTCATTCTCTTCCCTCTTTTTTGACAGATTTTCATTGGACCTCCCTTAACAACCGCTGCATCAGCCCCGTTGGCCCCGTCGCATCTTCTTGATTCACCTGGCCATCCCCGTTGACATCCCACGCCGGGAAACGGGGGTCGGTGGAGGCTGGGACCCTCGTCGATCCGATCCCCGCTAACCCCTTCAACAGAGTCGGCACATCCTTCGCCGTCACCACCCCATCCCCATCCGTATCCCCTGGGACAACGGGAGTCACACTGAAGTCTGGAAAAGTCGCTGCCCTGACCAGCGCTGAGACAGGTGAGAGATTGTTCTGCCAATCCACCGCACGAAGGGCATAGGAATAGGTCGTCCCAGGACGCAAGCCGGTGTCGCTGTAAGTCGTCGGCGGCTCCGGCAACCCCTCAATGGTCGCGACGGGAGTCACCGAGCCGTTGCGAAACAGTTGATACCCCATCACCCCGGAACTGGTCTGGCTCCGAAGGATCGGATCGGTGGAAGGTTGCCAGTCCAGATTGATCTGCGTGCTGGACTGAGCCGCTGCCCTCAGACCCGGGGGGATGCCGGGAGGTGTGATATCCCGGTTCCCTGCCGCCACAGGCCATTCAAGAACTGGTGACGATGCGGCCGAAACCTTCCCTGCTGCATCGACCGCCACCACCGTGTACCTGTATCGTCTCCAGGGAATCAGCCCTGAATCGGTATAGGTCGTTCCGGGCTCCGGCACGATCCCAATGGGGGTGGACCCTCCATTGCGATAGACTCGATACTCCTTGACCCCTGAACGGATTTCTCCCAGGACCAGAGGATCGATCGCCGGCTGCCACGTCAGATCAACGATCGGCGTATCGTTCACGGTAATCGCTATACCCGAATCGTTCTCCCATCGCAGATCGGATCTCAGTTGACTCGGCATCATGGGTGGTGTCGTGTCAGGCAGGAGAGGGTTGTTGTTATTATTGTCACTGTTATCCACGAAGACAGAACGAGGGACAGAGTACGTGGAGCTAAGACCCGGAATGCTGAAGTACTGTCCGATTGCGGTCAAGATGTGGACCCCGTTGGGCGCCGTTCCATCGGTCGTATTCCAGGAGAAGACATAAGGGGGCTGCGTCCACCGAGCCAGTTCCCGAGTATTATCAACCTTCAAGATCACGGTCGATACCGGATTCCCAAAAATATCCCGACCCGCTTCTATCTCCACATGGACCGTCCCACGGACGACCTGATTCTCGCAAGGTGCATTGAAATGAACTCGGCTAAAAGAAGTCTGCCGACATGAGTCGTCGACCGCCACCGCCACGGAAGCAACACCCTCTTTGCCAGCACTATCCTTGGCTTTCACCTCGACCGTATGAACGGTTCCAGCGATCTCCTTCTGTGTGTCCCAATTCAACCAAAATACCGGAGGTCGGTAGTCGGCTGGTTGGCCACGCATCAGATCGGCCATCGTGACCTCACCGAGGAGCTGCCCATCCTTGTAGAAACCGACTCGATCGATGAGATCCCTGGGATGGAAGACCTGCGCCCTGAGATTCACGGTGCCGTACACCGCATCCCCATTTTCTAAACCGACGAATTCTGGTTGCGGAGGGATGGTTTGAGCAGGCAAGGTCACTTCCACCTCCAGATCCTCCCCGATGTTTCGCTTGGGAACAATCCGGATTCCAGAGAAGTCGGTAAACTCCTGCCCCATGGGACGGGCAGCGTTCCAATAGACGCTGTGGCCACCATCCCAGATGTCGTTCCTCGGTTGCATATCGAGCAATGTCGTCGACGCACCGTCGCCAGAACTGAGTCGGATCAAGGCCCCTGTGATCGCATCCGGATAGGTGGTGGAATTCCCATACTCGCTATCAAATCCAATGGCCTGTCGGTTGTCCACGGTGTAATAGAAAGGTGCACCCGAGGGACTCTGGACCTGCTTCTGGATCTTCAGCAGATTGGCCCCAGGGCGCTCGAGAGGATGAATGACTGTTGTAAAGGTCTTTCCATAGTCGCTGGCATCTACCCCTAAGGTCATCACGTCTGAAGGAGGTATCCAACCGATCGCCACCTTGTGTTCAGGAGTGTAGTGTCCTTGGTCGCCATCCCCCATTCGTGAAAAGGGATCGACATACTCCCCATGGGCAGCAAAGTCGTTCCCAAACAAGATAAAACCGGTGTTACCGCTCAATCGAGACGGGTCGATCAGAGAAGCCGGTAACACCTTCCCCGCACAATTGATGCCGCCGGAATGACCCACTCCCAGGTTGTGTCCAAACTCATGCCTGGTGTTCCTGGCAATCCTCTGGAGATCATCCGAACCGTTGCGCAGGGAAACGGTGTACCGATGGTTGTATGGGCCGTCGGGGGTTTGGACCTCCACCGACCCACCTGATGCTATCCCCAGGAGACCGCCGCATCCTGGAAGTTGAGGAAAGACAATCAGAACCCGAGTAAAACCAGCCAGGTTGACGAACGGGGTCGCCGCCTCAATGGCTAAACTCTCGATGCCTTTGGCAATGACGTTGTGATTGGAATCCCTCGTATCGCTAGTCGGGCAATCTTGAGAGTCCTTAGAAAGATTTGGGCTCATCGGCAACGTGAAGGGACCCACCGCCTGCGTGCAGTTAAACCAGGTCTTGCCAAACGACTGCTCTCGGAAGTAATCGCTGACAGGGCCGTTGACCGCCGCTTGGATATCGGAAGCCCTGAGCGTTCCGAACCCTAAATTCTGAAACTGCACGAGGACGCCCAAGGTTTTCTGTTCTCCGAGCGGATTGATCGGACTGGGATCGACCACGACAACCCCACCGCCCCCTTCTGCAGCAAGAACGTCGCCCACTTGGACTACATCGGAAACGGCAATGGTTGCCCCTGTAGCAAAAAACAGTAGGGGAGCTTGCTCCAGATAAAGGGGAAATTCTCCATCGGCCTGCTGTAAGGCATAGGAAGTCCGGGCAAACTCCTCGTAGTCTCTGATGGTGACATTCACCTTCCCACGGAGCACCGGTTTCTCTTTCACCAGCGGTTCTCTTAAGGTTGGGTCTACGGTCTTTCGAATCTCTTTCGTCGATTGAGCCAGCTTTCTTAAGAAACGGGCCGCTGACCCTTCTTTCTGCTTCTCGAGATCTGCCGCTACCTTTATGACCCCACGCCTCCAGTCGTCTGCCATCCCCTCGAGCATCTCAAGCTTGCCCGCGTCCTGCATCTGACCCACTTGGCCTGCCATGACAGCGGCCCAATGGTGAATCGTTTCCTTGGATTTGAGGAGATCCCCTTTCAACGGTTCAGCAGCAACGGCTCTGGGACATGAAAAAACCAGGAGGGCTAAGAACCCCATGATTGCTCTTCTGACTCCCTGTCCTTTCATTGATCCCTCAACCTCCGATTTATAAACGCGTTACAAACTGCGCAAAAGAGAAATCTCCCCTACCCTTCTCTGGGTAGAGAAGCCCCTTCACCTTTAAAAACACAATCCTAACCGATTCTATTCCAAGCTTTTAATTTGAGATTAAAGATTTACAAATTGTAGCCATATTCTGTATAGTATGATGAGCCAGGTAGATCCACCGTTTCTCAGATCCAATGGTGCCTGGCACCGATCATGGATTCCTCCCCAATAACCGCTGCATGAGCCCCGTTGGCCCCGTCGCATCTTCCTGATTCACCTGGCCATCCCTGTTGAAATCCCACGCCGGGAAACGGGGGTCGGTGGAGGCTGGGACCCTCGCTGATCCAATCCCCGCTAACCCTTTCAGCAGGGTCGCAACATCCACGTGGGTCAATCTCCCATCCCCATCCGCGTCCCCTCTGGGGGAAATCGTGACCCCCACGATGGAACTCCCGCTGCCTTGACGCCCATCGCGAACAATCAACTCAAAGGTCAAGACCGTTGCCGTCGACACGGCGGGTGCAACAAAACTCGCCCGAACACCCGTCGGAGAGAGCAGATCAACAGGGGGTCCGGCCCGTTGACTCCAGTCATACGTCACAGGATCGTTGTCCGGATCCAAGGAACCGGCGCCATCCAACGTGACAATCTGCCCATCGGTCGCAACGGCTGGCCTGACCGCAGCTTGGACCACGGGAGGACGGTTCACATCGGTCACGGTGATGGAAACAATCTCAGAAGCTTCACCTCCCTTGCCATCTGAGACGTTGAATGTCACAGCGTAAGGATCTTCTCGGCCCTGGGCGAAGTCAGGAGTCCAGTTAAAATGGTGCCTCACTGGATCAAACCCGGCATTTACTGGAAGGCCTGAAGCGGAGTAGGTCAATGGATCCCCATCGACGTCTATGGCGATCACATCGAATTCGAGAGGTTCCCCTTCAGCGACACTCTTTGATCCAGTGGGTGTGAGAACCGGCGGATCGTTAAGAGGGCTTATGGCAATTCTCACAGTCGCAATGTTGCTCAATGCCCCCTCCACATCCCGCACCTGGAAGGTGAATCGATCGACTCCAAAGACATTGGCATCGGGCTTGTACGTCACATTCGGCCCGGTTCCAGTGAGAGTGCCAAGTGTCGGGGATGTGACAATGAGGTAGATCAGAGGACCCCCTTCCGGATCGGTCGCTCGAAGGGTCACCGGTACCGACTGATCCTCCTGAATAAAGAGCGTCCCCCCTTGAGCAACCGGCTGCTGGTTGACACCAGGCAATACGGTAATCACCACGGTATCGCGACCGGTATTCCGCACCGAATCGGTCACGGTCAGTTCAAAGGTCAACGGGGTGCTGACCGTCACAGGTGGCGCTGTAAAGGTGGGATGTTCCGTTGACGCATTCACCAGTGAAACGGCCGGAAGGCCATCCATCTGCCTCCAGCTGTACACCAGCGGTTCCTGCTCTGAATCAAACGAGGCGGATCCATCTAAAACAACCCTCTGACCGCTTCTGACCTGCTGGTCAGCTCCGGCGTTGGCACGAGGAAGCTCATTGTAATTGGCCACAAACACCTGGATCGGCTCCGAGTAACCGAAGTTTCTGTTTAAAAGATTCACCTCGACTTGCAAGGTGTAAAGGCCATCCTCCAAGGCTGTGGTATCCCACTGAAAGGTGAAGGGTCTCATAAAAGGAGGTCGAAGGATCAGGCTCGGTTCCTGATTCACCAACAACTTCACCACGGAGACAACGGGTGCAAATCCGTTGTTGGTTAGATCCGCCTTCACCGTTGCCATCCCACGGACAGGGGCTTGATTCATCGGCTCAAGGATCTTCGCCATAAGGATAAAATTGTTCACCGTGACCGTGATCGGCGCGGAGTGACCTGTCGATCCATCGGTCAAATCAGCCTGAACAAACAGGTCATGGACTCCATTCTTCTCAGGAGGGAACGTATCCCAAGTAAAGGCATAGGGGGCCTGTTGGTCCGATACCCTTGCATTTCCATCGACCATCAAAACCAGACGAGAGATCCGGCTCGCTAAGGAAGGATCGAGAAGCTCTGCCGAGACGGTGACGACCTCTTTTAAGATCTGCCCTTGCGCAGGGTAAGAGATTCGCACCACGGGGGCTGGGTTGTTGATCATCACCTCCATCGAAATAGATTCTGCTGTGGTGAAGTCGAACATCGACACACGGGTCTGCACCGTATGCGGGCCGTTGGGGTGTCGCCGCGTATCCCACAGGAATTCAAAGACAGAAGGATCATTCGCCATGGCGGTCGCGGTCTGGAAAATGGCACGGCCATCGATCGAGAACTCCACAGCCCGTACAGGCCACCTGGAAGGCCCAGCGCTGACCTTCACCCAGACAGGAAGAACCCCTTGGAAAGGCCCACTTCCCTGAGGAGCGATCAACTCAACCGAAGGGAGCGAGTTATCTACGGTGAATGTCACAGGCTCTGAGGCTCCTGGGTTTCCTCGTTCATCGACTGCTCGGAGAATCCAGGTGTGGGAGGTGCCGTTCTGTTCCAAGGTCGTATCCCATTCCAACCAGAGGGAGGGGGTCGTGGGTCTCTTAGCGACTAAGTTGCCGTCCTTGTAGAACTCCACCTCGGTAATCCGGCTTGCATTGTCCACCACATCGGCTTGAAGTCGTACCAACCTTCCACTGACCACCCTGTTCTCAGGCTGCACGATCCGGAGCTGAGGCCCCATGGTATCCGGCGGGATCGTTACAGAAACAGAAAGGCTGGTGTCGTTGACACCGGTGGTACTGATGGTAATCCCAGATGGATCTTGAAAGGGAGGATGGCCAACGGTCAGCGTAGCGTCGTAGAAATCATAAGCCCACCCATCCGGACGGCTCTCAGGGGTCATATCCAACAACGAGGGCTCTAGCCGATTCAACCCTACTTCTCTGGCTAGAATCATCATTGCTCCATCGATGTTGTAGACCGTGAAGGGATGAGGAGCAGCACTGGGGGGATTAGGGAGGGGATTGGGATAGGCCAAGGAGCCGTCGGCGTCTACAGGGCGCCGGTATTCGACGGAGTACCAGCTGCTCCTGCCTGTTTCGCCGTCCACCTCCTTTAAGATCTTCAGAACCTGTGGTCGTGAGCTCGGACGCTCCAGCAGGTCGATGGTATGGGACGTCCTTGAAGTCACCGACCCGGTCGTACCGGGTCTTAGAGTGACGACATTCTGTGGAGGTATCCATCCAATCTGCGCCTTCTGGACGGCGCCGAAGTGACCCGTTTGAGAACTCCCCATGACACTGTAGAGATCTCCGTACTCCGAGTCGGTGCAACAAAAGTCTCCATAAAATACGGGAGGCTTACACATCACAGGCAGCAGGTCTGGAACAGCCTTGATCCCGCAATCCAGGTGGTGGGCATGCCACAAACCTTGATTGTGGCCAAGTTCATGGGTCACGACCTTGGTCACCCTATTGAACGGCGGGATACCCCACCCATTGATCCACGCCTGAGAAACCAGAATCGTGCCATCGGGAGTCGAGGCAGACACCTTTCCAACCGTTCCCCGCCCAGCCCACCCGTTTCCACCTGAGGAACAAGGAAGGCCCGGGAAACCGACCAGGACTCGGTCGTAGCTTCCAAGATTTAGAGTTGAATCGGCTGCATCGGCAGCCCTGATGGCCTCTGCCATCAAGACATCCGCATCTGGACAGGTATTACCCACCCTCAGGGGCAGTTCGTACCAGCCAACCACCTTTCCTGTAAACCAAGTTCCCGTGGAGGGACTCTGATGAAAGGAATTCTCCTGGTACCACTCATTGACCCGACGAAAGATCACCTCCTCCACAGCCGAAGGGGTAACTTCTGGGTTCTCTTTTTTGTCCCGGAAGTCCACGAGGATGGCTAACACCCGCTGTTCTCCCAACGTATCCAAGGGAGCCTCTGAAACCACCAAGAGCCCCCCTCCTCCCCCTTCCTCGGTACCTTCACCCTCGGCCGGCACCAGCGCATCCCCTATCTGGATCCCCGAGACTTGAATCTTGTCACCGGAGATCAAACCTCTTTGAGTTTCCGTTGAAAAGAAAAGCTCACTGGTGCTACCAGCCTCTTTTAAAAAGTACCGAAATTCTGCAAGGGTAAGGACCCCCTCTGGTCCAAAATCCTCCGCAACGAAAACCTCCAATCTTCCCTTCCGCCGGACCTCTTTCTCGAGCCAAGGATCCAGATGTCGATGCAGCGTCAAGGGGATCCGATTCTGCATCTTGTTCTCTCGCACCATCTCCAACACCTTGCGAACACCCTTGGGTCCCTCTCGGAGTAACGCCTTCATGAGCCCCTGACGTTCCTTGGCGAGGGCTTTGAGTTCCTGGACTGCCAAGGAATCATCCGGGAATCCCATCCGGCCAACAGGACGCTGTTGTTCTTGAAGGGATTGATCCAGGATCTCTGAGGTCAAAAGTTGAATTCCTTTTTCCAGCGATTCTCCGGCAGCAACGGCTCTGGGAGATGAAAAAACCAGGAGGGTTAAGAACCCCATGATTGCTCTTCTGACTCCCTGTCCTTTCATTGATCCCCCCCAACCTCCGATTTATAAACGCGTTACAAACTGCGCAAAAGAGAAATCTCCCCTACCCTTCTCTGGGTAGAGAAGCCCCTTCACCTTTAAAAACACAATCCTAACCGGTTTTATTCCAACCTTTAAGTAGGCGGTCTGCTGTTGTTCACCGTCACCCCTATCTCATTCGAGCCTCTCGAACTCCCCCGATTCGGCAGCGGCAATCCCAGTCTCTGAAGCGGGATTTTCAACGGTTGGGAAGCGGTGGTGACGACGCGCAGTCGCAGGGTTCTTCCCCGGGCCGGCAGGAGAACATCGGTGCCCGATGAGATGGATGAGCAAATGGTGTATCATAGACGATCGTATGATTAAGATGCCGTTATGAGTTCATCATCCATCAAAAAAGCTGTAGTCCCTCCCGAGGGAGAGGTCGTAGAGTTAAAACAGTCCCTCGCCGAGTGGAAAGAGATCGTCGAGACCTGCGCAGCTTTCGCCACCGCAAAGGGTGGGCGCATCTTTGCAGGGATCACATCGAGCGGGAAGGTTCGTGGAGTTCATCTCGGCAAGGGGACGTTGGAGGATCTGGCCAACAAAATCACCAACAACACGAGTCCCCGTTTGGTACCGTCCATTTCCACCCGACATCAGGACGGCAAAACTCTCATCGTGATCGAAGTGCGCGAAAGCCCCACCAAGCCGGCCTATGCTTTCGACCGACCTTTTCGGCGATCCGGCCGGACCAATCAACGGCTTTCGCCGGTTGAGGCATCGGAACTTTATTTGGAAAGTCGCGGATTGACCTGGGATGAGACCACGGTAACGGATACCGGATTAAAGGATGTCGATCCCGTAGCGGTACGGCATTTTCTTACACTTGCCAAAGCTGAACGTCGTTGGGAGGTAGGTTCGTCAACACCGATCCCAAAAGTTCTTCGCCAACTCGGATTGATTCGCAATGGCAAGCTGACTGTTGCCGGGCTTCTGCTATTTGGCAAGGACCCTCAGCAATTCATGCCTCAAGCTGCCCTTCGTTGCGCCCGCTTCAAAGGAGATGACACGGTTGATTTCCTGGATATGAAGGTCATCGAGGCCGGTCTCATGGAGCAGATTGAGGAAGCGGTCGCCTTCGTCAAGCGACACATCAGCATGGCCGCCGAGATTACGGATCTTGAACGGAAGGAGCTGTGGGAATATCCTTTGGACGCTGTTCGTGAGGCTATCGTCAACGCTGTTTGCCATCGAGATTATGCCAGCACCGGAAATGTTCAGGTGCGGATTTTCGATCACGGTTTGGAGGTGTGGAATCCTGGTAGCCTTCCTCCGGGACTATCCGTGGCCGATCTACGGAGGATCCACGAATCGAAGCCGCGCAATAAACTCATCGCTCGCGTTTTCTTCCTTGCTCGGTACATTGAACAATTCGGTACCGGGACAAGGCGAATGATCCAGGATTGCCTGGCTTCAGGCCTTCCAGAGCCAGAGTTCGAGTCTCGGTCGGATACGTTCCGGGTTGTTTTCCAGAGGCCCACCCCGGTTGAGGAGCGTTTTGCTGGATTGGGACTCAACGAAAGGCAATTACGGGCAGTTACTCATGTAGTGAAGCATGGGAGAATTTCTCGTCAGGAGTACCAGCGTCTGACATCTACAAAGCCGACGACTGCTAAGCGAGATTTGAGCGAGTTGATCAGCAAGAACGTCCTAGTAAAAAAAGGGGTTACGAAAAGCACCTGGTACGAATTGACTATCCCTGGAATCGGCCCAAATGGGCCAAAAATGGGCTGAAAAGTAGGCCAATAATGAGCCGAATAGCCGGGGCTGGAATAGGGTGCCCCTTTAGGCGGCTAGGGCGGGGATGCGGTCGGCGATGAGCTTGGCTTCTGGGTAGAGAAGCCCCTTCACCTTTAAAAACACAATCCTAACCGATTCTATTCCAAGCTTTTAATTTGAGATTAAAGATTTACAAATTGTAGCCATATTCTGTATAGTATGATGAGCCAGGTAGATCCACCGTTTCTCAGATCCAATGGTGCCTGGCACCGATCATGGATTCCTCCCCAATAACCGCTGCATGAGCCCCGTTGGCCCCGTCGCATCTTCCTGATTCACCTGGCCATCCCTGTTGAAATCCCACGCCGGGAAACGGGGGTCGGTGGAGGCTGGGACCCTCGCTGATCCAATCCCCGCTAACCCTTTCAGCAGGGTCGCAACATCCACGTGGGTCAATCTCCCATCTCCATCGGTATCCCCTCTGGGATGGATCGCCACGGAGACGGCCCCACGCGTTTCCCCTCCACGTCCGTCGCGAACCGCCAACTCAAATTTCAAGGTCGTGGCGGCCGATACAAGCGGCGCCTGGAAACTGGCCAGAACCCCGGTGGAATTGGTCAAATCGACAGAGGGGCCCCCTACGGGAACCTCCACTGGGGTCCACTGATAGGTCACAGGATCGTTATCCGGATCCAAGGAACCGGACCCATCCAACGTAACCAGCTGCCCATCGGTGGTAACCGTCGGGGTAGCGGCTACCAGGATCATGGGCGCTCGGTTGACCTCTTCAACCTCGAGGAGAACGACCTCGCGATCGTAGAGTCCCCCTGGATCCTGAACCGTCACGGTCAGCTCATACCGTCCCCCATCCGAAAATCCAGGGGCAAAGACCACGGTCGCTGTCCCATCCCCGTGGTCGGTGAATCGCCCAAAGCTGGGGAGCCCCGTCACCTGGTAGCTCAGCCGATCGTGATTCTCATCAGTGGCTCATAAGGGCACCGTTAGGGTGGCCCCTTCCACCATCCGCAGGGGACCAATCAGGGCAAGCTCCGGCGCTCGGTTGAGCGGAGGTGTGGTCACAGGCACCTCGGCCGAAAGGGCTGAGTTGTTCCCAAGCCTATCTACGGCCCGAATCGTGTAGGGGGGCGTCGTCCCGGCTGCCAAACCCTGATCCGAAAGGCTTGACCTCGGGTGTACGACAACCCCCATGGGGACTAACCCACCGTCCCGGAAGATCTGACACTCCTTGACCCCAGAGGGACTCTGACCTGGGTCACTCGAGACCACCTAGGTGAGGATAACCTCAGAACTGGATACCGCCCTCCCGTTAAATCCCGTTGGAACAGTCGGTGGGGTATTGTCCACAATGACCCGAATGGGAGCGGAAACTGCCTCATTGCCGGCGTTGTCCCTGGCCACTGCGGTCAGCGTATGGGCACCCTCAAAAAAGCTGCTGGCCGTGGTATTCCAATCCAACATGTAAGGAGCCGATGTGATCTCTCCTCCCAGTTGACCGCCATCCACTCGAAACCGTACCCAGGCAATCCCGCTCTCATCGGAAGCCGTGGCGACGATGGGCACGGCCCTTCGGACAAAGTCACCCTCACAAGGAGACCCTATCGAAACGGTAGGAGGTGTCGTGTCAGGGCCTACAAGCTCAAAGAGCCAGAGGCCCGTCTGCACGTCACCTACTGCGATGACCTTCCCATAAGGACAAATAGAGATCGCCCCGTTATAACCTAACCCTGTAATCGTATTCGTATCGTACCGATCCAAAAGTTTTAAGTCTCGAAAGTCCGCCGCATCCCACAGGACAGCCCCAGCCGTGTAATAGCTGACGAAGGCATGGGAATCCCTTAGGTGGACCCGAGGGTGCATGGCGTTAATTCCAAAGTCGGCCCCTCGAATATCCGAAAGGTGACTGGGGACAGCAGGATTCGAGATATCCCACACGCTCAATTGAGGCGCTCTTGGTATAGCCGTCTCATTGGTCGTCAACAGGATCTTTCCGTCTCGACTGGGCCACGCATCATGGGCAAAACCGTTTGATGTGGGAAGCTCTCCGAGGAGCGCTGGATTCCGGGGGTTTGTGACGTCGTAAATAGAGAAAGTTCCCAAAAGGGCATTCGCCGTATAGGCCCTATTTCCAAAGGCGGTGGTTTCGTGGACCAAGCTCGCTAATACCTGATGAACGAAAGCAGGGGCAGAGGGACTTCTGACGTCTACGATGGAGAGCCCGCTGCTCGGGTGAGACAGGTACGCAAAACCGTTATTCAAGTTGACGGTATGAACCGCCGCCATAACTTCCCCTTTCACGAAGGATTCCACTCGAGGATTCCGGGGGTCCTCCACATGGATAATCAAAAGACTCTGACCCGTGATGCTGGATTGAGGAACGTAGACCCGATTCCGGTAGACCCACAACCCATCTTCAGGACTCCCTATTCTTACGGTCGCTGCATGGATCGGTGCACGAGGATCAGAAATATTAAAGATCTCAAGCAGGCGTTTGGTCGCATTGGTGACGTAGACGAAATCTCCATAGACCCAGGCGGCATGAACATCCCCATCGATAGGTATCTGAGCCATTTTCTTAAACCTAGGATGAGCAGGGATAGAGAGGCCTTGAGAAACTGCGATGGAGAAGTCCTGTTGAGCGGTTTGCCCGGTATCCAGGTTGGTAACCAAGATTCGAATGGGATGTGAACCTTCTTGATCTAAATCGGGAATCCATTCGACCTGCCCTGCGGAATTGACCCGCATATTCGAGGGAGCCTGTGGGAGGCCATAGACGAGACGCTGCCCGGACAGATTGGTTTGTATCTGGTAACGATAGAGAACCTGCCAATAAGCCTGTGGGGGGGGGAATCGACGCAATGACAAAAAGACCGGTTCTCAGCGTAGGGGTGTTTATCGATGCGACATTGGACAGAGAAGAGGCAATCCCACAGGGATTGATTATTTTTATGGCAAAGAAATAATTTCTGGATTCATGAATTTGGGCGTTCACGATCATAGTCTGCCGTGTGTTGCTTTTGGGCAGAGGCACCCCTGTGAGAACCGGCGTCACTCCATCGGTATCCCAATTCGCATCCGTTAAAGGGAAGGGCGCATACCGGACGTCGTAAGCCATAGGATTGGCCGCGGTAGCAGGGGATGTCCAGTTTAGCTCTACAGAGCCTGGGCTCGGGGCCATAGCGGAAAGATCTGAAATGGGAGGATTGGATCCATTGGCGATCCTGACTGAGATCTCATGGCTCCCCGCCAAATCCTTCCAATCATAAACCACTGCCTTTAAGGTGTAGGGGCCACCGGGAATGGGACAGGTGTTGAACTCTATGGGATCCTGATTCGAGGAGGGGTTGCCGAAACCTCGGACCTGCCCAGCAATAAGGACGGCAACGGATTCCACATGGACATTGTCCTGGGCTCTGACCAACAAGGAGGCTACTCCAGCAAGGAGTGCTCCTGGCAAAGGAGAGACGATTTGAACTGTCGGAGGAGTGGCGTCGTCCTGCAGTGCCCATTCAAGCCCATGCCTTTCGGCCGCAGCCCGAATTTCAGCCATGTGGGGAGTTTCGTTGGCCAGATTGTTATCGTCATCGTCTCTAACAGCCACCTCATGAACCGCATAGGGGATCTTCTCGGAATTGGCCCAGAGGACTGGAATCACAAGGTTTTCAGCCAAGGCAATCCCTTCCACTTGGCCTAATGAGGCCATCAGGTTCTCACGTAGATTCCAGGCAAAACCAGCCCAGGCTCCCCCCTGCTCATTGATCTCCAGTGATCGGTGATATCGGATGTCGTTGTCCACTGTCCGCACAAAGGTTCCGCATTAAAGTAGAAACTCTCGCCGATAAGGGGCTGTCCCGTGGCGTAAGCGGCCAGCAGATCTCCCCATCCTTCACTTAACCCGTAATGGGAAATGCCTCCAATGGCGAGATCCACTACATGGCCATATTCATGGTAGATCACCGTGTCGTAGGCGGTGTTTCGACAGGTACCAAAGAAGCTCTCAAACCCGCCGTGTTGAGGGAAACGAAGAACACCTCCAGCCGCATTGGCATTGCAATAATACCGATTGGGGTCGTAGTTGACTCTGGTCTCGACTGGACGATTAATCCCGGTCGGATTAACGCCTCTGGCTACGAGCCAATTATGGATCCGGGTGACATGATAGTAAGCGTTGATCTGAGCAACCTCTGTTTCCACATTCCCTGTGGGACTAAAAGCGATGCGAACTGGAACTCCCGGAACAGCCGTGCCATTAAACTGAAGCGGGGTGTTATTCTTATCGATTACATTCGCCCATCGACCTAACAGTTTTGCTGATATCCCGATCGGACTGGATCCGTTCGAAGGTAAGGTAAAATTCCCATCCGCATCGGTATAGCCCTCGGTTCCGTCACTCAATTGGATCTTGAGGTCCGATAAAGGTAACGTATCGAGATTGTCTCCGGTCGCTCCAGGATCAAGGAAGACCCCCCTTCCCTCCGCTTTCCCCGAAACATCAAGATGGAGGGTCTCATCCCAGACAAAGGTTTTTCCTGTGATGCTATCGACGGCAGCTCGAAGTCCAGTGAGCTCGAAGTCGATTGAAAATGCTTGGGTGATCCGCCAGTGTCCCTGAATAAAACGGATCTGGCTTCCTAAGAACTTAATGGATGCTTGAGAACCTAACGGCTTGATTCGCTCCTCAACCTTTTTCATGGCGGATTCTTTATCTAAGGTCATCTGGGAAGGAATGGGAACATCCAGGTACAGGCGGCTAAACAAGGTGGTGACTTTTGCCTTGGGGCTTACCTTCAACGAAAAGGTCACCCTCCCTCCCACCACAGGCAACGGTCCGGATCTCTGCTCAAAATGGGCATAGGCCATGTCGGTGAGGCCCGCTCGACCAGGAACAATCTTCAGATAATCCAGCCTCAGCTGCCGAGAGGGATCGACGCCCCCAAATGTTTCAGGGTGATCACGGAGGTAAGCCACCAGCGCCTGTTCCATCTTGGAGGTATCCGTAGGGTTATCGGGAAGAAAAAATCCTTTTAAATCCACGGCCCTGGCCGCCGGCGCTTCCTGGGAACTGGGCAGGCTTGGCCTTTCGTCCAGTTTTAGGCCTTGAATGGGTGAGGACTCCTCCCCATGGGCGAACGCCACCCCAAATGAGAGCGGGAGGACCCCATTGACGAATCCGAAAGTTACGGCGAACAGAACTGTTAGAGCGAATCGCTTCATCGCCAACCTATCCACGACAGGCCCCTACCGGAAGCACCGAACGCCCCACCACCGCCATTAGGATCGCGATAAAATCGACCAGGGTGATCCGTGTGTCACAGTTCACATCCATCACCCGAAACAACGGATCCATCGGACTCGGCAGCACCTCCCGGCCCACCACCCGTCGAAGTACCTCGATGGCATCCCTTAACTCCAAAACCCCATCCCCATCGAAGTCCCCGTAACCGTCTGGAACGTTGTCCACGATCACCGGTACCGGTGCGGAAGTCCCGTGCACCCGGCCATCCCACGAAGAGGCCACCGCGGATAACGTATAGACGCCATCCGGCACAAAAGGTTTTCCATGGATCTGGTAGGTCGTATCCCATTGAAACGTATAGGGAGCCACAAAATCTTGGCCCACGTAGAGCCCATTGGCGAGAAGGCCCACAGATTGGAGACGTCCTAGGTAGTCCGGAATCTGGACCTCCACGTTAACCGTGACAACGCCGCGGACCACCTCGTTGGGCCTTGGGGAAACAATCGTCGGCCGTGGCCCGGAGTTGTCCACGAGGACCTCCACGGACGCCACCCCCTCTAACCCAGCGCTGTCCCTGGCCTTCACCGTCAGGGTGTGACGGCTCCCGTTGACCTCGTTGCGGGTGTCCCAGGAAAGGCGGAACTCGGAGAGCCCTTGGCCCGGAACGTCGCGCGTAAGATCGGCGATGGTCACCTCTCCCAAGAGCTGGTCGTCCTTAAAAAACCGAAGCCGGTCGATGAGATCACGATCGTCCCAGACCTGTGCCCTCAGAGAAGACACGCCATAGAGGGTATGGCCTCCCCTGAGATCTATAAACTCCGGTAAAGGAGCAACTCCTTGAGAGGGAATGTTTACTTCCACTTCCAGATCCCGACCGATGTTCCGTTTTGGAGTGATGCGTAACCTCGCCCCGTCTGTAAACGTTTCTCCAAGGGCAAGGGCAGCTTCCGTAAATTCAGCCAAAGGCCTCGGCGTACCGGGATGCATATCCAACAAGAGTCCTGCGGCGTAATTAGAACTTAAGCGGATCAAAGCGCCACTCGTCGCATGAGGGTACACGGTGGAGTTACCGTAGGAGCTGTCAAACCCTATGGCCTCCCGATTATCCACGGTGTACCAAAGGCGACCACCGGATGGACTCTGAATCTGTTTCTGAATCCTGAGAAGATTGGCCCCGGGCAGTTCCAAGGGATGAACGACTCGGGTATGGGTCCCCGGCTCAGGGCCTAAGGTGATCACGTCCTGCTCTGGAATCCATCCCAGAGACACCTTTTGGGCCGGGGGAAAGTGCCCGGCCCCACTGCCCATCGAGCTGAAGAGATCCCCATATTCCTCGGAGGCGCAGCTCTCATCGAAAACGTTCCAGGGTAAATAGGGCCGATCCTGCCAAATCCGACTCTTGCATCTAAGGCCGCTGGTATGGGGCAGCCCAAGGCTATGCCCGAACTCTTGGATGGCAGCCCCTAGGTTGTCTGCTCCGTTGATCCAAGCAACGGAATAGGTGATCGGTTGACCGTCCGGACTCTCGAGGGAGGTTGTGACGGAATCTGCCAGTCCAGCATATCCACATCTCTTGAGCTTCGGGAAGACGATGAGGAGCCGGTTGTAATCGGGGAGGTAGACATCCCGAGCCACCGCCTCGATGGCTCCCCGATAGAGGTCATTCATGGGACAGCCTCCCTTAGAAGAGGGGTCTGGACTCATGGGAAGGAGGTACGGCCCCTTGGCGACTCCA